>NZ_AUID01000047.1 GCF_000423525.1 Proteocatella sphenisci DSM 23131 | reverse complement strand
GCTTCTTTATCTATACTAAGAATTCCATCTTTGTATGATGTCTCATTTCCAAGTCTGACATCTTTTACATAAAAATTACCTATTTCCAGTTTCATCCATATTCTCCTCTCGCTTTGAAAACATTTTCCTTAATCACGATTATATATAAACCGTAATTATTTGTCAAGCGTCTTATAGGCTTTTTCGCAGATAATTATAAATATTTTTAATATTTGGCGATTTTTTGATATAAAAAAAACGAATGGCTTTCACCATCCGTTATAATCCGCCTTTTATCTACTTTTGTCTGTACTTCTCGATCACGCTTTTAATATATCTTTTTATTTCAGTTTCTGCCGTTTCGGGATCTAGTCCATTGTGTATTACCCTGAAAATAAAACTTTCAAAAATATAAGTTATTATGTCATTCATTACATAGCCTTCGATTTCACTAAAATATCCTTGTTTTATACATTCTTTAGCGGCTATGTTGCCTCTGCTAAATAAATCTTTTTCTGACATCATATCTTTAATGTCTTGACTCATTCCGCTTTTATCCATTGGATAGAGTTTGTAATAATCGTCAATGTAATCTCTGGTGCGCTCTCCCTCTTTTGCAAGAAATATCGCATAATAGTTTTTTGGATATCTAAAAGCGTGTTTGAGGAAACAGTTCCAAATTATTATGTATCTCTCAAGGGAATCCTTCTCATCTTTCAATGCTCCCGGGAGTTCTTTTATATATTCTCTGAAGTATTCCATCGAAGCAAAAAAAATCAGATGCTCGATACTATCAAAGTAATTATATATTGTCGCGCTGTTGTAACCTGCTATATCTCCTATTTTTCTTATATTTACCGCATCGAGTCCTTCTTTTTCTTGAATCTGCTTAACAGCATCTATAAAATATCTTACAGTCCTTCTTTTTTGCAGGAGTTTATTATTACTTAGATATGTTTTTACAATTTTTTTTTCCATAAAACCTCCCATTGAAATTATGTATTATACAATTATATCACTATAATTTTATTTTTCAATGTCATAATTTATTCAAATACAAAAATCGCCCTCAAAATAAAATCGTAATTTCACTTTAAGGGCGATTTTTTGGATAAGTATAAGACTAGAATTTACAGAATTCGCTTCTGATGCTTCTCATTTCTTCTACTATTTCATCAACATT
>NZ_AUID01000046.1 GCF_000423525.1 Proteocatella sphenisci DSM 23131 | reverse complement strand
CTGCCCTCCAAGTATTATCAGCGATGCAGGGCTTAACTTCTGTGTTCGGAATGGGAACAGGTGTATCTCCTACTCTATTGTAACCATATTACTTTCATAGTATACCATATATTAATTACTATTTCAATACCTTTTTCATTAAAATAAGGAGCAGATTTATGACTACAAAAGAATACATCAAAATGACGGCTGCGGCGGCAGGCAAAAAAAAGTCAGATCTCGTACTCAAAAATGGGCAAGTGATAAACGTATTCACCAATAAAATCGAAATTTGTGATATAGCTATATGCAATGGCATTATAGTAGGGATTGGAAGCTATGAAGGAATTAACGAAATAGACCTTGATGGAAAATATGTCTCTCCTGGTTTTTTTGACGCACATATCCATATGGAGTCGGCTCTGGTAACACCCAGAGAGCTTGTAAAAAATGTGCTCAAGTGGGGGACTACTTCCTTTATAGAGGACCCCCACGAAGCTGCAAATGTAAAGGGAAGTGAAGGAATAGACTATATACTTTCTCAAACAGAAAATATCCCTGCAAATGTATTTGTAATGCTCCCTTCATGCGTGCCCTCACTTAAATTCGAAAACAACGGAGGTAAGTTTAATCCAAAAGATATGAAAAAATATTTAAATAATCCAAGAGTCCTTGGCCTTGGTGAAGTAATGGACTACCCTTCAGTAATTAATTCAGATGTAAGTATGATGAAAAAAATAGATATGTTCAAAAACTTGATAATTGATGGACATGCCCCTAATTTATGTGATCTGGATCTTAACGCTTATCTGATTTCGGGAATAGCAACAGATCATGAGGCCACAACCTACGAATATGCACTTAAAGAAGTCAGCCGGGGTATCCACGTCCACATAAGAGAAGGCAGCGCTGCAAAAAATCTTGATGATATTGTCCGCGGAATTGTCGAAAATAAAATTTCAACAGAAAATTTCTCTTTCTGCACAGATGACAAACACATAGAAGAAATAAAAAATGAGGGTCATATAAGTTATTCTATAAAAAGAGCCATCTCACTTGGAATCGACCCCATATCAGCTATAAAGATGGCTACAATAAACACCGCCCGCTGTTATGGAATCAAGAATCTGGGCGCAATAGCCCCAGGATATCAGGCAGACCTTGTCATGTTTGACAACTTTGCAGATTTTGAAATATCAGATGTCTACCACAAAGGAAAAAATATAAAATCATTCAAGTGGGCCAGTATAAACCTTGATTCAAAACATCCACTAAAAAATACCATTGATTTTTCTAATCTATCCAAAAACAGCTTCTCCATGCCTTTAGATGTTTCTAAAGAACCAGTCATAAATCTTATAGATAATCAGATTTTAACATCTAGAAGTGATGAGTATCTTCCAAATAAAAATGGATTTTTTATAGCTGATTCCAATTTTAACAAAATTGCAATTGTAGAGCGTCATAAAAACACTGGTCTCGTTGGCAAAGGAGTTGTAAAAGGTTTTGGTATATCTGGTGGAGCAATTGCGTCCAGTGTTTCTCACGACTCTCACAATATTTCAGTAATAGGTGATAATAATAGTGATATGCTGATAGCAGTGCTCGAGCTTCAAAAAAAAATGGGCGGGATAACTATAGTATCTGATGGAAGAGTTATAAAAACACTTGCTCTTCCAGTAATGGGTCTCATGAGCGAAGAACCTTTTGAAGAAGTAAACCAGAAGATCAAAGAAATGATTTCTATAGCTCATTCAATGGGTGTATCTAAAAACATTGACCCTTTTATAACACTTTCATTTATCAGTCTTCCTGTAATTCCAGAAATACGGATAACCCCCAAAGGAACATTTGATGTACTTGAAATGAAATTTATATAATAGTATGTATTAAAAAAGCACCTGAGATATACTCAAGTGCTTTTTTAAATTGGCTACGTCCTACTTTCCCAGGAGGCTGCCCTCCAAGTATTATCAGC
>NZ_AUID01000045.1 GCF_000423525.1 Proteocatella sphenisci DSM 23131 | reverse complement strand
GAAATTCTCGAAGAAAAATTATCTACAATTCCATTAGTTGAAGCTGCTAATAGATTTGATTATGGATTTTTGCAATGTAAATTGGAAAGTATTTTGAAAAAAAAGGGGGTTTAGCTATGAATTTATGTCATGGTTTTTCTGTTGGTTATAATAATATTACCGGTACAAAAATTATGAAATGGCGTGGTTGTGAAGTTCGTGATTTTACTAAATTTGTAGATTATTTGGTTGGTATTGGCTTTAAAATTATTGGTGTTGGTGATAATTATTTTAAAGTTTTGTTGTTATCTGATAAGCAAGTTAATTTTTTTTATTATAAGGTAATTGAGTATAAAGAAGTCTAGTTTTGAAATTCTATTACTAGACAAACTAACACTTAACGGTTATTTTGGTTTTTTATATTTATTTTATATATATATATTGTTCATATTTTATATATATTATATTCATATTTTGTTCATATCTTGTTCATATTATATTCATATTGTGAGGTTAATATGCTTAAACAAAGAGCTTATGATTATAACATATGTGTTCTCAAAAAATATAACGATAACACATACAAATTAACTCGGCATAATGTATTGAGAGTTAAAGGGGTAGAAATTGATGATAAAATTTCTGACTTCGTCAGAGGAAGTAATGATAAAAAAATGCTTGAAAGTATATCTCGTACTAAATCGACTATATTTGAATATGGAATGTGTAATGACTGGGATTTTTTCGTCACATTTACAATTGATAAAAACAAGCATGATAGATATGATTTAAAAGCGTATTATGCTAAATTCAGTCAGTTTTTGCGTAATTATAATAAAAGACATAACCTAAAAGTAAAATATCTATTTATTCCAGAAAAGCATAAAGATGGTGCCTGGCATATGCATGGATTCATGTCTGGTCTTCCCGAATCTCATTTAACTTTGTTGACTGAGGATATGGTGTTGCCTTATAGAATTATTGAGAAGATACGAAAAGGTGAAATTGTTTACTCCTGGGCTTCCTATTCTGAAAGATTTGGATTTTTAACTATGGAGAAAATAAGAGATAAAGACAAAGCTTCGTCCTATATAACAAAATACATATCAAAGGATTTAGCTGACTGTATCAGTGATACTAATTCTAAGATGTATTATTGTTCAAAGGGATTAAAAAAAGCTGAAATCGTAAAAAAAGGACGTATATCCGCCAATATACATCCTTCGTTCTCAAACGATTATGTTGAGATTAAATATTTCGATAACGCTGACCTGGCTTTATCGTACTTCGATGAGTAAATTATATCAAATATACCATCATAACACAAGCATTGTCCCATAAAACGGACAGTGCTTTTTTGCGTTCTCTGGGGGTGCCTCGTGCCAAATACATCATGCGTGCAAGGGACCCATGTCAATGCTGCTGTTCACCCTGGGGGACATAGTCACCCTGGGGGATCAGCAAACGTAGTGGTGCATTGATTTGGGATGGTAGCATGATAGGCTGGTCGCCATTGGCACCCCTTGAGCAAAAAAGTCAATATAAAAGCATTGACTTATGTTGGATAATGATTTATTATGTATTTATAATGATTAATGGAGGTGTTAATATGAGTGAAAAAGATAATCTTCATAGGATTAATATCAGAGTTAGAATGGATATAGCTGATTGGTGTAAAAAAAAGGCTGCTTCTTATGCTATGCCTTATTCTAACTATATTGCTATGTTAATTACTCAGTTTGCTGAAGCTGAAATGCAAAAAGAATTGTTAATTGATTTGAATAATTCTATACATGATATGAAAGAAATGTCTGGTGATGTTAACGTATCTGATATGTTACGTGAAATGCGTGAGTTTCAGAAGACAATAGAGAAGATGGATCAGAAAGGCGAATGACAAGGAACGCCGTCGGTTCGCTTTCGGTTCCATCTTTTATATGACAACTGAATAGTCGATACATTCCTTGGGTGTAATGTATTGATAGTTTTAAATTTCGGGAAAGCCTGGTCGCTTATGCCCAGGCTCCCGTTTTATCTATCAACAATATTGAAAGGTGGTAAAAAATGAATATCGAGTTAACAAAACAAGAAATTGAATTATTGGTTGAAATTCTCGAAGAAAAATTATCTACAATTCCATTAGTTGAAGCTGCTAATAGATTTGATTATGGATTTTTGCAATGTAAATTGGAAAGTATTTT
>NZ_AUID01000044.1 GCF_000423525.1 Proteocatella sphenisci DSM 23131 | reverse complement strand
CTCTTGCATCTCTTCCCTTGTTCGTGGAGTTCTGCAAAACTCCAGTAACCCTTTAATATCCTCATTATCTTGGTTGGTATCTTGGTTGGTATCTTAAGTTAGTGACAGGCACCGGCATCCTAACAACTAATAAGCTTAGGCTAGAAGAGACCAGGTATTAAAATCAGCTTCATTTCTAGCCCTTGCTCTGCAAGCCTAAGCTTATTAATCTATATGACCAGGAGTTTTGTCATCCCCTGGCCATGTTTTTATTTTATTATATCTTCGTGTATGTCGTATTATTACATTTTGGGCATGGTGGAAGAGTATCCGTATTGTCATCTAATACAACTATCTGACCATCTCTCGTACATTTGTAAGTGCCTTTTCCTGGTTTTTCTCCTGTTTTATAATACATATTCTTTCTCCTTTGCAATTCTTAATATTAGTTAGGTGTAGACCTTCTGTGGTCTTTAACTTTAGTTCCATTTTTAGTAGTGTAGCCTTTAACTGTCACTATCTTTTTTTCTTGAACTCCTTTAGAGCTTGATTTTGTTTTAGCCATTAGTATATTCCAATTTCCTTCTCTGGCTTAGAACCTAACTATTGAAAATTTAGGAAAATCATGATATAAAATAATATGTTAAATAATTTATACTTGATTCGGGTGTCACTAAGCCTGTGATCCCTTATATCAAAGAAGTCAGCATTTACAGATGCTGTCTTTCTTTTTTATATAATGTTTAAATATTAATCTTACTCTTTATTTCTTCTATTAATTTAAAAACTGTATTTCCTGGATACATTATTGAAGGTTTTGTATTGCAATCATCTTCAAGTTCTTTTATTTTTCTTTTTGAAAGTTCTATGGCTTTCTTTTCATCACCATATTGGCTTAATTTTGCATATATGTCTTTCCCTGATTTTTCATAATTTTGACCCGTTTTTTTTAAATACAATTTAGCAAAATTGTCACAGCATGTCCAAGAGTCCTTAATATGTGGAATATTTTCAAAGTAGGCAAAAAACCATATTTCGATACAAGGATTTGACCAACCAACATTTATATCGATTTTTCCTGCCTTAAAAATAATTTCATCAAAATCCTTAACCTGGTCTCTGTCGAAAACTATCCAAGAGTTTCTATATTGAGGATCTTCATTTCTTAATTCTTGTGCAATATCTACTAAATCTTTTATTGAAGCCTTTTCTACTTTTATAACAATTTGGTCCTGAATTTCCTTAGGCATAGAATTTCTAAGTCCTTCAAAATAATTCTTTTCTGTTTCTTCAGTATCAGTGACAATTATATAGTATCCAAGTTTTGGCACTCTCGTTCCAACTCTATTATTTCGACCAACCCTTTTACCTTTTCTATCGTCTTTTCCCATGTCCTAATCCCCTTTAAACATGTCCAATGGTTTTAATTTCGGAATTGCCCCATATTTTCCAATTATATAATTTTTGCCATAAGACTCGTCTTTCCTTATTTTTTCTCCATCTTTATCCTGGAATTCAACAAGAGAATAAAGCCATGAAATGCCATTTCTATCTTTTTCTGAAAACCAGATCTCATCTCTTCTAAGCAAATCATTTGAAAGCTGCCATACATCATGAGTTGTAAAAATAAGCTGTGCATTATTTTTATTTATCTTAGGGTTTTCAAACATCTGTATAATATTACGTACCAATAGCGGGTGTAATCTTGAATTAAACTCATCAACAAACAACAAGCTTCCAAGTTCTAAAGCACTTTGAATTGGCGGATATAAAGAAAACATTTTTAAAGTACCACTCGATTCATCCATAAAATTTAAGGATTCCATTTCATTAGAATCGTTCATTGCATGCAGCGTTTTAATTGTAAAACCGTCTTTTTCTTTATCGTCAATTTCCCCATCGGTTTCAATCAAAAAATCCTTTATTGATTCATCAAAAGAGGAAAAGAATTTAACGACTTTTTTCTGAACATCTTTGTCCTCATCAAAATTATAAGGCAGTAATCGTGACCGTAAAAAATTTTCTCCGGGATTTCCAAAATCTACTATTTCATTTTTTAAAAACCATTCTCTTACAGTTTTCAATATTTCAATTTTCAATTTTGCCCCTAAAGATACAATCAGCGATTCTTTTTCTAAAGCAATTTCTATATTGTCACTGCTTTTCTTAATTCCAGAATAATCCGTTTCTTCCCCTTTTTTTCTATAAAATATAGTTTTATAATTTGAAGATGTTTTTGCCTTTGTATACAACCATTCCTCTAATACTTCCTGAGAATTTACAGAAAAACCATACTGAAATGTTTTATGTTTATCATTACTGTTGTCTACGAAGAAAACTTCAAATGTGCTTGGCTCATTTTTACTAGTGGAATCAAATAAAAATGGACTTACTTTTATATATTCATTATCCTTATTTTGCTTGATATCACTATCTCCACCAAATTTAAATGAGTTGACTACATATTCAGTCATATAGTCAAATGCTGAAAATACATTTGACTTTCCAGAAGCATTAGCTCCATAAATAGCTGCTACCTTCAATATCTTTTCTTTTCCAACTTCAGCAACATGATTTGGATGCTCTGTTATTTTTGTTGCACTCATATCCAAGACAGCTTCATTCTTAAATGATCTGTAATTATTAAAATTAAATTGAATTAACATTTTTATATCACTCCTCTCTTGTGATTATATACCCATATTCGTAAAAAAACAACCATTTATTGAGATTTTTTCTCATGAAAAAGTTGTTTTTTGTTTTTTTAGATTGAAATCTAATAATATCTACAATTCTCAAACTTGTTATTTGACATAATAAGTTAGTAAGTTAGTAAGTTAGTGACAGGCACCGGCATCCATTTATAAAATGCCCCCCTTTTACTTATCCCCGTCCAGTGTCTTTATAAAGTCCCTCCAGGC
>NZ_AUID01000043.1 GCF_000423525.1 Proteocatella sphenisci DSM 23131 | reverse complement strand
TTCTTTTTGTAGATGTTCGCCTTGCGGCTCACACCTATAAATGGTTTGTATATTCTGCTGTTTAGTTTTCAAGGTTCATGTTGCGCCGCTCTTATGTTGTTTTGTTTGTGTTGTTTTGGCGACTTTATTAATATACCAAATTTAAAAGATAATGTCAATAGTTTTTTAATTTATTTTTAAACTTTTATTTTTGAAATATATAGCTCCCATTTCTGAGAGCTATATTAGAATACCATTGAATTCTTAGTCTGTCAACACCTATTTTCCAAATCCACACTGTGGAAAATGACAGACTTCACACTTAAGGCAGTATCCTCCGTGTGACATCTCAACTACATCTCTTCTTGTTATCTTGTCATCTGCAAGAATCCTTGGGAGAACTATATCAACAGTGGTAGCCTTGCTAAAAAGTGCACCTCCTGGAATGCCCATTATTGGTATTTCCCCTTTGTATGCAAGCATCCACATTGCCCCTGGGACTACTGGTGATCCATGACTTATCACTTGTGTTGCTGATTTTCTTATTGCTAAAGGAGTCTTGTCATCAGGATCTATGCTCATTCCTCCTGTGCAAAAAACAGCTTCTGCGCCTTCTTCAATAAATTTTTCTATATAAGAAGAAATTAGATTTTCGTCATCATATGCTATTCTTGTCCCAATAAGTCCTGCTCCAAATTTTTTAAGTTTTGATTCTATAATAGGAGTAAAGCCATCTTTTCTTCTGCCATTATATATTTCACTTCCTGTTATCACAAGTCCTATCTTTGTTTTAACGTATGGAAGAAGTGTCAAAAGAGGAACATCTTTTTGTATATTCTCTACGTATTTCATTCTTTCTTCTTCTATCATAAGGGGAATAATCTTCATACCTGCTACTTTTTGATTTTTTCTGACCTGTGAATTATTGTGTATTGTAGAAATCATGAAGCTGTCCACAGAGTTTATCTCATAGAGTTTTTCAAGGTTCACCTTCAGCAGGCCATCAATTTGCGCCACTATATCTACCCTGCCTTCTGAGACATCTGTGTGGACAAGATGATTGTTTTCACACATATTCCCCATTCTAAGAGCGGCCTCATTTTCATGAATCATGCCTTTTTCTACATCTCCAGCATATATATATTCCTTACCTATAGAAAGCAAAACTTCTATGTCTTCTTCTCTTATTATATGGTTTTTCTTGAATACCGGATATTTTTCAGGTATTTCTCCATCGACTACTATCTTTGTAATATCATGAGTAAGAACTTTACCTACGCTTTCCTGCGTTTTAACCTTGTACATTTCAAGCCTCCCTATCTATTAATATAATTGAGTATACAACAGTGTTATTCCACTGTCAAATATGATAAAATTAACCTACAAGGAGGTTGTTCATATGTTGAAGCGAAATTTTAAGGTTTTGATAAAGGGAGGCGGGGATATTGCTTCTGGAATTGCCTGCAGGCTTTTTGAATGCGGATTTTCTATAATAATGACTGAAATTCCTAAACCTACTGCAATAAGGCGAAGTGTTTCATTTTGCACAGCTGTCTACGAGGGGGCTTTTGAATTAGAGGGTATAAAGGCTATACTTTGCAAGGATATTTCAGATTGTCTTTTTGCAATTTCAAATGCAAACATAGGTGTAATCGTTGATGAACTTGCACAAATAAAAAATGAGTGGAAGCCTGATATAATTATAGATGCTATTCTTGCAAAAAAGAATTTAGGGCTTGAAAAAGACGATGCTCCGATAACAATTGGCATAGGTCCCGGTTTTTGTGCTCAAATTGACTGCGATTGCGTTATCGAATCTCAAAGAGGCCACAATCTTGGACGATGCATATATGACGGTTATGCATCTCCTAATACCGGCGTTCCCGGCGATATAGGAGGATATTCTAAGGAAAGAGTTATAAAATCTCCTTCAAGCGGAATATACAATGCTGTCCTTCCTATAGGCTCTTATGTAAAAAAAGGTCATATCCTGGCTCTTGTAGATGATGTTCCTGTACTGGCTTCAATCGATGGTATATTACGTGGACAGCTAAAAGGTGGACTCTTTGTCCAAAGTGGAATGAAGGTTGCAGATATAGACCCACGGGCGCAAATAGAGCACTGCTTCAGCGTTTCTGACAAGGCAAGGAGCTTGGGAGGCGGTGTGCTTGAGGCAATATTGAAAATTGGAAGGGAGAAATTTTAGCAATGAATAAAGAAAAAAAGAATAAATTAAAATGGATATCAAACAATCTTCCAAAGACCGAAGATAAAAATCTGATTTTGATGTCACCAAGTCAATCAAAACAGGTGCATGAATTTCATATGAGCTTTCCTCAATACAAGGAAACTCCACTAGTTAGACTGTCTAATATGTCAGCTCATCTTGGACTCAAAGATATTTTTTTGAAGGATGAATCTTACAGATTTGGGCTTAATGCCTTTAAGGTACTTGGTGGCTCCTATGCCATAGCCAGATACATATCTTCAATAACTGATGAAGACATAAGCAAACTTCCTTATTCCGTTCTAACCTCTGATGAACTCAGGAACAAAATCGGAGAGATAACTTTCTATACTGCTACGGATGGCAATCATGGGCGTGGTGTAGCATGGGCTGCCAACAAGCTTAATCAGAAATGTGTTGTATACATGCCTGCAGGCACCACACAGACTCGTCTTAATCACGTTCTTAATGAAAATGCCACCGCTACTATAGAGGCTCTTAACTACGATGACTGTGTAAGGAAAGCATACAGTCAATCTCAATCGAAGGAAAATGCCATCATAATCCAGGATACTGCGTGGGATGGATATGAAGAGATTCCTGCATGGATAATGCAGGGATACGGAACAATGGCGCTTGAAGCCGACACCCAGATGCAAAAGTACGGATGCGAAAGACCTACACATATATTCATACAGGCAGGAGTTGGTTCGCTTGCTGGCGCTGTCCAGGGATATTTTACAAATAAATACAGTGACTGTGAACCTAAGGTAGTTGTTGTAGAAGCAGAAGTAGCTGATTGCCTCTACAAAAGTGCTATTGAAGGAAGTGGAAATCCACAGATAGTTGGCGGAGACATGCTCACTCTCATGAATGGACTGGCATGTGGGGAACCATGCACTATTGCCTGGGGTATTCTCAAAAATCATGCAGACACATTCGTATCATGCCCTGACTGGGTAAGTGCCCTTGGTATGAGACTCCTTGCTGCTCCATCAAAGGGAGATGCTCCTGTAACATCTGGAGAATCAGGTGCCGTTACCATGGGACTTCTCTATACTATCCTTACGGATCCCGAGTATAAAGATATAAAAGAAAAACTGGGACTCGATGAAAATTCTTCAGTTATGCTTTTCTCTACCGAAGGAGATACTGATCCAGAGCGTTACAGATCAATAGTCTGGGAAGGCATGGATTCACTTTAGATTTTATGTATTAAAAAAGCACCTGAGATATACTCAAGTGCTTTTTTAAATTGGCTACGTCCTACTTTCCCAGGAGGCTGCCCTCCAAGTATTATCAGC
>NZ_AUID01000042.1 GCF_000423525.1 Proteocatella sphenisci DSM 23131 | reverse complement strand
TCGCGGGGTGGAGCAGTTGGCAGCTCGTCGGGCTCATAATCCGAAGGTCGTAGGTTCGAATCCTGCCCCCGCAACCAAAAAATTTCTTTATATAAAGAAGGCCCCTTGGTCAAGCGGTCAAGACACCGCCCTTTCACGGCGGTAACAGGGGTTCGATTCCCCTAGGGGTCACCATACATTCCCGGGATCATAGCTCAGCTGGGAGAGCACCTGCCTTACAAGCAGGGGGTCACAGGTTCGAGCCCTGTTGGTCCCACCATATAATATTGCGGTCCGGTAGTTCAGTTGGTTAGAATGCCAGCCTGTCACGCTGGAGGTCGAGGGTTCGAGTCCCTTCCGGATCGCCATTATATAAACTAAAGAAAAATTTCAATATGCTGGCATGGCTCAACGGTAGAGCAGCTGACTTGTAATCAGCAGGTTGTAGGTTCGATTCCTATTGCCAGCTCCATATTTATGCGCGGCTGTGGCGGAATTGGCAGACGCACCAGACTTAGGATCTGGCGCCCAGTGCGTGGGGGTTCAAGTCCCTCCAGCCGCACCACTATGCGGGAGTAGCTCAGTGGTAGAGCATCGCCTTGCCAAGGCGAGGGTCGCGGGTTCGAATCCCGTCTTCCGCTCCAAGAAAGTGCGGAGCATAATAAATCATATCATGTGTTTGTAGCTCAGTCGGATAGAGCACCGGCCTTCTAAGCCGGGTGTCGGGGGTTCGAATCCCTCCAGACACACCATTTAGTTGGGGATTCGCCAAGTCGGTAAGGCACCAGGTTTTGATCCTGGCATTCGTAGGTTCGAGTCCTGCATCCCCAGCCATGACCCATTAGCTCAGTCGGCAGAGCACCTGACTTTTAATCAGGGTGTCCCGCGTTCGAGTCGCGGATGGGTCACCATTTTAATATTTCATTAACACCTGGAGAGGTGTCCGAGCGGTTTAAGGAGCTGGTCTTGAAAATCAGTGACTCAGTAATGGGCCGTGGGTTCGAATCCCACCTTCTCCGCCAAGATTGCCCAAATAGCTCAGTCGGTAGAGCAGAGGACTGAAAATCCTCGTGTCGCTGGTTCGATTCCGGCTTTGGGCACCATCTGAAATATAATACAATAAAATATCAACCCTATTATGGCGGCATAGCTCAGTTGGCTAGAGCGTTCGGTTCATACCCGAAAGGTCACAGGTTCGAATCCTGTTGCCGCTACCATGTGGGGGCCTTTAGCTCAGTTGGTTAGAGCGCCCGGCTCATAACCGGTAGGTCCGGAGTTCGAGTCTCTGAAGGCCCACCATCCTTACTCAAAAGGATGAATAGTTTTAAAACAACAATCGAGGTGTAGCGCAGTTTGGTAGCGTACGTGGTTTGGGACCATGGGGCCGGGAGTTCGAGTCTCTCCACCTCGACCATTTTTATTTGATTTCGATACATGGTGGGTATAGCTCAGTCGGTTAGAGCGCCAGATTGTGGCTCTGGAGGTCGTGGGTTCGATCCCCATTACTCACCCCATTAAATCAAAAAAATCAATAATATGGCGACATAGCCAAGTGGTAAGGCAGAGGACTGCAACTCCTTAATCTCCAGTTCAAATCTGGATGTCGCCTCCATATTCAAATGCGGTTGTGGCGGAATTGGCAGACGCACCAGACTTAGGATCTGGCGCCCAGTGCGTGGGGGTTCAAGTCCCTCCAGCCGCACCATTTGAAAAAATTGACCTTTAGAGGTCAATTTTTGTATGTGCCCATAGCTCAGCTGGATAGAGTGCTTGGCTACGAACCAAGAGGCCGGGGGTTCGAATCCCTCTGGGCACACCAATTAGCATCAATCTAACAAAATGAATTTAATTAAGCTTGACAATAGTAGATATAGATACTATAATCTTAACATGTACAATAAAAATGCTATGAAGAGGCCAGTAAAAAAATTATTAACTAAAAGAGATTGAAAGTCGTCGGCTGAAAGCTTTCATAAGAAAATGTTTTTTGAAACCTACCTCGGAGCAGTAACTGATACTTACCGTAAGTCTGCGTTAAAGACATCAAGTGGATACATTTTTTGTATCAATTTGGGTGGTACCACGGAGAATATGCCTTCGTCCCTTTGTTGGACGGAGGCTTTTTTTATTGGATAATAATATTTTCAAATATAAGGAGGAAGTACAAGTGACACAAAAAAAACAAGAATTTGTAAAAGAAATTACTAGTATGGATGAGGATTTTGCACAGTGGTATACAGATATAGTACTTAAGGCAGAACTTTCAGATTATGCACCGGTTAAGGGAGCAATGATAATAAGACCTTACGGATATGCTATATGGGAAAATATAGTAAAGTGGCAAGATACAAAGTTCAAAGAAACTGGCCACAAGGCAGCGTATTTTCCGCTCCTTATACCAGAACATCTTCTTCAGGTAGAAGTTGATCACTTCGAAGGATTTGCTCCTGAAGTACTATGGGTAACTCATAATGGGGACAATGAGCTTCCTGAGAGACTTTTTGTAAGACCAACATCTGAAACTATAATTTGTCCAATGTTCTCAAAGTGGATAAAGTCATACAGAGATCTGCCATTCCTTATGTACCAGTGGAACAGTGTTGTAAGATGGGAAAAGACAACAAGACCTTTCCTAAGAACTTCAGAGTTTTTATGGCATGAAGGCCATACTGTGCATGCAGATGAGGCTGATACTGACAGAGAATGTCTAATGATACTTGAACAATACAGAGAGTTCGTTGAAGAGCATATGGCTATACCGCTGAAATTAGGGGTAAAGACGGAACAGGAAAAATTTGCAGGTGCCCTTAGAACATACACTATAGAAGCGATGATGAGAGATGGAAAAGCGCTTCAGGCTGGTACTTCTCATAACCTTGGACAGCATTTTACAAAGATGTTTGATATTAAATTCCTGGATAGAGATGGAAAGCATAAATTTGCATGGACATCTTCATGGGCTACGACGACTAGACTTATAGGTGCAATGGTAATGGTTCATGGTGATAACAGAGGGCTTGTTGTACCACCAAGAATCGCGCCAATACAGGTTGTTATAGTGCCTGTTGCTTCTAACAAAGCTGGTGTGCTTGAAACAGCAAGGGAACTTAATGAGAGATTAAAGTCTCAGTTCAAGGTAGAACTTGATGATGACACAAATAAATCACCAGGATATAAGTTCAACGAGTGGGAAATGAAGGGTATTCCAATAAGAATAGAGATGGGACCAAGAGATATAGAAAAAAATCAGGTAACTGTATTTAGAAGAGATACTTGTGAGAAATCTGTAGTTTCTATGGAAAATCTGGAAAATGACCTTAAAGATATCTTGGAAGATATCCAAAAAAATCTTTTTGAAAGAGCTTCAAAGTTCAGAGACGAAAAAACTTGGACTGTAAGCACTTATGACGAACTTAAAGAAACATTTGAAGAAAAAACTGGATATGCTTATGCTATGCTCTGTGATGATCCTGCATGTGAAGAAAAAATAAAGGATGAAACAGGGGTAAGTACAAGATGTATGCCGTTTGATAAGGTAGATCTTGGATACAATAAGTGTATAGTTTGTGGAAAAGAAACTGACAGAATGCTTATAATGGGTAAATCTTACTAATAAAAAATATATAAGAACAAAAAGAGGCTGTCGGGAAATAGCCCCCAAAGAAAAAAGCGACTAGTTCGCTTTTTTTAATGCAAAAAAAAAGCAAAAAAAAATGACAAAATATATTGCCATCTTTTCCCGTTATATTTTATAATATAACTACCCATGAAACAATATTATAACCAATTTTTTGAAAAAGGACAACAGGTTATTAATT
>NZ_AUID01000041.1 GCF_000423525.1 Proteocatella sphenisci DSM 23131 | reverse complement strand
CTCTACATTTTTGTAGATGTTGAATAATCTAGGATTTTTAATTATTAAAGTTTAGGGGTCAAAAAACGTCATTCTCCGACAGCCCCTTTTTTATTTATATAATATATTTATTATGTTTTTTAAAATACAAATCTTGAAGTCAGGTCTTTTAGTATCTCGGACTGACTTGAGAGTTCTTCACTTGCGGCAGAGCTTTCTTCGGCAGTTGCAGAGTTTGTGTGAACTACAATACTTATCTGATCAAGTCCTTCAAGAGTCTCTGACAGAGAAATGGCCTGCATGTTAGATGCTTCTGAAATCTGGTCTATAAGGGATACTGTTCTGTTGACTCCCTCGATTACTTCTTCAAGTACAGTTCCTGTTTCCGAAGCTATTAATGTTCCGTGCTTTACTGAGCGAAGAGAGTCTTCAATAAGAGCAGTAGTGTTTTTTGCAGCTTCTGAAGATTTTGTTGCAAGATTTCTTACTTCATCAGCAACGACTGCAAATCCTCTTCCAGCGCTTCCGGCTCTTGCAGCCTCAACTGCGGCATTAAGTGCCAAGATATTAGTCTGGAATGCTATGTCTTCTATAGTTTTTATTATCTTTCCTATTTCTGATGATTTAAGGTCTATTTCTTCTATAGCCTCTATCATCTCGCCCATTTTTTCATTACTCATATTGGCTGCTTCGCCTACAGTTTTTACATAATTTGCTGCATTTACAGAGTTCTCGGCATTTTTACTTACATTATCTGATATTTCGTTTATATTAGCTGACAGTTGCTCTATAGAGCTTGCCTGTTCTGTAGTTCCCTGTGCAAGCAGCTGCGATCCGCCGGCTACCTGATCGGCACCGCTCGCCACCTGAGAAGATATTTGAGCAATTTCACCTATGAGATTACTGAAGCTCGATGA
The DNA here is from genome assembly GCF_000423525.1 of Proteocatella sphenisci DSM 23131. GTDB lineage: Bacteria > Bacillota > Clostridia > Peptostreptococcales > Filifactoraceae > Proteocatella > Proteocatella sphenisci. The sequence continues at coordinate 4,254 of NZ_AUID01000041.1, read as the reverse complement.
TGTTTTGAGAAGGGATTCTTTTATTACAGCAAATTCACCATCATAAGTTTGGTTAAGCGATATATTAAGATTTCCATTTCCCAGATCATCCAGGGCATGAGATATCTCGTTTATATAATCTATATAGTTCACCAGTCTGGATGTCAGAGATTTCATTGAATTTGCAAGGTGTCCAACTTCATCATTAGATACTACATCTATTTCAATATCAAGGTTTCCTGCTGCGAGTTCATCTGTTATCTCAGTAAGCCTCTTAAGAGGCGCTACTATACTTTTAGCGGTCAATATAAGAGCTGCAAATATAAGAAGGAGACAGGCTGTATAAAAACCTATCAGATAATTTCTTGTAGAAGTAACTACGTGAGTGTACTCATTTTCAGGAACTATTGACAATATTTTCCAGCCGGTATAGCTTTCTTCTCCAACGACTCCATATGCATCTTCAAGGCCATCGTTAAAAGGAATTACTTGTCCACTTAGATTATTTATCTCATCAACCATGTTCTGACTGAAACCAGTTTCTCCTATAGTTTTTAAAACCATGGATTCATCCTTGTGTGCAAGCACTGACCCCTGGGATGAAACCAGGACCTGGTATCCGGATTCATAAGAGCTGTGTGCATTTGTAACCATGCTGTTTACAACTGATATTTGAATATCAACTGCGGCTATACCTACTATCTGTGATCCAGAAGTATCATATACGGGTGCCGATACAGTAAGTACCATAGATCCTGTGTCAACATCGGTGTAAGGTTCAGTGATTATATATCCGGCATCTATATCAGCCTGATTGGTAAACCAGTAGCTTTTTTCAGAAAGGTTGAAATCTTGGTCGCCTACCCAGTCTCCTCCATCAAAAGAGAGATTGGCACGTGAGCTTGCCAGAAAAAGTGAGAGTATGTTTTCACTGTCAGTGGCAGTTGTCTTTGCCAGCATACTGTAGGAACTCTTGTAGTATGGCGACTCGGAAAATTGGGTTCGGTCAAGTCCTGAGGAGAGGATTTTAATAACATTTTCGTCTCTGGAAATTTGCTGTACCATGGATATGTATGTTGTAAAATAGTTATTAACATTTCCTACAATGTTATCGGTAGAAATTTTTGCGGTATAACTTTCGCTGCTCATTATTACCTTGTCTATCTTGTTGATGACAAATCCACCAGTTACGACCATGGCAATGAGTATTATCCCGCCTATTATAGCGAGAATTTTGGTTTTAATGCTTTTCAATACGAAGTACCTCCTTTAAAATTATGTTCAATTATCAGTTATATATGTACATGCACTTCAATTATTATAGTAATTGAAGTGCATGTAAAACATATTATATATCAAAATAAAATATATTTCAATGAATTAAAGCATTATACAAGCTAAAGTACCATAATCAAACTAAACGTAGAATCTTTTGCTTCAAAAGCGCAAAATCCCTGATATTTTTCCGATATAGACAATATACTTCGGGTTCCGATTCCGTGATTGTGTCTGGAACAATAAGGAAGTCCATTTATTATGTGAACTTTTCCTTCAAATCTATTTATTATTTTTATATAGATTTTTTCGTTTTGTATATTTGAGAGCACGATGATTTTACGATCTTTTGGGTTTTTTATCTTCAGGGAGGCATCAATGGCATTTTCTATGGCGTTGGAAAATATAAGGCAAAGCTCCATGACATCTATATGAATACTTTCAGGAATGCAGACTCTTACAGATACACCTATGTTTTCTTTTCGGGCTTTTTGTATGTATTTTGAAAGTATGGCATTGACTACAGAGTTTTCGCAAAAATATTCAAATTCATATTCGCTTATATCGGTGCTTATGTTTTGGATATATTCAATTGATCTGTTTGCATCATTTTTAGAAATCATGTCATAAATTTTTTCAAATACGTATGTTGTCTGATTTTTGAAATCATCAAAATCACTTAGTTTCTGATTTATAGAGCCTACTGATTTTTTAAGAAATTCGGTATGGATAATCAAAAGTTCATTAGTTTTCAGACTACTTTGAAATCTGGATACATTTATGAAATATACATTTAAAACTCTGTACACAGATATACAAAGAGAATATATGAGCATATTCACAAATATATACTCTTTGTTAAATCCTGAATTAAAAGGGTGAGTGTGAATAAGAAAAAGAATAGTACAAAAAGACAAAGGTATTATTGCGAATTCGGACCATCCTCTGTCAATAGTCAGTATTATATCAAAAAATGATTTTCTTAAGAAAAATATAACAAATACACAGATTAGGACAAAGACATAGAATTGCATGAGCAAGTAGACACTTTGTCCCTGAGAAATCATTTGTGAAATAGAGGTGAAAAAAAGGAGCATCATATTTATCCACCATGATGTAAAAAAAATGAAGATTTGTTTGTATCCTCCTACTGAAGATATTATATCTTGAAAAATGAAGATTACAGCTGAAACTGTAAGTAGAAATACTCTGTTAGGAAGACCTATATTAAATTTCACAACAAAATACAAGTTTAATATAAAATTAATTAAGATAAAAAACATAGTTATTATGATCGATTTTTTTATATTGTATTTGAGCGGGGTTGCTAAAAATGTTATTATTGAAAAATATGTTATTCCAGTAAAGAGAGATATTATTTTTAAATACTTGTCCATTCTAATTATTCCACCTTAATAAGATTTTAGATTTTGAACTTCTTGCTCAGACTATCTATATATTTTTTTGCCGTGCCAGTATCTCCAGAAGAAATTAGAGAATGTATTATATTAAGATGATGACGCATATCATGCCTGTATATCCTCAAGGATTCAAGTCGGCTAATGGTTTCGAGGTACTCCTTCTTCTGATAATTTTTTTGTAATTCCAGCATCTCAGCATTTTTTTCAAGTTTAAGAGTGTATGATATATCCTGGAAATAAAGGTAGATTACATAATATATAATAAAACAAAGAAGAAAAAGCAGGAGACTTATTTTTAAGTGAAGCAAATCTTGCACAGAATTGCTTAAAGATGTATCAAAACTGTAAAATGCCATATTAAAAATAAAGGGAAGTACGCAAAAAGTCCCCCAATTTTCATGAATATCATTAAGAATATTCAAAAATGGATCTTTTATGTAATTAATAATAATAATTATAAATATAAGTATTATTATACTTTTAAATCCTATATAAAAACCTGGATTACTTAAAAATTTGATTGAGAAAAGGTTACTTATAAAATCTCCAAATCGCTTTAGTATATACACAGTCATAAATATAAATTGAAAGCGGAATCCTTTGGCAGAGGAAATTATATATCCACAAATATAAAGTATGGCGGCCGAAACAGCTCGTAATATAAGATGAAGAGAAGAGACCTCCAAGTAGTAAAGAACTCCAGATAATAATACTACAGTAGAAAGTGTTACTGATATAATTATAATAAAAGAACTGCGGAAAGAATACTTAAGCGGCATCAGAGTAAGAAGTATTACTCCAGACAAGATCATATTCATAAAGACGTTCAGTAAAAATATTGAATTTAAATTTAATATATCCATAGAGAGCATTCCTTCTGAAATTATAATATACAAAGTTAATTATTATTTTACTGATAGTATAACATAAGCGGGGGTATTATCAAAAGTAAGAGTTTTATAGTGACTTTATCCCAAGTATTTGATAAGATTAGATAAAGTGAGATATTTAAAAGGAGAACAATTATGGCGAAGGTAGAACTGACAAATATGGTCATGGTAATGGACAGAGAATCAAACAGGGTACTGGTTCAAGAAAGGACAAAAAGCCCTGAGGGAATTACCTTTCCTGGTGGTAAAGTTGAACCAGGAGAGAGTATAGTAGATTCTGCAGTAAGAGAAGTAAAGGAAGAAACAGGTCTTAATGTAAAAAACCTGAAGTATTGCGGCATTATCCACTGGTGTAATACAGATACTGATGAAAGATATCTGGCATTTCTTTATAAAACAAATGATTACAGTGGCGTAATTTCTCAAAACATCAGAGAAGGAAAAGTTTTCTGGATGGAGCTGGATAAGCTTGAAAGTATGGATCTTTCTGAGAATTTTCAGGAATGCCTTCCAGTTTTTCTTGTTGAAAACTACAGCGAAGGCTTTGGCCAGTGGGACAAATCGCAGCAGGGCCCTATGGAGTACAATTAGTATACATAAAAAGGGGCTGTCGGAGAATGACGTTTTTTGACCCCTAAACTTTAATAATTAAAAATCCTAGATTATTCAACATCTACAAAAATGTAGAG
>NZ_AUID01000040.1 GCF_000423525.1 Proteocatella sphenisci DSM 23131 | reverse complement strand
GAAGTCCATTGCCGAGGTTTCGTGGAGCAGGTTCAGGGAAATGCTGGATTACAAGTCCAGGTGGTATGGCAGAGACCTCATAATTGCTCCGCAAAACTATCCGAGTTCTCAGCTTTGCTCTGACTGCGGTAACCGGTCGAGTCAGACAAAGGACCTGAGCTGCAGAATATATGTCTGTCCAGAGTGCGGTCTTGAGATAGACAGAGATTACAATGCAAGTCTGAACTTGCTGAAGCTGACAATGTAAATACAAGATACAGTGTCAGTCGGGGAGGGTACCGCCCTTAGAGCCTGGAGAATCTTGCTTCATCAGAAGCATTGACCAGGAAGCCCCCACTTCATAAGTGGTGGGTAGTTCACATATAAATAGCCATAATCATACGACCTGCATTTGCACCTTCTCTTCTGTATGAGTGCATTAATTCTGAACTGAAGGTGGATATGTCGGTAGAGTAGATATTTGACTCTTTTAGCCCATCTGAGACAAGTGACCCTTTTATCATACCTTGCATGTCAAGAAGGTAGTGTAGGGGGTCTTTTTTTGTGTAATAATCATCAATGTTTCCAAAACTGTCTGTGAATATGTCAAGGACGTCTTTTTGAATCTCAAAATCTTCATATCCTATGCATGGACCTATTATTGCTATAAGATTTTCTGGAATGCAGCAGTATTTTTCAGACATGATTTGCAGAGCTTTTAAGAATATTTTTTTTGAAGTCCCCCTCCAACCTGAATGCAGGTTTGCAATTACCTTATTTACAGGATCAACAATTACGACAGGAGTGCAGTCTGCAAATTTAGTCACAAGCACAGTATTTTTGAGGTTTGTGATAAGCCCATCGGTATCTTCATAAAATTGTCCACTGTGGAAAGTCTCTCCGTCAAGGCAAGATGAGATAACTTCAATATTATCTGAGTGGACCTGAGACGTAAATATATGTGGATGCTCACATCCGTCTATAAAATCAAAGGCCTCAAAGTAGGCTTTTTTTAATATATACGGGTCATCTGATTTCTTTAATATATCTGAAGTGGTAAAGCAATGCTTGATACCCAGGTCAGTCAATACTGGAAATGTAATATATCTGTGATCAGCATGAGACTCGATTTTATAGTGATTTGTGTTAGAGTACATTTTTTCCTCCATAAACAAAGCAGCCTCCATAGTATTAGAGGCTGCGGATAATATGCTTTATGCAAACTTCAAAAAATTAGAAATCGCCAGTGTATTTTCCTAATCCATCAATAATTTCTTTTGAATCTGCACTTGCTGAAATAAACACATCAATAGAATTTTTTACAGAAAAATCATTAACGAGATTCATAAATTCAAATATTACACTGTCAATTTCTGCATGTAATATTTGGTCTAAGCCATCAATAAATATGATTTCAACGTCATGGTTGGCACTAGTGAGGCCACACAAGAAACCATAAACTGATGCAAGCGAATCAAGAGAATATTCCTCGGTGAATACACACCTTATGTTCATATGTAGCTGACTCGCATGTTTACTAGTCAGTTCCATATAGACCAATTCTCCTTTTATATTAGTAATCATTTCGTTCGCCTTCGCGATCATTAATTTGGTTTTTCCGCTGCCTGCTTCACCTAACAATAATTTAACCATTTTGATTACCTCCCAGGATTTCAATTTTTTAAATATCTTCTTATGTATATTAAAACAGAAAAACCCAAAAAGATAAAGACTATTATTGGAAATATTTTAAAATTTTGAAAATAAAGCTCGAGAAACAACAATCTCTATAATTTTCGCCTTATAATACAAAATTATGCGTAATCAATCGATATTTTTGGTCTGAATTATGATATAATTATATGGTCTGAATCGAATATTATAATGGAGGTACAATGCTGATGAGTTCAAAATTTTCGTACGATCCTAAAAGTATAAAAAAGATAGTAGCAGTATCGGTAACTTTAATTATATTTATGACTCTTGGAAATTTATTTGAAAAAGACAGGAAATATGAAATCGGAAATAAACTTGAAAAAACAAAAACTCAAGCTTTTGAAGACGAAGCGACAAATGAAAATGAAGTGACAAATGAAGACGGTGAAAATTTGGTTGAAATATATGAAAAAACGGAAGAATTGAAAGAAGTGATTGCAAAAACTATTTTTGTTGATATAACAGGAGAAGTAAAAGCCCCGACTGTGATTGAATTGGGGTGTGAAGAACGACTTGATTCAGCGATTAAAAAAGCTGGTGGTCTAACCTTGGACGCCGACAGAAACGCGGTCAATATGGCACAGAAATTAGTAGACGGGGCTCAGTACATAATACCTGCAAAGGGGAAGATTCTCATTATAAATTATCCTGAATTGCAAGGGTCTTTAACTGATGAAACTTCAACTGAAAAAGAAGATGTAAGAGTAAACATTAACACGGCTTCAAAAGATAGACTTGAAGAATTGCCAGGTGTTGGAGATGTACTTTCACAAAGGATTATAGATTACAGAAATGAAAATGGAGAATTTAAATCTATCGAGGGACTACTTGAAGTTTCGGGAATTGGCGACAAGAAATTTGAAGACATGAAAAACTATGTTTGTATTTAAACATAAGAAAGAGGTAAGATGAGTAATTTAAGAAAAAATCAGATAAAAAGTTTGCTTTATCAAATACTAATAGCTTTTGTTACATATATTTTTATGATGGGAAGATATATTTACTATGCAATGCCCTATACTGTGGGAATATTCCTCTTATTGTTTATATCTCTTGGGATGACACTTAAATATTCGCAAATACCAGCTGAAAGAGCGGCCTCTGTATGTGTTCCAATGTTAGTGAACCTTGGACTGCTTATAGTTGCTCTAGTGGGAGCAGGAGGATTCATAGGTGCTGAATCAGGCATGGAATCACTGTACTTTGTCCCACTTCATATGCTAAATCCAAACATAACATTTATGCCATATTTTATAAATCGCGCCAATTTAATATTTAAATATTCAGTGATTATAATAACGCCTTCATTTCTTATGTACATTGGAATGTATCTTGGAAAAATAACAAGAGAAAAATTGAAAGACAGAGTTAATAAATTTAATATTAAAAAAAATAATTAAAAATCATAAGTTTTGTTATATAATATTATTTGTGAAAAAACACTATATAACTATTTTTATCTTTGCAAAGGAAGGCTGAAGAAGTGAAAAAAAAGAATTCGCCAGCACAAGTCATAATTGCGGGTTTTACAGGAATAATATTATTGGGAACTTTACTTTTAATGCTACCAATATCGGTGGCAGAAGGCAATTCGGTTTCATTTATAGATGCGATTTTCACATCCACATCGGCTGTATGCGTTACAGGGCTTGTGGTAGTTGATACAGGAACTTACTGGTCAGTGTTTGGAAAATTTATTATAATTGTTCTTATTCAAATTGGCGGACTGGGATTCATGACTATGACAACTATTGGAGCTATTGCAATTGGAAAGAAAATCGGGATAAAAAGCAGGCTTCTAATACAGGAATCTCTTGGACAAAATAAGGTACAAGGTATCGTAAATCTGACAAAAAACATTTTTTTAGGAACTGTTTTTATTGAAATGACAGGAGCTATTTTACTGGCGACTCAGTTTATACCAGAATTTGGATTAAAAAGAGGTATCAGTACTTCTATATTTATGTCTATTTCGGGGTTTTGTAATGCGGGATTTGATGTAATGGGTAATTTTGAATCTATAACAAGGTTTAGGAGTAATTTCATTATAAATATGGTTATAATGATCTTGATAATACTTGGGGGACTTGGGTTTACTGTAATTTTTGATTTTATTAATGAGAGAAGTTTAAAAAAACTGAGCCTTCACTCCAAAATAGCAATCACAGTTACTTTGTTTCTTGTTTTTTCAGGTACTGTTGTTCTATATTTTCTTGAGTCGGGAAACCCTGCAACTATTGGTAATTTAGGACTCTATGACAAAATACTGATAAGTGCTTTCCAGGCAGTCAGTCCAAGGACGGCAGGTTTTAATTCAATAGATATTTCATATCTTACAGACAGCTCTAAATTTGTTATGATTATGCTTATGTTTATAGGTGGAAGTCCTGCTTCAACAGCTGGTGGAGTAAAAACAACAACAGTTGCTGTACTTTTATTGACTGCTGCAGCTTTTATAAGAAACAAGGATGTAGAAATTTATGGCAGGAGAATAAATTATAGTGTGGTAAACAAAGCTATGACTATAATAGTTATAGCTTTTACGGTTATAATATCAGGCTCGATGACATTAAGTATACTCAATCCTTCAATGGATTTTATAGATATAATATTTGAAGTTGTTTCTGCATTTGGAACAGTAGGGCTTACGCTTGGTATAACCCCTCAATTCGAAACTTCTTCAAAAGCTGTACTTATATTTATAATGTTTGCAGGTAGAGTAGGAGCACTTACAATTGTGATGGCTCTTGCAGGAAGAACTAAAAAAGTAGAATATCAGTTACCAGAAGGTGACGTTATATTATAAGGAGAAAAATTTATGAGTGCATATGTGGTTATAGGTTGTGGGCGTTTTGGGTCTGCAGTTGCAAAAACGCTGTATAGTTTAGGCAAGGAAGTCCTGGCGCTGGATATGAGCATGGACATTATTCAGAACATAGCGGACAATGTGACGCAGGCAGTTCAAGTAGATGCAACTGATGAAACAACTCTTAAGTCACTGGGAATTAGGAATTATGACGTAGCTATAATAAGTGTTGCTTCGGATCTGGAAGCTTCAATAATGGCTACGATAATAGTAAAAGAACTTGGAGTGCCTTATGTTTTATGTAAGGCTAAAAATGAACTTCAGGCAAAAGTGCTCTATAAGGTTGGAGCAGACAGAGTTGTTTTCCCCGAAAGAGATATGGGAATAAGAATTGCGCATAATCTTGTTTCAAAAAATGTACTTGAGTTTGTCGAGCTAGATCCTAAATACTCTATTATGGAGATACTGGCATCTGATAACTGGAATGGGAAATCTCTTTTAGAGCTAAATTTCAGGGCAAGGTATGGGATTAACATAGTTGCTATAAAGAGAGGTATGGATGTTAATATTTCGCCAGAGAGTGATGATAAAGTGCGTTCTAAAGATATCCTTGTCGTGATTGGTGAAATAAAGACGATTAACAGGTTGAGTGAAGAAAATGCATAATTTTAAGGTTATAGAATCCAAAGATAATCAGAAAGTAAAGTTGATATCCTCTTTGAAACTAAGAAAAAACAGAGAGAAGCATAAATTAGTTTTAATTGAGGGATTAAGAGCCATAAAACAAGTACTTGAAACTAATATGAAAATAAATATATTAGCTTTTTCAGAAAGTGATATTGTTTCAAACAAAGAATATATGGATATATTTTTAGCATATGAAAGTATTTCGATTGTAATAAAGACCTCTGTTTTCGACAATATAACTGAAACGGTTAATACTCAAGGGATAGCAGCCATAGTTGAAATGCCTGAATACAGGCTGGATTGCTTGTTTTCTCAAGATAGATCCAGATTGGTTGTATTTGATCGTATACAAGACCCTGGTAATGCAGGAACATTAATAAGAACTGCTGATGCTGCTGGGTTTGATGCTATACTTTATACAAAAGGTACGGTGGATCTTTTTTCTTCAAAAGTAAACAGGTCGGCAATGGGACTAAATCTTAGCGTTCCTCTTATAGAAATAAGTGTAAATGACATTGAAAACCTTAAGAGTAAAGGGTTTGTGATTTATTCTACGACACTTGATAATTATTCTCTGATATATGACAGTGTAAAATTTGCAGACAAGACAGTTGTAATACTGGGGAATGAAGCAAATGGCATAAGCGAAGATCTATTGTCTTTATCTGATGAAAAGATATATATTCCAATATATGGAAAAGCTGAATCGCTGAATGTGGGAATAGCAGGGGCAATAATTATGTATGAATCAATAAAACAGAAAGGATGATTATTAATGTTAAAAATGCCTGAATTTGAAATTGGTGGATCGATAACTATACAAAAAACTGTAACAGAAGATGACATTGCCAGCAATTATGGAAACCCTGAATTGGATAGGTTGTTTGCAACCCCATCACTTGTAGCGCTTATGATATCTGCAAGTACAAAACTTATTGATGAAAAACTGGACGAGGGGTTGATTACTATTGGCAAAGAAATTCATGTTATACATGAAAAACCTACACTCATTGGACAGACGCTTACAATAAAAGTGACAGTAAAAGAAAGAATTGAGAACACTCTGAAACTTGAAATGCTGGCTTTTGATGAGATAGGAGTTATCGGAAGAGGGAATTTTGACAGGGTTATAGTGAGCAAAGAGGCCCTGATGAGAAAAGTACATGTTAGAGAATCGCTTTTAGAGAGCAGATTTTAAATTAAATTTTTCAATAAAAAAGGGGCTGTCGGAAATAGCCCCCAAAGAAAAAAGCGACTAGTTCGCTTTTTTTAATGCAAAAAAAA
>NZ_AUID01000039.1 GCF_000423525.1 Proteocatella sphenisci DSM 23131 | reverse complement strand
TTGAATATAAAGCAAAATGGTATGGCAGGACAGTAGTTTCTGTACCACGAAATTTTGCAAGTTCACAGATATGTTCAGGTTGTGGCTATAAAAACTCGCTTGTCAAAGACCTGAAAATCAGAGAATGGACTTGTCCAATCTGCAGAGAGAATCATCAACGTGATAAAAATGCAGCTGTTAATATTTTGAATAAAGGACTGCAGCAATTGCTAACTTAGTAATCTGCTTAGTTGTCATACAAAACAACCGCAGGAACTGTGGAGATAGCTTGGTACATTAGCGAATATTGGTTTGCCCTACCCAAGAATCCCCCACATCTATAGGTGGAGGGAGCGTTCAAAGAATTTGCAATGAAATCCAGATATACTATGAAAGAAATTGGAGATAGTATTTCGATAAGCGATGTGGCAGTATTCAAAATTCACAGTAAGGATTGATAAGGCTAAGGAGGATAAAATGGCTTCTATTGTGAAAAGTTTTGCAATATCAGGGGTGGAAGGGTTGAAGCTGCAATAACTGACAGCAGATATGTATTTCCACAAAAGAAAATTGTGATTAATTTAGCTCCGAGCGATTTGAAAAAAAGTGGTTCGCATTTTGATTTAGCTATTGCCCTGGGGCTGTTATTAGAGACAAATCAACTTAAGCTTTCTAAAACTGAAGAATATTGTTATGTCGGGGAATTATCTCTAAATGCAAGTCTGAGATCTTGCGCAGGTATTTTACCTATGACCATAGCGGCAAAAAAAGCTGGAATTAGAAACATTATAGTGCCAATCGATAATGTCAGGGAAGCCTCTCTTGTTAAGGGAATAAATATTTTTGGATTTGATTCTTTGATACATACGGTGGAATTTTTAGAAGGGAAAAGAGCGTATACGCCGGTTCCTGATAAGCATGTCTTCAATGAGAAGCGGGACGATGAATATCAGCTTGATTTTAAAGATGTTCAGGGACAGGATGCATTGATAGAATATATAGTTGTAGCGGCTTCTGGAGGACATAATTTGTTAATGATTGGAAGTCCAGGATGTGGAAAATCCATGATAGCCAAGCGTATTCCAACAATTTTACCAAGCATGACAGATGAAGAGGCTCTTGAGGTGACTAAAATATACAGTGTTGCAGGAATTCTCAGGGAAAAAGAGGGGTTAGTCGTTGAGCGGCCATTTAGAGCGCCCCACCATAATGCTTCTACTAATTCATTGATAGGTGGAGGCAATGATGCTACGCCTGGAGAAATTTCTCTGGCTCATAATGGAGTATTATTTTTAGATGAAATTGCTGAGTTTGGGAAGAAGACTCTCGAAGCCTTAAGGCAGCCAATGGAGGATCAGAAAGTAACTATTTCAAGGGTAAAATACACTAATACGTATCCTGCAAGTTTTATGCTTGCAGCAGCTATGAATCCATGTCCCTGTGGATTTTATGGATTTAACAAATTATTCACTGGGTAGAACCTCAAAAGAACTTCGGGAAAGAGTAGAATTCACAAGAGAGATTCAAAAGAAAAGATTTCAAAATATAAATGGGGTTAACTGTAATGCTCAAATGAATAATAGCCTGGTTAAGGAGTACTGTATGCTGGAATCAGATGGACAGAGGCTGTTACAGCTGGCGTATGAGCGATTTAAATACAGTGCAAGAACTTTTCACAAGTATCTTAAAGTAGCAAGGACATTTGCAGATATGGAAGCTTCAGATAAGATTAGAAAGAAAGATGTAGCTTCGGCGTTGATGTCAAGGGATTTAGAAAAAGACAGAACCATAATGACTGTTCTATAGGAGGAATGCCATGGAGTACTGGATTTGGTTGAGACAAATTAAGGGATTGGGGCCTGTTATAGAAAAAAGACTATTAAATAGATTCGAAACTCCTGAATTGATTTATCAGGCCTGTGAAGAGGAGCTGATGTCGGTAACAGGTGTTGGTAAAGTCTTGGCTCAAAATATAGTTTCAGCAAGGTCGTTAGATAAGGCGTATCGGATATTGGAAGAAACATATAAGAAAAACATTAAAGTACTTACATATAATGAACCGCTTTATCCAAGCCTGGCTAAGGATTATAATGAAGCACCAACGCTGTTATATTATAAGGGAAATATCAGGCCACAGATAGAAGGAGTGGCTATAGTAGGTTCAAGAAGATGTTCTGAATATGGGAAACAAATTGCAGTTACAGCTGCGGAATTTCTGGCACACAATGATATCCCTGTAATAAGTGGCATGGCAAAGGGAATCGATGGATACTCTCATACCTCTTGCTTAAAAAATGATGGATATACGATTGCTTTTTTAGGAAATGGGGTGGATATCTGTTATCCAAATGAACATATAGGCTTGATGGAAGCGATAATTGAAAATGGGGCTGTAATTTCGGAGTATCCACCTGGGACCAGGCCACGAGTGGAGTTTTTTCCGAGAAGAAATGCCCTCATAAGCAGTTGGAGTAAAAAAATATTGCTGGTTGAGGCAGCAGAAAATAGCGGAGCTCTTATTACAGCCAAGCTTGGAAAGCTTCAGGGAAGGGAGATATTTGTTCCACCACATGAAATTTACAGTATTAGCGGAAAAGGGAGCAATAAACTGATTTCTGAAGGGGCGAATATATATTTGAATCCATCTCAGCTGCTTATAAAAAACGATTTATCATCTTCAAACATTGAAAATTTGATTAAATCGGTAATCTCTGAAACTGGAGAAAAAAATCAGAAAAGAGCAGAAAAACGTGATTTGACTGCGATCGAAGAAAGAATAGTACTAACTATTACAAATATGGCAAAAACAATAGAAGAAATAGCCAGAGAAACTGATATTGACCAATTGGAATTGATTGAGCCTATATCGGTCATGGACCTGGAGGGAATTATCAGAGAGATTGCAGGCGGAAAATATGTAGCAAATTAGTAAAAGGAGCATACTCATTTTAAAGTTTTTGGGACTGGGTAGAGATCTGTTCCTTTCTTATTTTTTTGGAGCTGCAGGAATCAGTGATGCCTATTTGGTGTCTCTAACTATTCCAAGTGTCATATTTGGATTCATATTAATCGGTATTGTGAGGCATACATACCCATGCAGGGCAGGATCGTTTCGCAGTGTGGTGAAAAAGAAGGAATCAATTTTACAACAGAGATCCTGGCAATTAAATCAGGGGTCTCTTATTTTTTTACAGATTATACCAATCTATGTTATAGATGTCGCGAATATTTAGCAACATGAATTATTTGTATCTTGTATAAATAAATAATTTGAAATATAATGGTAGAAAAATAGAAACAAAATTGCAATAAATTAGAAAGAAGGGACATTATGGACAATATTGGCTTGCTAAGAAGTTATACAGAAAATAACTATCTACCATTAGAAAAAATCCGAATAGCTAAATTGTACAAAAATTTGAAAGAGTTTAAAAATATAGACATCAATGAATTTTGGAAAGAACTTTCAGATTTCAGAAAATCTATTGGGAAAAATTTGGTTTTTTTAGATAAAGAAGAACGGAATCTATTTTTCAATTACACGAAAGAATCTAGAGAGTATGTTGATTGTATAGAAAATTTAGGTCGTGATAAAATAGAGGATATAATTCCAGATGATATAAAAGAATCGGCCTTAATTGATTCATTAATAGATGAGGCATTTAGTTCATCTGTTATTGAGGGTGCGTATTCAACAAGAAAAAGAGCTCATGATATGATTATTAATAATAAACAACCTAAAAATAAAAGTGAAAAAATGATTTTGAATAATTTTAGAGCTTTAGAGTACACAATGGATAATATAGAAGAAGAACTAACACATGATATTGTTTACTCAATTTGGGAAATCCTTACGAATGAAACAATTGAAGAAGAAGATATTTGTAGTGGTTATAGAACTGGTGATGTGGAGGTTAGAAATAAGAAAGATGAACTTGTATTTGAAGGACCTTCTTCAAATGAAATTCAAGAAATGATGGAGAGTTTAATAGAATATTTTAATGGAATAGACAACACTAATCCAATTGTGAAAGCATGCATAATTCATTATTATTTTGTTTATATTCATCCTTTTTTTGATGGAAATGGAAGAACAGCAAGAGCGCTTATGCATATGTATCTAATTAGAAATGGATATGATTTTCTAAAATATTTTTCTATTTCTAAGATTCTTGTAGATAATAGAAGTAGGTACTATGAATCAATTAGAACTTGTGAAATTCATGAAAGTGATGTAACTTATTTTATTGATTTCTATACGAAACTTCTGATAGATACAATTTCTGAGATTAGGAAAAATTATTTAAATCAATTTAGCAAAAAAATTATTTTTGAATCAATTGAGATGAAAAACGTGATATTAAATGCTCGTCAAGAAAAAGTACTAAATTATTTTCTTAAAAGAACTAAAAGTAATATTGATATTAAAGAATACACTAAGAAATATCAAGTAACAACCGAAACAGCTCGTAAAGATTTGCAGATATTAGTTGATTTTGGTTTTTTTAAAAAAATAAAATCAGGGAAAAAATATTTGTATAATTTTAATGACATAAAAGAAATCATCAGTAGATTGGATAAATTATAATTTCAAGATACGGTGCCTGTCACTAACTTAAAAGATGATTTACAGGACGGTCATATGGGGACGTGCAACTTGGGTCGAGATTGATGTGCATACCTGAGAAGTCGAATCTAAGGCCACTTCCAAAAAAACATACTCATTTCAGCATTTAAATCATTTTAATTTATAAATAACGGCCAAGGTATAATATTATGAAAAAAACCGCATTTATTATCATGATAATAACAATATTTTCAAAGTTTTTAGGACTGGGAAGAGATCTGTTCCTTTCTTATTTTTTTGGAGCTGCTGGCATCAGTGATGCCTATTTGGTGTCTCTAACTATTCCAAGTGTTATATTTGGATTCATATCAATCGGTATTGTGACGGCATATATACCGATGCAGAGCAGAATCGTTTCGCAGTATGGAGAAAAAGAAGGAACCAATTTCACTAATAATTTTGTAAACATAAACCTTGTAATGGTGACGGTTATTCTCGTTGCAGGGCTTGTTTTTACTGAGCAGATAGTAAAGGTATTCGCGCTGGGATTTTCTGGGGATACTTTGGATATGACCATTAAATTCACCAGGGTGAGTCTGTTTGGGATGTATTTTTCGGCTCTGATATCAATTTTCAGTGGATACCTGCAGGTAAGAAACAATTATATAGTTCCGGCGCTGATTCCGTTTCCGCTTAACATAATTATAATTATATCTATTCTTTTTGCTTACAATGGTAATTATATAATTCTTGTATATGGCACGTTACTGGCTACTGCGGCCCAATTCCTGATGTTGATTCCTTTTATAAGGAAAGAAAACTTTAAATATAAAGCATTTATAGACTTTAAAGACGAAAATATAATAAAAACATTTTATATTGCGCTACCAGCGGTTATTGGTATATCTGTAAACTAGGTAAATACTCTGGTGGACAGGACGATTGCTTCATCTGTGGCGGTGGGTGGAATATCGGCATTAAATTATGCCGGAAGACTTAATCTGTTTATACAGGGCCTGTTTGTCAGTTCGATTATAACTGTAATATATCCAATGATTTCAGCTTATGCAGCTAAACAGGATTTTAAGGCGATAAAGAAGTCGCTTAGAGATTCTATAAATATGATTATGCTGTTTGTATTTCCGCTTATGGTTGGATCTATGGTGTTTAGCACAGAGATAGTCAGTTTGTTATTTGGCAGAGGTGCTTTTGGTCTTGAAGCCATTCAGATGACATCTACGGCCTTGTTTTACTATTCGCTGGGTATGCTGGCTTTTGGGCTTCGTGAGATTGTATCTAGGGTGTTTTATGCATGGCAGGATACAAAAACTCCTATGATCAACGCGGCTTTGGGTATGGTGCTAAACATTATACTTAATATTATACTTTCCCGTTACATGGGTATAGGCGGGCTTGCACTGGCTACCTCCATATCTGCTATATTTACTACGATATTGCTGTTTATAAGTCTTCGCAATAAGATAGGTCCATTTGGAATGAAGCAGATAATAATATCATTTATAAAAATACTTTTTGCTTCTGCATTTATGGGGATATTTGCAAAGATTTCTTTTGGATATTTACATTCGATGATTGGAAGCAACCTCGCGCTTATGATGGCTATTATTGTAGGCGGGATTTCATATATTGGAGTTATTTACTTTATGAAGATAGAGGAAGTTGATATAATAAAAAACATTGTAAAAGACAAGTTGAGAAAAAATTAAAATTAAACGAAATATTACCAATCTATCTTGACAGGTAATATTTTTTTTGATATTATGTAATCATGAAAGCATACACGCGTTTATATCGGAATGCTGGAACATTCGCCGGACGTATATGTTAAAAGGCCTTACAAAAAAGGGACCCTTCTTGTTGAAAGTAGTACCCTCGAAGACAAAAGAAGGGGCAGGCAGACAGCTTTGCTGCGGCAATACTAATGACTGTGGTATGCTAAAGGTGAGGTGAAATCTATGGAAGTGAGTTTAGAGAGTTGGATAATTTAGTTATAAAATAATTATGGCGTCATGCTTTGGCGTAAACGAGGTGTTGCAAGTGAAGATAGAAAGTTTAAAAAAAATAATCAGTAGTGGCGAAAGCGTCACTGTAGAATTCAAAGAGAGTAAAAAGAAGTTGAATAAGGATGTGTATGATTCGGTATGCGCATTTTTGAATCGTCATGGCGGGCATCTATTCCTAGGTGTTAAGGATAATGGTGATATTGTAGGCGTCGATAAAGATTCTGTAGATCAGCTGAAAAAAGATTTTGTTACATCGCTTAATAATCCACAAACTCTCAATCCTGCTTTTTACTTGGCAGTAGAAGATGTCGAAGTAGATGGGAAGACGATTTTGTATATTAACATCCCAGAGAGCTCTCAGGTGCATCGTTGTAAGGGGAAAATCTTTGATCGAAACGAAGACGGAGATTTTGACATTACCAATAATACAAATCTTGTGTCTGGATTGTACATGAGAAAACAAAGCACATATACGGAAAATAGGATTTTTCCGTATGCGGACATGGATGAGCTGGAGGAGGAGTTGTTTTCAAGGGTTCGAAAAACGGTTGGAAATATGAGACCAGACCACCCATGGTCTTCAATGGACAATATCGATATGTTGAAGAGCGCTGGAATGTATTTAAAGGATCAGAGTACAGGCAAACAAGGTATTACTCTTGCCGGAATTTTGATTTTTGGCAGTGAACTTATGATACAAACAGCTCTTCCACACTATAGAACAGATGCTATTCTGAGACGTGAAAACCTTGATCGGTATGATGATCGAGATGACATAAGGGTTAATCTATTAAGAAGTTATGAAAGACTGATGCAGTTTATATCTAAACATCTCAATGACAAATTCTATCTCGAGGGGACTCAGAGG
This sequence comes from Proteocatella sphenisci DSM 23131, assembly GCF_000423525.1. GTDB lineage: Bacteria > Bacillota > Clostridia > Peptostreptococcales > Filifactoraceae > Proteocatella > Proteocatella sphenisci. The sequence continues at coordinate 698 of NZ_AUID01000039.1, read as the reverse complement.
ATAAGTATAAGAGATAAGATTTTCAGGGAAGCCATTACTAATTTATTGATTCATAGAGAATTCTCTAATCCCTTCCCCGCAAAAATGGTCATAGAAAAAAATAAAGTTTATACTGAGAATGGAAATAAGCCTCATGGCAATGGAATCATTGATCCGGAGGACTTTTCACCTTATCCTAAGAATCCAAAGATTGCAAAATTCTTCAAAGAGATTGGATGGGTTGACGAGCTTGGCTCAGGAGTCAGGAATATCTATAAGTACAGCAAAATCTACTCTGGTGCAGATCCTGAATTTATCGAGGGAGACGTGTTTAAGACGATTATTCCTTTGACCGCGCAAGACACCAACCAAGATACCAACCAAGATACCAACCAAGATAATGAGGATATTAAAGGGTTACTGGAGTTTTGCAGAACTCCACGAACAAGGGAAGAGATGCAAGAGTTTATGGGGCTTAATAATAGAGGTCATTTTAGAAAGAAAATACTGAATCCTTTAATTGAAGGAGGTCTTCTCGAAATGACCCTTCCTGACAAGCCAACAAGCAGAAACCAAAAATATTTTTCTAACAGATAAAATGTGATTATGAAAGCATACACGCGTTTATACAAGGAGGTGAATACGGATGAATCCTGACAAATTTGGAGATTTCGTAACTGAAAAAAGAAAAGATAAAGATTTAAGCTTGAGAAAGATGG
>NZ_AUID01000038.1 GCF_000423525.1 Proteocatella sphenisci DSM 23131 | reverse complement strand
TGTTCCTAAATGTACTAGTGTATGTTCCTAAATGTACTAGGATAGCCTCTGTAAGTATTGAAATTTATAGGGTTTCAAAGCCCTATAATCTTTAAAAAAGATGTTTAAAAAGATATATAAAACAACAATAAAAGGATTGTTTGTTTTTATATATAAAACAAGGGTCCTATTAATATTTAAAATCTAGTATTTAGTTGAAAAATCAGTGTTATAAAGCGAATGCAAGAATTAACCGACTTAACTATTAATAATAGTCTATTATCCTTATTTGAGCACAAATATTCCTAACTATTAATATATAAATGTCTCTTTTTTTCTGATATAATTTAAATTACAGTATTTTTTGATTATTAAACTAATGATGATTTTGGAGAAATATAATGAAAACTTTAAAGCAAATAGCAAAAGAAAATAAGGTTTCCAAGCAGCAGGTATATAGGATTTATAAATCAGAAATTGAATCACTTCATGAAGCACATCAGGTAAACGGCGTGATACACCTTGATGAATCAGATGAAAACATTATATTAGAAAGATTACATAATAAAACTATTTCAAAATCACATCAGGAAGAAGAAATAAAGCACTTCAATGAAGTACATCAAGAAGAAGAAACGAAGCAGTTTGATGAAGCGGATAAATCTTCGGAAAAACAAGGGTTTTCAGAAAAAACTACATCAAAATCACATCAGGAAGAAGAAATGAAGCACTTCGGTGAAGCACTTCAAAAGCAGATGATTGATATTCTTCATGAGCAGCTTAAAACAAAAGATCGGCAGATAGAGGAATTGAATCAGAGGCTTGCGGAAGCCCAGGAGCTGCAGAGGGCAAATCAGGTTTTATTGCATCAGCAAAAAGAAAAATCAAAATTGGTTGAAAATGTTGAAGAAAATTCAAGAGAAGAAAAACAGGAAGTGGAAATAAGAAAAGGGTTTTGGAAAAATTTATTTAAATAATGTAAAAAAGTGATTCAATCGGACTCAATAATTTTTGATCTATGATATAATATATTTCATAGGGAACTTTCAATAATAATTACTTTTATTGAAGGGAGAATCATATGGTAAAAATGACTTATTATGAATTTACAATGGTCATTATAAGTGTCGCTGGCTTAGTCATAACAGCAATGAAATATTAAGAATCTATAAATTGACATAAAAAAAATCACTTGTACTGCAATACAAGTGATTAGACGTTAAAAATATTCATTTGATATTGAAAGTTTCCTATAAATCTTTGAAATTTCCTGTCACTTCATAAAATTTATTATAACTTACTCTTATTTCTTATTATATAATAAGAATAATAATAATTCAATAAGTTACTATTGTTTTTTTATTTCAATGATAGTATACTAATAAATCCCCAAAATTATATATAAAAGAATTATATTATATAAACCCCCATCAGTAAAAACTAATCAGCCCCAGGCTCATTAGTTTTTTTTACTTTATATTCAAGCATAACTCTGCAGGTCGAAGACCTTGGAAGCTAGTGATCTCTAAACTTACAGGCCATACATAAAAGTCCGAGAACACAAGCATCCAATAAACCTGGCAGCTCATCAGCTCAAAATCGAGCAGATTAAGCAGCCAGAAACATATCTGACCGGCCGTGCCAGTCAGGAAAACATAAAAAAACAATCGGAAGCGACCGTCATTCCCCCCCATCCCTTTCCCCCCATTCCCCCCTACAACCCTGGGCCCCCCCTCGACACTCAAAATGTAATTGTAGATGGGGGGAGTTAAGGGAACCTGGGGGGGACTTTCTAGCCATTCGGACGCTTCGCCGTTGTCCGATGTCGAGTCGCTCCTCATTTATAGCCGCTCCGCTTGGCAGAGAGTCAGGAAGAAAAGAAAAGAAAAAAGAATCATTATGGATTTGATGGATAAGGAAAACCGCCTTCTCCACAACTCCACAATGACTACGACTGCTACTACTACTGCCAGGCATCATGGATTTATGGAAAAAAGAAAACCACTTTTTCCCACAACTCCACAACGCCCATTTTTTTATTGAGAGTCAGGCAAGAATTCTACACCTCCTGCCCCGACCGCCCTCCCCCCGAGGGATTGTCAGGCTAGAACTTCACACCCAAAAGCTTCACATCATCATTGTGAGGTAGTGCATATCGCATCGACATGGTCGGATTAGTATGACCCAGGACAGCCTGAAGCTCAGACACAGTAAGATCATATACATTAGCACACCTGTAAGCAAAGGAATGCCTCATAAGTCGTGGATTTATACTAAGATTAACTGATTTGGAATGATTAGCAAATATGTACTGAATTTTCCTGATCTGGGGGAAAGGAACCTTGATTGAACTTATAGAATCCAGGTAATTTCTCACCACATCAATAGATTCTTTTTCAAAAAAAGGAACAGCACGGTACCTTCTTTTTTTCTGCTCATAAAAATTGACCACAAATCGTCCCTCGAAGATCTCAAAACTGGATTTACCAAGATAAATGATTTCGCTTGGCCTAAGACCTGTAGCATAAAGAAGATGGATAACGGCCTTATCAACCGAAGAATCAGGATAAAGATTGATGTGCTTCATGAATTTATTTACATCACTTGATGAAACATTAGGAATATTACTTGATCCCGCAAAAGTCCTGATTGCTTCTCTTTCGATATTTATAGTAGTTGTAAAGTTAAATTGCATCGACCTGTAAAACATCTTCAGAGCGGAAATATGAATATTCAAAGTTGTATTAGCAAGTTCTCTCTTTCTAAAATCAGAATAATGGTTTATATAACAATTATCTTTGAACTCTCCTCTGTTTAAACAAAAAAGAATATACGCATAAGCAATGTCACAATATAGCTTTACCGTATTGTCAGAATACCCCCCAGAACGCAGATATGACCTGAAATTTTCAATAATTTCAACATTAGAAAATGCCATTTCAAAAACTCCTTTCAAATCGTATAATACAATTTATATACAAAGATAAAAAAAGAGCTGAAAAATAACAGCTCAAAAAAACTATCGTATAGAAAGTTTAGATATCTCTATTTTTAAATCAGTTAATGTTGATTCAAGCTGATCTAACTTACCTTCAAGCCTGACCAATAAGTAAACAGATATAACCACAGGAAAGCCCTGCTCCAAAATATTTTGAAATAATACATCCATTTGTTATCCTTTCCCCAGCCTTGAATCACCGTAACTCATAATAATTATATCGTCAATCCGTTTTTAAAATTGCAGTCAAGGGAAATAAGAAAAAAATTTTCAGCAAAGCGATTTGAAAAATTTTTTCGCCCTTGACGGCAATATTTTTTTATAATATAAAAGCCAGGAGCGTTAGAAAGTTTTTAAAAATAAATATAGTTTTGAAATAGATCCGACAAACTAAATTATTTAATAACGCTCCTGGACAAGAAAAGAAAAAAAATAAATAAAATAAGTAATTAAAGACGTTATGACGTCATAGCAATATAACGTCTTTACGTGTATAATCTTATATGATATTCTCATTATAATAAAAAAGGGGTAGTTTATCTGAGATAAATTACATTGAAAAATTTCATAAAATCTATTCTTTTTATAAAATGAAGAAAGGAAAGTCAATATGGAAAAGAAAGTAAGCACGGAAAAGAAAAGAGTCACAATCTACATGGAAAAAGAAACTCTGGAGAAGCTAAAGATTAAAGCAATAAAAGAAGGTACGTCTGCATCAGCACTTGTAGAAAAAATAGTAAAAGAAATGTTAGACAGAGATTTATAAATCTCTGTCTTTTTTATGAGTAAATATAAAAGTGCGTATTGACGTTATAACGTCATAACGTTAAACTAATAACTAAGGGGAGGTAAAAATGGAAAAAATAGATGTATCAATAAATGAAGCAGCATTCAATCTTATCGAAGAAAAAGCAATTAGAGAACAGAAATCTATTTCAGCTGTGTGTAGAGAAGTTATTGAAGAATATTATAAAAACATTGGGAGGGAACATAAAGATGATTAATAATATAACTATTTTAGGAAGATTGACAGAAGATCCAGAACTTAGGTATACAAGCAGCGGGATTGCATATGCCACTGCAACAATTGTAAATGAACAAAAGTATAAAGATAAAAAACAAATAAATTACATAGATATCGTTGCCTTTTATGGCCTGGCAGAAAACCTAGCCAAATATTGTGAAAAGGGCAGAAAAATTTTAGTACAAGGAAAACTTGAAATAAAGAAAAATAAGACACAAGAAAAAACATATACAAATATTAGCATTATGGCTGAATATATAGATTTCTTAGAAAAACCAAAATCTGAGGAAGGTGAAGTAAAGCCAAATGAATATAAAAATGAATACACCGCAATTAAAGACGACGAAGTCCCATTCTAAAGAAAAAGTTTCTATTGTAAAAACAACACCCCCGTATAGTAACACGGGGGTGCAACGTACAAAAGAAAAAAACGAAATAATATGTGACTGGCTTGAATATACTGCACTTACTGATGTTAGAGAAATTGATTCAGAAAAAGAAAAAATAAAATCCTGGGGATATGATGTAAAGAAAATGAAAGCCCTGGATACTGGATTATTCGGATATAAAAACAGGCTTTTTTTCAATGGACAGTCAATTCTTTATAACGGAAATTATGGAATGAGAGTGCATTTTATCATGTCAGGCAAGGGTGTAAGGTATTATGAATCAGAAAATGACACAGTAAATCTTATTAAGACTCTTGTTTATGAAGAGGAAAATGTAAACTTTTCAAGAATAGATTTGGCAATGGATATCAAAGATGAAAGTATAGACTTTGAAACTATGCTTGAATATCTATATAAAAACAATATAGTAACCAGATTTAAGCAGTATAAATATATTGCAGAAAAAGAAATATCAGAAGATAGTCAGATAACAACAGGAGAATCAATTTACTTTGGCAGCAGGACATCCGATCTTTATATAAGAATCTATGATAAAGCTAAGGAACAGGAAAATTTCGATGCAAACTGGATTAGAATAGAAATAGTATATAAACGAGAAAGAGCTAATACCCTGGCAATTTATCTGGCCGAAAATGAAAAAACAGTAGGACATATATTTAGTGCAACTCTCAATAATTATATCCGATTTGTGAATCCGACAGCAGACACAAACAAAAGACGCTGGCCCATGGCCTTATGGTGGAAGAACATACTCGAAACATCACAAAGTATAAGCCTTAGCATGAAGCCTGAAGAAATAGATATTGATAAACTTGAAAGCTGGGTAAATAAGCAGGTCGCTCCAAGTCTGGCAGTAATTAAAGAGTACTACCAAGGGGATATGAAAAAAATAGAAGAAATAATAATAAACGGTACCGAGAGAATAAATCCGAAATATCAAAGATTCCTGGATGAAATAAAAAGTGCAGCCAACTGATTGAGAAAAGGAGTTAAACATGAGCATTTGGATAGATGCTGGCCACGGTGGAAAGGATCCAGGAGCAGTCGGAAAAGGATTCTTAGAAAAAGATCAAGCTCTTACAGTAGCACTAGCCATTCAAAAAGAATGTATAATACTTGAAAAAAAAGCCTATCTTACAAGAAGTGATGATAGATTTGTATCCCTTCCAAATAGAGTTACTAATCTTAAAAAAGATGATGTATTTATCTCTGTTCACTTTAATGCATCACAATCAAAAACAGCTTCTGGCTTTGAAATTTTTGCTAAAAAAAATCCAACTTTGGAAATAAAACAACTTCAAAATGACATCCATAGAAATCTTTTGATCCTTAACAAACAATATAATATTCCAGACAGAGGTAAAAAATTTGCGGACTTTTATGTATTAAAAAATTCAAAATGCAGAGCAGTATTAATCGAAATACTATTTATAGATAATCAAAATGAAATGAAAAAAATAATAGGTACAAACTATTATAAAAATTTGGCTTTAGCTATAGCAGGTGCTATTTAAATATATTTTGAAAGGAGATTAAAATGGCAGTATCAAAAACAATGGAAAACCGTGCAATACAAAGAAAAGAGTTAAACGGAGTTGATGGCATGGGCAAACAAATATACAAGTCCAGAACAATATCAAACATTAATCATGAAATGGCAGATGCAGATATGCTTCAATTCAACAAATTGATAGATTCACTGGTAAATAATAATGGTTACATTCTATTTGAAAAAATAAGCAACAGTATAACGGAGGTTTAGAAAGGAGTAAAAAAATATGGATACAGAAAGAAGTATAAATCTTGTATTTATCACATCAAGTGGTAAGAAAAAAACAATAACATTAAGTGGTTCAAAATCGACAGATGATGTTGATCCAGTAGATGTGTTAGCATTATCAAATTTTATAATTCAAAAAAATCCAATAGAATTATCACAAGGTGATACATTTGTTGGGCTCGATAAAGCATACATTGAGGAAAAACAAATCAGTAACATAAACATGAATATCTAATAAATTATTGGAAATTCCAGCCTGTTTTAAAATTGTCTTTACAACCCCAACTCGTTTAAAAACCAGTTGGGGTTTTTTACTGTCCGATTTATTGGACACTGAATTGACAGGCTTTGCCAGTCAATAAGCCAGTATTTCAACAATACTGTAGCATCAGGGACTCAACCACAAACTCCCTTTAAGCGTTCGCACCCTCCACCGCAACGCTTTACCTGATTTCAACAATAGAATTAGATAAGTCTAATATAGGATATAAACCCCAAATCCAGATCTTAAAAATTACTTTATATTATATAAAAAAGCTTGCATTATGCGTCAATTAGGCGTATAATATGAAGTAAGGAAGGGTCTGTTTATGTATATTTTTGCCCTCAGGGCAGAAGGGATTCGATATGAAAAGAGATAATATTATTAAGCTATTTGAAACAAATAACCTTGTTGACTACCAGCTTGAAAATGAAAAAGATTTGGTTAAAGTATTTGGAGTAGACACAAAACAAATAGAAGGATATAGTACTCTAAGCGACCGAGATAAGATAATCTTCAATGATTTTATTGTAAGTTTTTATAATATGCATGGCATCGATGCAAAGCTGTGTATCACACCAGAATCAATATATTTTGTAGAAGAATTTGAAAGTGCTATAAAGGACCCTGAAGAGTTCAAAAGTATAATAACGGATTCTGAAGAAGATTTTTACACTTTGCCATATGAATATAAAGTGACCGCTCTTGATAAAAACGAGCAACCTATAAAAATACTATACCACACAAAGATTGATGAACACGATGGATGTGAAGTAGTAAGCACAGAAGTAAAGCACTATCTGAGATTTACTTATATTTATAAATATGAGGAAAACACAAAGAGAGAATGGCTGCATATCATGAATGGCAGAGAATGGTATTAAAATAAAATGAGAGGTCCCAGGAGGACCTCTCTCATAAATAAAGGAGTAAAATTCATGGCCAAACAAAAATTGAATATTACCTTAGAAGAGAATATAAAGCAGCTCATTCTTGAAGAAGCAGCAAAGCTTGGATTGAGTGCATCCGCATTTATAACGATGATGATTTTGAATTATAAGAAGAAAAATAAATAAACTTAAAGCCCCAATATATGGGGCTTTTTATCGTTAATAACACATCATTCTTTTCTTACAAATCAGGTTTATTAGTCTTCGTCTTCATCATCATATACTTCATCTAAGTTTAAACCTAAATCATTGCACATGTCTTCAACACTATCATAATCGTCAACAACTGTTTCATATTCTGAACTTAAATCTGGATCATATGACATTGTAGATTCCTCCTCTCTATATTATTTATGTAAATCTAAAACAAAAAATATTAATATTATATATATAACCATAAATATGAATATGTTTCACAAATATAATATTTATTTTTATACACTCAACAACTATTCTTAAAATATACGTTTTCGGAATAGTTGTTTTGTAATAAAGCAATGGCAATACTTTAAAGGATACAGGTTATAAATATGTATCCTTTTTTTATGGATTTTTTGAAAAATCCGTCATTCAAGGACAATAAAGAGGATTGAACTTCAAATTACATAGTTTAAAATTCTCTATAATTGAGGAATTTCTCTATGAATATAAATATTGAATTTTTAAGTTGTTTTTGTTATACTGAGTCTGCATTATATTTGCGGCACGCCGCAAATATTTTTTAGTTGATATTTAGGAGATGTTATTATGAATTTTAATTGTGCTTCTTTTTTTGCGGGAGTTGGGGGAATAGATACAGGGTTTGAAATGGCAGGCTTTAAAACTGTATACGCTAATGAATTTGATAAGAATGCTGCAACTACTTTTAGCACCAATTTTCCAGATGTTCAAATGGATATCTGTGATATCTGTGATCTAAATGAATCTAAAGATATTCCAGATTTTGATATATTGTTAGGAGGATTTCCTTGTCAAGCTTTTTCAATTGCAGGTTATAGGCAAGGATTTGATGATGAAAAAGGAAGAGGCAATTTATTTTTTGAATTATTAAGAATAATAAAGAAAAAAAAACCAAAGGTAATTTTTCTTGAAAATGTAAAAAATCTTGTATCTCACGATAATGGAAATACGTTTAATATAATTAATGAGTCTTTATCAGATTTAGGATATCATGTTAAAACAATGGTACTTAATTCTTGTAATTATGGAAATGTTCCTCAAACAAGAGAGAGAATATATCTAGTATGTTTTAAAAACAAGAAGCACTATAAAAATTTCGATTTTCCAAAGCCCATAAAGCTTGAAAAATCTTTAAAAGATGTTATTGATTTTGACAATCCTCAAGACGAAAAATTTTATTATACCGAATCATGTTCATTTTATGATAAGTTAGAAGAAAGTATTACTCATTCTGAAACTTGTTATCAATGGCGTAGAATTTATGTACGTGAAAATAAAAGTAATCTTTGCCCTACGCTTACTGCAAATATGGGGACTGGGGGTCATAATGTTCCATTAATAATGACACATGATGGGCAAATCCGAAAACTAACACCTAGAGAATGTTTTAACTTACAAGGATTTCCAAATGAATTTATTTTACCTGAAAATTTATCTAATGGAGCCCTTTATAAGCAAGCAGGTAATTCTGTTGTGGTAACAGTCATAAAGAGAATTGCCGATGAGATAATGGAAGCAATAAAATAAATAGAATGCCCTATGATCTAATTGCACAAATAACAAAAAAGCACTATTTATAGTGCTTTTTATTTGATCATTATTCTTTTTCTAAATCATAGAATTCTTCATATGTTCCAATTTCAGCAAAATCAATTGAGTAGTTTAAATCAGATTCTTTCGTAAAAATAACGCTATCAATACCGAATGTCTCTAACATTTCATAGGTGATTAATGTATTCTCTTTTAATTCAAAGACTTTCCTTAGTAACCATTCTCCAAGAACTTTGTTTGGATTGCTCATTATAGCTTTTCCTTGATCTTGGCATACTTTTGCTTGAATATTGGTACCATCAGGCAATTGAAGATTAAACACTACATCTCTTCCAGGAAAAAAATTTTTATTCCTTTTCCTATCCTCAACTGGATAAGGGATATATATCTCATTAATATCTCTTGTTCTTCCTTCAGCATTCCATTGATTTAATCCGCTTTTTTCATGAATTCTTTTGCTTCCGTCACTTTTTAAAGAATAAAGTCTTAAACAAATTTGATTTTCTTTATCTACCGTGCTTTTTGGAATGATATTAAATGTATTATCTGTATTCGAAAGATTTAATAAATAGTTATATGGGTCAGTCATGATTTCTACTTCAAAAGTATCTAATACTGATTTTGTATTAAATAACATATACAAAGTGTTTTTGGAAATGCTAAAATGATAAGTATTTTTACCATCATGAAAATATGTATTATTTAAGTTTCCTCGTTTTTTAATAACCGCAATTTTTTCTATATCGATATAATCAAATGCACATTCTATAATTTGCATTGCTCCTGGGATCCTTTTGACTATATGATAAATCATTTCATCTATTCCATTCAAATTTTTAGTAACACGAATTCTTTCATTTCGATATTCCGCTATAGTTCTAATCAATTCTAATCCAGTTAAATCTTTATATTTTTCTCTTAATTTTCCAAATTCAGCAACTTTTTGATCATCATTCCCCATCCATGTTTTGAGTCCTATACCAATTTTGCTTTTTTTTGCATCGGCAGAACAATCAAATCTTGCTAAATTCTCTGCCTCTAAATATTTACAGAATATGTTCTCATGTGCCCTGTATGGTAAATATGGACAAGGACTTTCTGAAAACAATAATGTTAAATTTCCCATGATAGACAACATTTTCTTATAATTTTCTCTTTGTGTTTCAGGTTGATTTTTATAAAACATATTTAAATAACCTCATTCTTTCATTGATTATCTGTTTATTAAATTTGATATTTCAATGATATCATAGTTGTTTTTTTTAATCAAATTTTAGTTTTCATATGTCATATTTATATCCGTCTATAATTCAACTCAATTCCCAGTTTCTCCAAGATCACATCAACAACCTGATCCACTCCATCAAAGACCTCATTAAAATCATTTTTTATAATGAATTCAATCTCTTCTTTAATTATTTTATTTAGCATCTTCCCTCTGGATTCTAATAGATATGTTCCACCATCTATATTCAATATTGCTATTATATCAGTTATCATTATTATTCTCTTTTCCCTGATCAGATTGCTTCTTAGATATTCTTTCAAATAGTTTTTTCTGAAATTTAGCCTCTAATTCATCCATTGGTTTATCATGTTTGTTCTCTTTCTTAAATTCTTTTGATACATGAGAAGAGTTCTTCCAGTCATTTTTTATTGAAGATAACAAAAAACCAGTTAAATTTTCAATATTTTTTCCTATAGCCAATGTATAATATTTCTCCAAAATAATGCCTACATCAGCTGCATCAAGAAGCACTTCAATTTCCGAATCACTTAATGTTGTTATTGCCGCTTTTACTGCCGCTACCTTGTTTTGAATCACTTGATCTTTGACTTTGTTATTTGGTAAAACTTCAACTTTCTTAGATGAATCTAACGCCCAGGTAAACCTTAATCTATCAATATTCCTGCCTTTTTTCAACTTCTCAATATTCAAACCTTTAAAATAACCAGGCAACTCATCCATTATAGGTCTTAGAACTCTCTTGTTGAAGTTATTTGTATCATAAGTTTTTGGCACGTCAAGAAGATACCTGAACTGATCTAAAGAAACTTCATACCAACCAGTACTCTTATATTGTTTTAAAATTTTATACAAATTTTTAGAATAAATGCTTTTTAAACTTACAAACTCTTTTAACTCAAATTTAGTATAATTAGACATAAAGTCATTCAAAAGATATTTGAACTTCTCATGCACCTGTAAATCTATGTATTGCTTATCTTTGTTGATGACATAATCAGTAAATAATACAAACCTGGCAATACTGTTTTCATCTTCAATCTTAATAGATAGTCCCAAAATCTTCTTAAAGGTAGAATCAATAGAATCATGTATTTTACTTATGCTTCTGTGCTTATAGTTAGATAATTCCTTGATTTCTCTGTAAGTCATATTTACATTATTATTTCCTTTATTCTTCAATTTGTAGCAAATAGAAAAAAATATATCTATTTCTTTTTCTGTAAAGCCACTCATTTGCAAAGTATTTAAATCATTATGATACTTAACTATTTCAGACAATATAGCACCTCCTATTATTTATTATATCCAATAATATAGCATATTATAGTACTTGTCAACTTAAGTGTACTAACATATGTTCCTTGACGTACTAACATATGTTCCTAAATGTACTAGTGTATGTTCCTAAATGTACTAG
>NZ_KE384029.1:11633-12912 GCF_000423525.1 Proteocatella sphenisci DSM 23131 | reverse complement strand
GCACGAAGCCACCCTTAAGATAAGATTTCCCATCCGTAAGGAGTAAGATCCCATGAAGACTACGTGGTTGATAGGCTCAAGGTGTAAGTGCAGTAATGTATGTAGCTTATGAGTACTAATAGATCGAGGACTTGACCATAATTTTTACCTGGAATGAAAAAGTGAAACCTTTACATTGGTTTGCAGTTTTGATGGTACATCCATCTAATATATGGCTATTATAGAGTAGGAGATACACCTGTTCCCATTCCGAACACAGAAGTTAAGCCCTGCATCGCTGATAATACTTGGAGGGCAGCCTCCTGGGAAAGTAGGACGTAGCCAATTCAGATGGCCCCTTGGTCAAGCGGTCAAGACACCGCCCTTTCACGGCGGTAACAGGGGTTCGATTCCCCTAGGGGTCACCATATATTCCCGGGATCATAGCTCAGCTGGGAGAGCACCTGCCTTACAAGCAGGGGGTCACAGGTTCGAGCCCTGTTGGTCCCACCATATATTTGCGGTCCGGTAGTTCAGTTGGTTAGAATGCCAGCCTGTCACGCTGGAGGTCGAGGGTTCGAGTCCCTTCCGGATCGCCATAATATATACTAAAAACAAATTACATTATCATGCTGGCATGGCTCAACGGTAGAGCAGCTGACTTGTAATCAGCAGGTTGTAGGTTCGATTCCTATTGCCAGCTCCAATTCAATATTTAAATGGTGGAGTTCCCGAGTGGCCAAAGGGGGCAGACTGTAAATCTGTTAGCATCGCTTTCGGTGGTTCGAATCCACCCTCCACCACCAATTTTATATTAAACTAAAACTAATGTATATCAAATCTTAACTTGCGGGTGTAGCTCAGTGGTAGAGCCCCGGCCTTCCAAGCCGGTTGCGAGGGTTCGATCCCCTTCACCCGCTCCAGATGACCCATTAGCTCAGTCGGCAGAGCACCTGACTTTTAATCAGGGTGTCCCGCGTTCGAGTCGCGGATGGGTCACCATTTTATATTTAAATATTTCTTGGAGAGGTGTCCGAGCGGTTTAAGGAGCTGGTCTTGAAAATCAGTGACTCAGAAATGGGCCGTGGGTTCGAATCCCACCCTCTCCGCCAAGCAAATATGGAGAAGTACTCAAGTGGCTGAAGAGGCTCCCCTGCTAAGGGAGTAGGCCTGGTTAACGGGCGCGAGGGTTCAAATCCCTCTTTCTCCGCCAATTTTTTTTCGAGGTGTAGCGCAGTTTGGTAGCGTACGTGGTTTGGGACCATGGGGCCGGGAGTTCGAGTCTCTCCACCTCGACCAT
>NZ_KE384029.1:0-11333 GCF_000423525.1 Proteocatella sphenisci DSM 23131 | reverse complement strand
GGGCCTATAGCTCAGGTGGTTAGAGCGCACGCCTGATAAGCGTGAGGTCGCTGGTTCGAGTCCAGCTAGGCCCACCATTAGCTTTAAATTAAAAATAAATGGGCCTTTAGCTCAGTTGGTTAGAGCGCCCGGCTCATAACCGGTAGGTCCGGAGTTCGAGTCTCTGAAGGCCCACCATTTATTTTTTGCCCAAATAGCTCAGTCGGTAGAGCAGAGGACTGAAAATCCTCGTGTCGCTGGTTCGATTCCGGCTTTGGGCACCAATAAAACCCTCTATGAATTCTATTCTTAGTGGGTTTTTTATTATGCACATGGATGAAAAAAAATTCTACTTATGATATAATAAATAGTAAAGTAAAAATTGAGCAATTTATTTTGAACGACGAAGGAGTGATTATTTGCAAAATGTATTTTTCAGATATAACAGAGACAAAAAAGAAGCTTTTTTAGAAACAATTAAGTATACAATACTGGTAGTTATGCTGCTGGTTATGATAAGATTGGTACCCTTATTCAGTTTAGCGGCTGTCCTCTTGCCAAGCATTCTGGCAATTATCACATACAGGAATGGAATGGCACTTTCATTTATTTCATCGCTTATAACTGCGCTTTCAGCCTCGGTTTTTATGGAACCACTGGTAGTCATATATATGGCATTTACGGTTGGAGGTGTAGGCATGATAATTGGAGAATTATCATACAGAAAAAGAAAACCTGCGCTTGCTATATTTGCTGGGGCCTTTATGGTTACACTTAACATCTTGCTTCTTATGTTTGCAGAAGCCAGTATGCTCAAAGTGGATTTGCTTGACTATATAATTAATATTTACAGGGAATCCTTTGAAATTCAAAAAACAACTATGGGATTAGACATGGACGTAGATACCTTCTTGCTCAATCTGAGAAGGACCTTCCCGGGTATGGTTGTATGTATGGGATTTGCAATATCATCTATAAATTATTTTTTAACTGGAACCATACTGACAAGGATAACAAAAAGAAAAGAAATGTCATCCTTATCTGAATTTACACTTCCGGGCAATGTTTTCGGAGGTATGCTGATAATATATTTAATGACAGTAATGCTTAACTATACTGAATTTATATATAAAGAAACATTGATACTTAACTTGACGATAATATTTGGGATGCTTTTTTTCCTGCAGGGACTTGCGTCAATTAACAATTTTATGAGTAAGAGGCTCAGACCATTTCCCAGAAATGTGATAACAGTTATCTTGTGTACTGTTATGCCTTTGTACACATTTGTTGTTGCCATTGGTTTTGTTGATGCAATAATGAACTTGCGCAGATTGAAAAAGTAAAGGTGGATTATGAAGGAAAATATGAAGTACATTCAGCTGAATAATGTTTTTCTTATAATAGCTTCACTTATAGTGGGATATTATAATATATGGGCTGGAATTGTTATGGCGGTTATATGTGTCATATCCATAAGAAAACAGATTATAGAAAAACAAAAGTATGATGAAAAAATGGATTCGTATGTTGAGACATTCAACATGACAATGGACTACAAGACCAGGCAATCAATCAGTAACCTTAATCTTCCTCTTTGTATGTGTAATACAGAAGGCATAATAGTGTGGTACAATAAAAGGTTTTCTGAGATGGTTGGTAAAAAAGGGCTTTTTGGAGACAAAATCAGTGAATATTTTTATGAGATAGAAATGGACATAATTATTGAAAATGCAAACGGTTCTTTTGATATAGACAAAAAAGAAGAAAGATATTTCAAGGCGATTTACACTTTGAACAAATCAAAAGAAGAAAAAGATAATACTGTAATGATATATTTTCAGGATGTCACTGATTTAGAAAATATGAAACTCTTGTATGAGCACAGCAAACCAGTTGTTATAACTGCAAATGTAGACAGTTTTGACGAGGTGTTTGATTCTACAGATGAAAAAAACAGGCCACAGCTGGAGGCTGAAATTGAAAGGCTCATGAAAACTTGGGCAGAAGAGCACAAACTTGCAATAAGAAAAATTTCCAAAGATAAATATTTCATGGTAACTACAGAAGATGAGCTTATCAAAATGGAAGAAGAACGTTTTTCCATACTTGACAGTATAAGAAGTATTGATATCAAAAACCTTATTCCTATTTCTATTTCTATGGGTGTATCACCTTTTGTGAACTCCCTGAGAGAGACCCAGCTTATAAGCAACTCTGCGCTTGATATATCCCTTGGAAGAGGTGGCGATCAGGTAGCCATAAAAAGAAATGACAAGTACTTTTTTTACGGTGGAAAGTCAAAGGCAATAGAGAAAAAGACAAGAGTAAAGGCAAGAATAATTGGATATGCACTGAGAGATCTTTTAAATGAATCAAAGAATGTTCTTGTTATGGGCCACCAGTTTCCAGATCTTGACTCTCTGGGGTCTTCTCTTGGAGTAGTAGCTATTGCAGAAATGCTTGGTAAAGAAGCAAAGATAGTAATTGAAGCTCCAAATTCATCGATTGATGTACTATATAACAGAATAAAATCAAGTGAGGAATACGGAAATGTATTTATAAAATCAGAAGAAGCCATAAGATATATGACAAGCGACACACTTCTGGTAGTTGTAGACACCCATAATCCGAAATTTACTGAGGTTCCAAGGCTTGTTGACAAGTCCGATAGAATAGTAGTCATTGACCACCATAGAAGAGGACCGGAATTCATAGAAAAAGCAGTACTTGTATACCATGAGACCTATGCTTCATCTGCGAGTGAGATGGTGACAGAGCTCGTTCAGTATATAAAAGAAAGACCAAAGCTTAATCCTCAGGCTGCAGAAGCACTTCTTTCTGGGATAACCCTGGACACTAAGAATTTCACCTTTAAGACTGGAGTCAGAACTTTTGAAGCTGCAGCATTTTTACGAAAGCATGGAGCAGACACTGTATCTGTAAAAACTCTTTTCCAGGGAGACATGGAAAGCTTTATGATAAAAGCCGAGGCGCTTAACAAAGTAAGAATATTTGAAGAAAAGATAGCTATAACATATTGTCCAAAGACAATGGACAACCCACAGCTTATTGCATCACAAATTGCAGATGAGCTTCTCAACCTCAAGGGAGTCCAGGCTTCATTTGTAATCGCAAGCAGCAGAGGGAAAGAAGTGCAGATAAGTGCAAGATCTCTTGGCGACATAAATGTGCAGATAATAATGGAAAAACTTGGAGGTGGCGGTCACATAGAGACGGCTGGCACTCAAATCAGGGATATAACAATTGAAGAAGCACTTGATAAAGTGGAAGAACAAATTTCACTGTATTTAAAAGAGGAGGAAAAATAAATGAAAGTAATATTTCTTAAAGACGCAAAAGGTACTGCTAAAAAAGGCGAAATCAAAGAAGTAAGTGACGGTTATGCAAGAAATTTCCTTATCGCTAAAGGAATTGCTAAAGAAGCATCGCAGGCAAATCTAAATGACCATAAGCAACAGGAAAAATCCAGAGAGCTAAAGATTCAAAAAGAAGAAGAAGAAGCTGTAGCACTAGGTGCGAGCCTTAAAGACGCAAAAGTGACTATATCTGCTAAATCAGGAGAAGGCGGAAAGCTGTTTGGTGCGATTACATCAAAAGATATAGCAGATCAGATGAAAAAGCAGCATAATGTAGAGTTTGATAAGAGAAAAATACTTCTTACGGATCCTATAAAATCGCTGGGTACTGTGAATGTAGAAGTAAAGCTGCATCCAAAGGTTTCAACATCAATAGTAGTGGAAATAATAGAAAAGAACTAAATCCAAAAGCCATGGCAAAGCCGTGGCTTATATAATAAAGTTGAGGTGTTATATTTGGAAGGCAAAATCATGCCATATGCAATAGAAGCGGAACAGTCGGTACTGGGAAGTATATTGCTTGATAAAGATCTTATTATAGTAGTAATTGATATAGTAAGCAAAGATGATTTTTATTCAGACCAGAATGCAGAAATATATGATTCTATGCTGACTCTCTTTAAGAACAGCGAACCTATAGACCTTATAACTATAGTTAACGAACTGAGAAAGCGAAATCTCCTTGAAAAAGTTGGAGGAATACCATATATAACTTCACTGTCTTCAGCTCCTGATTTTACAGCTCATATTACAAAATATGCGGCTATAGTAAAGGAAAAATCAATACTTCGAAAGCTCATAAAAACATCTACAAATCTTATGCAAAAAAGTTATGACCAGAGCATGCCGATTCAGGAGATACTTGATTTTGCAGAAAAATCCATATTTGACATAGCACAGGAAAAAGATCAGAGAGGTCTTGTAAAGATTGAAAATGTCCTTGCTGACAGCTTTGAGATTCTTCAGGATCTTTATATGCGAAAAGACAAGATGACAGGAATCACTACAGGCTTTATTGATCTAGACAGAAAAATAAACGGACTTCAAAAGACAGACCTTATCCTTATTGCAGCCAGACCTGCTATGGGAAAGACTGCATTCAGCTTAAATATAGCTCAAAACGCAGCCATAAAAGGAAATGCATCTGTAGCACTGTTCAACCTTGAAATGAGCAAAGAACAGCTAATACAGAGGATGATATCATCAACCAGCCATGTAGAGCTTAACAAACTTAAAAATGGTAATATAGAAGATGATGAGTGGCCAAAGATCACAACGGGAATGGGTATACTTCAGAGCACAAATATATATATAGATGATTCACCTGGAATTACCGCAGTAGAGTTAAGGTCGAAATGCAGAAGGCTAAAAGTTGAAAAAGGATTGGATCTTGTACTCATAGACTACCTCCAGCTTATGGAAGGTGACGGAAGGACAGAGAGCCGTCAGCAGGAGATATCCAAGATATCACGTTCTCTCAAGATTTTAGCAAAAGAACTGCAATGCCCGGTAATAGCCCTTTCACAGCTTTCCAGAGCTGTTGAGCAAAGATCAGACCATAGGCCTATGCTCTCAGACCTTAGAGAATCTGGGGCTATAGAGCAAGATGCTGACCTTGTAATGTTTCTTTATAGAGATGATTATTACAATCCTGACTCCGAGCAAAAAAATATTACTGAAATAATAATAGCAAAGCACAGACATGGAGAAATCGGTACAATACCGCTTACCTGGTTTGGTCAGTATCAGCTTTTCAAGGATGCATCTAATTTTGGAGGTTAAACTTGATTTGGGGAGATAGAATAAGACTAAAAAGACTTGAACTTGACGATATAAAAAAGATGATGAACTGGGGAGTGAATGAGGATGTTTTGTTTGCAGATTACAATTTCCCAGATTTCAGTCAAGCTGAGCAAAAAATGTGGTTTGCCACTAAAAACCAGCATGGCAGAAGATGTTACTGTATATTTAACAAAGAGAACAGGTTAATAGGATATATAGCACTTAGAAAGCTCAACTACCTTGAGAGGTCAGGTGAAATAGGAATTGTTATAGATCCTCTTTATCACAACATGAATTTCGGCACTGAGGCTATAAGTCTTTTTTTGAAATGGTATTTTACAAAATTCAAATTTAACAGGCTTAATCTCATAGTAGCTTCATATAACAGGAGAGCTGTAAGGTGTTATGAAAAAATAGGCTTTAGTGTAGTAAAGACTTATTATGACAAATTTTATAACGATGAATTTGACCCATTTGATGGAAATAATCCTGAAATGGAAAAATATTTTAGAAAAACCTTATACGGGACACAGACTCAGTACATGAAAATGAGTATAAAAAAAGAAGAATTTATAACAGATATAAAAAACGATTGAGACCCTTAGTCTCAGTCGTTTTTTTAGAAGTGCAGTTTTAAAGATTTATTACATCTTTTGTGCTGTACATGCCAGGTTTCTGGTCTTGAAGAAATTTTGCGCAGTCGCATGCACCGCGAGCGAAACATGTCCAGTTGTAAGCATGATGAGTTATCTCGAGTCTTTCGCCCATCATACCAAAAATCACAGTATGGCTGCTGGAAATATCACCAGATCTTACACAGTGATAGCCGATTTCCTTATCAGGCCTTTTGCCCTTACCACTGCGTCCAAATTTTGCGACTTCCTCAAACTCGAGATTTAGATTTTCAGCTATAATGTGACCCATTTCCTTAGAAGTTCCACTTGGGGCGTCGAGCTTATTTCTGTCATGCATCTCAATTATCTCTATATCACTGGAAGGGCCGATTATCTTTGTGGCCATTTCAAGAAGTTTGTTCATGCAGTTTACAGCGCTGGAAGTATTTGCGGCATAAAGCACAGGAATTTTTTCAGAGGCAGTTTTAAATTCTTTCATTTCTTCTTCTGTGAACCCTGTTGTACCACACACTAGTGGTTTTTTATGCTCAAGAGCTTTTTTCAGGATGTTTTGAGATACTTCTGTAATTGAAAAATCGATTACAACATCGCAATTCATTATCGCAGCATCTATGTCATCGTAAACAGGCGCACCGGTCATTATTCCCAGCCCTGCAGCCATGCCGGAGTCTTGGCCTATATAGTCTCTGCCTTTTGGAGCAAGTGAGCCACAAAGGACCATATCTTGTCTTTCGTGAACGATTTGAATTATAAGTCTCCCCATTTTTCCTCTTGGTGCGACAACTAATATTTTTTGCATAAGAACCTCCTTGAAAATTATTTTATGTCAATATTATATCAATTATTCTGTCTTTTTGGAAGCTGATTTTTTTGATATAATTTAACTTCATGAAATGAATTAACTGAATTATGAACATTCATTTTTTACGAATATTTTATATTAAAATACGCTTTAGTTATGAAATATGAAAGTTTCAAAAGGCATTCATGCAGCTTAAATATCATTGATACAAAAAATGAAATTAATCTTGCATATTTCTGACAAAAATGATATAATTTAGGCATACTCAGATTGGAAACGGAGGAAAAAATCAAAGTGGGCAAAAAGGTTGTAGTAGACAAGAAATGGTGCAAAGGCTGCGGTATATGTGTAGCATTTTGTCCCAAAAAAGTACTTGGACTTGTAGATGGAAAGATTGAGATAGAAAGACCTGAAGACTGTATCAAATGTGGTCAGTGTGAGCTAAGATGTCCAGACTATGCAATATATTTGGAGGAAGGTACTGAAAATGAGTAAAAAAGTCGTATTAATGCAAGGTAACGAAGCTTGTGTTCATGGAGCACTATATGCAGGGATGGAGTTTTTTGCAGGATACCCTATAACTCCCTCAACAGAAATAGCAGAGGTTTCATCTGAAATGCTTCCTAAGATTGGCGGAAAGTTTATTCAGATGGAAGATGAAATCGCTGGGATAGCAGCTTGTATCGGAGGTTCTATAGCAGGAAAAAAATCTATGACGGCTACAAGTGGTCCAGGCTTTTCTCTTAAGCAGGAGAACATTGGATATGCATGCATAGCTGAAATACCATGCGTTATAGTGAATGTTCAAAGATGCGGACCAAGTACAGGGCTGCCTACTTCTCCTGCGCAGGGAGACTATATGCAGGCAAAATGGGGGACTCATGGAGACCATCCTGTGATTGCACTTTCCCCTACAACGGTAAGAGAAACATTTGAGCTGACAGTCAAGGCCTTCAATTTTGCAGAAAAATTCAGGACCCCGGTAATACTTCTTATGGACGAAGTAGTAGGCCACCTCAGAGAAAACATGGAAATGCCAGAGCCAGGAGAACTTGAGGTTATTGATAGAAAAAGACCCCAGTGTTCGCCTGAAGAGTATAAGGCCTATGAAACGACAGAAGATCTGGTACCCCCTATGGCTGATTTTGGTACAGGCTACAGGTATAATATAACTGGGCTCTTCCATGATGAAACAGGATTTCCTACAAACAACACTCAAGTCGCAGGAAAACAATTAGACCGAATTATGAATAAAGTAGAAAAAAACTTTGATGAAATTAATATATATGAAGAATATATGCTTGAAGATGCCCAATACTCTTTTATAACTTTTGGAGGAATGGCAAGATCGGTAAAAGAAGCTATAAGAAGTCTTCGAAAAAATGGTATACGTGTAGGAGCCTTTATTCCAAAAACAGTATGGCCTTTCCCTGAAAAACAGGTACAAGACCTTGTTTCAAAAATGGAGAGAGTATTTGTTGCAGAGATGAACCTGGGCCAGATGATACTCGAAGTTGAGAGAGCTTCTGACCAAAGATCGAAAATACACGGAATTAACAAGGCAAATGGTGAAATTATAACGCCAGAAGAGATAATTAAGAGCTTTATGGAGGTATACAATGCCTAGTCAAATAGTACTTGATAATTTTAGAGTAAATAAATTACCGCATATATGGTGTCCGGGATGTGGGCATGGAATACTTATGAGGGCCATAACTGTAGCTATAGAAGAACTTAATCTGGATAAGGATAAAGTATGCATAGTTTCGGGGATAGGTTGTTCTTCAAGGGCGGCAGGATACATGGATTTTTCAACACTTCACACCACCCATGGAAGAGCACTAGCCTTTGCAACTGGACTCAAAATGGCAAATCCTGAATTACATGTCATAGTAATTACAGGGGACGGTGACTGCTCGGCAATAGGTGGAAACCATCTTATACATGCATGCAGAAGAAACATCGACATAACAACAATAGTATTCAACAACAATATATACGGCATGACAGGTGGGCAATACTCTCCTACAACACCTCATATGGATAAGGGAACTACGGCTCCATATGGAAATATAGATAAACCCTTTGATATATGCCAGCTGGCAAAAGGAGCAGGAGCTACTTATGTCGCAAGATCGACAGCTTATCATGCAAAGCAGATGATAAATTATGTAAAAAAAGGCATCCAGCACAAGGGATTCTCAATAGTCGAGGGGATGAGTTCATGTCCTACTTATTATGGCAGAAAGAACAGAAAAGGTTCTGCGGTAGATATGATAATGGATCTTAAGGATACCTATGTAGATATAAAGGCAAAAGATAAAATGAGCTCTGAGCAACTTGAAGGAAAACTATTTATGGGTGAATTTCATGAATCTGTAGAGCCGGAATACACTCAGTTATATCAGGAAATCATTGATAGATTCAAATAAGGAAGGAAGAGCTATGAAAACTGAAATAAGATTAAGTGGTTCGGGTGGACAAGGTGTAATACTTGCTGGTATAATTATTGCTGAGGCAGCAATCTCCGTGGGGCACAATGCAGTGCAGAGCCAGTCATACGGCCCAGAGGCAAGAGGGGGAGCAAGTAAAGCGGAAGTAATAATTAATGATGAGGACATATACTTTACAAAAGTACTTAAACCTGATATTATGCTTTCCATGACTCAAGATTCATATGAAAAATACAATCATGATATAAGTGCTGACGGCATTCTCATAATAGATGACAGCATAATTCCTAATTGTATTAACTGTAAGATATATTCTCTGCCAATAATAAAAACGGCAAGAGATGTTCTCAACAAACCTATGGTAGCAAATATAGTGGCGCTTGGAGCAATTTCTGAACTGATAGAAGGATTTGACGTTATAGCAATGGAAAATGCTATAAAGGCAAGGATACCTCAAGGAACTGAGGAAATAAATATGAGAGCCTTTCAAGAAGGAAGAAAGATGATCCAGGACAGCCAGAAGGAGAAATAATGACACAACTGGATACTCTAAGAGCGATAAGTATACCGGCATCACTGATTTTAGCATACATTATAGACAGGATGCTCGGAGATCCATATAATTTTCCTCACCCTGTGAGATTTATAGGAAAATTAATAAAACACATAGAAATATTAATAAGGAAAACCTGCCATTCTTCACGAAGCTTGAAGATTGGCGGGTTATTCCTATTTTTAACTACAGTAGGTATTTCCTGGGGCCTGACCTGGCTAATCACAGATCTGGCATTTGAGCTTAATTTTTATGCAGGAGCTGTAATTCAGACGATTTTTATGTATACCTGCATAGCATCAAAATGTCTCTATGATGAGGGAATAAAAGTATACGAGAGTGTAAGGTCTGGAGATATTGAAAAAAGCAGGAAACAGATCTCTTACCTGGTGGGAAGAGATACCTCCCAGCTTTCTTTTGAAGAGATAATAAGAGCTAGTGTTGAAACTATAGCAGAAAATACAGTAGATGGAGTTGTGGCTCCCATGTTTTATGCAATTATAGGTGGAGCGCCACTTATGATGGCATACAAGGCGGTCAACACACTCGATTCAATGGTAGGTTACAAGAATGAAAAGTATGAAGACCTGGGCTTTTTTTCAGCAAAAATTGATGATATATTCAACTTTATACCAGCCAGGATATCCCTTGCAGGATTTGTGTATGCTTGCCTTGTAAAAGGTCAAAATCACAGTAATTGCGTAAAAATAGCTATCAGAGACAGAAAAAAACACAAGAGTCCAAACTGTGCATATCCAGAGGGCGCGGTAGCAGGTGCTCTTGGAGTTCAACTTGGCGGAACCAATGTATACTTTGGACAAACCGTTGTAAAACCCGTCATTGGGGATAAGATAAGGCCCATTGAAGCATACGATATAGTTTTGACCTGTGATCTCATGAAGTGGTGTGGATTCTTTATGATGTTCATATTCGTACTTGTATGGTACATGGCAATTTAATTTTATTCAAAGAAAATGTTTGAACAAGTGCTAAAAGAGGTATAATAATAGTACCAATGGTAGCTGATACCAACGAAAGGGGAGTTTTATATGTTAGTAAACATTTTAGGAAGAAATCTTAGGATAACAGAAGCAATGGAGGCCAATTTTGAAGAGAAATTATCAAGATTGGACAAGTATTTCAGCAAAGAACAGGAGGCTAAGGTAAAAGTAGCAACTTTCAAAAATGAGCAGAAAGTGGAGATAACAATTCCCTTTGAAAATGGAATGGTAAGAGCAGAAGCTTCAGATTTAGATGTGTACAATGCGCTTGATTTATCAGTTGAAAAATTAAAAAAACAACTTACAAGGCATAAAGATAAATTAATGAAGAGAGCTCATCATTCAATTAGATTTGAAAATATTGGAGAATTTAGTCCTCAAGAAGATGATATAATTATTGAAGAAGGACAAGATCAGATAATAAAAAGAAAATCATTTGAATATAGGCCAATGTCTGAGGAAGATGCAATATTACAGTTAGAAATGCTGGGACATGAATTTTTCGCATTTCTCAATCATGAAACAGATAAGATATCCGTAGTATACAAGAGAAATGATGGCTATTACGGTCTGATAGAACCTAAAGTATAAAACAATAAAGAAAATATAAAAATGCCGGCATATAGCCGGTTTTTTTATGCAAAAAAAAAAAGAAGGGGCTGTCGGGAAATAGCCCCCAAAGAAAAAAGCGACTAGTTCGCTTTTTTTAATGCAAAAAAAACAAAAAAAAATGACAAAATATATTGCC
>NZ_AUID01000035.1 GCF_000423525.1 Proteocatella sphenisci DSM 23131 | reverse complement strand
ATGGCAATATATTTTGTCATTTTTTTTTGCTTTTTTTTGCATTAAAAAAAGCGAACTAGTCGCTTTTTTCTTTGGGGGCTATTTCCCGACAGCCCCATTTTAACTTTCAGCAGGTGAGCAGGGCCTATTTAAGTTTGCTTAGCTCTACTGCTATTTTTGCACCAAGCACAGCATTGTTGTAAACCAGCTGTATATTTGAATCAAGGCTTGAGCCTCCTTCTATTCCTAAATCCCATTTTGTCTTAAGCGCTTCTGCAAGTTCTTTCGGAGTGTCGACTCTGTAGTCTACTCCGAATCCGCTCTTTGATGTGTAGAATGCAGGCAGCTCATCTGTACCAAATCCAACGACAGGCACACCCTGAGTTTCAAGATATTCAAGCGTAAGCCCTATATCTAGTATTGATTTTGCGCCTGCGCACACTACTGCCACGTCTGTATGAGCAAGTTCCTGCAGGTCAGCTGAGATGTCGAAGGTCTCCTGAGCTCCTCGGTGAACCCCGCCTATTCCTCCTGTTGCAAAAACCTTTATTCCGGCCATGCCTGCAATCAGCATGGTGGAGGCAACTGTGGTAGCGCCGTCCAGTTTCTTGGCAAGTATGAATGGGATGTCCCTGCGGCTGCATTTTATAGCATCAGAGCTTTTTCCAAGAGACTCTATCTTATCCTTGCTGAGCCCTACCTTGAGCTTGCCATCCATGATGGCTATTGTTGCAGGGATTGCGCCGTTGTCTCTTATGATCTGCTCCACGTTGAGAGCGGTCTCGACATTTCTTGGATATGGCATCCCGTGTGATATTATTGTAGACTAAAGAGCAACTACTGCCTTGCCCTCTTCCAGCGCTTTTTTGATTTCTGGTTTGATATCTAAATATTTTTCTAACATAATCCTGTCTCCTTCATGGTTTTATAAAATTACAGAAGAGTTCAGTTTTCAAAAGCATAACTTGAAAAATATTTATTCATGCTATATACTTACGTAAGCGATTGTTTTTAAATCAAAATCAAAAATTAAATAAAAATCACAGAGGAATTAAAAAATTATAAAGGATTTGGAGTAAAGAAACTTATGCATATAATGATAAAGCAGTTATTTGAATTTAGAAAGGGCCCTACGCCTTGGGTAAAAGCAATATTTGCCGGGCTATCTACAGGAATTCCGATATTAACAGGTGTTTTGATGGGAAATTTTGAACTTGGACTTATAGGTGGAATAGGCGGGTTTACATATCTGTATGTTTTTAATGAAACCTATGTGTCGAGGATCAAAAAGATATTCCTGATTGCATTTTCCATAGCTTTCCTGGTAGGTCTGGGAACTATTGTGGCTCCATACCCATGGCTCGTAATTGTTATTGTAGGACTAATAGGCTTTTTGGCAACATTTATTTTTGGGGTATTTAAAATACCTGGTCCTACAGCTCTTATTTTTGTACTTAGCTTTACAATAACGACAAGCATGCCAATAGATCCATCGCAAGCTCCATTACGATTTATTATAGTTCTTGCAAGCGGGCTCTTTGCTTGGGCACTAAGTATGTCGGGCTGGTTAATAGATCCTCATAAATCCGAGAAAAAAGCAATCGAAGATGTATATTCATCATTAGGGGATTTTTGTGAGGCTATTGGATCCAAAGAGATGAATAATAAGAGGCATCTTGTGACTGAAGCTCTGAGAAGATCAGAAGAAACTCTTTCATCAGGATTCTTATCAAAAAAGAATAAAATGGAATTTAACAGGCTTGTTTTTTTAAATAAGTATGCGGATGATTTATTCCTTGAACTTATTGAAATATCTTTTTCCAGATTGGAAAGTATTCCACGGGAAATCAGCGATATTATAAGAACCTTGTACACCACTATAAGAATACAGAACAGAGAAGTCGAAACCCCGGTTTTGAAGAGTTTGTATGCCGATTCATCAGGTGAATATAACCGTTTATTTGATAGTATCCATAAAATTGAGAATTTTATAAATATGCCACTGGACAAGATTGAAACTGAAGTAACTACACTAGCAAGGCCCTCTCACAGGATGAATATAATAAGGGCTATGGATAAGGATTTTATTGTATTTGCAAGTGCGGTCAGACATGGAATAATTCTTTCTATATCAGCAATAGTAGCGTTCAATTATCCGTTCATAAGACCGGACTGGATTCCACTTTCCTGTGCGGCAGTCATGTTTGGGACAACTGTAATGGCAACATTTAACAGGGCTGTTTTGAGATGTGTTGGGACCATATTGGGAACTTATATCGCAACAATTATTCTTTCTTTACACCCGGCGGGAATAGTGATTGCAATAATAAACATAATCCTGACTGCGCTTACAGAGCTTGTCGTAGTAAGAAATTATGCACTGGTGGCGATGTTTATAACTCCTAATGCGTTACTTCTTGCAGAGGCAGCTACAAGAAGCAGCGATACATCTCCCTTTTTAATGGAAAGGATTACGACTGTAGTGGTCGGGTCTCTGATTGGACTTGCTGGAACATATATAATGGGGCGAAAATCAGCGTCAAGCAGGCTGCCTGGGCTTATAGCAAAATTGATCCGAAGTCAGTCGCGCGCAATAGTAAGGCTTGAGGCTAATAAGGAGAATGGCAATATCCATGATACTCAGTGGATAAAAGAAAAAATGGAAATAAATCTAGGAAACCTAAAACTTGCTTATAGTACAGCCTTGGGTGAGATTCCGGTAAATCAGGAAAATCTGGATTTGATGTGGCCAGCAATCGCATCTCTTGAACATGTCAGCTATCTTATAGCCAAGAATATTGAGGGAAAAAAATACATGATACTGTCAGATCAAGATCTTGCTCAGATACTGGTAACGCTTGAAAAAATAGCAACAGCTGTTGAGCAGAAGCATATGCTTAAGAATATGAGGACACTAGATATAGAAGGTATCCCAAAGATTTGCAAGGAAATTAACAATTTACAGGAAATAATAAGCATGAAAAATATTTTTATATAAAATCATATAAGAGGAGGATTACAATGGAATTTAGATTTGCACATAATAATATTAATGTACTTGATTTAGGAAAGAGCCTCAGTTTTTATGAAAAAGCACTAAATCTCAAAGAAGTAAGAAGAAAAGAAGCCGCTGATGGAAGTTTTATACTGGTTTATCTTGGTGATGGAGAATCAAAGCATCAACTCGAGCTAACATGGCTTAGAGATTGGGACAGACCATATAACCTGGGTGACAATGAATTTCATATTGCATTTACTGTAGATGATTTTGATGAGGCATATAAGCATCACAAGGAAATAGGATGCATTGTATTTGAAAACAAGGAAATGGGAATATACTTTATTTCGGATCCAGACAATTACTGGCTTGAGATTGTTCCAGTTAGATAATAATATGAGTCCTGGCTCTGGAAATAATCCCAACACTACGGATAGAAACGATCTATCGGTTTCATAGATTTTATCTATTTGAATAATGAATATTTTAGTGATATTATTGATAATAGCGCACAAGTATATTATTTAATTAAAGGGAGAAAATTACTATGAAAAAATTTTTATCAGGCTTGATCGCAAGTCTTTTTATTCTTACTTCACTCGCTGGATGTGGAACGCAGGAAGCTGCAGAAACAGCACCAAACAGAGAATTTGAAGGTACAACGCTTAATGTTATGCTGGCATACGGTGGAGCGGAAAAATCATTTGAAAAATTTACAGAGGAAACAGGCATAAATGTTGAATATATAGAGATATCTACAGGAAAAGCTCTTGCAAAGCTTCAGGCTGAAGAAGGCAATACTTCTTCGGATATATGGTTTGGCGGTGGCGTGGACAGCTACATATCGGCGGCTGAACTTGGATATCTTGAGCAGTATGCGTCTCCTGAAGCAGAGAAGATAAATCCTCTCTACAGCGACAAGGACGGTTACTGGACTGGACTGGCACTTGTTCCGGCGGGTTTTGTCGTAAACAATGACATACTTGCGGAAAAGGGTCTGGAAGCTCCAAAAACATGGGAAGATCTGGCAAATCCGATTTACAAGGATGAGATAATAATGGCTTCACCTGCTATATCAGGAACTCAGTATGCAATACTGAATGGCCTTCTTCAGGCTTTTGGTGAAGAAAAGGGATGGGATCTTTTCAGCAGAATAAATGAAAACGTTGATGTCTATGCAAAGGGTGGCGGAGAGCCTGGTCCTAAGGTTTGTGCCGGAGAATATGCGATAGGCGTTCTGGCTATAACTGGAAGCACTTATGCCCTTGAATCTGAATACCCGGTAACTGTAGTAGCACCTGAAGATTATGTTCCATGGACTCCAGCTCCGATAGCTATATTCAAGAATTCACAGAATAAAGATGCAGCTAAGGTGTTTGTAGATTACATGCTTTCTGAAAATGGGCAGCTGAATCTTCGTGAGGCTGACGCAAGAATAATGGCAAGAGAAGGAATAGATGTTCCTGAGGTCATGAAGGACCTGGATGTAAGCAAGCTTGTTGAGCAGGATGTACTTCTTTTTGGTTCTCAGAGAGAAGCTATGCTTGAAAAATGGGCAGCGCTTGCTGGGGAGAAGGACGCTTAAAAACGGGATTATTATTAAGAAGGAACTTTGAGCATAATCTCTGAGTTCTTTCTTTTCTTTTTTAGAGAGGAAGCTATGAAGATACATAAAATTCTGGACAGATTTCTGCTATTTGCTGTAGTCCTGTCAATTTGCATTTTTGTCCTGTATCCAATATTTTCGGTATTCAGGATGAGCCTGTTTGATAACGGAGAATTTACGCTGAAGTACTACCATGATATCTTATCAAAAAAGAATCTCATCCTCATTCGCAACAGCATGTGGGTTACGGTTCTTTCTTCAAGCCTTACTACATTTTTTTCATTCATCATAGCGCTTTACGTATTCGTATCAAGGCCGAGGGTAAGATATTTCATGAGGAGCGCGCTGATGCTCACCATGATATCGCCTCCTTTTGTTTCTGCGCTTGCGCTGATAATGCTTTTTGGAAGAAGGGGGCTCATCACATATGGCATTCTCGGGCTTAGCGTAAACCCGTATGGATGGCAGGGAATAGTCATACTCCAGACAATCAGCGGAATATCATTTGCGGCGCTTATGCTTTCGGGCACGCTCCAGAACATAGACATAAGGCAGATAATGGCATCGCGAGATTTGGGAGCAAGCCCTCTTCAGACCCTGAGAAACATTGTGATACCGGCTGCATGGCCAGGCATACTTTCCGTATTCTTCATACTGTTTACAATGAATCTTGCGGACTTTGGCACGCCAATAATAATTGGGGGAAGGTACAAGGTTCTCGCGACGGAGGCATATCTTCAGATGCTCTCTTCTTCCAGCCTTGGAAAGCCTGCGGCAATAAGCATGCTCATGATTCCACCGGCCATAGCTGCATTTTACTTTTACAGAAAAAATATTTCAAAAGCAGGGAATTCATCTGACGGAAGCAAGCTCTCATCATCAGAGGACTATGCTTATGAGCTTCCTGGTTATATAAAGAATGTACTTCTGGCAGTGGTTGTAGTGTTTTTTGCAATCATGATTCTAAAGTATTCTAATATATTCCTGTCTACTGTTTCAAACACTGCCACGGGAAAGCTAAGGTTTACTTCAAAGTATATTATGGATCTTCCCAAAGGAAAAATAGAGTCTTTCTGGCGAAGCATAATATATTCTGCAACTGCAGGAGCGATTGCATCATTTGTGGGAGTGCTTCTTTCTTACTATACTCACAGGAGAGGCCTGAAAGGAATGAAAATAGTAGAATTTGCGGCATCGCTTCCATACATTATACCAGGTACGTTCTTTGGGCTGGGATATGTTGCGGCATTCAGCAGTCAGCCGCTTCTGCTTCGTGGCACGGCCTGGATAATAATTTTCAACTTTGCGTTCAGGCAGATTTCGGTTTCAAACAAATCTGCCAACGCAGAATTTGACACCATAGACAGAAAAATCGAGCTTGCAGCCAGGGATCTTGGAGCATCAAACCTTCAGGTACTGTTTGGCATAATTATTCCCATGCTGAGATCTA
The DNA here is from genome assembly GCF_000423525.1 of Proteocatella sphenisci DSM 23131. Lineage (GTDB taxonomy): Bacteria > Bacillota > Clostridia > Peptostreptococcales > Filifactoraceae > Proteocatella > Proteocatella sphenisci. The sequence continues at coordinate 9,669 of NZ_AUID01000035.1, read as the reverse complement.
CATTTCTGACCTGCTTCATTACAACGTTTACAGCAAGCATGACCGCTGTCGGAGCAGTAGTGTTTCTGATATCGCCGGGCACAAATGTGGCCAGTGTGGAAATGTTTCAGTCTATCGAAAACGGTCTTTATGGAGTCGGATCTGTTCAGGCTGTGATGATAATAGCAGTAACGGTTACAGTAAATCTTATTGCAATGTTCCTGCTTGATGGAAAACGGGGCAGGGAAAAAAAGATTAAGGAGACATAGCTATGTTTTTGGAGCTCAGGGATATCACAAAGCTTTACGATAAAGATAATGGGATAAGAAATATAAGTTTCAGCGTTGAACAGGGCGAGTTTGTCACGCTGCTTGGACCGTCAGGCTGCGGAAAGACTACTACGCTCAATATAATCGGGGGATTTCTGAAGCCGGACAGCGGCAAGGTCATACTGGATGGGCAGGACATTACGGGATTTGTACCGGAAGAAAGACCTGTATCCACTGTATTTCAGAGCTATGCGCTTTTCCCTCATATGAATGTGCTTGACAATGTGAGCTATGGCCTGAGGCACCTTTGCAGAATGAGCAAAAAATCAGCAGCAGAAGAGGCTCTGAAGTACCTTGAAATCGTCGGGTTGTCAGGATATGAGCATTCTCAGGTTGGCAATCTGAGCGGTGGCCAGCAGCAGAGAGTCGCGCTTGCAAGATCTATGGCAACCAAACCCAAGCTCCTGCTTATGGATGAGCCGCTGAGCAATCTTGATGCATCTCTGAGGATAAAGATGAGGCTTGAGCTGAAAAATCTCCAGAGAAAGCTCGGGATTACTATGATTCTTGTTACACATGATCAGGAGGAAGCTCTCAGCATGTCGGACAAGATCATTGTGATGGAAAAAGGTGATATTCTACAGATCGGATCGCCTCAGGATATTTATTTCAGTCCTCAAAGCAGGGAGGTATCATCATTCATAGGGAGAGCTAATTTTGTCGATATAAATGGAAAGACTGAACTTATAAGGCCTGAGAACATAAGGATAATACCTGATGAAAAGGGTAATTACAGGATAACAGATAAAATTTTCATGGGGGCGAGAACAGAATATATAGTCTCAGATGGAAAAAATACACTGGAGGTGGAAATTTCCGGAGTTTACGGTACGGCATTCGAGAAGGATCAGTCGGTATCTATAGAGATTTAAAAAACTTGATTTTTTAAGGCACCATATCTTTTCAAGTATGGTGCTTTTATGTTAAAATAATTAAATATGAATAAATTTCTGAAAATATTATCAATTTCGTATTCAATAATATATATTGTGGAGGATGAATTTTGAAAGAAAAAAATATAGATAAAACTGATTTTAAATATACCGCAAATTTAATACTTAAGCAGCTCTTTGAATTCAGAAAAGGGCCTACGCCGTGGACGAAAGCTTTTTTTGCAGGGCTTTGTGCATCACTTCCACTTCTGGCCGGAATCCTCATGGGAGATTTTGGACTAGGACTCCTTGGGGGTATCGGAGGATTTACGTATCTCTATGTATTCAACGAAACCTATGCTGTAAGAGCGAAGAAAATATTTATGGTTGCACTGACTATAAGCTTTCTTGTCGGACTTGGCACAATTGCAGCTCAGTATACCTGGCTTGTAATACTGATTCTTGGAATAATAGGATTTACAGCAACATTCATATTCGGTGTATTCCGAATTCCAGGACCAGCTGCCATATTTTTTGTACTTAGCTTTACGATAACTACCAGCATGCCGGCAGATCCTTCGCAGGCTCCTCTCAGATTCCTTGTGGTATTTGCAAGCGGCATGCTCGCATGGGCTCTCAGCATGATTGGGTGGTTCAAGGCCCCTTATAAAGCAGAGATAAAAGCAGTCGAAGACATGTATGAGTCGCTTGCTTCCTTCAGTGAAGCAAAAAATCTTGATGGCATTAATTCCAGAAGGCATTCCGTCGTGGAATATCTAAGGACCGGCAAGGAGATATTTTCCTCGGGTCCATTACTTAACAAGGACAAGGGAATGTATGACAGGCTTGCTATATTAAATCAGTATGCAGACGAGCTCTTTCTGGAGCTTTTAGAATCATACTTCAATAAAGGAGCAGGAATACCGGAGTCTTTTTCAAAGAGAATAAGAGAAATCAAATTCAGGATAAGATCCATAGAAGTCAATGGTGAAGGCCGTATCGGCATTGAACCTGCAGGAGACTTCTCTCAGGGATATGAGAAATTATCAGAATGCATAAAGGAAATAGAAGAATTCATAGATACTCCGCTTGAAAATATAGACCGTGAGATTATTTTAACATCAAAGACTTCTGGAAGGTTAAAAATCATGAGCGCATTTGATAAAAATTTCATTGTATTTGCAAACTCACTCAGATATGGACTGGTCCTTTCTCTGTCAGCGCTTATAGCATTTACTCTTCCGTTTACCAGACCTTACTGGGTTCCACTTTCATGTGCAGCTGTGATGTTTGGGAGCACGATAATGACCACATTTAACAGAGCATTCCTGAGATCTGTTGGAACAATTATAGGGACTTTAATTGCAACCCTTATACTCTCATTTGAGCCTGCAGGACTTGCAATAGCAGCGATCAACATGCTGCTTACAATGATAACGGAGCTGGTAGTTGTCAGAAACTACGCACTCGTGGCAGTTTTTATCACGCCTAATGCGCTAATGCTTGCTGATGCAGTCACAAAAGACGTATCAACCTCTCAGTTTGCAGAGGCAAGGATACTTGCAATAGTAGTTGGATCTCTTATTGGTCTCTCGGGAACATTCATAATAGGCCGAAAATCAGCTTCGGGAAGGCTTCCCGTGCTTGTATCAAATCTGATAAAAACCAATATTGAATTATTTGAAAACCTTAAATCATCGGGCAGAGGACATGACCTGAAATCAATACTGCATTTAAAGGAAAGAATGGAAATAGACCTTGAAAATCTCAGACTTGCTTACAGCACTGCTTTGGGTGAGATTCCTGTAAAAAAAGAAAGCCTTGAGATGATGTGGCCTGTGATATCATCGCTCTCACATATATGCTTCCTGCTTGGAAAACTTGTGGAAAGGCGTGATTTCATGGAGGTTCAGGATAAAGATCTTATAAGCATAACTGAGGCTTTGGAGGAAATAACGAAATCGATAGAAGCTGATGAACTTCTTGCCGACATGAAACTGCTTGATATAACTGAGATGCCAAAACTAAGCAGAGAAATGAATCATCTTCAGGAGATGATGAGCATGATAAAAATAAAGGCTGTAATATGATGAGAGCATGATAGATAAAATATAGATTTAACAAAATTGGATTGCGCAATAGACACTTTATTAACAATTAAATATATCGATATTTTTTAATTATAAGTGTAGATAAATTTCAGACTATTGTGATATAATACCCCCAAAATATAAGAAGTAAAATGAACGGTCATTTTAAATCATGATTATTTAGGAGTTATCCACATGAAACTGAAGGATAAAGTTGCTATTGTTACGGGATCAACATCTGGTATGGGAAGAGCTACTGCTGAGCTTTTTGCAAAATAGGGAGCAAAGGTAGTAGTTACTGGAAGAGATGAAAAAAGAGCAAAAGAAGTAGTAGACGGGATAAAGGCACAGGGAGGAGAAGCGATGTACGTAATCGTTGATGCTTCAAAAACCGAGGATAACAAGATACTTGTAGATAAGACTATGGAAGCATATGGAACTGTAGACATACTGTTTAACAATGCGGGAATGCTCAGTATGTCGTCCTTGATGGATGTATCGCTTGAGGAGTGGAACAAGCTTTGGGCGGTAAACGTGACTTCGGCGTTATATCTTGCTCAGCTTGTTGCTCCGGAGATGAAGAAAAAAGACAATTGCGCCGGGAGCGATTCATACAGCTATGGTTGACAGCATAGGCGGACCGGATGTGCTTGGAGGAATGAAGGAAGGCTCTCCACTCAAGAGAATAGGCCAGCCGGTTGATATTGCTACTGTAGTTCTGTTCCTTGCTTCAGACGAATCGTCGTTTGTAGATGGACAGATACTGAAGGTAGATGGCGGATTTGAAATTTAATACTGAAAATTTATATTTTGTGATATAGAAACAATGATTTCCAGCTGAATCAATCAGTTGGAGATTTTTTTGTAAACTGAAAATAAATAAAATTCAGAAATTTTGAAAAAACCTCTTGCAATTTATCTCTAATTAGAGCAATATGTAATTACAGACAAAGTTGCTGACAAATATTATTTGAAAATGAGGTTGTTTTATGAAAAAATCAGAACTTAAGATCTTCATTGGAATGAGCAGGGCTTTGAATGAAATAAACAGAGCGACTGGAAAGATACACAAGAAATATGGACTTACAAATGCGCAGTTTGCTGTTCTTGAAGCTCTTTATCACAAAGGGGATCTGTCGGTTGGTGAGGTTCAGGAAAAGATACTCAGTACCAGCGGAACTATACCTGTGATAGTAAAGAATCTTGAAAACGAAGGCCTTTTAACAAGAAATCAGGATCAGTCAGACAAAAGAAAGTTCATACTTCACATCACTGATAAAGGAAGAAGCCTCATGGACAGGGTATATCCTGAAAATGAGAAGATGATCATAGATATGATGAGCGTGTGGAATGACGAGGAGCAATTGAACCTTATAAATTATATGAGAAAATTTGGAGGTCTTGAAAATGGAAAGAAAGATTAAAGAAAAGGTTACCGGATTTAGAACAAGAGACGGAGCTGGAGTAAGCCTGGTAAGAGTTTTAGGTCATGATACTGTAGAGACTTTCGATCCGATACTTATGCTGGATTCGTTTGACAGTCAGAGGCCGGAAGACTACACTGCCGGATTTCCACTGCATCCACACAGGGGCATTGAGACCATAAGCCTCATAGTAAGCGGCAACATGGTTCACAGAGACAGTCTTGGGAATGAAGATGCGATTAGTGATGGAGAAGTTCAGTGGATGACTGCGGGGTCCGGGATAATGCATGAGGAAAAGCTTCCTGCGGCTGAAAGACTTCTGGGAGTTCAGCTATGGCTGAATATGCCTCGAGAAAACAAGATGGCACCACCTGAATATCACAGCATAAAAAAAGAAGACATAGAAGAAATACCCATAGATGGTGGATTATTAAGGCTGATAAGCGGAAAATATAAAAATCATGAGGGATTCAGGGGTAAATACCTGCCTGTGGATTATTATGATATAAGGCTGGAGCCAGGAAAGCGCTTTATGATAGAAACGGACAGAGATAAATCAGTTCTGGTATTTACACTTTCAGGTGATGCAAGGATAGCAGGTGAGAAAGTTGAAGAAAAGACTGCTGTAAAGCTGACAGAAGGAGAATCACTGGTTATAGAATCTCTTGAAAAAGAGGCAGAGATACTCTTTGTAAGCTCAGACATGCTAAAAGAGCCTGTTTCATGGGGAGGCCCTATAGTAATGAATACAGAGGAGGAGCTCAGACAGGCCTTTGCTGAACTGAGAACAGGGGAATTTCTGAAAGAAAAAGTTGAATATGATGTATAAAAATCATTAACATAAATCAATTTAATTAGAAAAGGAGAAACAACATGAGAATACTAGAATCTTTAAAATCAAGAAGAACACATTATGACATCAACAGAGAACTTCCGGTTGATGAGGCTGATATATTTCATCTGATCGAAAAAGCTACTGAGCTTGTGCCTGATGCGTTCAATATGAAGAGCTCGAGAGTAGTAGTGGCTACAGGTGAAAAACAAGATCAGCTATGGGATACGATATATGATGTATTCGAAGGAAAGGTAGCAAGAGAGAAGATAGACAGCTTTAAAAATGGCTACGGAACCATACTGTTCTTCTATGACCAGGCGGTCGTAAAAGGAATGCAGGACCAGTTCACACTATACGCAGATAAATTCCCTGAATGGGCATCTCAGGCATCGGCAATGCTTCAGATAAGCATATGGAGCGGCCTTAAGGAGCTTGGAGCAGGAGCATCTCTTCAGCACTACAATCCTGTGATTGACGAAGCGATAAAAAAACTGTTCGATCTCCCTGAAAGCTATGTTCTTAATGCGCAGATGCCATTTGGAGGCATCGGTTCACACCCGGACGAGAAACCTGCTGAGGATATATCACAGAGAGTAAGATTTGTAAAATAGTCAAAAAATATTATAAGTGCCAGGGCCCCATATGTAAATATACACATGAGGTCTTGGCTGATTTGTATATCATAATGAATTAATTTTATCAGGAGGGTTACTATGAAATTTTGCTGGAGCACGCTGCACGTAAGGAACATGGAAGAATCGCTGAAATTTTATGAGGAAATAGTCGGGCTTGAAATCGACAGCAGATTTGCGGCAGGACCAGGCATGGAGATTGTATTTTTAGGGGATGGAGAAACGAAAATTGAGCTCATATCTGGAGGGACTTCTGGAGAGACCGCTATCGGAAAAGATATATCATGGGGATTTCAGGTAGATTCTCTTGACGAAAAGCTTGATTTTGTAAAATAAAAAGGTATAGATATTTTTGAAGGACCTTTTCAGCCAAATCCGGATACTAAATTCTTTTATGTGCTTGATCCTAATGGACTTAAGATTCAATTTGTAGAAATGAGGTAATTATGAAGCTGCCTGTACTTTTCGTGGGACACGGATCGCCTATGAATGCCGTTGAAGACAATGAATTTACAAACAAATGGAAAGCGCTTGGAAAGTCACTCCCGAGGCCTAAAGTCATTCTGGCGGTTTCGGCACACTGGTATACTGCCAGCACTCGCACATCGGACACGAGGGAGCCAAGGATGATATATGACATGTATGGCTTTCCAAAGGAGCTGTATGATTTAAAATATCCGGTGGAAGGATCGCCTGAGCTTGCTGGAAAAATCTCGGATCTGCTCAAAGAAGGCGTAATTACAGACAACAGGTGGGGCATAGACCATGGTACCTGGTCGGTGCTTTGCAGGATGTATCCTGATGCAGACATACCGGTCGTTCAGCTGAGCATTGATTTTAATGCAGCGCCGGAGGCTCATTTTGAGATGGGAAAAAAGCTTTCACAGCTCAGAAAAGAAGGCGTACTTATAATCGGAAGTGGAAATGTGGTCCACAACCTTTCGCTGATAAACTGGGGCATGAGCGGTGGTTTTGACTGGGCGCATGAGTTTGATGATTATGTAAAACAAAACATACTGGATAGAAATTTCGAGGCTGTAGTAAACTATGGCAAGGCTGGCAAGTGCGCCGAGAAGGCATTTTATACTCCGGATCATTTCTATCCTCTGCTGTATGTCCTTGGAGCCGCGGATGCAGCAGACGACATAAGAGTATTTAATGATTCATGCATAATGGGTTCTATGTCCATGACTGGATATTTATTTTCTTAAAGCTACATCCGTATGATTTGCAGAAATGTGACTCATACGGATTTTTTTGTATCCTGATGGTTAATTTTGTTTCCGAAAATCAACATCAAATCCATTGTATATGACAGAAAAAGAAGTATAATTAAATCTATGGAAGGAGATGAATTTGAATGAAGGATATAAACATAGCAAAAATAATTGCAGACTGCAGACGAAGAAAAGGGATCACACAGGATCAGCTTGCAGAATATATTGGAGTGTCCAAAGCCTCCGTGTCTAAATGGGAAACGGGGCACAGCTATCCGGATATAACTTTTCTTGCGCCACTTGCGACTTATTTCAACATGAGCATCGATGAACTCATGGGTTATTCGCCGCAGATGACTAAAGAAGAAATAAAAAGACTGTATCACAGGCTGTCGGCAGAATTTTCGACAAAGCCTTTTGATGAGGTTATTTCGCAATGCCGCAGAATCATAAAAAAATACTATTCCTGCTTTCCTCTGCTGATGCAGATGGCAGTGCTTCTCTGCAATCATCACATGCTTGCAGAAGAAAAAGATGACCAGATGGAGATAATGGAGGAAGCCGTGAGCCTGTGCAAAAGGGTAGAAGAAGAGAGCAAAGATATGTGGCTCTCCCGGGACGCGGTTTCTGTTGAAGCAGTATGCTATCTGATGATGAGAAGGCCTGAAAAAGCACGCGAGCTGCTGGGAGAAGATGTGAGGCCAGCTCTGGGTGATGATTCTGTAATTGCCCAGTCATATCTCATGGAAGGCAATATGGCTAAGGCGGACCGGATTCTGCAGATAAGCGCATATCAGCACCTTATTTCGCTTGCAGGCTCCCTGGCGTCTCTGCTTCAGCTTCAAAATGATAAATTTGAAGAAATACTGCACAGGATATTTACCGTTGCCGAGGCATTTGAACTGTCAAAGCTTAATCCGAATATAATGGCGGTGACATATCTGAATGTGGCGCAGGGCTACTGCATGCAGGGCAATAACAAAAAGGCACTTGAAATATTGAGAAAATACGCTGATCTCTGCATTAAAGATTTTTTCCCATATTCACTGCATGGGGACTCGTTTTTTAGCGAGCTTGGGACCTGGTTTGAAAACCTGGATCTGGGAAATGCTGCTCCAAGAAGCGAAGAAGTCATAAAGGAAAGCATAATTAAGTCGATTGAGGAAAACCCTGTATTTGATTCACTGCGCGGGGATGCCGAGTACCTTAGTATATTGCGATTGCTAAGGGAGAGTTTTGGAGGTCAGTAATATGAAAAATAAAATAAACCGCAGAAATCTGAAGATAAGCCTTTTATTTACAGCTGCAGGGATAGTCGCAAGCACATTTGCCGCTATGTATCAGCTGGATATGTTCAGTGATGCAATTAAGAATCAGATTATCCTGCAGCTGGGATCGACAGAGGCTCTTATAGCCATTGCAGCTGTTCAGGGCGGTATAATAACTCTGATATCTTCATTTGCAGGACTTATTATTGCGGAAAAGGTAAGTCTGAGGCTCAATTTCCGTTTCGACAAAAACTCGCTCATGATTGCTATGGCAATCGGGTTTTTGACGGCAGCTGTCATAGTGCTTTCGGACAGGCTGATCTTTGTGAGGTATCTGCCTCCTGAAATTGCGAATTATGAATTTTCGCTCCTGTATCTTGTCACAGGCATTCTATACGGTGGTATAATTGAAGAGATAATGCTGAGGCTTTTTGTCATGTCATTTTTTGTATTAGCGCTGTGGAAGTTTTTTTCAAGAGGCAGCGACAGGAATAATATACCTGGCTGGATATATATATCTTCAATCTTTATTTCGGCTGCACTTTTTGCGGCAGGGCATATTCCATTTACAGCACAGATCATAGGCTTATCCCTGCCTGTACTGGCAAGAACATTTCTTCTCAATGGCATAGGCGGCATAGGATTTGGGTATCTATACTGGAAGCGTGGACTGGCATATTCTATGTGCGCTCATGCATTTACACATGTTTTCATTAACCTGATATCGGCAATATTTACTTTAGGGAGGTAAATACAACAAATGAAAATTGGACAATTTGCAAAGCTTAATAATACAAGCATAGATACCATAAGGCATTATATGTCACTGGGGCTACTTTTGCCTGAAAAGGCAGGCAATCAGTATGAATTTGACGAAAAATGCATGAGTGACTATCTCGAGATACAGAGATTGAAGCAAATCGGGTTCACATTGTCGGAGATTCAGCACCTCATGCTTTACAAAAAAATGGGAAATATGACAGGATACCGGCAGAGAATGTCCTATCTGTCATACTTTGAAAA
>NZ_AUID01000034.1 GCF_000423525.1 Proteocatella sphenisci DSM 23131 | reverse complement strand
AAAAGGTATATTTTATCGTCAGATACGTTCTATCCAGACCGAAGGTCATTTTGGAGATATCAAAGAAAATGATAATTTCAGAAGATTTAACCATCGTACATCTGAAAAAGTATACAAAGAATTTCTTTTATACGCTGTAGGAAGAAATTTAAATAAATACTATCGCTTCGCGAAGGAAAAAATCAAAACCTACGAAGCAAAAACAGCCTAATCCTATCGGGTTTTTATAAGTCATGAGAAAATATCAAATGGCTTTTTTGTCATACAATAAATATTAAATTAAACAAAAAAATCCTAAATTATTCAGTGCTCTACATTTTTGTAGATGTTGAATAATCCAGGATTTTTAATTATTAAAGTTTAGGGGTCAAAAAACGTCATTCTCCGACAGCCCCTTTTTGTTCTTATATTAAAGGATGGATCTTAGTACCATCCTCTTAATTTCATTGCAACTTGAATTCTCTTGATACTCATCATGTAAGCAGCAGTTCTCATGTCAACTTTGAATTCATCCATAAGTTTCCAGATATCATCGAATGCTTTGTACATTAAGCCTTCTTGCTTATGTTGAACATCATCAAATGTCCAGCTGAATCTTTGAAGGTTCTGTACCCACTCGAAGTAAGAAACAGTAACTCCTCCAGCATTTGCAAGGATGTCTGGTACAAGAAGTACTCCGTTTTCAGCAAGTATAGCATCTGCTTCTGGAGTAGTTGGTCCGTTAGCTCCTTCGCAAACAACCTTAGCTTTTATGCTTCCAGCGTTTTCTGAAGTAATTTGATTTTCAAGTGCACATGGAATAAGTGCATCCAGCTCAAGAGCAAAGAACTCTTCTTTAGTAATTTCTTTTCCATAGTTATCATTTTTGATTGGTTTTACTGGATCTCTAAACATTCTTTCGATGTCTATTCCTTCTTCGTTGTAAACTGTGCAGAATATATCTGATATAGCAACAACTTTAGCGCCAAGTCTTTGAGCGAATAGAGCAGTGTAGCTTCCTACGTTTCCAAACCCTTGGATAGCAACTCTTGCGCCTTTGAAATCTATGTTTAGTTTTTCAACAGCAGCTTTTGCCATTAGAGCAACTCCGTATCCAGTAGCTTCAGTTCTGGCAAGTGATCCACCAAACTCAACTGGCTTTCCAGTGAATACTCCTGGAGCATATTCTCCAGTTACTTTTTCATACTCATCAACCATCCAAGCCATGATTTGACCGTTAGTGTTAACGTCTGGTGCAGGAATATCAACTTTTTCTCCGATGAATGGAGCTATTGCTGCAGCAAATCCTCTTGAAACTCTTTCAAGTTCTGCAGTAGAGAAATCTTTAGGATCTATAGCGATTCCACCTTTTCCTCCACCATAAGGAACTCCTGTTACTGAACATTTGAACGTCATCCATGTAGAAAGAGCTTTAACCTCATCAAGTGTAACTCCTGGATGGAACCTTATTCCGCCCTTGTAAGGACCACATGCATTGTTATGCTGAGATCTATATCCTGTTATAGTTCTTATAGAGCCATCATCCATTTTTACTGGGAATGATACTTCTACAACTCTTTGTGGAGTTTTTAAAATTTCATAAACTGCTGGTTCTGCACCCAATTTGTCACAAGCATTTTTAACTTGTCTTTGTGCAATTTCAAATGGATTAAGTGATTCTTTTACATTTTTTACTTCCATCTTTAACACACTCCTCTTAATATTATTAGAATTTTTTTGTATGTATCTACTTAGAATACATTTACCATCTATATTATAGATTATATATATAAAGAATTCAACCCTATAAATAAAATATTGTCATATATAAAAATTTATATTATGATATTTACATTAAAGGTAAACTTTGTTATAATCTAAAGGTAATACACATAATTTAATAAGGAGGTAAATGATATGGCATATGTTATAGGAGAGTCTTGTATAAGCTGTGGAGCTTGTGAGCCAGAATGTCCAGTAGGATGTATTTCTGCAGGAGACAGCATCTATGTGATTGAAGCTAGTTCTTGTATAGATTGTGGAGCTTGTGCTGGAGTTTGTCCAGTTGATGCGCCTCAACCAGAATAATACTTACAATTAAAGTGAAAGAGATTTTGAAATTTCAAAATCTCTTTTTTTTGCAAAAAAATATTTTACGCCAGACCTTGCCCGTATTTATATTGACAAAGATGGTACTATAAAGTAAAATTAATTAAATATAACTATTAATAATCAGCTCTTTTAACTTAGTACAGAGAGACTAACAAGGAGGAAATATGAGACACTTAACTGAAATTAGTGATTTTTCTGTTGCAGAAATATCACAGCTAATTAGCGTATCCAAAGACATAATGACCAATCCGCAATCATATATTGATGCGATGAGAGGCAAGGTGATGGCTACGCTTTTTTATGAACCATCAACAAGAACTAAATTTAGCTTTGAAGCTGCTATGCAAAGACTGGGCGGATCGGTTATAGGGTTTGCCGGGCCAGAAAACACTTCAGCTGTAAAAGGAGAGACTCTTAAAGATACTACGAGAATGGTTTCAGCATATGCTGATTTTATAGTAATGAGACATTATCTTGTCGGAGCTCCTATGGAAGCGGCAAAAGTTGCCACAGTTCCTGTAATAAATGCTGGAGATGGAGGAAATCAGCATCCTACACAGACCCTTACAGACCTGGTTACAATAAGCAGAGAAATGGGAAGACTGGACAATCTTAAAATTGCAGTTGCAGGAGATCTTAAATATGGAAGAACAGTGCATTCACTTGTAAAAGCCATGGTGAGATACCCCAACAATAAGTTTTATTTTGTTTCTCCACAAGAACTGAAGATGCCTGACTATGTGAAAGAACTTCTCGCAGAAGATCAGTATGAGGAAGTGCAGAGTTTAGAAGATGTAATAGGAGATTCAGATGTACTTTATATGACAAGGATCCAAAAAGAAAGAATTGAAGATGCTGATGAATACGAAAGACTTAAAGACACATATATATTAGATGAAGAGAAGATGAAATATGCTGCACAAGATATGATAGTTATGCACCCTCTTCCAAGAGTGAATGAAATTACAGAGGATGTGGACAAGGACCCAAGAGCCAAATATTTTCAGCAGGCAAAGTATGGAATGTATGCAAGAATGGCACTTATACTAATGCTTGAAGATATGAAGAAAAGAGGTCAGCATGATATTAATTAAAAATGCAGTTTTGATAGATGAGTATATGGAGCAGAAAGAAGATATCCTTATAGAAGGAAAAAATATTAAGTATATAGGAAAAAATAAAATAGATAGATTTGTTGAAGAAACGGGAAACACAGACGATATAAAAATAATAGATGCCCAGGGGAAATATCTCCTTCCATCATTTATAGATATGCATTTTCATCTTAGAAACCCGGGACTTGAGTATAAACAGACATATAAAGAAGCAAATGATGCGTGCATAAAGGGTGGTTACACCAAGGTAGTAGCTATGGCAAACACTCTACCTGTGGCAGACAGCGCAGATGTTATTAACACAGTAGCAGAAAATATGAAAAATCTGCCGCTTGAGGTTATACAGATAGCCTCGGTTACAAAAAATCTTCAGGGAAAAGAACTTGTCGATTTTGAAGAACTGTTAAAATATACAAAACTGTTTTCAGATGATGGGAAAAATGTAGATAACCCAGAAATACTCAGAGAAGCCCTTATCAAATCTAAAGAGCTGGGGTTTACCATACTGGATCACGATGAACCAGAAACAGATATGGTAAGGAGAAACATTGAGATTCTAAGAAAAACTGAAGGGAATCTTCATTTTTGTCATATAAGCAAAAAAGAATCAATGCAGCTTATAATCAAGGCAAAGGCTGAGGGACTTAACGCTACAGTGGAAGTTACGCCTCATCACCTTTTCAGTTACAACCTGGACTATAGAGTAAATCCTCCTATAGCATCAAAAGAAGACGTCGGATTTTTGATACAAAGCATAAAAAATGGTCATGTAGATGTCATAGGCACAGACCATGCACCACATACAGACGAAGACAAGGCAAATGGTGCACCTGGAATCATAAATATAGAAACTTCATACGCAATGATAAGAAAGGTGTTCAAAGAAAATGAAATACCCATGAAGATCCTTTCAAAACTCATGTCCAATAATCCTTCGCGCATGACAGGAAAAGATAACCACATAAAAGAAGGCAATGAGGCAAATCTTGTTATCCTGAGCGATGACAAATGGAACATAGATAAATCACAATTTGTCACAAGAAGCAGAAATACACCATATGATGGTTGGGAAGTTGTTGGAAAAGTACAATACACGATTGCAAAAGGAGAAATTGTTTATGATAATGCAAGAGCTTAGAAAAAGGGCAATAGAAGTAAGCCCACTTTGTGTGGGAATAGATTTGAGACCAGATCACGTTCCGGCGGAGATTAAAAATTCATTTGAAACATTAGCAGAACAATATATAGAATACTCTAAAGAAATAATAGCAGTATCTAAAGATTATGCTTCATGCTATAAAGTTCAGATAGCATGTTATGAATCAGAAGGACTTTCAGGACTCAGAGCTTATAGCGAAATACTAAAAATGATAAGAAAAAGCGGTCATATAGCAATAGCTGACATAAAACGAGGAGACATAGGTGCTACGGCCCAAATGTATGCAAAAGGTCATTTTGAAGGCGATTTTGAGGCAGATATACTGACCCTTAATGCTTATATGGGAGAAGATGCCGTAAAACCCTATGCAAAATATTTTAAAGAAAAAAACAAAGGCGCGTTTATACTTGCCAAAACTTCAAATCCAGGGTCGAGAAACTTTCAAGATCTAAAAATTTCGGACGAAACACTTTATTCTAAAGTACTGGACAAGATTCATGAGTGGGGAAAAGAAGAAGAGCCTGAGGCAGAGTTCCCTTCATTTGGGGCGGTAGTAGGCGTAAATAATTTAAATGAACTAGATATAATAAGAGAAAAAACTAAAGATATATTTCTACTTATTCCCGGATATGGAGCTCAGGGAGCAAAAATAGAAGATATAGCAAGTATAATAAATGAAAGAAAAAATGGTGTAGTCAATGTTTCGAGGGGATACACTGCAAACCTTCCTTCGGAAGGAGATTTCAGAAAAGAACTGGTAAAAAGAGCACAGGATTTGGCAAAGGAGCTTCGCGTATGTTTCAAGTAAGAGAAGAAGAAATACTATTTAATGAAAAAATAGCAGGAGACATTTATTTAATGAAAGTTTCCGGAAACTACGAAGTAAAAGCAGGTCAGTTTTTTATGCTAAAAGCCAAGGACAGAGATATGACGCTTTTCAGGCCGATAAGCATATTCGACTGTGACAGCTATGGCGTAAGCTTTTTGTATTCAGTAAGAGGAAAAGGGACAGAGCTTTTTTCAAAGATGAAGGAAGCTGATACAATACTCCTTCACGGACCTTATGGAAATGGATTTCCAAAACTGGAAGGCAAGACGGCAATGGTAGCAGGCGGAATTGGTATGGCGCCCCTATACCTTACAGCGAGAAGAAACAGCAACAGCGATTTATATATAGGAATAAGAGAAGGACTCTACAGCGAGGAAGAAATAAATACTCTTGAGAACCTTTTTGAAGGATGCAATACAAAATTTAAGATTGGCGGACTTGTTACCGAAATTATAGATTTTAAAAAATACGAAAATGTGTTCACCTGTGGACCAGAAGTAATGATGCAGGCAGTCGCAGAGCTTCACCCGAATGTATACGTTTCTCTTGAAAAACACATGGGGTGCGGAGTAGGTGCATGTCTTTCATGTTCTTGTAAAGTTTCGGGAAAGATGGTCAAGGTATGCAAGGACGGACCGGTATTCAAAGGAACAGAGGTGAATTTTTAATGAAACAGACAGTATTTGGAAAAGATTTTAAAAACCCTGTAATAGGGGCATCGGGAACATTTGGTTTTGGAAGAGAATACGACCAGTTTTATGACATATCCATCCTTGGCGGAGTTTCCTCAAAGGGACTGACGATAAATCCTAAAGATGGCAATCCAGGAATCAGAATAACCGAGACTCCAAGCGGAATAATGAATTCTATAGGGCTTGAAAATCCTGGAGTCAGAGCGTTTTTGGACAATGAGCTGGAATTTATGAAAAGCAAAAATATTGTAGTGCTGGCAAATATTGGAGGTTCCGACCTTGAAAGTTACAAAGATGCGGTTATCATGATAGATCAGCATTCAAATCAATCAAATGGCGTAGATATAATAGAGCTCAACATATCATGTCCTAATGTAAAGCAAGGGGGCATGGCTTTTGGAATAAATGCCTGTGATGCAGAGTTTATAACAGGAGAAATTAGAAAGCTTACAAATCTTCCTGTTGTAGTAAAGCTTTCACCTAATGCAAACAATCTTACAGAAGTTGCAAGGGCAGTAGAATCAGCTGGAGCAGACGGGATTTCTCTTGTGAATACATTTAACGCACTTGATATTGACATAAAATCCAAAAAACCTACATTTGACAATATATATGCGGGTCTTTCCGGCCCTGCTATAATGCCTATAGCACTCAGGATGACAAGAGATGTCTGCAAAAATGTAAAAATTCCCGTTATAGGAATGGGTGGAATAACCACTTCAGAGGATGCAATAAAGTTTATAATGGCAGGAGCTACTCTTGTGCAGTTTGGAACTGCATCATTTATGAATCCTATGGCAGGTCACGATATAGTCATTGGAATGGAAAAATATTTTTCTAATGAAAACTTAAAAATTGAAGAAATAAGAGGTATAATATAAGATGATAGATATATTAAAGCAAAGTCAGGCACTTCTTGAAGGCCATTTTTTATTAACATCAGGCAAGCACTCCAACAGATATGTACAGTGCGCCAAAGTATTAAGATATCCAGACAAGGCAGAAGCAATACTAAAGCCTGTTGCAGAAAAGCTTAAAGAAATGGATGTTGACCTACTTGTAGGACCTGCCATGGGGGGTATAATAGTAGCATACGAACTTGGAAGACAGCTTGGAAAAGAAGCTATCTTTACAGAGAGAGTAGATGGAAAGATGGAGCTTAGAAGAGGCTTTGAGATAAAACCTGGTCAGAAGATAGTAATATGCGAAGACGTTGTTACTACAGCCAAATCTTCACTTGAAGTAAAGGCACTCCTTGAATCAATGGGAGGAGAAGTCATTGCACTTGCTTCAATTATAGACAGAACGACAGGTAACGTAGATATTGACATAATCAGTTCTATAAAACTTGAAATAGAGACATTTGACCCAAATGACTGCCCAATGTGTAAACAGGGAATAGAATATATAAAACCTGGAAGCAGAAATATAAAATAAATTTTAAAGGGCTTGTCAAAGAGTGTAAATAGAAAAGGAAAGAAATATAATGGAGATATTCAATCTAGAAAACTTAAACAAATGGCAGGAAGTCCCTAAAATAATATACAAGCCGCTTAATGTAACTGATGCTAATATTTATTTTGAAAAAATAGTATTAGGTATGGAAGATAATTGGAGTGAGGGAATCTGGGAATATGATAAATTAACACATGTCATGAACAGAATGGACAAAGGTCATCATGCTGAAAATATTCAGCTTTACGATATGGATACCCCAGTAAACTACTTAAGAAGCGATATAGAAGGAGCCAGGGATAATATTTATTTTGTAACTATTACAGAAGAAGACGATGATGACTTTATGGAGTTTTATGAAATAAATCTAAAGTCGAGACTTCAAAAGAAAATTCTTGGCTTTACCTTCGATAGAGATTCATTTTTATATAAAAAAATGGAAATCTTAGCTCCTGGATACATACTCTTCAGACTCAGTTATAATATGGAACTTGCAGACAGTGATTTTTTTGACAGCATATATTTACTGGATGTAAAAGAAAAAAAATATTATGAGATATTAGATGATGCTTTTAATATTAATGCAGGAAAAAGAATAATAACAGGAAAAACTTTTGAGGACCAGTATATTTTTATGGAAGAATATTATTTGAGCGAAGATGAACAATTTGAAGTACTGGTGTCGGCCGAAGTTGAACTTGCCTTTGACCTTCCCGGAGATCTTGAGAAAAATCAAGTTCATATAAATTCAATCAAATATATCAAACTTTCGGATTTTATAGATCAGGTCAAAAGTGGCGCTAAACATATAGGCTTTGAAGTTATTGATGAAATAGATCAAGAAGGAATAATAAGAACAATAGGACATTCAGATACTTCAATTTATTATAGGAAAGAATATTACAACTTCATTCTTAATAAAAAGAGCGATTTTGTCTCAAGAAGAAAAATAGGACGAAGTGAAATATATAAAGTAAATAAGGAAACATTTAAGAAGACATATGTTAAGGATGTTGATAAAAGTACATCTATAATAATAGACAATAATGATATTTTTGAAATTATTGAATTTGATGACCGTTCGGAGCTTTTGAATATGGAGAATCATAAATCAGAATACATATTCAGAAAAGGTCGATATGAAAATATGACATATGAAATAGTAGATTTTAAAAATAAAGAGTTCCTAATTATAATGGTTTCCAATGGATTAAATGGGGACTGGATAACTTATCATGTAATAGATGCTTTAACGAAAAAAGAAATTTCATCTGGAAATGATATACTGACTATAGATAATTGTATTTTTGTTATTTGACAAAACTTTCACCACTATGATAAGATGATTTAAAAGGAGATAACTATATGATAAAAGTTGAAATATGTACTGGATCAAGATGCATGATGGAAGGTGCATCTACTATTTTTGACATTCTTGAAGATCTTTCTGAGGAAATAGTAGAAAGACATCCTGAAGTAAAAATAGAAATTGGAAATTCGATTTGTAAGCAATATTGCAAAAAAGACCCAAGTCTTGTGCCAGTTGTAGAAATAAATGGGGAAGTTATTTTTAATGCATCAACCCAGGTGGTTATGGAAAAAGTTATGGATCTTGTAAAGCTTGAATTATAATAAAAATAAAATAACAAGGGGATTGCTATGAAAGGGATATTCAGCGACATTATAAATTACAGACGAAAAGTTTTTGCAGAAGTAGCAGATTTTGCATATGGAGACAAAGATCTCAGCGAACTTCCAAAATCGGTATTCAATATAATACCAGGAGAAGAAGCCAGATTTAGAACAGATGTGTTCAAAGAAAGAGCTATAGTTGGAGAGAGAATAAGACTTGCTATGGGTCTTGATATAAGGGATGCAGCAACATTTGGACTCATAAGCGATGGAATAGAAAATGTAGACGTAGATAAGAGGATATACGAACCCCCACTTGTAAATGTAATAACATTTGCATGTGAAGCATGTCCTACAAAGACATATGAAGTTACTTCTAACTGCAGAAGATGTATAGGCCATCCATGTCAGAACGTATGTCCCGTAAATGCGATAACCATTAATAAAAAGCAGGCGGTAATAGATAAAGAAAAATGTATTAAATGTGGAAAATGCAAAGACATATGTCCATATGGGGCCATTATAAAATATGACAGACCATGCGCAGAAGCATGCGGTGTGAATGCCATAGAAAGTGACAGCCTGGGCAGAGCAAAGATAAATTATGATAAATGTGTGTCATGTGGTCAGTGTATGCAGGCATGTCCTTTTGCAGCAATAGGAGACAAATCTCAGATATACCAACTGGTAAAAGCAATAAGGAATCAGGAAAACATGTATGCAATAGTAGCTCCGGCATTCGTGGGACAATTTGGACCAATAGCCAACCCTACACAGATTTTTGAAGCGATAAAAAGACTTGGCTTTAAAGAAGTGCTTGAAGTGGGTATTGGAGCAGACATTGGAACCATTCACGAAGCTGAAGAATTCCTTGATGAAGTGCCAAACAAGGTGCCATATATGGGAACCAGCTGTTGCCCGGCATGGCTTAGTATGGTACAAAAAATGTTCCCAGATCAGGCCAGGTATATATCAGACACCTCTACACCTATGATCGCCACAGCCCAGTTTATAAAGAAGAATAATGAAGATGCCAAGGTAGTGTTTATAGGACCTTGTATAGCCAAAAAACTTGAGGCACTTGGAGAAAAAGTTCATAAATATGTAGACTTTGTAATTACCTTTGAAGAACTTATGGGTCTATTCGTATCCAGAGGGATAGAGGTTTCTGAGATAGAGGTAGATTACAAAATACAAGATGCCTCTAAACTTGGAAGAGGATTTGCTTCTGCTGGAGGAGTTGCAAAAGCAGTCAGAAAAGTAGCTGAGGAGATGGATCCGAGCAGAGCTATTCAGGTAGAAAATGCAAATGGCTTACATGAGTGCGTAAAACTCATGAAAATGGCCAAAGCGGGAAAGAAAAACGGAATGTTGCTCGAAGGAATGGCATGCCCAGGAGGATGCATAGGAGGACCTGGAACAATAATTTCTATACAAAGAGCCCAAAAATCACTCAATGAATTTTGTGCAGAATCTGAAATCACAACTCCTACAAAAAATATTAAGATAAAGTAAAAATATTAAAATAAAGTAAAAATAAGATACAAAAGAGAATAATATTCATTATTCTCTTTTGTGGTTAGAAAAGAGTATAATATGAACTTGTATCAAATAGATAAACTAAAAAAAGTATACGGTGACAAAGTTATTTTTGATAATGTGTCACTTTCAATAGAGCATGACGATAAGATAGGAATAATAGGAATAAATGGTGCCGGGAAAACGACATTACTTAATATAATTACCGAAAGAGACTCAGCAGACAACATAGAAGTTATAAAAACTGGTAAGATCAGAATAGAATATTTGCCTCAAAACCCTGAAATATCAGAAGAACTTACAGTGTTGCAGCAAATATTTAAAAGTGAGTCGCCAGTTGTAAAACTAGTAGGAGAATATGAAGAGATAGTTTCCAGACTCGAACGCGATCCACAAGATGACTCATTGCAAAAAGAAATGACTCTTATTGCCCAAAAGATGGATATAAATGATGCATGGGGGCTCGAAAGTGAAGCCAAAAAGATACTGACAAAACTTAAAATCACAGATTTTGATAAAAAGATGAAGGAACTTTCCGGAGGACAGAGGAAAAGAGTAGCTATGGCAGGAGCCCTTATAAGGCCCTCAGATATCTTAATTCTTGATGAGCCAACCAATCATATAGATAATGATACTATAGATTTTCTTGAAGAATATCTAAAGAGCATCAGGACATCACTGATAATGGTTACCCACGACAGATATTTTCTGGATAGAGTTACAAATACTATAGTAGAACTAGAAGCAGGGAAACTGTACAAGCACAAAGGAAACTACTCTAAATACCTTGAAATCAAGCAGCAGCGAATGAGCGACATGGAAAGAATAGAAGAAAAAAAGCAAAGATTATATAAAAAAGAACTTGAGTGGATAAGAAAGGGGGTAGAAGCTAGAAGAACCAAGCAAAAGGCAAGAAAAGACCGTTTTGAGGACCTTGAAAAAAATCTGGACAGAACAGAAAAAGAAGACCTGGATATTGACGTTGCAACAACGAGACTGGGGAGCAAAATTATAGAAGCATATGATTTGTGTATGGCATACCCTGACAAAGACCTGTTTAAGGATTTCACCTATACAATAAACAGAACAGATCGAATTGGGATAACCGGTAGAAATGGTATGGGAAAGACAACTCTGCTCAATATACTTGCAGGAATACAAAAACCCGTTTCTGGGACATTAGAATTTGGGGAAACTGTAAAAATTGGCTATTATACACAGGAAAATCTTGATATGAATACTGAACTAAGAGCAATAGATTATATCAGAGAGACGGCTGAATATATTACAAAAAAAGACGGGAGCAAGGTTTCAGCGTCTCAGATGATGGAAAACTTTCTCTTTAATGCCAATGCACAGCATACATTTATACGAAAATTATCAGGGGGAGAGAGGCGAAGACTCTATCTGCTAAAAATACTGATGGATTCACCAAACGTCATATTTTTGGATGAACCCACAAACGATCTGGACATAGAGACTCTTACAGTTTTGGAAGAATACATCAATTACTTTGACGGACCAGTAATAACGGTATCTCATGATAGATACTTTTTAGATAAAATATGTAACAGGATATTTTCATTTGAAGATGATGGTGAGATTCTTTATACTATAGGGAATTATCAGGATTATTATGACAGAAAAAAAGATATGTACATCTCAGACCTATCCGATTCAAAAAGAAAAAATGCAGAAAATGCCCAGGCAAAAGATATAGATGATGAAAAAACTTCAGAATCAAGAAAAGCCAAGCTCACTTATAATGAAAAACGAGAATATGATAGAATCCCACAAGATATAGAGATTTTGGAAAGAAAACTTGAAGGTGTATCTAATGAATTAAGTAAAGCAGGAAGCGATTTTGTCAGACTTCAAACCCTTACTGCTGAACAGGAAAATATAGA
This sequence comes from Proteocatella sphenisci DSM 23131, assembly GCF_000423525.1. Lineage (GTDB taxonomy): Bacteria > Bacillota > Clostridia > Peptostreptococcales > Filifactoraceae > Proteocatella > Proteocatella sphenisci. The sequence goes on along the minus strand of NZ_AUID01000034.1, from coordinate 4,231 downwards.
AACAGAGCTTCTTGAGAAAATGGAGAGACTGGAGTATTTAGAAAAGATATTTGAAATCAGCCAAAAGGGGTATGAATAAAAAAGCAGATAATAGATGTTAGAAAATCGAGAAAGGATAAAAATATGAATAAAAAAATAGCATTAGTAACGGCCATGTGTATGTTATTATCGTCGACTGCAATATTTGCTGACAATAAAGAATCAGATGCACAAGTAAAAGCACCCATAAACGAACCTATAAAGACATCACTTGTTGATTCGCAGGCCATGGTCCAAGAGGCTAAAGAAGTATCTGAGGAAAAATTGACACAAATTCTTACAGATATTAAAAAACGCTTTGTCATTGATGATAAAGAAGCCACATTCAGGTATTCAGTAAATTACGAATCTGGCATAAATGTTTATAATTTTTCCTGGGAGAATGATAAGGCGACTACCTACCTTAAATATGGGGAAGATGGAAATGTTTACTGGTACTATAACTACAGCAAAGAGAGCAAGTTGCCTGTGTATGAGGTCAAGACAAAGACTCTGCCCAAATATAACAAAAATGAGGCAAAAGCAATAGCGGAGAACTTTATACTCAAAGCCTTACCAAAGCAGCACGTGGACTTTAAAATGACCGGTGATACAGGGAATCTCAATGCCAGCATGTACAATTTTGAATTTAAATATTTAAAAAACAACATACCAGTCGAAGGAATAAGCTCAACTGTGTTAGTTGATTCTATAACGGGAAAAGTTTCCAACTTTTCAACCTCACTTAATAATTCCATATCATATGAGTCAGCAAATGCCATACTCTCACCAGAAGATGCAAAAAAAGCATATAAAAATGAGCTTGGAATCAAGCTTATATACAGCTCGGAATATGACTATGAAAAAAATGTATTTAAGAATACAAAAATATTATACGTTCCAGTATATGGCAACGAATATGTCATCGATGCAAAGACCGGGAAAAGGATAAATCTCTACAGAGACCTTTACAATATGGCATATGGAGAAAAAGGATCAGCTAATGAGTCAATACAAGACGCTGGTCCAAAAGAAGTGCAACTCACAGAACAGGAAATAGCTGAAATCCAGCAAAAAGCAAAACTTTCAAGTCTGGTTGAAGTTAAGGCTAAAATAAATGAATACAAGCTGGAATTGCTCGAAAAAGATATGTCTGTGACGAGCGCCCAGCTGTATGAATCCAAGATAAATACGGATAGCGGATATATATGGTCTGTAAATTACGCATCAGCAGATGACAAAAAGAACCTCAGCGTGCAACTCGATGCAAAAACTCTGGAACTTATTGGATTTAGTTCATATGGATCTGGCTACGGCGAAAATAAAATAAGCTCTTCTAATATTGAAAGGGCCAAACTGGAAGCCAGTAAAACAATTAAGAAGTATTCAAAAATATCGGAAAAAAATCTATACATGGACCAAACTTACCTAAATGAGCAAATAGGAATAAGCAGCCAGTATGTATATGTAAAGTATTTAAGAAAAGAAAATTCAATAGAATTTCCTGAAAACTATGTTAATGTAGCCTATGATGCTTTAAATAATAAAATAGTATCTTACAATAAAAACTGGTATGATATAAAACTTCCACAAGCAGGCAAAATAATATCCCCAGATTCTATATATGATAAAATATTTAAAGAGAATCAAATAGAACTCAAGTATAGAGTTATTTATGAAAGCAGTTCTAAAATAAGTGGAAAGCTTATATATGAAGTAAATCAGGATAATTACAAAAAGCCTCTTAGCTTTGATGCGGTGAGTGGAGAAAGGATAGTTGCAGATAGTGAATCAGACACGACTATCAAAGAATACAAAGATTTATCCAAGAGCAAATATCAAGATGAAATAAGGGCTCTGACACTTCTTGGAATAGGATTTAAAGGAGGAGACTTATATCCCGAAAAAACTATAAGTCACGATGAATTTCTTTATCTTATATCTCAGACATTTGAATATACGCCTATGCCTCTTTACGACATAAAAATGCTTTCTCAAGATCAGAAAAATATTATAGAAGAACAATTAAGAGCAAGGGAAATACTGGATAAAGACGAGAATCTTCAGAACAGGAACATCTCAAATCAGGAAGCTGTAAAATACCTTGTAAGGGCACTTGGATACGAAAAACTGGCGCTTCATACAGAAATATTCAAGCTCAATATTACAGATTCTAAAGATGTATTAGAAAAATATTATGGATATGTTGCAATTGGCGACGCACTTGATATAATAGTAAAAGACAAAGAAAACATATTTATGCCTTCGGGCAATGCGACAAGGGATAAGGCATTAAAGATGATATACAATTATTTAAGATAAAACAGGAGGGCTGAAAATGAAAACAAGCGATATTTCAAAAATTTTAAAATCAAAGATTCCCGTTGAAGAAAAACGAGAGATTCTTGAAAAGGAAATTAACAAAAAATCAAAAGCAAAAAAAGCTGCAGGAATAGCTACGGTTGCTTTGATAGCTACAGGGGTTACAAAAATTGTAGCAGATAAGATAAAAGAACGAAAGATAGTAAAAGAAATAGAAGAGCAGGAAGAAGCGGAATTTTGGGAAGATTATTATGATGATTTTGAAAATGTTCCAGTAGACCAAGACACTGATGATCAAGACTACAAAGAAGATTACAAAGAGGACTATGAAGAAGATCAGGACGACGAAGAGGAAAAAATATAAAAAACTGGAGAAATTGAATGATAAAAAAAGAAGTTAAGCTACTCAATAAAACTGGATTGCACGCAAGACCGGCATCTGAATTTGTAAAGAAGGCAGCGGCATTTAAATCAAATATATCTATTGAGGTTAATGAAATGACCATAAATGCTAAGAGTATTGTAGGCATGATATCTGCGGGAATTGGATATGAGACTAAGATGCTTATAGTTGCAGAGGGCCCAGATGAAGAATTGGCAATTCAGACCCTATCATCTCTTGTTGAATCCAAGTTTGGAGAATAGCTGAATAAGTACATGGATTATAAGGCGAAAAATGCCCCTAAAAAGCAATTTAATAAAAATGAGAGGGGCTATTATCAGGTTCTGGATTAAGAATGGATAATAGCCTCTTTTTGTTGTCATCTCTATATCTTTACTTGCTCATATAACTATTTATATAAGTCTTTACAGCATTAGATTTTGATATTACATTATTTGCATAAGCGGTAGTATAATTTCCGCGGCTTACATTTCCTGAACCTGCATTATAAGCGGTAAGTCCCATAACTGGATTTTTGTACTTATTAATCTGTCCTTTAAGTAGGCGGGATGCTACATCAGCATTTCTGTAGGGATCATGAAGATCTTTAACAGAGAAACCAAATCCTGCAGCTGTATTTTTGCTTACCTGCATTATGCCATAACAAGACGCATTTCTTGCGTTAGCGCTGAAATAGCTTTCTTTCCACATTACTGCAAGTATAAGATTAATATCAACCTTGTTCTTGTCGCTGGCATAGATGGCAGCATCGGCTGCTTTTGTAGCGGCAGCTTCACTAAGTCTGTTGTTTTTAGATTTAATAAATGAAATAACAGCAGATTTAAACTTTATTTTTTTTTGCTCAGCTGCAGAGTTTTCTGTTTTGATAAGAGGTTTTTCTGCGCTTACCTCTTCAGTAGTTGTTTTATTATCTTGAGAATCTATACTTATGTCTTCTTCCTTTGTAATTTCACTTGTAATTTCACTTTCAGTCTGAGTAACTATATATTCACCGTTGGCATTTGAGCCATTATTATTGACGATTATATCGTCGGCATATGCAAGAGTTGATGACAGGAATATAGTTTGAACAAGCATAAAAATAAAAAGATTTAATTTCTTCATATTTTATTTTCTCTCCTTTTCCTTCGTATCGCTTTCAAAAAATTAGTACTTTTCTTAGTCCACGAGATTAATTATAACAAAATAGTTACAAAAAAACAAGCTTTTCGGCCAAAAAGTTACAAAATAGTAACAGAATTGAATGTGTAGTTAATTAAAATTCAGAATATATCAAAAACTTAATATATTTTTAATCCCGAATACTATCAATATTTACAAAAGAATTGACAAAAAATAAACATAATATTTTATGATATTGAAAAATATTAAAATTTTTTCAAAAAAAAGGGGGCTGTCGGAGAATGACGTTTTTTGACCCCTAAACTTTAATAATTAAAAATCCTAGATTATTCAACATCTACAAAAATGTAGAGCACTGAATAATTT
>NZ_AUID01000033.1 GCF_000423525.1 Proteocatella sphenisci DSM 23131 | reverse complement strand
TTTTATATGCATTTATGAATTTGCTGATTTCACTGTTTGGATGTGCTTTGAACAATATGTGGACATGATCCATGTCGCGGTTCCATTCCAGCAGTGTAATATTATACTTTGGACAAATATATTCAAATATGTTCTTAGCTCTGTCTGAAATTTTTGAATCAAACACTTTTCTCCGGTATTTAGTAACCATAACCAGATGATAGTATAAGTAAAATACTGAATGTGCATTATTGTCTAATCTATCCATATTATAAGTATCCTTTCCTATTACGACTGATTATATTATACCCCTGCAGAAGTGTTCTAAACATTCATAAACCGATATTCATCCCACCGCTTTCACTCTCGTTAAGACGAGAAAGGTAGTTTAGAGGAGGGGGAATTCTCGGTACATGTATTAAAACTCCACCAGTGTTGGCAACCACGCCATCAGCTCCAACTGCTGCAACCCCAAGAGGAATCGAACCAGACATACCACCATGCCATACAACGAAACCAGAATATGCAGAAGCGATTAACAGTCTGTAATCCACACCCTTAACCTGCTTAGCAATTTCCTTTGCAAGAAGCGCCCCAATTACAAGACCAAATCCCCAGTTTATCCAGCAACATACCGCAGATACAAAAGCAGTAATCATTATAGCTCTAGATGGAGTCTTTGCTGTAGAAGCTATACTCTTTAGGCCTCTTTTAAAAATTCCCGCAGAAGCCATAGTATTTCCAAGTACAAGCACCATTGCCATCTGCATAGAAAACGAAAGCAATCCCCAAAATCCGTTAGCCCAGTGAAGCATCATGTCAAGCGGTCCCTGACCAGTCATGCCTATCCCCGCGGCAAAAACGATAAAAGTCAGGATAATTGCAAATAAAAATGGATCTGGCAGGTATTTGTTCATTACACTGACACATCCATTAGTGAATTTTTTAAACATAGTAATCCTCCTTCTCAGTAAAACTGAAATACAAAAAATATTACAATTAAGTAATAGCATAAAATTAAAGTAAAAAAATATAGGTCTCGGGCTCAGAAATTGCCTTAATAAAGTAAAACGATTACCTTATTATCCTGTCTTGATGACCTAATTATAATCCTATTGTTATTTGGTTGTCAATAGTGTAGGTTAACCATTATAGACCACATCAATAAATATCATCACTGAGAAATCAAGTAAAGAATCATTTTTGATTTTAATCCAAATAAGTATTGCCACAAAAAAATAATATAGCACTACATTTGTTGTAATATATACTAATTACATTAAATATTTGTAAAAAAAATATACAAAACTCACCTTTATGATAGAATATAGTTATGAAATCAAAATACAAACAATTCATCTGCATCCAATAAAACAGCGAGGAATATAAAATGAAAAATATTAAAGAAAAACTTTTGAATAAATCCGCAATATTAGGAGTAATCGGTTTAGGCTATGTAGGACTTCCTTTAGCGGTAGAAAAAGCGAAAGCTGGATTTAAGACGATAGGATTTGATATACAAGAATACAAAATCGAAATGGTTAATGCTGGTAAAAATTACATAGGCGATGTAGTTAACGAAGACTTAGACAAAATAGTTAAATCCGGACTGTTGTCAGCGACTACAGACTTTTCACAAGTTGCCTCTGCAGACTGTGTTTGTATTTGTGTACCTACGCCACTTGATGAGTATCAACAACCGGACATAAGTTATGTAAAATCATCCGCTGAAAGTATTGTTCCATACATGCACAAAGATATGTTGATAGTACTTGAATCGACTACATATCCTGGAACTACAGAGGAACTGTTGAAACCTATTCTTGAAAAATCAGGTCTAAAATGTGGAGTGGACTTCCATCTTGCTTTTTCACCTGAGAGAGTAGATCCAGGTAATCTTATATACAAAACAAAAAATACACCTAAAGTAGTTGGGGGCATTACTCCTGAATGTACAGATGTAGCAGCTGCAATGTATGAATCTATATTGGAGGCACCTGTTCACAGAGTATCTTCCCCTGCAGTAGCTGAAATGGAGAAAATTTTAGAGAATACATATAGAAATGTAAACATTGGTCTGGTTAATGAATTGGCTATTCTCAGTAATAAAATGGGTATAAACTTCTGGGAAGTTGTAGATGCAGCAAAATCAAAGCCTTATGGATTCCAGGCATTTTATCCAGGCCCAGGCCTTGGTGGACACTGTATTCCTTTAGATCCTTATTACTTGTCATGGAAGGCCAGAGAATATGGATTTCACACCTCAATGATTGAATCATCAATGATGATAAATGACAAAATGCCAGAATATTGCGCAGAGAGAGCAAGTAAGATTCTTAACAGATTTAAAAAAGCTATGAATGGATCTAAAATATTAATCCTTGGCGTTGCATACAAACAAGACATTGATGATTATAGAGAAAGCCCAGCTATTAAAGTTATTGCAGAACTTAAAAAAGAAAGAGCTCAGGTTGTCTACTATGACCCATTTGTTGCAACATATTGCGAACGTGGAGTGGTTAAAAAAGGTGAACTTGAACTTACTGCAGAACTGATTGAAAGTGCAGATCTTGTTATTGTAACAACATCTCACACAAATGTAGATTATGGTTTTGTTCAAAAACATGCCAAAGCTATTTTTGACACAAAAAACGCCATGAAGCATGTCAAAGTACGTAATAATATTGAGTTGCTATAGGAGAGAACATGAACTTTACTTATTTAGATTATACAAATATGATTAAAAATATTTTAAATGGCGGGTATGATATATGTAACTATGAAAATATAAGAGCGAGTAAAAAAGGTGTTGTTTTAAGGCATGATGTTGATTTTGATTTAAAAAAAGCACTTGAAATGGCCAAATTAGAATATTCTATAGGGGTTTCTTCGACATATTTTGTTTTAATTTCAACTGATTTTTATAATATTTGTTCAAAAAAATCGGTTGCAATATTAAATGAGATTATTGAAATGAATCATGACATAGGATTACATTTTGACGAACAACGTTATGAAATGGAAACAATTATTGGCATGAAAAAAGAAGTTCTTAAAGAAGTATCAATAATTCAAAAAATTATCAATAAACCAATCAAAACTATTTCAATGCACAGGCCCTCCAAACTAACTCTGGAAAGTAATGTTCATTTTGAAGGTTTGATAAATTCATATAGTTCCTATTTTTTTAAAGATATGAAATACATTTCTGATTCAAGAATGCATTGGCGAGAGGATACTGAGGATGTCATTAATTGTAATAATTATAATAAAATTCATATTTTAACACATCCATTTTGGTATTCTAACAAAATTGAGAATACGCGAGAAAAACTCACTAAATTTATTAATGAAGCAAAATTATCAAGATACGAATCAATGAATCTAAACTTTAGAGACTTAGATCAGTACATACACCGGGAGGAGATATATTGATAAAAATATCTGCAATAATAAATTTTTTGACTGAATATGGAGTTTCGTTTGAATACATTGGTGATCAGAACTTGAATATTAATTCCTATTCAACACCAAGTGATATTAAGAGCGATTCTATTATTTGGATAAAAAACAGTGAAAATATAGAAGATACCAATTCAGGGAAATATCAGAATATTTTGTTTGTACTTTCAAACTTGGGAACACATTATGATTTAAAACATAATTATATAGTAGTTGACAATTCTAAAGAAGCATTTTTTTCTATTATTGAGTACTTTTTTAAGAAAAAAAATGTTGTTCCATTTATTGGAGATAGCTCAATTGTAGAGACCGATTCAATAGGAAATGACGTATGTATAGGACATAACTGTTTTATAAGCTCTAACGTCTCAATAGGTGACAATGTTGTTATTAAAAATAATGTTGTGATAGAAGGAGAAGTAACAATAGGAGATAATACAGTTGTTTCTTCAGGCGTTATAATTGGATCTGAAGGTTATGGTTACTTTAAAAATTCAGATGGCAAAAATATAAAAGTTCCGCATTTAGGTGGAGTCATTATTGGCCAAGACGTAGAAATAGGTGCTAACACCTGTATAGACAGAGGAACTTTGGCAAATACTATAATAGGTAATAACGTGAAGATTGATAACTTATGCCACATAGCTCATAATGTGATTCTGAAAGACAATGTAAGCATTGTTGCATTATCAATGATTGCGGGGAGCGTAAGAATCGGAGAAAATGCCTACATAGCTCCTTCCTCTTCAATAATGAATCAAATAACAATAGGGGAAAATAGTGTAGTTGGAATGGGTGCTGTAGTAATTAATGAAGTTGAAGACAACTCAGTAGTCGCAGGAGTCCCGGCGAAAGTGATAAGAAAGATAGGTGATAATTAATATGAGTTTAAAATACGCAATCATTGGCTGTGGAAGAATCTCGCCAAATCACATAGCAGCAGCAATTGAAAATGGGCTTGAAATAGTAGCATTATGTGATATTAAGGAAGTAAAGATGGAAGATACAATTGATAATTTCAAGCTTCCTAAAGATACAAAGAAATTTATAGACTATAAAGAAATGTTAAAATCCATAAAACCAGAACTTGTAGCAATATGTACTGAAAGTGGAAAGCACGGACAAATTGCTTTAGATTGCATTGAAGCAGGTGCCAACCTTATCATAGAAAAGCCGATAGCGCTTTCACTTGAAGAAGCCGATTTGATAATAAAAAAATCAATTGAAAATAATGTAAAAGTGAGTGCCTGCCACCAGAATAGATTTAATAAATCTGTTCAAAAAATTAGAGAGGCAGTTGAAGACAACAGATTTGGAAAACTGATGCATGGCACTGCTCATATAAGATGGAATAGAGGTGAAGACTATTATAAACAAGCACCTTGGAGAGGCACCTGGGAGCAAGACGGTGGAGCTCTTATGAATCAGTGTATCCACAACATAGACCTTCTTAGATGGATGATGGGTGACGAAATTACCGAAGTAGTAGGAATGACTGATAATTTGATTCATGGGTTTATTGATGCTGAAGATTTAGGTATGGCGTTAGTAAAATTTGCGAATGGAAGCTATGGAATGATAGAAGGAACTACCAATATATATCCTAAAAATCTCGAAGAAACACTTTATATTTTTGGCGAAAAAGGAACCGTTAAAGCTGGAGGGAAATCTGTAAATCTAATTGAAGAATGGCAGTTTGCAGATAATCTTGACAGTCCAGAAGAAGTTAAAGCAAAATATCATGAAAACCCACCAACTGTTTACGGTTTTGGGCACAATCCACTTTATGCAGATGTTATTGATGCTATAAAAAACGATAGAGAGCCTTATGTAACAGCAATTGATGGAAGAAATGCACTTGAGCTGGTGCTTGCTATTTATAAATCAGCAGCTGAAGGAAAGATCATCAAACTTCCACTTGATAAATGCAGTACATTAGATTTTAAAGGAAGGTTTCAAAATAAAATATAAAGAAATGGAGATATAGTGATGAATAAAGGTAAGACAATTGACCAAATAGAGGTAGGAAATACAGCTTCTTTTCAAAAAACTATATCGGAAACCGATGTTTATCTTTTTGCGGGAATTACCGGCGACTATAATCCCGCACATTTAAATGATATAGAAGCGAAGAATACCATATTCGGAGAGAGAGTTGCCCATGGATTGCTTAGTGCGGGTTTAATATCTGCTGTTTTGGGAGTTCAACTGCCTGGACCTGGAACGATTTATCTTGGACAAAATTTGAATTTTTTGAAACCTGTGAAGTTCGGGGATACAATTACAGCTATTGTCGAAGTTATTGAGAAGATTGAAAGTAAAAACATAATTAAGCTTAGGACAACGTGTGTAAATCAAAATTACGAAGAGGTAATAATAGGAATAGCGACTGTTATGCCAAGAAAGAAGGTATAGTAAATGAAGATATCTGAATTTAGTAAAACTATATCAAATATAGAAATAATAAATGATGTTGAAATAGATTCGTTAGGTATGGCGACAACAGTATTTAAAAGTGAAGAAGTATTATCATTTTTAGAAGATACAAAATATATCAAAGCTATTATAGATAATGAGAATATTACAGCGATAATAACAACCAGAGAAATCTATGAGAAAATTAGAATTCCCGATTATTTAGGTGTTGTAATTTCATGTAACCCCAAAATTACTTTTTACGAAATTCATAATATCTTATCTGAAAATGATTTTTACTGGAAAAAGTTTGAAAACAAAATAGCGAAGACGGCGGTAATCTCTAATGGATCATTTATTGAAGAGCATAGTGTTGAAATAGGAGAAAACTCGATTATTGAACCTGGGGTTGTTATACATTCGGGTAGTATAATTGGTAATAACGTCACGGTACGATCAGGGAGTAATATAGGAACAGCCGGATTTCAATTTTTGAATACAAATGGAATAGTAATATCTGTTAAAACTGCAGGAAAAACTATCATAAAAGATAATGTTGAAATTCAACATAACTGTTGTGTAGACAGGGGTGTTCTTGGCGGGGATACTTTGTTGAATGAATATGTGAAACTTGATAACTTTGTACATATTGCTCATGACAATGTTATCGGAGCAAGGACGTTTATTACAGCGGGTGCAAAATTAGCAGGAAGAGTAATTGTGGGACGGAACTGTTGGATTGGAGTAAATTCAACCATATCTAATGGTATTAAAATCGGAGATAATTGTAAAATAACGCTAGGATCTGTTGTAACACAAAATATTCCTGATGGTTCAATAGTAAGTGGAAATTTTGCTATTGACCATCAAAAATTTATTAAATTTATTAAATCTATTAGGTGAGAACTATATTTGTAAGGAGTGTTTATCGTGGAATTTAGAGACTTGAAATCGCAATACAATAAATACAAAATAGAGATCGACTCGGCAATCCAAGAAGTTATAAACAATGCCAACTTTATTGGTGGAAAAGAAGTAAATACTCTTGAGCGGAGATTAGCTGAATATGTAGATGTAAAACACTGTATAACATGTGCAAACGGAACTGAGGCTATGACTCTTCTCATGATGGCCTGGGATATAAAAGAAGGTGATGCTGTTTTTGTTCCTGATTTTACGTTCTTTTCAACAGGAGAAATTGTATCGTTCAGAGGAGCTACACCAATATTTGTAGATGTTGACAAAGATACATTCAATATCGATACTGTAAAACTTGAAAAATCGATAAACAAGGTGATCAATGAGGGCAAGCTAACTCCTAAAGTCATTATTCCTGTAGATTTATTCGGCCTGCCTGCTGATCATATACAAGTTGAGAAAATAGCAAATAAATATAACTTAAAAGTGCTTGAAGACGCAGCTCAAGGATTCGGCGGGAGCATAAATGGACGTAAAGCATGCAGTTTTGGAAACGCCGCAACTACATCCTTTTTCCCCGCAAAACCGTTGGGTTGTTATGGAGATGGCGGAGCAATCTTCACAGATAATGACGAGCTGGCAAATCTCCTGAACTCGCTTAAGGTTCATGGAAAAGGCGAGAACAAATACGACAATGTAAGAATTGGGGTTAATTCAAGACTCGATACAATTCAGGCAACAATTCTGAATGTAAAACTGACAGCCTTTATTGAACATGAGCTTGATGATGTAAACAGAATTTGCATACTTTATACAAAAAACCTTAAAGGCATCGTAGAGACGCCTGTTATTCCAGAAGGATACGTATCCAGCTTTGCACAGTATACTATTAAGCTAAAGAGCAAAGAAGGGAGAGATGCTTTACAAGCCAAGCTAAAAGAAAACGGCATCCCAAGTATGGTCTATTATGTGAAACCAATGCATGAACAAGGGGCATTTGCTGAATATAATCATGACGATAGTGATTTTGAAGTCACCAATGAGCTTTGCGATACGGCACTATCATTGCCAATGCATCCGTATATGAATAGTAGAGACGTCAATTTTATTTGCAAAATTGTTTTGAAATCTAATTATTAAGATAAGCTTTATGTTTTTCAAGTATTTCTTTTGGGGCTGTCGAGAAACAGCCCCAGATTTGGTTATTCACATTTTTTTGCTTTATTCCATTCAATTTTAAGATATATTCTTATAATATCCCGTAAATTTGATACATCATTCTTTATACTTTTTGAAATCGCTACAACGTTATTGATTCTTTCATCAATTTCATTAAGTGAGTCTTCACATGCTTCATCCAAAATAGGAATATGGTGCATACCTACATTACCACACTCGTCCTCATATTCTTCCACCTCCAAATCCAACACATGATTCTGCATTTCATCAAATCTTCTATTTCTAATATCCTCTAATTTATTAAATTCATCCAATTTAACACTCTCATAATACCTATAAATTTTATTAGAAAGAATAGATAAAAACTCTACAATAGAATTATTTTTATTAATATTGTTTTTATGAAAATGCAAATCAACAGGTTGATCCATACCATTCTGTTCTTCATGTCCAAAGTATAAGATAAGCAATTCTGTTTTTTCCTGTGCTTTAATAACATATTCAAGTAAATGTTCCTTGTCAACAGTGTTAATAACCTTAAAATATAAAGCTAACAATTCCGCTGTGGTGTTGCGGACTTTTTGTATCCATTCAATACGTGCCTTTGCAATTAGATTTGCCTCAATATTTTTTTGATTCAATTTTTCCTGTGATTTTTCATTAGATTCGCTTATTTTCTTCGTTGTAAGATTCGTCACAGTAGTCGATATAATAACCCCCAATAATGATATTATTGATACAAAAACAGCTATAATATCACCTGTGCTAAATATACTAGCATATTGTGTTATAATTTCTACTGTACCGTCAATAGTCATAAATTTCTATCCCATCCATTATAATTATATACTTATCTTCCTGCAGTAGAATTCCATTCTTCCCATACCCTCATTAGATCCGCTAATTTCTACCACCTCAAAGCCTGCATCATTAAGGTATTTCAACATAACATCTCTTGTAAAATATGACAAGTGCGTTACAACATTCCAAAATACATTATTTTCTTTAGTCTTTTTACCATATAATGTGTCTTGTATTGGGGTTGCCACTACGAGTAATCCGTCATCTTTTATCAATTTGTTTATCTGTTTGAGATCTTTTAATGGATGGTGTAAATGTTCAATAACTTCAAAAAGGGTAACTACGTCATATTTTCTATCTTCTCTAAAATTATAGAAGTTTTCCTGTTTCAAATCTAGATTAAACTTTTCCTTTGCATAAGAACAGTCTTCTGGAGTGAATTCAAGTCCATCCGCATTCCAGCCTCGATCTAATGCAGTTCCAGTAAACACTCCAATACCAGTACCAATATCCAAAATCGATTTAGCTCCGCCTGTATATCTCTCTATTTTTTCCAATCTCTTATTTGCCATACTAACGAGAAATTCAAATCTGTCATCTATATTCCCGTATATTCCACCGAATTTTTCTTTCGCAATCAGTGAATAATATTTATTTAGATTTGCTTCTGAAGGTAGCGGATTTGCATAAATCAAACCACAATTTTCACAGCTTACCCATCTTCTTATTGGGTTTACAAGCTCTTTGTTATCCTCAGATATTGACTGATTAGAAACGTTTACAACTTTAAATCCTTGTTTCCCGCAACCGATGCAATCTGTACTTTCTTCACTGTACTCATGCTGATATAGCGATTTTCTAAATCTTAAGTCAGCAAGAGTAGAATCTAACTCCAGTGCCTTTTTGTGGTATTTAATTGCACTATCAAAATCCCCAATGGCATTGGCAGCCACTCCAAAGAAATAATATATTACTCCTGTATTGTTTTCGACTTTTGTAATCCAGTAACTACATATAGAAATAACTTCTTCATAATGCCTTTCGCTTATCTTTTCTTGTATTTTCTTTACTATTTCATTGTATTCTTTATTTCCAAAAAGCTCTAATATCTGATTATCTACTGGCTTGTTAATAAATTTATTAACGCTGAAATATTGTTCTTCTTTTATGCCCTCTATATTAAGACTTTTCATCTTTGAATCAATGTCCAGTTTCTGATCATTACTAATCGCATTATACTTAGCTAAACTGTAGTATTTTAATGCTTTTTCCATATTTCCCGAAAATTCATGCAGATAAGCGAAATTATACAGCAAGTCGAAATCTTTCCCATCTATTTCAAGTCCGTATGACAGGGCATTATCCGCTTCATCCAGTTTTCCTTCCATCATGGCTATTACTCCCATCATGGAATAAATCTCAAAATCATTTTCAGATATCTTTTTATAGCTCTCCAATATAATTTTTGCGTCTTCGAATGAGCCGATTTCTATCAGTTTTTTTATGTTATCTTTTAATTCCCTTGAAATATTTTTATCCACAATACTACTCCAATCTATTAATGAGCTTTTTTATTTATTTTCGCTTCTTCAAGCTTTATAAGAGATATATGAGATTTAAACAGCAGAATTTCTTCGTCGCTGCTTATTATCTGCTCATACTGCCTTATTACTTCTTCGGCCTGCTCAAGCATCCCGCCTGCTATAAGAATTTTTATGTTCTCTTTAAACTGCTTTTTGAGAATTTCCATCTCTTCGTTGACAGGTGGGTTTAGCTGCTGCTCCACCTCATCTTTTAGAACCTCAATAGCTTTTTTGAAGGGGAATACATGTATTGCTTTTTTTAGGTATCTTATATATTGTGCGGGGTCACTGTTCTTCTTAAGTCTTCCCTTATAGAGGTATAGCAAAAACTCCTCATCATCTTCCTTTATCTCGCTCACTATTTCATTTTCTATGATATCTGGATGATAAATGCCGGTTATATGATAAGCTCCGTCTTCGATGTATCTTTCAAGCATATATCTAAACTCCTCGCCTTCAAGTTTTTCAAGCACTAATGCATATTTTTCTATCTCCCTATTTATTCTTGCATCACTTAGATTCCTAGTCGGATTGTTCTTGATGTATTTAAGTGCGGCATCATGATAATTTGGATATGCCTTTATGAAATAATCGAGATACAATCTAATTCCAGACAGTCTTAAACTACTTAAAACATCTGAAAGTGCGTAGCTTTTTTTTAATAAATAGTACAGTATTTTCCCATAGAAAAGAGGGAGTTTTGAAAAATCAAGAATAGCAATTTTTTCCAAAAGCTCAGGATTTACTTTGCCTGAATCATTTCGTTCTTGAAGACCTACTAGATTAATTACTGCATAGTTTGTCGAAACATCTGAAAACACTTCTTCTATTTCATGTTTTTGATTTTCATCAATCTCAGTTTTTATATTTTCTATATGCATCTCAATCAATTCTATGTTCTTGGCATCACCTTCTATTACAATAGATTCATACCATTTTTTAAGATTTTGATAATCTGAAAGTTTTGTGCATATATTTACAACGTTACTCAATAATTTGTTTTTATAATTTTCGCTGATTATTTTTTCTGCATACTCTAGAGCTATTTTATATTCTTCCAGTTTTTCATATGTTATCACCAAATCATAATAAGCTTCTTCCAGTTTACCTAGCGTGTAACTAATTATAGTAGCATCTTTTTTACCCTCTGAATTGTCATAATCTGCAAGTACATCAATATATAACTCATATTGTTCTGCTGCCTCTTTTAGCTTCCCTCTGATCAACTTTGCTTTTCCTGCAAAGAAATGCAAATCTACATAACCACTAGCTATCTGTAAGACTTCGTCACATATTATCTCTGCTTTTTCAAACTCTTTGTTGTTTAAATATGCCGCTATCAACTCCTTATATACATATATATAGGATTTAGGATTTTTCTTTTTATCTTTAAGTAGATTGTATGCCTTTTCTGCGGGTTCGATTGCAAGGTTATCATCATTGTGCATTCTGTATGTTACCGAAAGTTGATACCAGTAATATATATTTTCCGGATCTTTTTCCAACTCTTGTTTAAGTATATTGCTTGTCCTTTGAAACTTTTTCTCCATGAGGTCTTTATCCGTAGACATATATCCATAGTGCACTATAATTGAATTTATTTCATAATATGGCAATTTCATATTGGGCTGATTGTGTATTGCACCTGTGAATCTAAAATCAGACATATTCCTAAAAAGCTTTGGTGCCGTAAAAACCGCGGTATCGCTAAGATCATTTTCATTAATTATATTTTTTGCTGATATAAATCCCGTATTATATTTTTTCGCCTTTTTAGACATCAGAAACTCTATTATTGGTTGTGGATTTTCCAAAACCTCATCTCCATCTATTATCAGCAACCATTCTCCCTTAGCGTAATCGAGCGTAATATTTCTCATCTCAGAAAAATCGTTGTTCCACTGGTGAAAAAATACCTTGTCGGTAAATCTTTTTGCAATCTCCACCGTATTGTCCTCTGATCCAGTGTCTACTATTATTAGCTCTGTATCGATTGCATCTCTTATCGGCTGGAGTGACATAAGCACCTGTTCTAGGTATTTGGACTCATTTTTTACCATCATAGGTATACTTAATTTCATCAATTTTTCTCCTTTAATGTATTCATATCAACAAAAGGTGAGCATAAGCTCACCTTTTGTTGATATGAATTTAATGATTTTAATGATTATCTTAATAACTGAAGAACTCCTTGTGGCTGTTGATTTGCCTGAGCAAGCATAGATTGTGCCGCTTGAGAAAGTATGTTATTTTTAGTAAATGTCATCATCTCTTTTGCCATATCAACATCACGAATACGAGATTCTGCAGCAGTTATATTCTCAGTTGTAACACCAAGGTTGTTAACTGTATGCTCTAGTCTGTTTTGAACAGCTCCAAGATTTGCTCTGTTTGTAGACACAGTATTTATTGCATTTTTTATTACTCCAATTGCCTCTGCTGCTCCGGCTTGAGTACTTAGATCCACATTTGAAATTCCCAGTCCTTCTGCTCCCATATCTGAAATACCAACAGATACTTTTTGGAAGTCATCAGCAGTATCCCCAACCTGAAGATCAAGTGAGTCATCCTTAGCAGTAACATTTCCAATATCAGCAGCAGCAACACTAGCAGCAGTGAAAGTTATATCACTACCTATTTTTACAGATATATCACTCTTATTGTCAGGTGCAGTGCCTGTTGCAGCACCTACAGCCGTCTTGATTTGTTCCTGAGTAATTTTACTAGCCGCTCCAGTCGCCGCCCCAGCAGCAGAATTGATAGTTATTGTAAGATTGCCACCAGCCCACGCTGCCGTAACTTTTGAATCTGCACCAGTACCAGCAACAGCTGCAAAAGTTACCTTAGCGCCGTCAGCCATTCCGCTTACTTGTGCACTAAATCCGTTTGTTTTTGCTGTACCAGATGCAGCTGCAGTAAGTTTAACGTCTGCAGCAATCGAACCGTCAATCAAGTTTATTCCGTTAAAATTAGTTCCTTTTGATATACGATCAATCTCTGAGCTCAGTGATTTAAACTCGCTTTGTATCGCGTCACGATCTACTTCATTTTGCATTGTTCCATTGGCAGATTTTGTAGCAAGCTCTGTCATACGGTTAAGCATTGAGTGAACTTCTGTAAGTGCTCCCTCTGCTGTTTGCACAAGTGATATACCATCGTTAGCGTTTGCCTGAGCTGTTTCAAGACCCTTAATCTGTGATCTCATTTTTTCTGAGATTGCAAGACCTGCCGCATCATCTCCAGCACGGTTTATTTTGAAACCTGATGATAGTTTTTCCAGTGATTTTGATGTTGCATTATTATTGTTTCCTAATGCTCTATGAGCGTTCATTGCCATGATGTTGTTTTGAATACGCATAATATTTTCCTCCTTGAATGTCCTTAAGGGATTTCCTTATCCCCACGGATTAAATGAAATTGTTTATGACCTAAATCAAAGTTAATGATTTTGACCTTCTAATGATATATCGGTCCAAATTTTGTATACTTAATACTTTTTTGAAAAATTAAAAATATATTTTTTTATTCCATACCTATTTTCTTTTTTAATTCCTCAAGCTCTTCGTCGTATGGGGTTACCGACTGAAGCTGCTCTATTATTGCTGCGGCTTCGTGGTTGTTTCCTATAATTGCAAGTTCGTATATCCTCGCTTTAATCGACTTCGCAAGTTCTCTAAATTCATTTATACGTGCTTCTTCTGAATTCTTTTCTTGTTTTTCCGGGGTTTCCAATTGCAAAACTTACCCTCCTCTGTTTATTATCTTTCATTACATATAATATCTATTCTTTCAATATATTATCGTCACAAATCGAACAAATGATAATAACAAATCTTAACAATTTCATTTTATTGTCGATATTATGTATATAAAGGTAAATAAATATCGTTAACATATATTACGGCTTAATAATTGAGGAGGATCTTATGGCTACTATAAACAGTCTTACCAGCGGTAGCAGTTCATCTTACGGTGTGACATCTAAAGCAATAGGAGGACTTGCCACTGGGCTTGATACGGATGAAATCATAAAAGGAATGACCATTGGTACAAGGTCAAAAATCGCGAAACAGCTTCAGAGCAAACAACTCTTTACCTGGAAATCGGATGCAATGAGGTCTATCAGCACGAAACTTATTAATTTTTCGCAAAAATATACTTCATATACTTCAAGCACAAATCTAACGAGCAGAAGTTTTTATATGAAGAGTGACATAACTACTGGAGGAACTAATGCCAGCAAAGTTACTGTATCAGGAAGCTCAGAAATAACTGACGGAATATCCATACTTTCTGGAACAAAATCAGTTGCAGGTTCTGTGAGTGCTGACGCTGTTAGTGCTAAAACACTTACGGGAGATGATATTGATATATTAAAAATTGCTGATATCGCTGAAAAACAGATTGGTTTTAGCTACAATGGCGATGCAAAAGCAATAACATTTACTGCCGACGAACTTTCTGGGGTTAATAGCGAAGCACAAATGGCAGCACTTATGCAGACCAAACTCGATAGCGCATTTGGAACAGGGAAAATAAAAGTTGATACTTCTGCTGATGGTAAAAAACTTCAGATTACTACATCTGAAAAACCTTCAGGACCTCTCGGAATACTCAAAGTTACGGGCGCAGATTCAGATGTAAGTTCGATTTTGGGAATTTCTGCGGGGGATTCCAACCGACTTAATCTTGGAATGAAGGCATCTGAGCTTTTTGGTGATCCTGGTGCTACCCCAGAGTTGTCAATTGGAGGCAAAACAATTGCACTTACCGCTGATTCTACAGTTGCTGACATAATAAGTGCAGTGAATCGTTCGGATGCTGGGGTAAAGATGACCTATGTAGAGAGCCTTGACCGTTTTGAGTTTACCTCTACTGATGGTGGCGGTCAAAAAATTATTACAGGTAATGATGTTGCAACTCGGCTTTTTGGTGGTGACAAGACTATGTCAGCTTCTACAGAAGCTTCTATAACTGTAAATTATAAAGGCACTGAAATGAAACTAAACAGCTCTACTGACTCATTCTCACTTGACGGACTGACAATAAAATTAAATGAAAGCTTTGCCGCTGGAAACCCAGTTACTCTAAGTTCTAAAACTGATACTGAAAAGGTGTTTTCAGGAATAAAAGATATGATAAAAGACTATAATGACATCGTCGATATGACAAATAAAGAATATTCTACAAAGAATAATCGTAACTATCCGCCACTTACTGATGAGCAAAGAGAAGATATGTCAGAATCCGAAATCAAGGCATGGGATGAAAAAGCGAAGGTGGGTATGCTTTTTGGGGATAGTGATTTGTCTGCACTGAGCAATGACCTTAGAAGTGTAATTCTTGCAAGTGGTGAATCTCTTATTGCATTTGAAGCCATTGGTATAACTTCATCAAGCAGCTGGAAAGACAACGGAAAACTTATAATAGATGAAGATAAGCTTAAAGCTGCTATTGACAAAGACCCTGCGAACGTACAAAAGCTATTCGCAGGAGAAGTTGATGCAGCCGGAAAGAAAATAAGTGACGGTGCCGCTGACAGGATAAAAAAAGTTATGGACACGTATGCAAAAACAGAAGGATCTCCAAAAGGAATCCTTATAGAAAAAGCCGGAAATTCTCTATCTCCACTTTCTACTACAAACAATGCCTATAATACTCAGGTAAAAGATATTGATACCTTTGTAGCAAAGCTTAAAGAAAGACTTGCTACTGAGCAGACAAGATATCAGAGGCAGTTTACAAATCTTGAAACAGTAATATCCAATCTGAACTCACAGAGCGGCTGGTTGGCACAGCAGTTTGGCTAATATTCAAGGAGAGGATCTAACTTATGTCTGATAATAATGTACAAGATATCATGGTACTTTTAAAAAAGAAGCAAAACCACATCGAGCAGATATATAGCTATACAGTGGATATGGAAAAATCCGCATCACAAAATGACACAGACACTATCAGTCTTCTTCTCGGTATGAGGTACAGCCTAATGACTGAAGTTGAAGGTATTAATGAGAAGATAGAAAGTATTACGCAGGCTCTTTTGCCTCTGGAAAGAATGCGAGTAAAGGCTCAGATGTCTCAAAATCACATAAGCTCTGAAACGTCTTTCGAAGAATCTAAGATATATGAGATATACAACTCCACAAGAGACCTTCTTGAAAAAATTATCGAATCTGACAGAAAACTTAACCTAAAAATTCAGGTTCTTTCAAAACTTTCAGCGATAGAATCTGTTTAGGAATACAAAAAAGGGGCTGTCGGAGAATGACGTCTTTTGACCCCTAAACTTTAATAATTAAAAATCCTAGATTATTCAACATCTACAAAAATGTAGAGCACTGAATAATTTGGGATTTTTTTGTTTAATTTAATATTTATTGTATGACAAAAAAAGCCATTTGATATTTTCTCATGACTTATAAAAATCCGATATGATTAGGCTGTTTTTGCTTCGTAGGTTTTGATTTTTTCCTTCGCGAAGCGATAATATTTATTTAAATTTCTTCCTACAGCGTATAAAAGAAATTCTTTGTATACTTTTTCAGATGTACGATGGTTAAATCTTCTGAAATTATCATTTTCTTTTATGTCTCCAAAATGACCTTCGGTCTGGATAGAACG
>NZ_AUID01000032.1 GCF_000423525.1 Proteocatella sphenisci DSM 23131 | reverse complement strand
AAATAACATAATAGGGTTATAGCCTTTTCTTCCCTTGTTTGAGTATCTAGCCAGTAAGCTAGAAAAATCGAAATCCTCCAATACATTTATTAGGGTATAGACTGGATCGTCAGCAGGTAAACCTATTGTGTAAAGATTAAAATTAATAACCTGTTGTCCTTTTTCAAAAAATTGGTTATAATATTGTTTCATGGGCAGTTATATTATAAAATATAACGGGAAAAGATGGCAATATATTTTGTCATTTTTTTTTGCTTTTTTTTGCATTAAAAAAAGCGAACTAGTCGCTTTTTTCTTTGGGGGCTATTTCCCGACAGCCCCTTTTTAGTTTGTTGTAAGATAATTTAATATATAGTTTTTGTGTGTTTGTCTACTCTCGCCATAACCTGAAGTCTTTTTTCAGGTTTTACGTCTCCAATTACAATCGCTTCAAGATACAGTTTTTCTGCTTCTTTTAGAGATTTCTCGTTGTTAGTCAATAGAACGGCTATGGTCTGGCCTTCCTCCACGCAGTCACCAATCTTGGCTTTTATTTTGAGTCCTGCTGCAAAATCTATTACAGAGTCCATAGTTTTTCTTCCTGCCCCAAGCACTACTGCCGAGGTCCCGCATTTTTCAGTATCCATATCCACAATGTATCCACTTTTTAAAGCTTTTACCTCATGTGTATATCTTGCTTTTTCAAACTTAGATGTATCTGTGACATATGACGAATCTCCGCCTTGTCCCTCCACCATCTCTACAAATTTATCAAAGGCTTTTCCTGTCTTTATGGAATTTTCTGCCAAGTTTCTGCACTCATCAAGCGATCCCATTCCTGCAAGATGAAGCATCTCAGCTGAAAGTTCTATACATTCATGTCTAAGGTCCTCTGGTCCATGGCCTCTCATTACATCAATAGCCTCCATTACTTCAAGGATATTACCTACATTTTCTCCAAGAGGTACATCCATGTCGGTCACAAGCGCCGTACATCTTCTACCGGCATTTTCTGCAATGTTTACCATAATACTTGCAAGCTCAACTGCACTTTCTATGTCTTTCATGAAAGCTCCCGAACCACACTTAACATCCAGGAGTATGCAGTCAGATCCCGCTGCAAGTTTTTTACTCATTATACTCGAGGCAATGAGCGGAATTTTGTCTATAGTAGCCGTAACGTCTCTAAGAGCGTAGAGCTTTTTATCTGCCGGAGCAAGATTTCCCGATTGTCCTATAACCGATATTCCTGTCTTATTAACAATATCAAAAAATTCTTCCATTGTGAAACTGGTCTTTAGGCCAGGTATTGATTCGAGCTTATCTACAGTTCCTCCTGTATGACCCAGACCTCTTCCTGACATTTTTGCAATTTTGGGCCCGCAAGAAGCTACTATAGGGGTTATAACAAGTGTTGTTTTGTCCCCAACCCCTCCTGTGGAGTGCTTGTCTACTTTAATTCCTGAAATTGGTGAAAGATCTACCATATCTCCAGAATGCGCCATAGCCAGAGTCAGTTCTGTGGTTTCTTCTATATTCATATCCATGAAGAATATAGCCATAAGGAGTGCCGCTGCCTGATAGTCTGGGATTTCATCATTTGCATAACCCTTTACGAAGAATTTTATTTCTTCTTTTGTAAGATGTTGGCCCTGCCTTTTTTTATGAATAATATCATACATTCTCATATTATCTTGCTCCCTTATCGTAAGGTTCTCCCGAAGCTTTTGGTGCTGCAGATTTATCAGACGTAAATGCCAGAAGTATAAGAGTCGCAACATAAGGTATCATCTTGTATATATTGTCTGGTACTCCTGAATTTGCAAGGAAGGGTACAATCGCATACGTAGATGCTATTGTTTTTGCCGTTCCAAAGAAAAACGCTGCAACCAATATCTTCATAGGTCTCCACTGTCCAAATATAAGAACCGCAAGTGCGAGGAATCCGTATCCTGCAACATCTGCATTAAAGTTTATAGATGTTGGGATAACAAATACCAGCCCTCCAATTCCTCCGAGTATACCTGAAATAAAAACTCCTGCATAACGAATCCTGTAAACATTAATTCCTACCGAGTCAGCCGCACCCGGATGTTCTCCACAAGCTCTCAGCCTGAGTCCGAATCTTGTCTTGTTTATAACAAATGTCGATACTACAAGTATGAGTATTCCAATATAGGTCGTTATATAAGTGTTTTGAAAGAACATAGGTCCTAATACGGGTATGCTCCCAAGTACAGGAACCGATGATATCCTGAACTGGTTGGTAAATTGTACCTGCTGAAGCCCTTGTATCATACGCGCTGTGTATATGGCAAATGCCGGAGCGAACATATTAAGGGCCGTACCACTTATAACCTGGTTTGCGCTCATATTTATGGCTGCATAGGCATGAAGCAGGGAATAGAGTCCGCCCGCAAGAGCTGCAACCAGTATTGCTGTAAGCAAGAGCGGCTGACCACTCATGGCTCCTGTTTTTTGCATAATATTTATAAAGAAAATACTTGAAAATGCTCCAATTACCATTATACCTTCAAGTGCTATATTTACTACTCCGGCCCTCTCACTAAACATGCCTCCAAGAGCCACTATTAAAAGAGGTATCGAGAAAAACATGGTCTGCTGGAATAAAAAGAATACTATACTCATTATATTTTCTCCTCCTCTCCTGATTTGTCTGCGATTTCAGCCTCGCCGTTGACATTAGGCCGGTTGTCACCCGAATGTTTTTTCCTTTTATTTTCAATAAGTCTTCGAAATACCAGTGCAAATGCACTGAAGTATACTATAGATGCTGTTATTATCGTTATTATTTCTGGAACAAAGTTGTAAAGTTGAAGATAAAACCCACCCTGATTTATATAGGCTATAAAGAGAGCTGCCAGAAGTATCCCTATTGGATTAGACATTCCCAGCAAAGCCACCGGTATGCCGTTAAAACCTTCTGCGGGAAGCACATCAATGACTTCAAGGTGTTTGCCTGCTCCAGCAAGAAGCAGAAGTGCCCCTCCAAGGCCTGCAAGTGCCCCCGATATTATCATAGACATTACTATGCTCTTTTTTTCATTAATACCTGCATAACGACTTGCTTCTCTGTTATGTCCACATGCTTTTAGCTCATATCCAAAAGTAGTCTTGTTCAATACTATATAGATAACTACTACTGCAATAAGTGCAACAAATATTCCGCCGTTAACACTGGAATTTCCATATAAATTATCCAGACCCATCTTTGGAATTATAGCTCCTTTAGATGGGGTTCTTGACTGATTTCTTAGAGTATCAAAAATTGCTGAATCACCTTTTACAAGCATATTCACAAGATATATTCCTATATAGTTCATCATTATCGATGCTATTACCTCATGTACATTTCTGTAAGCCTTGAGTAATCCAGGTATAGCCCCCCACAGGGCTCCTCCCACCATGCCTGCAGCAATGGCTACTATCCAGTGAATAGAGGGTGGAATTGAAGTAAATTTTATTCCTACATAAACTGCAAAGTATGAACCAAGGACAAACTGGCCTGGGGCCCCTATATTAAATAGTCCCGTTTTAAATGCGAATCCAACCGAAAGTCCAGTGAGAATCAGAGGAGTCGCAAAATATAAAACATCGCCAAGACCCTTGGCTCCTCCTGTGAACCCACCCAGGAGTATAGTCATAAATCCTGGCAGGGCCTGACTTGGATGACTTATGAAAAGTATTAAAAATCCAAACAAGAGCCCTATGAGTATCGCTGAAAACGAGGACAGAAAGCTTTCAAAGGCGGGACCAAGTAAATAGTTCTTCAGTTTCTTATTCATTTATTTCCCTCCTTTTTGAGCCTGACATGTATAGCCCCAGTTCTTCTACTGTTACTTCTTCAGGTTTGAATTCTCCCACAAGCTCACCTTCATATATTACTATTATCCTGTCGCTCACATTCATAACTTCGTCAAGCTCCAGAGATACGAGAAGGACAGCCCTTCCTTCGTCTCTTTCTTTAACAAGCTGTTTGTGAATATATTCTATGGCTCCAACGTCTAGTCCTCTCGTAGGCTGAACCGCTACAAGCAGCATAGGATCTCTGTCAATTTCCCTTGCAATTATTGCTTTTTGCTGATTTCCGCCTGACATGCTTCTTGCAATTGAATCAGATCCCTGACCGCTTCTTACATCAAATTCTTCAATAAGCCTGTCAGAATACTTTTCTATTTCATCATTTTGAAGAAATCCATTCTTTTGAAATGGAGCTTTGAAATAAGTCTGAAGTATCATGTTTTCTGCAAGAGTGTAGTCAAGTACAAGTCCATGCTTGTGTCTGTCTTCTGGGATGTGGCCCATACCAGTGAGTGTTCTATTTCTTATAGATTCATTTTCTATATTCTTCCCACTTAGAATTATTTCTCCGCTGCTTGACTTCATAAGTCCAGTTATAGAATATACCAGCTCTGACTGACCATTTCCTTCTATCCCTGCAATGCTGAGTATTTCTCCTGATCTTACATTAAAACTGACATTATTAAGAAGACTTTTTTGTGATGTTTTTGATTTAACACTTAGATTTTTCACTTCAAGAATTACATCTCCAGGTTTTGACGGCGATTTTTCAACTTCAAAATCTACGTCCCTTCCAACCATCATCTTAGAAAGCTCTTCTTTAGAAGTTTGCGCAACTTCTACCGTACCTATATACTTTCCTTTTCTCAGCACGGTACATCTGTCTGCAGCTCTTTTTATTTCATTTAGCTTATGAGTTATAAAGATTATGCTCTTTCCTTCATTTATAAGGTTTTTCATAATATTGATCAGTTCATCTATTTCAGCTGCAGTAAGGACAGCCGTAGGCTCATCAAATATCAGTATCTCATTTTCCCTGTAGAGCATTTTCAGAATTTCTACCCTTTGCTGCATACCCACAGTTATATCTTCTATCTTAGAGTCCGGCTCTATAGAAAGATTATATCTTTCACTCAGTTCTACAACTTTTTTCCTGGCATCTCCCATCTTGAGTACCCCATGCTCAGTCGTTTCCATACCAAGAATAATGTTTTCAAGAACAGTGAAATTTTCTACAAGTTTAAAATGCTGATGGACCATTCCTATACCCAAATCATTTGCATCATTTGGATTTTTTATCTTTACTTCTTGCCCATCTTTTTTTATAATTCCTTTTTCCGGCTGGTAAAGTCCGAAAAGTACGCTCATAAGCGTTGATTTCCCTGCGCCATTCTCTCCAAGCAGTGCATGTATCTCACCTTTTTTTACCTGTAGAGTTATATTGTCATTTGCTATTATTCCGGGAAATTCTTTAGTTATATTTATCATTTCGATGCAATAACCCATATTATCTCCATTCCTTATAGTTCCATAAAATATTAGTTCAAATTTATTTCGGTAGGTATACTATGAATATTCCCATTTTTCAGTGTTTCTAAATGCAAAATATTTTTTATATGATTTCTGATTTTTCTGTTTGTTTATGAATTTGAAAAAAGGTGTGTATATTCCACACCTTTCCCCATTTGTAACTATATTACTTAGTGAAATCCTAAATAGATCTGTTTATTAAGCTATTTCTTCAACCTTTACAGCTGATACTGGTATATCTGACAGCTTAACTTCTTTTTCGCCGTCTTTGTCTTTCATCATTGATATTTCCCCAGCTACAAGTTTTGCGTATATTGCATCATAATCAGCTTGAGTGAAAACTTCAAATTTGCTTGTTTCCATTGGAAGTCCTACACCATCAACATCAGCTCCAAGAGTAGCACTTACTCCACCTGGGAATGAATCGCCGTAATATGCTGCTATAGCATCATACACTGACTGTCCAAGCATTTTCATAGCTGAAGTTATAACAGTTGCAGATTCTGGAGACTGGTCAACGTCAACTCCGATAACTTTTCCGTCAGAAGCTTCCGCAGCAGCCATAACTGAGTTTCCTACAGCTCCACCACATGCAAATATAACTTCTGTTCCACCCTGGTACCAAGAAGCAGCTTTTGACTGAACTTCTGGAGTAGCTTTGAAATCACCTGTGTAGTTGTACTTAACTTCAAGTCCTGTGATTCCCATCTCTTTTGCAGCATACTCAGCTCCTTGTACAAATCCGTATCCGAATCTTACAACTGCAGGAACTGCCATTCCGCCCATAAATCCAAGCTTTGTGTCTCCTTCTTTAACTGCAGCATATCCTGCAAGGAATCCAGCTTGCTCTTCAGCATAAAATACTGAATATACGTTATCATTTAACTTGAATTCAGTGTAAGTTCCATCTTGTGGAGTTCCATCAAGAAGTATGAACTTTACGTCTGGGTAAGTATCTTGTGCCTTAAATACTGCTGGCTCAAAAAGATATCCAGGTGTAACTATTACCTTTGCTCCTGCTTTTACAGCTAGGTCAATTGATGAAAGGTAAGCATCTGTAGTCTTTTCAGATGGCTGGTAGTACTTGTGAGTTATGTCGTTCTCTGTTGCATACTCAACAAGACCTTCCCAGGCACCCTGGTTAAATGATTTGTCATCGATTGTTCCAACGTCAGTTATCAGCGCAAGCTCATATGTATTTGAGCCACTGTCTGATCCGCCAGAACAGCCTGTAAGTACTGAAATTCCAAGTACCATTACAAGCATTAAACTTAGTAATTTTTTCATAATATCCTCCGATTTTTTGATAATATTAGTTACTACACAAATATTATCACATTTGTCATTAAAATAAAAGCTTTTTCCCGTTTTTTTTAGAATGTTCATTTAAGAAATGTACACTCCCATCTATTTGTTTTTCAATAGATTTTTTGGTGAAAATCCTTCAGGTAGCAGTTCATCCAATTTGTAAACTTTGTATTCTCTGGTATTTTTTGCCATGATGACCTCAAAAACATAAGGGTCGCAAAACTCCATCAAAACCTGTCTGCATACTCCACATGGGGATATTATCTCTGCAGGAGGTGCATCTTTGGGACCTCCGACTACTGCTATGGCCTTAAATTCTTTTTTGCCTTCACTTACAGCTTTAAAAACTGCAGTTCTTTCGGCACAGTTAGTAGGGCTGTATGCCGCATTTTCTATATTGCAGCCCCTGATTATCTCGCCACTGTCACACAAAAGCGCTGATCCTACCGAAAACTTTGAGTATGGTACATATGCTTTTTCTCTTGCACAAAGTGCTTCTGTTATCAGCTTTTCGTAATCTAGCATCACTCACCCTCCCTACAATATAATCAAATATATTACGCTATTTCAAGTGCAAGCTTCATCATCTGAGTAAAGGAATTTTGTCTTTCTTCTGCTGAGCTTGCCTCTCCTGTAAATGGACAATCTGAAATAGTGCATATGGCAAGTGCATTTTTTCCAGCTCTCATGGCATTCATATAAAGTGCTGCTGCTTCCATTTCTACAGCAAGAACTCCCATCCTCTGCCATTCCTTAAGTCTGGACATGTCATCATAAAATGTATCAGAAGAATAAAGATTTCCTACCTTATAGCTCAATCCCATTTCTTCAGCTAAATCTGTAGCTTTTTTGAGAAGTTCAAAACTTGCGATTGGCGCAAGATTTCCTGGCAAGCCATACTGTGATACATAATTTGAATTTGTACAAGCTCCCATGCCTATTGCTATATCCTTTATTTTAAGGTCTGGATGTATTGCTCCAGCCGAACCTATCCTTATAATATTTTTTACATCATAAAAATTATATAGTTCGTAAGAATATATACCTATCGATGGCATTCCCATTCCACTTGCCATAACGGACACTCTTTTACCTTTGTAATAACCTGTATATCCGTGTATTCCTCTTACATTGTTAACCAGTTCCGCATTTTCAAGGAATGTTTCTGCTATAAATTTAGCTCTCAGTGGATCGCCTGGCATTAGTACTGTCTCTGCAAAATCACCGTTTTTAGCAGTAATGTGGGGGGTTGGTATGTTACTCATATTTTCACCTCATATTTTCTAAAATATTTAAATAATATTAACAAATTAAATTTAGTAAGTTTCTTTTGAAACTTCCTCGTTTTTTACAATCTTTATTATCCTGCTGGTTCCCAGTCTGTCTGCACCAAGTTTTATAAAATCTTGTGCATCTTCCAGAGAGCTTATTCCACCTGCAGCTTTAATCTTTATATCTTTTCCCAGATATTTTTTAAAAATTATTATATCTTCTCTTTTTGCTCCAGATGTGCTAAAACCAGTAGAAGTCTTTATATAGTCGGCCTTTGCTCTTGTAACAAGATCACACATAACCACCATTTCTTCCTCAGTAAGCAGACATGTCTCTATTATAACTTTGAGTATCTTCTCTCCACAGGCTTCCTTAATTTTAATTATTTCCTCAAGTATAGCCTCATGATTTTTGTCTTTTAGATCCCCTATATTTATGACCATGTCAATCTCGTCAGCTCCATTTTTTATTGCATCCTTTGTTTCAAACACTTTTACCGGAGTTGTCATATAACCGTTTGGAAACCCTATTACCGTACATATTGCAAGTTTGTCACCAACATATTCCTTTGCTCTTTTTACAAAGGAAGGAGGGATGCAGGCACTTGCCGCCCCATATTTTATTGCATCATCGCAAATTTCTTTTATCTGTTCCCATGTTGACGTCTGCGCCAGCAAAGTATGGTCTACCCTGCAAAGTATCTCGTTAATATTCATCTCTAATGCTCCTTCTGATTCATAAACCTGTATTTCCAACCGATGTACCTGTCCAGGCAAAACAACCTGCAGAGACTACCTTCTAATATTACCAAAAAGTTCGTACTTTATCAAGTGAAATCGTTTGCCAATGTTCGTTTTTTTTACAAGCCATCCCATAAGTCAGAGTTAATGTAGGAATGTACTCAACTTTTCCATCATTTCTTCAATGTAAGCTCCAAAAGGCTTTTCTGAGATACCAATTATAGTGGCATGACATTTAGACATCGGTATAAGAAGTTTCTGAGCCTTACTCGAAGATACGGCCGATGCAAGCGAAGGACTTATTTCACCATGCATGGAATTTGCAAAGCATATACCTACAGGGCCTGCAATAATATCAGCCTCTCTGCAGTTGAAAATCACCGCATTTTCTCCGGTAGCACCTGCACTTGCTCCCGCTTTGAGCATTGTTGACGTAGCAAGAGAATTGGTCCCTACTGCAATTATTTCAACGTCTATATACTTTTTTCTTATATTTTCTATTATAGATTTCCCCATGCCTCCGCCTTGACCGTCTATTACAACTATCTTCATTGCTTTACCTCACTTTTTTGTTAATTTTCAGTGCTGTCTTTAATTATATCATAAATTATCTCATAATAATTTAATACCCATATTTATACCTGAAAACACAGCAAAATCTCCATTACAATACTGTCCTGGAGATTTTGCTCATAAATTTTATAGTTTCTATAACTAATTTAATATTTATTTCAATTTATATCTGCTTACCATGTCCTTAAGAGCCTGGGCCTGTCCTGCAAGTTCTTCGCTTGCTGCAGCACTTTGTTCTGATGTTGCTGAATTAGACTGTACCACATCAGAAACCTGGTTTATGGCAACATTGACTTGACTTATATTGTCAGCCTGCTCCTCTGATGCAAAGGCAATCTCTGCTACCACAACTGCTGCGCGGTCAACTTCTTGTATTATACTATAAAGAGCTTGTGCTGTTTCATTTGCTATCTGAGTACCTTCGTGTGTCTTTTTTACTGAAGCTTCTATCATTTCTGCTGTTTCTCTTGCTGATTTTGCCGATCTTTCGGCAAGATTTTTAACTTCTTCAGCAACAACTGCAAAACCTTTTCCATATTGTCCTGCCCTGGCAGCCTCAACAGCTGCATTAAGGGCCAGTATATTAGTCTGAAAAGCTATGTCTTCAATCACTTTTATGACTTTGGATATACTCTCTGAGGATAAATTAATTTCCTCCATAGACCTTAACATTTCCCCCATCTGAGTATTTCCTTTTTCTGCCCCATATTTTGCGTTTTCTGCAATTGCATTGGCTTTTTTTGCATTTTCAACGTTCATTACTGTTTTTTCAGATATTTCTTCAAGCGCTAGCGTAAGTCGTTCTATAGAACCTGCCTGTTCTGTAGCTCCCCGAGAAAGCACCGTACTTGAATCCGAAATCTGTCCCGCACCTGAAGCTAACTGCTCCGATGCCATGCTTATGCTTGAAAGCATATCATTGTTTGAATCTATCATGGAAACAAGTGCAATTCCAAGCACGTCATTCTCAGACCTGGGTATTATATGTGCTGTCAGATCTCCCTGGGCTATAAGGTTTGCGACGTGGGACTGTTCTTTTATACCTTCTATGATTTTTTTGAAAGAATCTACCAAACTCCTTATTTCGTCTTCATTTTCATATTCGATATCGGTTTCTGTATCTCCCACTGCAATCTTTTCCGCTGCATCTATTAATTTCTTCAGAGGTTCATTTATATTTTTCATGATTGTCTTTCTTATAAAAACAGCAAAAACAGTACCTGCTAATGCAAATAATATCGCTATCATTATAGAAGTCAGGAATACTTTGCTGGCTCTGTCGCTATCCCCTTCGGCATATTTTGAATTTAAATCTGTCAGCTCCTTAAGTCCCTCAGAAAGATTTGCATACTCATCACGACTCTCACCTCTAAGCCATCTTGTGGCTTCCAAAACTTTTTCCTGTCTTCTCAAAAGCACTGTCCTTGCACTATATTCAAGATATGTATTCCAATGAGTTTCAATATAGCCAATTGTATCTCTCTCATTTTGCGTTTTCATATATGACTTATAATCCTGAATATCCATATTTACCTGATTTTCGTGTTCCTTCATTAACTTCTCTGCATCATCCATCTGAGCCTGGTCCTCTGCAAGCACTATTCCACTTTCATAAATGCGATAATCTGAGATTCCAGAATTGATTTTATTTGCATATACTATTGCCGGTATTCTTCCTTCACTTATGGTTCTTGTAACCGTGTTCATGCTGTTGCCAGATACAACCGATATTACCGCCATCATTACAATTACTGAAGTCACCACCGAAAATCCAAAATAGATTTTTTTCTCAATAGAGACCTTACCAGGGTCCAAAATAACTTTTTTTCTTACTTTTTTCATTGCAATTTTTTTAATTTTCATTAATCCTCCTGATTTTTTAAATTAATACCAGCTTTTTCAATGTTATACTCAGTAAGTATTATATGTTTAATTATATGAAAAGGTCAAGTTTTAATTAAAATTTTTGCTTTATTTTACTAAAAATTTTTAGTTATCAACTATAACCTCTTATACTTTTTAATAAAAAAACACCTCGAGAATTATTGAACCGATCACAAAATTTAGATTTTGGGTCTAACTTTTTGCGATCAATCCATATTCCAAAGGTGTTTTTTTATGCTTATTTTTTGTTTCTATTTATTTTTCAAATCTGCACTTATCTTATCTGCTGTTTCACTGAAATAAGGGTTGGGTGAATTTACTGTGAGTATACGTACGATTTTGTTTGTATTATTCTCCCAGTTGTGAGGAGTGTGCGAATCCAGATAAATGCTGTCTTCAGGATACATCTCATAAGTTCTGTTCTTTATATGAATGGTAAGTACACCTTCAATTACATATATGAATTCCTGACCTTCATGTACGTAGTTTTCCGTTGCTTTTTCCCCATATTTCGAAGGAAGTATTTCATATATCCTTGGCAAAAAATCTACTTTTGTTACGTTTCTTACCAGATTAAACTGTATATACTTAGAATTTACAGAAGAAACCTCTCTGTCATAGTTCCTTATGAGCATTTCCTGACCAGAAGATGCAATTTTTTTATGAAAGAAAATATCCAGATCGACTTCAAGTATCTTTGCTATGATAATAAGCGAATCTACCGCTATAGTAGTCATGCCTCTTTCAAACTGAGAAAGAAATCCAGTCGATAACCCTGATTTGTCACTTAGTTCCTTTAAAGTAATCTTTTTTTCTTTTCTGAGTTTATTTACAATCAAACCTATATCTGTCATTTCATTCATAGCTATCATCTCCTTAAAATTGAATCGTTCCTTTATTATAACCGAATATCATCATTTTAACAATTTATTATGACAGGCTATGTTATATAATCTCATTTTATACTACTACATATTTGCAGATTTTTCTCCACATACTCTCATAGCTTCTATTACTGCTGTTCTGAATCCTTTTTCTTCAAGTACTGCAACTGCTTCTATAGTAGTTCCTCCTGGAGAACAAACCATATCTTTTAGTTCGCCCGGATGTTTTCCTGTTTCAAGTACCATCTTGGCACTTCCCATTACAGCCTGAGATGCAAATCTGTAAGCCTTGTCTCTTGACATCCCTTGAATAACTGCAGCATCAGCCATAGCTTCTATGAACATGAATACATAAGCAGGTGAAGATCCACTCACAGAAACTACTGCGTCAAAAAGTTTTTCCTCAATTTGCTCAACCAGACTGAATGTGCCTATAATTTCTTTCAACATTTCAAATTCTTCTTTATTAATTTCCGTATTTGGGCACACTGCTGTTACTCCAGCGCCTACAAGTGCAGGTGTATTGGGCATTGTTCTGAGTACTTTAACTTTTTTACCAAAATACTTCTCTATATTATCCAGAGTTTTTCCAGGGGCAATTGTTACTATTATAGTATTTTCACTAACTGCATCTTTAATTTCACTTATAACAGCCTCATACATATTAGGTTTTACGGCAAGAAATACTACATCCGATTGAGTTGCAATTTCTTTGTTATCCTGAGATATATTTATACCATATTTCTCTTTTGAACTCTCAAGTGAAGGCAGATATCCATCACTTGCTATTATATTTTCAGGGCTTACTATTTTAGATTCAATTATTCCACCTATCATAGCTTTTGCCATATTTCCACAACCAATAAATCCGATTTTTCTGCTCATTTTCTCTTCCTCTCGTTAACTGTTTCATATTATTTTATCATTATTAAGCACTTAAACCAAGGCAGAAATTCTGCCCTGGTAAGTTATATTAATATTTAGTTGAAAGTCTGATCCGTTCTTCCTATTATCTCATCTTGAAGTTCTCTGCTCAAGTTGTGGAAGTGGTCACTGTATCCAGCAACCCTTACAATAAGGTCCTTGTGGTCATCTGGATTCTTTTGCGCCTCTATAAGCGTTTCTTTGTCTATTACATTGAACTGAATGTGGTGACCGTCCATATTAAAATATGTTCTTACAAGGTTAGCCATCTGATCAAGTCCTGTTTCTCCTTCAACTACAGCTGGTGCAAACTTTTGATTTAAAAGTGTTCCTCCAGTTGAAAGATGATCCATTTTAGAACATGATTTTATAACCGCTGTAGGGCCTTTTGTATCAGCTCCTTTTTCTGGTGATATGCCTTCTGATACTGGCTTATGAGCTCGCCTTCCGTTTGGACTTGCAATCATTACTTCTCCAAAATAAACGTGACAGGTAGTAGGCAGCATGTTGATTCTGTACTGTCCGCCCTTCATGTTAGGTCTTCCAGTTACTGTATCATGGTAAAGATTGAATACGCTTTTCATTATATCATCCGCATAATCATCATCATTTCCGTATTTAGGAGTCTTGCTGGTTACAAGATTATGAATCTTTTCATGTCCTTCAAAGTCATTTTCAATAGCCTTCATCATTTCAGCCATAGTGAACTTCTGATTATCAAATACATTGTATTTTATAGCTGCAAGAGAGTCTGTAATAGTTCCTATACCAACACCTTGAATATAGTTTATATTATATCTCGCTCCACCTGCATTATAGTCTTTTCCATTTGTTATACAGTCATTTGTAACAAGTGACAGGAACGGAACTGGCATGTACTGCGCGTAAATGTTTTCTATTATGTTGTTTCCTTTTACCTTAATATCTATAAAGAATTCAACCTGCTTTTTGTATGCATTAAATAATTCTTCATATGTCTTGAAATCTCTTGGATCTCCAGTTTGAAGTCCCAGCTGCTGCTTTGAAACTACGTCATATCCGTTAGTAAGTGTAAGTTCTACTATCTTAGGAAGGTTCATGTATCCAGTCAGTATATATGCTTCGTTTCCAAAGGCACCAGTCTCAACACATCCACTTGTTCCGCCTTTTCTTGCGTCCTCCATAGTCTTTCCTGCATTAAGAAGTTCCTGAACTATTGCCTCTGTGTTATAAAATGCAGGCTGACCCCATCCTTTTCTTGATATCTCACAGGCTCTTTTCACAAAGCTGTTAGGAGTCTTTCTGCTTATCTGAACGTTTGAGCTTGGCTGAAGAAGTCTCATCTCGTCCATACAGTCGAGTATAAGATAACTTACTTCGTTAACGCCGTCGCTTCCGTCTGGCGCTATACCGCCTGTGTTTATATTTGCAAAATCAGTATATGTCGAGCTCTCTTTAAGTGTTATCCCTACTTTAGGTGGCGCAGGCTGGTTGTTGAATTTTATCCAAAGACACTCAAGAAGCTCAAGTGCTTTTTCATCATCCAGGCTTCCCTGCGCTGCATCCGTCTTGTAGAATGGATACAGATGCTGATCAAGTCTTCCCGGGCTGAACGCATCCCATGGATTAAGCTCTGTCGTAACACCTATGTGTACAAACCAGTACATCTGTATTGCCTGATAATAGTTTTGAGGCGGATTTGCAGGTACTATGTCACAGTTGTCAGCTATTGTAAGCAGTTCTTGTTTTCTTACTGGATTTTCTTCTTTTTGAGCCATTTCTCTGGCATACACACTGTATCTCTTTGCATATGCAATTATAGCATCACAGGCTATTTTCATAGCTTCAAGCTGATGTTTCTTTGAAAGTGCATCTTTATCTTTCATAAAATCAAGCTTGTCTATAGAATCCTGAGCTTCTTGCTTAAGCTGAAGGAAACCCTTTTTGTAAAATTTGTCTCCTCCTACAGTGTGTCCAGGTCCTCTTTGCTCCATGAACTCAGTAAATATTCCTGCTTCATAGCATCTTTTCCACTCTTCGCCTATGTTGCTCAGTATCTTATGTCTTAAAGATCTGTTCTCCCAATATGGTATTATTTCTTCCTTGTGAATTTCCATTGTCTTTTCATCTACTTTGAAGAAAATTCTGTCTCTTGAGTCCATTACTTCCATATCTTCTAAAGTATGACAGCAAAGCTCTGGGAATGTTGGAGATGCCTGAGGAGAATCCCCTTTTTCACCCACTATAAGCTCATCTTCGTTTATGCACAGCGTTCTGTTTTCCATGTAATATTTAAATGTAAGAGCTCTCAGTTCAGGTATAGACATACTTCCTTCATATTTTTTATATGCCTCTGTTACCAGTTTAGCTCTTTCAATGTCTATATGTGGAACCGCCTCCATGCTCTGTTTTCTTAGCTTTTTAATTCTATCGTTCATTCCTCTTTCCATTTGAATTAGCCTCCTATTTTAGCATTAAAATTATTTTTTTCAAATCTTAATCTTATCATTTCCATTCGTTCAGCATCTGGAGCTGTGTAATTATCTCCCTCGTATCTTATTCCCATTCTTTCGTACTTGCTTTTCCCAGTGTTGTGATAAGGAAGTAGATTAACCTTTTCTATCTTCAGATTGCTCAAAAAATCTATAACTTTTCCTATATGTTCGTCGTCAGCATTTATTCCTTCTACAAGAGGCATCCTTATGTTTATTTTCGCCCCTTTTTCGCTGAGTTTAGCAAGATTGCCTAAAACCAGCTCGTTCCCCTGTCCCGTAAGTTCTTTATGAAGCTCATTATCCATATGTTTTATATCATAAAGAAATGTATCTACATATGGCATTATCTTTTCAAAATTTTCAAAACTTGCATGCCCACAAGTATCAATATTTACGCGATAACCCATTCTATTACATTTTTTAAGTATGCCAAGTATGTAATTCATGTCTTGCGTCATCACTTCTCCCCCTGAAAGAGTGACTCCACCGTTTGACTGATCATAAAACATCTTGTCTTTTTCAATTTCTTTCATGATTTCATCCACAGTATATGCTTTTCCAGCTATTTCTCTTGCATTGTTAAGACATGCATCTGTACAACTTTCACAAAAGTTGCATCTGTCAGCAGACGTAGTAATTACGCCGCCCTTTATAGATATAGCATCCTGAGGGCATTTGCTTATGCAGTTTCCGCACTCAACGCATTTTTCTGCATTGTACATCACACCTTGTGTATATGCCTGACTTTCCGGATTATGACACCATTTACAATCCATGGGACAGCCCTTGAAAAATATGGTCGTCCTTATACCTTCACCGTCATGAATTGAATATTTCTGGATATTAAATACCAAATTTTTCATTTTACCACCCTTTATTCATATCTGCATGTATAAATAGTTTCCTCAGTAACCTTCACATTGAATTTTTCATTTGCCGCAACTGTAAACTGCTCATTTTTGCCTATAGTTTTCACTTCATTCCCGCCTGGCAGAAGCACTTCAAGCTTTCCACTCACGACTGTCATGAACTCCTTTTTTGATGTTGAAAACACAAAATCTCCCTTAGCCATTACCCCTACAGTTAGTTCTCCTTCTGAGTTGTTGCATCCTATTGATTTTACATTGCCATCAAAATACTCGTTTACTTTAATCATATTCATTCTCCTTTTATTTTTTCATTTTTATGAAACTTTACATCTTATACCTATATATTATTTCATTTTAATGAATTTGTCAATATGTTATCAATATATTTTGTTAAATTTTTTTCAAAAAAACTGCACATCCGACTAATGTCAGACATGCAGTATTGATATTGGTATTATTTTATTTAAGTTTTTGGAAATTAAGCTTGGATAGCAACAACTACACCTGATCCTACTGTTCTTCCGCCTTCTCTTATTGCGAATCTTAGTCCTTCTTCAACAGCGATTGGAGTGATAAGCTCAACCATCATGTTTATGTCGTCTCCTGGCATTACCATCTCTACTCCCTCTGGAAGTGTGATGTCACCTGTTACGTCTGTTGTTCTGAAGTAGAACTGTGGTCTGTAACCTTTAAAGAATGGAGTATGTCTTCCACCTTCTTCTTTTTTAAGAACGTATACTTGAGCTTCGAACTTTGTATGAGGCTTTATTGATCCTGGCTTCGCCATTACCTGTCCTCTTTCAATCTCGTCTCTTGCTACTCCTCTAAGAAGTGCTCCTATGTTGTCTCCTGCTTGCGCCTGATCAAGAAGCTTTCTGAACATCTCTACTCCTGTTACTATTACTTTTCTTGGAACTTCTGTAAGTCCAACTACTTCTACTTCGTCAGATACTTTAAGGATTCCTCTTTCAACTCTTCCTGTTGCAACTGTTCCTCTACCTGAGATTGAGAATACGTCCTCAACTGGCATAAGGAATGGCTTGTCTATTGCTCTTACTGGCTCTGGGATAAATGTGTCGATTG
>NZ_AUID01000031.1 GCF_000423525.1 Proteocatella sphenisci DSM 23131 | reverse complement strand
TTCTGGTTGTTGGTGGTATAGGTGAAATTATTGGTTTTTTTGCTTTTGAATTTTGGAAATCCAGTGGACTTGTCTCTGAAGAAGTTTTTGTATGCTGTATTGAGGTTCATCTGAGCATTGGCGAGAGCCAGGCTGTCAACCTCCTTTAGCCAGGTGAATTCCAATTTGTACTGGGCCGGAGTGTTATTCAGACTTTTTCCTGTAAGATTGTAGTGATCTATCCTGTCTGAAAGCATCCGGTTGTAGACAAAGCGCACACATCCAAAGCATTTTGCAAAGAACTGCATCTGCTCTGCATCTGGATATATTCTGTACTTGTATGCTTTCAGCATAATGTTTACCTCACTTTTTCATCCTGCGTTTGGATGAGCTTTGAGCTTTTCATCAAACACTTTTTCCTGGTATTTAGTAACCATAACCAGATGATAGTATAAAGAAAATACTGAATGTGCATTATTATCTAATATATGTATATTATAAGTATCCTTTACCTATTACGACTGATTATATTATACCCCTGCAGAAGTGCTCTAAACACTAATCAACCGATTCATCCTACCGCCTTCACTCTCGTTAAAACGAGCAAGGTAGTTTAGAGGCGGGGGAGTTCTCAGTATACGTATTAAATATGTTGCTAATTCTTTTGCCTGCATAGTTACCGCCTTTCTGCTCTAACATCTAATCCGCTTTCTCAACCTCGAAAAAAACTGAATTTATAATCTTTGGTTATGCTAATACGCTAAATATTGCATATCAATTTATTTGAAGATTTCGTAAAATTTCATGATAACGTAGTGTTGCCAGTTTACTTGGTTTACCCTTTTTACAGAAAGAAAGCCTGACCAGCTTAGGAACTACGCGCTCAACTACAATCTGCTCATCCACTATTTTTGACTTCAATTTTTCCAAGGCTTCGAGAAACCGTTCATCACCCTTTGCTCGATTGTAAAAGGATAAAATATATACATAGACAAAAAGATTGTAGTTCCGGGAGGGATATTCGACCTGCATAAATAGCGTACCTATACCATAATGGCACGGGCCAATAGGTGTTCGGATTCATTATAAAAATCATTACTAAAGCGAAACGCATCCAGGGCGTTCAGGGTCGGGAACGGGTTAGAATATTCCGTCTCCGGGCCATGTCCAAAGCTAAATTTATTACAGCGCCATCCGCCATCATTGTGTTGCGTGTTCAGCAAGTGTTGGAATGTTTTTTGCAACCTTATATCGTCGCAATAACCCATTTTACAAAGCGTATTAGCGGCATTGATAGTTTGGCATGTATATAACTTTCTTTTCACCAGAAAGCGACATCAAAAAATTTTGCTGTTCGTTCTCCTTCAGTAATTTTGCCTGAGCTAAAATCCATTCTTCCTTTTCTGCCTCAGTCATTTTCCCTAACTTTTCTTTTACCTGTTTTATAAACATTATTGTTTCCCCTAAATTTGTTTTATCTATCATGAAAAATCCGAATTTTATTAATTTCTTTATCGGATACAGATAGAATATTTTCCATCTCTTGTTGATCCTCCTCAATCCAAGGAATCGAATAATATTCATCCACTATAAAATTTTCCATTCCCCAGCCAAATCCTGAAAATTCATGTACAATTTGTTCTAATCTATTCTTCCATAATTTATATAAATTCTCATCACCACTTGCTGCAACTACTGCATCATGATATGCATCGCCAAGAGCATCATAAAAAGCCTCATTTATATCACCATAAGACATTGTAAATTCTGTAGCACACTCTGCAAAATATAATGCCAGATCGCCATACCATCTTTCGTTATTATTCACGCATACCTTCGCAAAATCTGAAAGAACCATCTGTGCATTTTCCAAAGAAAATCCCGTTCGCACGATATTTGTAGGGTTAAAGATTTTATATATTCTCTTCTTGTATTTTTCTAATAAAGCACTACCATAGTCTTCTCCAAGGAGCAGTAAGCAAATTCCTTCTTCCACTGATTTATTGGATTTATAAAGATCTACAATAATCTTTTTCATTTCTTCTTGATTCATCCTATCAAGTTTTTTTATCAAAGCTATTTCAGTCAATTTCTTTGCCATATGAATACCTCCGTGTCCGTAAATTAAAATTATTTATTTAGATTCATACAATATACCATGTGGTCAATATTGATATTTTTCCATGTAATGTGATTGTCTTAATTACTAACCATTGTCAAATATTATTGAATTTTCAAGGTTTATAGGCACTCTTGAAATTCGAAGCATGAGTGAATAACTAAAAATATCAGTAGATTTTTCTTCTCTTAAACTTATATTCGTTTTTTAGTCTCTCAAACATTTCAAATACAACAGGACAAATACTTGTTGACTGAACGATGCTCGATAAACTAAATAACCTT
This sequence comes from Proteocatella sphenisci DSM 23131, assembly GCF_000423525.1. GTDB lineage: Bacteria > Bacillota > Clostridia > Peptostreptococcales > Filifactoraceae > Proteocatella > Proteocatella sphenisci. The sequence goes on along the minus strand of NZ_AUID01000031.1, from coordinate 15,590 downwards.
TCAGGCTTATCGGTATATGGATAGTCTCTACAGCTGTCTGGTTTACATGGTTCAATTGCACATCCACCATCTTCTTTTAGAAAGCAGCATGGCTTTACATTTAATTGGTAATCACCATACTCTTCATTCACATATGTTTTAATAAACTCATTTTTAGTCACCTTAAGAAAATCAGAAATTCGAACTAATTCATCTTCCTCGAAACTCGCTGAATATTCTTTGCAGCAATTTCTGCATTGACTGCAATTATAACTTACAAACAGTTCTTTGTGTAATTTTAAAAACTGCTCATCCAACTCATTTTCGTCTGAATGATTTTTTAAATATGTCTTGAAGGCATAATTCTCAGCTTCAATTCTCTTAAAAGCATCCTTTATTCTTGATGGTTCTATCATTACACTTCCTCCAATATTTAAAATGGAACCTTATCATTGTAATCAAATGAAATATCTTGACTGATCAGTTCATCACCCACGTCGTTTTCATCAATAAATGTACCATATGGCACACCATTTTCAGTAAATCCAGCTATAAAATCCATTCCGTATATCCCTTTTAAACATTCTTCATATTGTTCTTCTGTCCAAATTTCAGCACTATTGTTTTTACTGTTCTTTGATCTTTTATTTTTACACATTCAGCACTAAGTCCTTTACTTTTTTTTAGCTAAACCCTTACCCCTCTATGACCTTGATTCTGAAATCACACCAAGTAGCTCATTTGCTAAGTCCTCATCCTCAATTCGGATTAATGAGTTATCATTATAGCTACCGCCTAGAATATCGATGCCACCATACCAAACAGTCTTATTGTCAACAATCATAAATTTATAGCGATTCTTAGGTAGCTGAATAACTTGAATGCCCTCTTTTTTAATTTCATTAATAAAGCCTGCAATATAAATCCTGTGCTTTTCCGCATACTCGTCAAGATTCTTAATACATAAGGCAATTCGCGTGCCCATTTTATACTTTTCAATCAGGACATCCCTAATAGCATCATTCTTTTTCTTTTGAATAAACGGACTTGATATAAGTATGTTATTGTCTGCATTTCTGATGTCCTTGATCACGTGTTCAAAATAGTTTGCTTCATCATAAATTCCATTTTCAATATTGAATGATTTCCCATTAGACCTTACACTATAACCCACTGAGCGATATGCCGTAAGTCTTTTATGATACATCCTTTCAATCACTGGTATATGCACATCCACATAATCGTAAATTAGAACTTCTTCTTTACCTTCAAAATTTCTGTGCAGTCTTCCTGCATACTGAGCTATTGTGCCTTTCCAAGCAATAGGCATTGCCATAAATAAGGTATCCAGTCGTGCTTCATCAAAACCTTCACCAATCAATTTACCTGTTGCTATTATTACAAATCGATCTGTATCTTCTAGTGCTCTGATCTTCCTGAGAGATTCTTTTCTTTCACTTGTTTTTAAATTTCCCGATAAGACAATGACTTCAAAATCTTTATTGGACATTAAATTCACCAACCGCTCTATATGGCTTGTTCTTTCAGTCAAAACCAATGGATTTCTACCAGAATCTATTGCATGAACAACATCTGATACAATAAGTTAGTTTCGATAATTGCTTTCGCAAATATGTTGATAGACTTCTGTAATGTGCCATTCTTGCTGATTTTTATATAATGGCATTCTAGTGCTTGTGAACCGTGGAACTATAAAATGTTCAAAATCCCGTTTTTTAGCCTCCTGCTTTGCATCAACCTTGTATCTAATTGGACCTAAATGCATGAATATAATTGGATGATGACCATCTTTTCGTATAGGTGTTGCAGTGAGTCCATACACATACTTGGCATCTGTAGCACTTAAAATCCGGCTAAAATTAGTAGCAGAAATATGGTGGCACTCATCTACCAGAACAAGCCCATACTGATGGATCATCTGCTTTATGCTTTTATCAGTCTCAAACATAGATTGCATAATAGCTATATCAATAATTCCATTAATAGTACTTTTGCCACCACCGAGTTGTCCTATTATAGAACTGTTCTTTCTTCGCTTTTCAATGACTTCATCAATCTCTAAAAATTGCTCTAAACGCTCTTTCCACTGGACCGCTAGCTCTTTGGTGTGGACTAAAATCAGCGTAGAGCACTTTTTTTCAGTAATTAATTTTGCTCCGATTACCGTCTTTCCAAACCCTGTTGTAGCAGATAATACACCATCTGTATTCTCACTTAGTTTTTCTAAAGCTTCACTCTGATGATCTGTAAGTTCACCTTTAAAGTCAGCTTTTATAGATTTACCTGCATTTCTTTCCTCTATCATCTTGTATTTGACATCAGCAGAATTAAGTTTATCCACTAAATCGATTTCTAAGCCTCTCGGTAAAATTATGTTATCAGAGTCTTCATCGTAAAGAACGGTAACTCGAGACGTTCCAAATGTTGACTGACGCATTGCTTGTTTCGCGTAAAATTCTGGATTAGCATAAGTTGCTAGCCTTCTAATTGAAAATAGCGCTTTTGGTGACAATCCCGATTTAGATACTAAAAGGCCATTCCCCCTTTTAAGTAATCCCGTTTCAGAAAAGTCGCTTTTCTCAATTGGGTTTGATTTTGATTCTCTATCAATTCTTTCATTCTCATCATTTGTTTGTATAGGTGTTACAAGCTTACAGAATCTTATTACAAATTCTTCAGAAATTCTTTTTACTTGTGATAAATAAAGCCATTGATCCTCTATCTCATTCAAATTTATATCAATAAACACTGAATTTCTATATTCTCTAGCTTCTTTTTGCAAAGGAAGTGCAATAAGATTTCCAAAGCCATCTTTCTGTAGAAAGTCCTGACTAGGAAACAGTCTGTCATAGGAGTCAAATTTAATATTCCCACATTCCTGCATAGCAAGATTTAGAATAATCGTTCCAAATTTTCTTGCAAGTGAAGCTTTCGTTTCTCTCTCGAAGAAAAACCATAAGTGACAGCCTTTACCCGAACGAGATCGCTCAGCGTATACAGGAATGCTATTGTCCTTACAGACTTTTATAACAACCTTAATGTCATCTCCCCATGTTGATTCATCAAAATCCATTGCAAGAAGAAAACAGGTATCATTTGTCGTCATTGGATAAAGCCCTAACACATACTTGCCTAATAGATGATTCTTTATCTGCTCCTCATCTAATGATGCAAAAAGACTGTTTTTACATTCAGTGCATTTTATCTTGGGCTTATTACAAATCCCCGGCTTAAAATCATTGTAACAATAAGGCGAGTAACCTGGCTTGTTTTTCCACCTCTTTGCACAGACATCAACTCTTCCTTTAAATAGGGCCAGAAATAAATCAATTTTATCTTTGCTAGGGCTGTTTTTCGTAATAAGGCTTTCAGACAGTTCAAAACCGCCTTCTTCTGATAGTGGATTTGTATGAGAACAATATGATTCCGGTGTTTCAGCAACAAGTTTGGTTTTCATCTCCTGAAGTTCTTTTTTTAGACGTTTATTTTCTTCTTCTAAAAGTTTATATTTTTTATAGAGCTCTTCATAATTCATTGCTCAGCCACACTCGCTTTCAAACTTAATCATATTAAACCGACCTCTTACTTAAATATTTTAGTCCTGTGAATCATCATGAATAATTAAGGTTTAATCAGGTTCAAAGATTTTTCAAACCTAAATCTCGTATTTCCTTTGCTCTTTTAATCCCCCTATATTCCTCTAAAGTTGCTTGACGAATAATAGTCCAACCACCAAAAACCCCATATACAGCAACATATCCATTTGGTTTTTCAGATTTTCTACCATTACAACATTTTCTATCACAAAATAATCCTTCATTGTTTATTAATTGATTATAAGTATATTCATCTATCCTCTTTTTTACAATTTGCTCAAATCCACAACTTTTACATTTTAAAATGAACATATGCTTCCACCCTTTTCCATATTCAGCCCGCTCATTTTCACCCTGTGCTTCATATATTTGTTTCCTGATATTCAAAATCACTTAACGCTTGATCTATTCGATTAATATCTGCCAAACGCCTTCTCTTCGCACTGCTATACAATTTTTTGTACTTGTCTTTATCTTCCTTTTTATTGAGGTTTTTTTTGTATTGCATCTATACACTTCATCTGAATATTCAACAATATTTCCTTTTGTCTTTTAAGCTTTTTCTCATACAGATATTTTTCGTGTGTAAAAACAGTTTTAGAAAACATATTATTAAAATGTGACTCTGCCTCCAAAATCTGCACATTTAATATTTCAAACATATGATGAAATAAATCATTAGGGATTTCTTTCCCAATAAGCATACTCGGATTGAGCTTCTTACATATAGATTGATTGAATACTTCAACCAACTTTTTTGCAAGTTCCAGACTATCCCATCTGTCAGCCAATTTAACATATGCCGTTACCCAGTCTGTTCCAATATCGTTGATACTCACAGATAGCATGCCTTCTTCAGCAGCATTTACTAATGTGAATTCTGAATCATCTTCAAAATCTTCTGATTCTGGAGATTCAATCACTTTGAATTCCAGCTTACAAACCCTGTCCAAAATATCAACAATGGTTTTATACTCGTTTAAGAGCAGCAAATCATGGCATCCCCTGAAAACTCTGTTTAGTAAACCCATCACCTGAAACGGATCATTATGCCATACTTTCCAATCATCCATATATCTGCCGTCATCATCAAACTCGTAATAATGCGTCTCATATTCAAGATAAATGTCACCATGTTCTACCTTCTCACATAATTCTTCGATTTCTCCCTGACTTGGCATGTATATAACTTTCTTTTCACCAGAAAGCGACATCAAAAAATTTTGATGTTCGTTCTCCTTCAGTAATTTTGCCTGAGCTAAAATCCATGCTTCCTTTTCTGTCTCAGACATTTTCCCTAACTTTTCTTTTACCTGTTTTATAAACATTATTGTTTCCCCTAAATTTGTTTTATCTATCATGAAAAATCTAAATTTTATTAATTTCTTTATCGGATACAGATAGAATATTTTCCATTCCCCAGCCAAATCCTGAAAATTCATGTACAATTTGTTCTAATCTATTCTTCCATAATTTATATAAATTCTCATCACCACTTGCTGCAACTACTGCATCATGATATGCATCGCCAAGAGCATCATAAAAAGCCTCATTCATGTCACCATAAGACATTATAAATTCTGTAGCACACTCTGCAAAATATAATGCCAGATCGCCATACCATCTTTCGTTATTATTAACGCATACTTTCGCAAAATCTAAAAGAACCATCTGTGCACTTTCCAAAGAAAATCCCGTTCGCACGATATTTGTAGGGTTAAAGATTTTATGTATTCTCTTCTTGTATTTTTCTAATAAAGCACTACCATAATCTTCTCCAAGAAGTTGTAAGCAAATTCCTTCTTCCACTGATTTATTGATAGCTCTCAAAAGTAAGTTTTCAACCCCTGTTGTTGTTGGGAACATATCTATGTCTACGTTTAAATCTCTTTTCTATAACCATTCATACTTAATTCCAAGGTCCTAATACCTGACTCTAAAGCTGGTCGCATTTCCTTTGAAAAAGTATACCAGTAATTCATATTTGTTTTATTGTATTAAAAGTAATCATGCATCAGATCTGCAGTTGATAAGCCTTTTCTTGTTACCGGCGAGGTATACAGTAACCGTGAATATTACAAGCTAATCGATACTAAGTCTACATATATTCTAAATATAAATCAAGTGTAGTGTTTAGTTCTTCTACAACTATGTTTATAAAATCCTCGCTATCGTTAGTTGTATGAGCTTTATCTAAAGCATTATAATATTTTAGTCTACTCTCTTTTCTTATTATAACAGGTGGGTATCCTGATTTCATTAATTCTAAATTTAAAAGTAATCTTGAGGTTCTTCCATTTCCATCTATAAAGGGATGTATACCTACAAATATAATATGAACCATTGAAGCTCTTTCTACTGGATGTATTTTTTGCCCTTCATTCTTATACCAATTAATAAAGCTCTCCATTTCGTCTTTTATTAAAAACGGTTCTGGTGGTTTATGTTCTGCTCCAGAGATTATAACTTTCTGATCTCTATAATTACCAGCATATTTATCATCTATTCCTTTTAAGATTAGACTATGAATATTTTTTATCTGCCACTCTGTGAGTTCCTCTTTATTTTTAACTATTTCTTCTACATAAAAAATAGCCTCTCTATGGTTCAACGTTTCTAAATGCTCCTTAAGTGTTTTACCGCCCACAGTAATACCTTCAAGAACCACTTTAGTTTCCATAAGTGTAAGTGTATTTCCTTCTATTGCATTTGAATTATAGGTCCATTCAAGCAATATTTTCTCTCTTATACTTTTAAGTGTATGTTGAGGGAAAGGTCTCTTATTATCTAATAATAATTTTTTCTTATCAATTTCTTCAAACATACTTTTTGCTCCTTTCTATTACATTTAATCAAGCGGTTTATGACATACCTTTATTTTATTCTAAATCATGAATATTCATTTTTTCTATCTCTTTATTTCTTTTTATTGTTTCTCTAGATGCAATGTATATGGCAATCAATATAATTGTAGGAATGTTTGATAATAATAATGTTGAAGCTATAAGTCCAAAAGTTTCTGAACCAGACATTGAGTCAAATACTGCAATATTTACAACCATTATTAAAGAATAAATAAAGGATATACCAGGTAGTATTAAACCTAGAGCTTTACTTTTTTATATTCACTAATCAGAATTTTTGCTGTATCAAAATCCAATTTATCATTTATGGCCATTCTTTTAATTAATGATATATATGGTTCGTTGGATACATCCTCATTTATTTGAATCTTTTGTATTAACTTATCCAGCTTAAGTCTAACTGTAGGGTAAGTTACTTTATATTCTTTTGCTACTTCTTTTAATGAACCAGAAGCTAATATAAATCTTTTAATAAATGATATATCCTCATCATCAAGATTTATCATCCATTCAGGAACTACTTCTATTGTCATGTCTCAAACCTCCTTTAATTATATTTAATATATACTTTAATTTTATTAAAGTCAATAGTGCGATTATATTTAACTATATTAATATTAATTTTAATAATAGTTACGGGATAAACTGTAAACATGGAGCTCACGCTCTTCTAATTATTATATTTCTTTTTTTGAGGGTCAAAAAAAAGCCCAGAGGATTGAATCCTTGGGCAAAAGCAGAACTTTATTATTGTTTTAGCAAGGTTTATTATGTTAAGCAAAACTTTATTTTATTTCTACACAACCCTTGACATCAATACTACCGTCTCAACGGTTATACAATTTGGAAACATATCCCCACAAACCATCATCATGAAATCTTATTAAAGCAGGACCATCGTTTTAAAACTTTTCTACAAATAAGCATAATAGAAAGTCTACCTACAAATTAAAATCAACAATGCATTGCACGAATTCACGCACAATTTGAAATTTTGGTTCGGCCGCCAAATCATAGTTTTCTAAAACATAGTACACCCAACCCTTTTTAGATTTGTTTACTGTTTTATCAAAGCTCTCTATCTCACCGACTGGTACGACGAACAAAACGACACCGCGGCATACTTGTTCCACAATTTCGTATGCGACTGGAGCGGTGTCATCAAAACCCTGCTTACCGATAGATTTTATATTTACCCACGAATTGGTCTTTGCGTTCATATTATCATATATCACTTTCATTTGCGTGGCCAATTGAGTGCCCCAGTCGACACCAAAGGCGGCAGTAATCTCTTTGAATTTAGAACTGTCATTAAGTAAATCAAAATCGGTAACTGCGACAACAGTGACATTTAGTGCTCGCAAGGCGGAAACAACAGTCTTTATTCTATCTTTTCCACCACAATGAGTGAACATAATATCAGGAGCAATCTCATCTCTACTCTCATAGATAGCATCAATTACCGACTTATATAATAAGCAATCATAATCACTCTCGCATACCACAACTTTTTCATAAAATAATCCACTCAGAATGTTTGAGTATCGTAGGAGTGGATTACTCCATAGATTCTTAATCTCTGTGTTTTGAAGAATGCTCATTTGGTTGATGTTTTCTGCACGATTGATACGAATAACGGTTATATTTTCCTTACCAGCGTCAATTAGACCTTGCAGAAAATGCTCACTATGAGTAGAAATAAATAGCTGACGCTTGCTTGGGTTGTTGTTCGCCAACATTTTACCAAGTAACCGTGCTTGTGGTGGATGTAAAAATGCCTCTGGCTCATCGATAAGCGTAATGGAATGCTCTGAGGTTAATGTATCAAGCAGTATACTGGCAAAACTCCGCATACCATCGCCTTGTTCGTCAAGACGTGATAACTTCGCCACCTCGGCATAGTATATATCTTGAGTGGCGATAGTGTATGCTTTTGTATCAGGAGCTTCACCAACATGCAATGGTATATCTATCGTTTCATTTCGATTTACAACAAGGTCCACGTTAAATGCTTGCCGGAAATATGTTGATAAAATTTGTGAAAGCTCCTCGCTCTTAGTAAGCTTAAATATGGGATGGGCTTCAGGTTGGTTCATACGTTGAAGGGCTTTGGAAGTTGTCAAGCGTTGTTCGGTGTCAATGAATTTAACAAACAATTTATGCAAATCGTTATATAACGATTCATTTCTCCAGTTACTTACAGTACCTTCTTTTTGATAAGAATAATTTGCACTCTCATATATCTTCAGACCTCCATTATTTTGTTATCTATAAAATCGAGTTTCAAAAAACTCATCATTAATATCACCAGCAAAGTCTATGCCGATATTGGTCATCACTTTTGGTGCTAGATTATATTGCTTGTTAAACCAGTACCTTTCAATATCTTTGAGTACTTGACTTTTACCGCAGTTGTTTGCGCCTGTAAATACAACAATACTGTTGCTCTCAAGCGACAGCGTTGTCCCATCGTTAAATGTAATGGAGTTTATATGTATTTCGGGCTTCTGATATGGTATTTGTTCTACTTCTATCATTTGTTTACGACCTTCTTAAAAATTAATATTTTAATTGGATTTCATCGGTATTATATGTTGTATATAAATATAATCCAACTTCCCATTTTTGCTATAATGCACACTTATTTTTTATCCCCTTCACCTAATAACTTCACTTCCATATCTTCCAGAGCCTTAATATAATCTTTTTCCGCCTTAGAAACATCATCTAAATGTAATTCCTTATATTTCTTATACTCTTTCTTTGCTTTAAGTTCAGCTGTCTTAGCACTTATCTTACCAGCATGGCTAAGTATTTCATGCTTGGACAATTTCAAAAATCCATCTAATGTTTCAATCCAATCCGACATATACATAGGTATTCTTCTACGAGTTTGCATTTCTGCAAATTCAAGATAAGCAGATACAACGCTATTTAATACAGATAATTCATCTTCTGTACAATAGTTTTTCGCTATTAATGAATCTGCTTGTTTGGGTTGTTCTCCTTTGAAACTTAAAATGCCCATATAAGGTTTATCTGCATTGGCTGAGTAATAAATCTTTTCTGCAGCAGTTTGTCCATGTGCAGCCCAGTGCATTTTATTTTGCACAGTTTTGAAAAACAATATTGAAGATTCCATTCTTGGATCATAATCAACGCTTGTCGCATAGATATCAAGCACTTTTCTCCAGAATACTTTTTCAGATGAACGAATATCACGAATACGTTCCAACAGTTCATCAAAATAAATTCCTCCGCCATTGTTTTTAAGAAGATCATCATTCATGGCAAATCCTTTTTTCATATATTCCTTTAAAACATTACTAGCCCATATTCTAAACTGTGTACCTCGCAAGGATTTTACGCGATAGCCCACAGAAATAGTGACATCCAAGTTATAATAGTCTACTTGATATATTTTACCATCAGCAGCAGTTGTTGCAAAATTTGCAACAACTGAATTTCTTGTTAATTCACCTTCGTTAAATATATTTTTTATATGCCTAGAGATGGTAGATTTATCACGCTGAAATAATTCTGCCATTTGATCAATAGAAAGCCAAACCGTATCACTTTCAAAAGTTGTTTCTATTTTAGTCAAACCATCTTCTGTTTGATACATTATAATTTCAGAGTTCATATTCATGCTCCTTATACGTTTTTCTTTTATTATACATGTTTCATCAAAATATTTCTATTATTATACCAATAAGAGTCTATTAAAGCCTCTATTTATGCAAATTAATCTAAATAGTTATATTAATTCGGCTTTCTGAGCTATTTTATCCACTGGAATCTTTCCATCCCCCTCACCAAACTCAATGTTTACGTTGATATGCGTGTCTGCATTTTTGTGGGAGAAAGATACAACCGTCTCAATATGCCTTGAGTTGGATAGATAGCTATCATTCCCACTGTTTCAACCACTATGGTTATGGGGAATATATCCACACTCGTAGATGGGAACATATCCACTATTGAATCTCGTTTGTGGGAACATATCAACATCACTTATTTTCTACAAATTGAATCTTCAATCCATTAGGATCCATTATATAAAAAAACCTTGTATATGGGTTTGGGTGAAAAGGACCACTCTCAACAGCAATGCCTTTTTCTCTTACAAAACTCATCATCTCATCTACTGAATTCACTTCAAATCCCCATGAAATATCAGTCCCTATATTTATATCGCTACAATTTTTATCACATATAAGTTCCACCTTTGTTTCCCCATCACCTAAAAAGGCAATTTCTATACCTTCCTCAGCTTTAAATCTTTTATCTACCTTAAGGCCAACTACTTCTTCATAAAACCTTAATGATTCATCCATAATTTTAACGTTTAGTGTACTCCAACAAAACTTCATGATAAACCTCCATTTAATCTTTGATATTTATTCAGCTCACCACAACATTATTGCATACTTGCTTTTAATATTTCTATAATTTCCTCATAAGAAAGTACCTTGTATCCGCCTTCTAATACAAAGGATCCAGAAGTAATGCCAGCCAGCATATCCTCGGTAACGCCCAGTTCTTTTATGCTCATCACAAGACCCAGCCCCTTCATGTAGCTTTCCATTCGATCAAGTCCTTCTTTTGCAACTTCTTCGTCCGACTTTCCCACCGGATTAACATCCCATACATTTACAGCATAACGCTTAAATTTTGCAGTTCCATATTGGCAAATATATCTGTAATAAGCCATCGAAATGGCCGAAAGTGTCATGCCATGTGTAGCGTCAGTATAAGCACCCACAGATTGGCCAATCATATGGACCATCCAGTCTGTGGTTTTTCCTTTTGAGACCAAGGTATTAAGTGCCCATGTAGCTGTCCACATAATATTGCTTCTTGCTTCGTAATCCCCAGGATTATTAACTGCAATCTCTGAACTATGAATCAGTGACTTGAGAAGTCCCTCCATAATGTAATCGGAAGTATTGTCATCTTCACCAGAGAAATACTGCTCCAGAATATGAGACATAATATCAAAAAAACCTGCTATCATCTGATATCTTGGTATGGTAAAAGTGAACACTGGATTCAAAATCGAAAACTTTGGAAATACATTGTCGCCAAAAACATGACCAATTTTTAGCTTGCTTTCGTGGTTTGTGATAACCGAACCACCATTCATCTCTGAGCCTGTGCCCACCATTGTTAGAATACAACCCACAGGAATAATCTTGTTCTCTACATCTTCCATTCTTAGATAATATTTATCCCAAGGATCTTCCTCACAGTATGTGGAAACTGAAACAGCTTTCGCATAGTCACAAACTGAGCCACCTCCAATTGCCAAAATCAGATCGACATTCACTGCTTTGGCAATTCTGCAACCTTCATACAACTTCTCAACAGTGGGGTTTGGCATAACACCTGGGTCTTCAAATATCTCTTTTCCATTGGATTTTAAGATTTCCATAACCTTATCATAGACACCATTCTTTTTAATTGAGCCACCACCGTAGACAAGTAACACGTTTTTGCCATATTTAGGCAGTTCTTCATTTAGATATTCCAGTGAGTCCTCACCGAAATAAAGCTTTGTAGGGTTTGAATAAGAAAAATTTCCTAACATGATTATCCTCCTTGATACTTGCACCAAGCTCATAAGCCTGATGTAAAAATCTTTCATCAATAATTTTATTTTTTAAATCACTCTTGCATCCACCAGCTAAACACATCCCAATATTTTTCCAGGCAATTGCTTTTGTAACAAAACTATAGTAAGAAATCGGCTGCTCAAATGTCCAAAAGTTATCATCTCCTGCTATCATAAGCAATATACTATCTTTATGTGGATAGGCATCCTTTACCTCAATTGCGTATAGACGCTCAATAAAAGCTTTTATTTTTGCGGTTATAGTCCAAAAATATATAGGAGAGGCTAACACTACTGTATCGTACTCAGCAAATAATGTATTGATATCCTGCATACCGTCCTTAATGACACAAACATGATTTTTCCCTTTACATCCTTCATAGCCTTGACACCCACTTAGATTCTTGTCACCAAGAAAGACCTTATTTACCTGATGCCCAGCTTTTGTGGCACCTTTACAAAAGGCATCTGCTAATTGAGAAGTATTTCCTTTATTCGTGCCACTTCCGACTATTACTAAAATATTTCTCATATATAATTTCTCCTTTCTCCTAATTTATGTCAAAAGTCACTTCAACGCTACCATTCCCAAGAGCATCAGCCAATCCTGTTACATCCTCAATATAACCCAGCCTTGTATAGCTGTAAGAAGTTGAAAAGTTTTCATAGAATAATACCAGACAATCAGAGCCATAGAGCATTAAATCACCGGTCTCAACAGTTCCCACCTTTTCGCTACCTGTAGGTAAATCCTCTGAGAAAAAATAGAATAATTCATTCCCATTTAGTTCCCCCATATCCAGAGTTAAAGGGAACCTTTCTATCAAGGCTTGTGTTGAAACATTATCATATAAAATCGCCTTAAAATCGATGTTTCCTACTTGAATACTTAAGTTTGGCATATCATTACTTTCTGCTTGTGTATCTTCATCTTGTTTGTCTGATTCTTTAGAAATAGTTGGAGTTTCAATGACATCCTCATTAGGTTGAGATATTGGAGAGTTTGATGAAGAATTACTTGAACATCCCAATAGTGAAATCACTAATATAAAGGGAAAAAATATGCATATTATCTTTTTCATTTTATTAATTCCCTCCATTCCGAATTATAGTGTTTTCCCTAACTGGTAGGCTTCTTGGAGAGCTGAATTACCCTTGATATCTCCAACATCTGTTACACTGTTGCTTCGTACAACACCCTTTAGTCTTGCCTTTTCAAAACAGTCAATCCAGCCCTGCAAGCCCTTGATAGCACCGTCCATTGCGCTTTCTTCTTCCTCTGCAGCAGCTGCCAAGAGATAAATGTCACGAAAAGCATAGTCGGTTGGGTACAACGGATTGGCACGATCTAACATGGTTTTCATTTGTCCGCTCATTTCATAATAATAAATTGGCGTGGCAAAGGCTATGACCTCAGCTGACAGCATTTTCTGCGCGATAACTTCGGCATCATCATGAATGACACAACGCTTTGTTTTCTGACAAACAAGACAGCCTTTACAAAATCCTATGGTTCTATTACGAAGACTAACCGTCTCTACCTTGTGTCCTGCTTCTTTTGCACCCTTTACAAATTCATTTGCTAGAGTCTCAGAATTACCATCCTTACGTAAACTTGTTGAAATCACCAAAACTTCCTTACTCATTTTTTGCCTCCTTTGAGCTATCAATTTTCTTGATAAATTTAGCCGGAACACCGCCTACTATTGTATTTGCTGAAACATCCTTTGTTACCACTGCTCCGGCTGCAATAATAGCTCCCTCTCCAATGGTTACACCCGGTAGAATTGTTGCGTTAGCGCCGATCCATACATTTTTCCCAATAACAATTGGGGCAGGATGCATTGTTCCCCTATTATCAGGAGCAGTATCATGGTTAAGAGTAGCCAAAACCACATTGTGTCCAATCAGGGCTCCATCTCCGATGGTTATTCCACCTTGATCCTGAAACTTGCATCCTGAATTGATAAATACATTTTTTCCTATGATGATGTTCTTTCCACAATCTGTGTAAAAGGGCGGAAACATAGCAAAGGATTCATCAATTTTCTTACCTGTAAGTCTTTCCATCAATAACAGTATTTCCTCTGGAGTATGATAGGTGCTGTTCAGCTCCATGGTAATACGAAGGGCGTCCTGACTTACCTGATGCATAAACTGATGGGCTTCTAACCCTCCAATTACCGAAATTCCACTATTTAAATGGTCTAAAAATTCATTTATATTCATATAGCACACCTTCCTTACCATAAATCAAAATATATATATAAATTTGAAGGTCATATTGTTGCCTTCTTTATTTTCATTATAATATAACGAATTCGATATATAAAATACTTATAAAGAATACTCTCCCATAGTTTACAGGAATACTAAGTTGGGATATACTATAACTAAAGATTGGAGGATTAGAAATGGAATTTCGAGTTTTACGGTATTTTTTAGCAGTTGCAAGAGAAGAGAGTATTACAGGAGCAGCTAATGTACTGAATGTAACACAACCCACCCTTTCAAAACAGCTGATGGAATTAGAAGAAGAACTGGGAAAAAAATTATTTATACGTGGAAACAGAAGGATTACCCTTACAGAAGAAGGAGTACTGCTCAGTAAACGTGCACAAGAAATCATGGATCTTGTTGACAAAACTGAATCAGAAATTAGCAGCAATGATGAAATTATCAGCGGAAATATTTACATTGGTGGAGGTGAAACAAATTCTATGAGCCTCATTGCAAAGGTAGTAAAGAAACTCCAAGAGAAGCATCCCCATATTCAGTATCATTTGTACAGCGGTAATGCGGATGATGTAACTGAACGTTTAGATAAAGGATTATTGGACTTTGGAGTTCTTATTGGTACAACAAATATCCAAAAATATGACTATATTCATCTCCCTACAACTGATACTTGGGGTCTGCTAATGAAAAGGGATAGCCCATTGGCTAATTTAAATCGCATCCGACCAGAGAATCTATATAATATACCACTGATCTGCTCTAGACAAGCTATTTCAGGGAATGAAATATCGGGATGGTTCGGTAATAATTTTGAGAAGCTTAATATTGTAGCTACATATAATCTAATTTATAATGCCACACTAATGGTAGAGGAAGGAATCGGTTACGCCCTATGCTTGGATAAGCTAGTAAATACCACCAGTGCCAGCAATCTGTGTTTTAAGCCTCTGGACCCACAGTTGGAAGCACATTTGAATATTGTATGGAAGAAATATCAGGTATTTTCTAATGCTGCAAAACAATTTCTGAATAAACTGCAAGAGGACATAACATCATATTAGTCCACCTGCTTCACTTATTACCGACCTTTATTTCATTGCCATCTGGCAAACGCAATAGCATTAACAATATTTTCATTTTTAGATAACAAAGGGGGCTGTCGGTAAATAGACCCCCAAAGAAAAAAGCGACTAGTTCGCTTTTTTTAATGCAAAAAAAAGCAAAAAAAAATGACAAAATATATTGCCATCTTTTCCCGTTATATTTTATAATATAACT
>NZ_AUID01000030.1 GCF_000423525.1 Proteocatella sphenisci DSM 23131 | reverse complement strand
AGACCTATGAAACTTCGAATTTAACTTAGCTTCACCAACACAAGCGTCAACAGACCAAGAATCATTTTTGATTTTTTCGCAGACATAATCAATGAAATCACTGCATATTAGACGTCGGAATTTTGGTCCACAATTCCTTCTATTTTTTTCGTATATAGATTTACCAGCATCTGAAAAATACAGTTCAATTTTTTTGCCGTGTTTTAACTGTGATACAGTCCCTTTACGTATTTCATTGAGGATTGTATTTTGAGCTCTATCGAGCGATTTTGCAATTTTGTAAGGAGACCAGCCCTCTGTAAGTCGAATTTGTATCGAATGTCGTTCGAAGTCATTTAAGTGTTTATGCTTGCGAAAATCTGTGTTATAGTTAGTATAGTCCATAGTGATTATCCTTTCTGACGATGTTTTGTGGTGAAATTATCGTAACACAGAAATGATCACTATGGGTTTTTTTATACAAATTTTCAAACTAGTTCAACTTGATTATACAATTGGCCTAATATAAATAAATATAAAAAATCGCGCTGTCAATGCCAGATTATGTATCTGCATTTATAGTGCGATTTATGTTTTATATAGGATGTCCTGAATCTGGTTATTTTTTGGAAAGATAATTAAGAGCATCTTCAGTTCTATCAAAGAAGTGATCAGGCCCACCTATCATCTTGTGAAAATCCGATTTTTTCAGTGAGTTTAAGGGCTGTTGATTAATGCCACTTATGAGGATTACTATGTTTCTTTTTTTGCAAGTTTTGATAAGTCTGTTAAATGCGTGGAGAGCACTTGCATCTATTGCAGGAACACTTTGCATATCAATTATAAGGTGATTGGTCTTGTAACCGAGCTCATTAACTGCATCTAAAAATTTATCTGTGGCCCCAAAGAAGAAAGGCCCATTTATTTTATATACCTGTATTCCTTTAAGGTTGTTAAATTTGCTGTTGTCGTAATAAGGCAAAATTTCATTAAGGTCATTGTCAGTCTCTTCACCTGCATCAAAATCAGCAATCTGTACATCGGCTACATCAGCCATTCTTTTCATAAACAAGAATGCGGCGAGTACCATACCAATTTCTATTGCTACTACAAGATCTACAAGAACGGTTATTACAAATGTAACAAGTAAGACAATTATATCGCTCTTAGGTGCTTTAAATAAAGCAGTAAATTCTCTCCATTCACTCATATTGTAAGCGACTATAATAAGTACTGCAGCAAGTGAGGCAAGTGGAACCATTTTAGCAAGTGGCATAAATAGCAGCATTATAAGAAGGAGAGTTAACGCGTGAACCATTCCAGCTACCGGAGTACGACCGCCATTTTTGATATTGGCAACTGTTCTTGCAATCGCACCTGTTGCGGGGATTCCACCGAACAAACCAGAGGCTATATTTGCAACTCCCTGAGCAATGAGCTCCATGTTGGATCTATGCTTGCCGCCAATCATTCCGTCTGATACAACTGCTGACAAAAGTGATTCAATTGAACCAAGTATAGCAATAGTGAACGCGGATGGGATCAAGAGTTTAATTTGATTTATATCCAAGTGTGGTATGCTCATAACAGGAAGTTTTGAAGAAAGCTCACCGAATTTTGAACCTATGGTGGCTACATCCATATTAAATACACTTACCATAACCGAGGTAACTATAAGAGCTATAAGAGCGCCTGGGATTTTTTTATTTATTTTAGGCCATAAGATAATTATTAGCAGAGCTGTTGTTCCTATAAGGGTTGTGCTGAAATCTATTTTAGATATAGCTTGCATATATAAAGACCATTTACCGATAAACTCTGGAGGTATACTTTCTATTCCCAGTCCTAAAAAATCGTTTATCTGCGAAGAAAAAATCGTAAGAGCTATACCGCTTGTAAAACCTGTGGTGATAGGATAAGGAATGTATTTAATGGCGTTCCCCAGTTTCATAAGACCCATTAAAATCATAATCATTCCAGCCATAATTGTTGAAATGATTAATCCATTTACACCGAATTTTGTTACGATACCATAGACTATTACCATAAAAGCCCCTGTCGGACCACCTATTTGTACTCGGCTGCCACCCAGTAAAGATATTAAGAATCCTGCTATTATAGCGGTGTGCAAACCTTTTTCTGGTGTTACCCCAGATGCTATAGCTAAGGCAATAGAAAGTGGTAAAGCAATTATTGCTACTATTATTCCTGCAGTTAGGTCGGTCATGAACTGTTCTTTAGAATAATTTTTGATTGTGGTAAAAAACTTTGGTTTCAAACTATTGTTCATTTTTTTCACTTCTTTCTTGTAAATTTTGATGATGATTGTAAATTATAATTGTCAATAGCCACTAATATTATACTATAATTTTAACAAAAAATTTTTTTTTTTTGAAAAAATGAAATAAATCTATCACCAATGGTGGAATTATAGTAGAATAGAATAGTATGATTAAATCTGAAAGGAAAACAATTAATGAGTAATTTAGAATTGGCGAATGAAATAGACAGACGAAGAATTTTCGGTATTATTTCGCATCCCGATGCAGGTAAAACAACTCTGACTGAGAAACTTTTACTTCACGGAGGAGCGATAAGAGAAGCAGGTACCGTTAGTGCTCAAAAAAATACAAAATATGCAAAATCCGACTGGATGGAAATAGAGAAAAAAAGAGGGATTTCTGTAACGTCATCAGTTATGCAGTTTGAATATGATGGAAAAGTTATCTCAATAATGGATACACCGGGTCACAATGACTTTGGTGAAGATACTTACAGGGTACTTACATCTGTAGACAGCGCGGTTATGGTGATAGATGCAGCAAAAGGTATCGAGATGCAGACTAAAAAACTGTTTCAAGTATGTAAATTGAGGGGAATTCCTATATTTACATTTATTAATAAACTGGACAGACAGGCCAAAGATCCTTTAGAACTTATAGAAGAGTTAGAAACTGTACTGGGTATGAATGCAACGGCTACTACATGGCCAATCGGAAGCGGTCTTCAATTTGAGGGAATATATGATATCCTTGAAAATGAAGTTCAATTATACAGAAAAAAAGAAATTATAAAACTAAGTGAAGCTGGTGTATTTGGAAGTGAGTTAGAAGGATTGTTGCACCCTGATAATTTAAGGGAACTAAGAGATAATATGGAGCTGCTAAGTGGTGCAGGAAATGAATTCGATCTTAAGCTTATAAGAGAAGGCAATCTTACACCGGTATTTTTTGGTACGGCGCTTGCAGATTTTGGCGTAACTACTTTTTTAAATCATTTCTTAGATATGGCTCCTGGCCCAAGTGTAAGAAAAACAACAGATGGAGAGGTATCTCCATATGGTGATACTTTTACTGGATTTATATTCAAGATACAGGCAAATATGAACCAGGCTCATAGGGATAGAATAGCATTTTTGAGAATTTGTTCTGGAGTATTTGAAAGAGGTATGGAAGTAACTCTTTCAAGAACTGGCAAAAAGATGAAATTATCTCAGTCTACTCAGCTTATGGCAAATGACAGAGAAACCATAGACAAAGCCTATGCGGGAGACGTAATAGGAATTTATGATTCGGGAAATTATCAGATAGGAGATACTCTGGTAGCGGGAAAAGAAAAAATATTTTTTGAGCCACTTCCTACATTCCCTCCGGAATTATTTATAAGAGTAATGCCTGTGAATTCGATGAAAGCAAAGCACTTTCATAAAGGGGTAGATCAGTTGGCTCAAGAAGGAGCTATTCAGGTTTACAAAACGCAGTATAACGAAATAATTCTAGGAGCCGTAGGGGCCCTTCAATTTGAAGTGTTTGAATATAGATTAAAAAATGAATACAATTCAGATATCATAGTAGAACCTTTGGACTATAGCGTGGCAAGGTGGATAAAGATAGATAACAATGAGAATCTTAGTAAATATCATAATTCAAGAAGTATGCTTGTCTATGATCACTTTGACAGGCCGCTTATGTTGTTTGCAAATCAGTACACTCTTGATAGATTTGCAGAAAAATATGAAGAGCTGAAATTTGTTAATGCGCTCGATGTCAATCGTGAATTTGGAATGGGCATATAGTTAGTGTTGTTGAATTTTTAAAAAAGATGCTGTATAATGTGAAAGTATTTATTTTGAAATTCTCAATTTTTAGGAGGTACCCAAATGGGTAGAATAGGTAATATAGAAAACAGGAAAAACAAGCAAGATGCAAAGAGAGCAAAAGTATTTACTAAATATGCAAGATCAATAACTGTTGCAGCCAAAGAAGGTGGGGGCGATCCAGAATACAACGCATCTTTGAAAACTGCAGTAGAAAAGGCAAAATCGATGAATATGCCTAATGATAATATAGACAGGGCAATAAAAAAAGGTGTAGGCGGTTCGGATTCTGAAAACTACGAACATATAACTTATGAGGGATATGGGCCCGGTGGTGTAGCCGTAATCGTAAACTCTCTTACAGATAATAAAAATAGAACAGCAGGGAATGTAAGATTCTACTTTGACAAAAGTGGTGGAAATATGGGAACTGCTGGATGCGTAAGCTTTATGTTTGACAAAAAAGGAATTATACTAATAGAAAAAAATGATTCTGTGGAAGAAGACATATTGATGGAAATTGCTTTGGAGGCAGGCGCTGAAGATTTTATAGTTGAAGACGAAGGCTTTGAAATAATTACAGAGTATACTGCTTTTGATGAAGTTAAGGCTACCCTGGAAAGTTCGGGATATGAATTGCTTTCAGCGGAAGTGACTATGCTTCCTCAGACATATACAAAAATAGATGAAAGCCTTGAAAAAAGCATGGAAAAACTTATAGATATGCTTGAAGATGACGACGATGTTCAAGATATATATACAAACCTCGAAGCATAATAATACACAGCATTAAGTACTAATGCGTATTCTATATGGGTACGCATTTTTCTTATATGAGATAGTATACATATTTAATGGAAAATTATATTAACTGTCTTATGAAGATGAGAAGGGACATGAAATGAAAAATTTAACACTTTTAACTGACTTTTATCAACTAACTATGTCGAATGCTTATTATATAGAAGATCTTAACAAAGAAAAATTAATCTTTGATGTTTTCTTTAGAAAAAACCCTAGTGACGGGGGGTATACTATAGTTTGTGGTATTGATCAAGTTGTAGAATACATTCAAAATCTTGAGTTTACAGAAAGCGATATAGAGTATCTTAGAAGCATGAATACTTTTGATGAAGGATTTTTGAATTATCTTCAAAATTTTAAATTCACGGGAGAAATATATGCTGTTGAAGAAGGAACTATAATGTTTCCAAACGAGCCTATAATAAGGGTCAAAGCAAATTCTATAGAAGCTCAGATAATAGAAACTGCTATATTAAATATAGTGAATTTTGAATCGCTTATCGCAACTAAGGCATCGAGGATATGTCAGGTTGCTCAAGGAGATCCTGTAATGGAATTTGGATTAAGAAGGGCTCAAGGGCCTGATGCAGGTCTTTATGGGGCAAGAGCTGCAGTGATAGGAGGCTGTGTAGGAACTTCAAATGTACTTGCGGGCAAGCTGTACGGTATTCCAATTATGGGGACTCATTCTCACAGTTGGGTTCAACGCTTTGATTCTGAAATTGAAGCCTTTCGTGCGTACGCAAAAAACTATCCAGAAAAGACTATGCTTTTGTTAGATACCTATAACACACTCAAAAGTGGGCTTCCTAATGCTATTGCAGTATTTAACGAACTTAGAGCCGATGGATATGAAGCTCAGGGAGTAAGACTTGATTCTGGCGATTTAGAATACCTTTCAAAAAAAGTGAGAGAGAAGCTGGATGAAAATGGGTTTGAAAATGTGAAAATAACAGCATCAAATGATCTTGATGAATACTCTATAATGGATCTTAAGCAGCAAAAAGCCATGATTGATGTATGGGGAGTTGGGACAAAGCTTATCACTTCTAGCAACAATCCTTCTCTTGGAGGTGTATACAAACTGTCTGCCATAGAAAGAGATGGAGAGATAATTCCTAAGATAAAGATATCCGAATCACCTGAAAAGATAAATAATCCAGGGTATAAGCAAGTGGTAAGAATATATAATAAGTATAATAATGCAGCTAGAGCTGACCTTATTATACTCGATCATGAAGAGATAGACGAAACCAAACCTCTTACTATCTTCCATCCAACTTATACGTGGAAGACTCAAACTTTTGAAAATTATTATGTAGAAAGATTGCTAAAGCCACTTTTTATTGATGGAAAGCTTGTAAGAGAACAGAAAAGCGTAATGCAGTATAAAGCTGAATCACAGGCTAAAAGAGACTGCTTCTGGCCACAGTATAAGCGAATCGGGAATCCCGAACCTTTTAAAGTTGACCTTTCTCAAGAACTATGGGATTTAAAAAGTGATTTGATTAAAGAATTAAAAAAACATTATTAAACTAAAAAACTCATCATTTATCCGGAATTTAGTGGATAAATGATGAGTTTTTTTGTGTTATAGATGAGATATTACTTTATTTGTAAATTTTATTCTGTCGGCAGTACCGCCAAGATCTCTTGTGTGAAAGTCCTTGTTCTCCAGAGTTTTTAATACAGCATTGACTATTCTTGTAGATTCATCTTTATAGCCAATTTCAGAAAGCATCATGGCGGAACTAAGTATCAAAGCAGAAGGGTTGCTTATATTCATTCCGGCTATATCTGGGGCACTCCCATGGACAGCTTCAAATATTTTAACATCATCTCCTATGTTAGCGCTTGAGGCTAGCCCAAGACCGCCTGCAAGCCCGGAACATAAGTCAGAGATTATATCTCCATAAAGGTTTGGGGCAACGATTACATCGAATTGATTTGGATTAACTACAAGTTGCATACACATGTTATCTACAATTTTTTCATCAGGTGCTATATCTGGATAAAGTTTGGATATTTGTCTGTAGGTATCTAAAAAAAGCCCGTCTGTCATCTTCATTATATTAGCTTTATGAACAACGGTAACTTTTTTTCTGCCATTATTTCGCGCAAATTCGAATGCATATCTGCATATTTTTTCACTTGCTTCTCTTGTTATTACTTTTACACTTTGTGCTATGTTTTTAGTTACCATATATTCTATGCCAGAGTATAAATCTTCTGTATTTTCTCTTACTACTACAATGTCTATATTATCATACTTTGTCTTTATGCCTGCAAGTGATTTTACAGGTCTGATATTTGCATAGGCATCGAATTCTTTTCTTAAAAGTACATTAATGCTCTTGAATCCACCGCCTATAGGAGTTTCAGTTGGGCCCTTTAACAGTATTTTGTTTTTTCTTATATTTTCGAGAAGACCGTCTTGAAGCAATAAACCTGTATTTTCAAAGTAGTTTTTACCGGACTCAAAAGTTTCCCATACTATGGGAAGTTTAAGTTCGTCAATTATACGAATTGCAGAATCCATAACTTCTGGACCAATTCCATCTCCGTTTATTATTGTTATATATTGCATCAATAATTTTCCCCTTTCATAGAAATATAGTTTAAAAACCCACCTTGCAGAAGAATGTCTCTTTCTCTTTGAGATATTTCAAGTCTAACTTTGGTTGGAATTTCATTTATTGTGATCTGAAAACTATCTTTACTTCCTATGTTTATCGAAATGTCGCTTAACTTAATTTTATCTAACATTTTAATGTGCTCGTAGTCAGATGGGTTTTCGAAAGTAAGTGGGATGATTCCATTATTTATAAGGTTTGATTTATGAATTCTTGCAAATGATTTTACAAGTACGGCCTTTATTCCCAAAAATGCGGGGGTAAGCGCTGCGTGTTCTCTGCTTGAACCCTGACCGTAGTTTTCTCCTGCAACTATTAGGCCAGGATTGTTGTTCTTGGCTCTTTTGGGAAAATCTTCATCAATGCGGGTAAGACAAAAACTAGATAGATACTCTATATTTGATCTAAAAGGGAGCATCTTAGAGTCTGATGGAGTTATATCATCAGTTGAAATATTGTCACCGCCGATAAAGACTGTATTAAATTCAAGGTTTTCATTTGGGATGCTTTGAACAGGAAGTTCTTTAATATTTGGACCAATAATTATTTTCTGGTTTTTATCCGCAATGTTTCTTATAAAAAATCCGCTATTTTGCATAGCTAGAGAAGGTTTTTTATATATGCCGATGTCAAAAACTGGGACATCTTTTGTAATGTACCCTTTTAAAGCACTGGCAGCTGCAACTTCGGGGCTTACAAGATATATATCAGCTGAATCTGTCCCGCTTCTTCCTTTAAAGTTTCTGTTAAAAGTTCTAAGAGAAACTCCATTTGTATTTGGAGCCTGTCCCATGCCTATGCAAGGACCGCAGCCGCATTCAAGTATTCTGGCTCCGGCATCAATCAGATCACAAAGGGCTCCATTTTTTGCGAGCATTGAGAGTATGCTGCTTGAACCAGGTGCGATCACAAGACTGACATGTTCGGAAACTTTTTTGTTTTTAAGAATTGCGGCAGCCTTTGTCAAGTCTTCGTAAGAAGAGTTTGTACAGCTTCCTATTGCTACCTGATTAACTTTAATGCCATTAATATTTGCTATCTCATAAACATTATCAGGATTATGAGGTTTTGCAATCATTGGTTTTATAGAACTTAGATCAACACTGATAAATTGATCATACTTAGCATCTACATCTGCTTTAAGTTTTATAAAATCTTCCGATCTTCCCTGAAAGTCCAGATATTCATAAGTTTTTTCATCTGTCTCGAAAATAGAAGTAGTAGCTCCGAGTTCGGCTCCCATATTGCATATGGTTGCTCTTTGTGTAAGTGACAAGGAAGATGCTCCAGAACCTGTATATTCAATTATCTTTCCTATGCCGCCTTTAACTCCGTATTCTTTTAGAATGAAAAGTATAACATCTTTTGCTGAAGCTGGTGGAATTAATTCACCTTCAAGTTTTATATTCAAAATGTGTGGAGCCTTGAAATAGTATTTTCCTGTAGAAAGGGCAGTAGCTATGTCTAGTCCCCCTGCACCTATAGCAATCATTCCCATTGCTCCACAAGTTGGTGTATGGCTGTCAGAACCCAGTAACGTTTCTCCTGGTTTTGAAAAATTTTCTAAATGGAGTTGATGACATACGCCGTTGCCGGGTTTGGAATACGTTATTCCATATTTTTTACATATAGATCTGATGAATTCGTGATCATCCATGTTTTCAAACCCGGTCTGAAGCATATTGTGATCAACGTATGCAAGAGCATTTTTTACTTTAATCTCAGAAGGATTTATACGCATAAGCTGAAGATAAGCCATGGTGCCAGTTGAATCCTGAGTCAAGGTCTGGTCTATTTTTATAGCAATTTCATTTGTCGGAGATAAATCTCCTGATATGATTTTTTTTTCGATTATTTTTAATGTTAGAGATTTTCCCATATTTATCCTCCGTCAATATTATAGTGAATTTACGCGTAGCAGACCTCGCTGTTTTTTAAATCTGAATATATGATAAGTAGTTCCATGTCGTTGAGAGAGCGCTTTAGTTCTATTGAATGAGATCTTACTCTTTCTAAGATAAGCGCGCCCAGTTCATCCTCCATGTTTATACCTAATTGATAAAGCTTGTTTTTGATCCCTGCAGTTCCAGAGTGTTTGCCTACGATTAATTTTCTAAAAAGCCCTATATCTTCAGGGGAATACAGTTCGTATGTTTTAGGATTTTTTATGGCGCCATCTGCATGGATACCTGATTCATGAGAAAATATATTATCTCCTACAACTGCTTTCCATGGAGAAAGTTTTCTTCCTGATGCGGTTGAAACATATTCGCATAAAGGTTTTAATTTTGAAAGATCATAACGACCGGTCTGATCCAGTGAACATATTGCCGCCATTATTGTTTCTTCGAGTGATGCATTTCCAGCTCTTTCGCCTAAGCCGTTTACAGTTACTCCTAAATGAGTTGCTCCGGCCATAACTCCAGCGATAGCATTGGCAGTAGCCATACCAAGATCGTTATGTGTATGCATTTCTACATCTACCCCAAAAGTATCTCGTATCGATTTTATGGTGTTGTATGTTCTGATAGGATTTAGTATACCTATAGTATCGCAGTATCTTATTCTGTCTGCTCCAGCAGAAGTTGCTTGCTTTATAAATTCAAATAAAAAATCATCATCAGTTCTTGAAGCGTCCTCTGCATTCACTGAAATATAGAGTCCTTCTTTTTTTGCATACTCAACGGCAGTTATCATCTGATCAAGTACTCTTTCTCTTGTGGATTTGAGTTTGTCTTTAATATGGATATCTGATGTTGAGATGGAAATTGCGACAGCATCTACACCGCAGTCGATTGAAGCCTGGATGTCTTTTATGACAGCTCTGTTCCATCCCATTATACTGGCTTTTAAATTACTTTTAACAATTTTTTTAATTATATCTTTTTCATCGCCCCCCATAACGGGTATGCCTGCTTCAATTTGTTCTACGCCGACTTCATCCAGCATTCTTGCTATATTTAGTTTTTCTTGATTTGCAAATACTACGCCCGCTGTTTGTTCCCCATCTCTTAATGTTGTATCTACTAATATAAATCCCATATTTATGTCCTCCTGTTTTTTTATTCTGTAGTCATGATAATACTTTTTTTAAAAAACGTCAATAGCTTTTTGCAATTTATTTTTACAATAATTCATAATCAAGAAAACAAGAATATATACAAATGTTAAACAAACAAGCTTATTCAGTGCTTTCGGCTATTAAAAATAACGTAAAAATAAAGACGAATATGAAATAAATGAATTATGGGGTCGTTGATATTGCAAAAAGGAAATGGACGTTATTGTAAGGAGGTGTTCATAAATAATAATAATGGAAAATATTAGACAATTCTGATATACTTGTTCTACTAAATCATATTTTAAATAACACGAAGGAGTAGGGTATGCAAATTGGATTAAAGGCAAGAAGAATTTTTGTATTGGCATTAGTGATGCTTGTTTCGGCAACTGGATGCAGTAGCGATGATAAGGGTGTTAAATTTGTAAGTAATGACAAGGATTATGAAATACAGTTGCAAAAGGGGTACGAAAAAGGAGATGTTACAAAGTCTGATGATCCAGAAGGCTATGTATATTCTTATACAAGAGATGGAGAGGTCTTAAACATCAGTGAATTTGTAATGCCTGGAGTGACACTGGGCGAAGAAATGATAGAAGAAGAGATTCATATGTCCACTGAGATGGAAGTATTAAGAATGGACAACATTGATCTCGGGGGTAAGGGCAAATTTTATGGAGTGCTAGTTAACGACACGTCCACTGGAATGTATATGATATATCATAGAATACAAAAGGGGGACAAGATAATATCTTTTTTGAATTTTAAATCTATCCCATTTACAATCGAAGAAGAAGCTGAACATAAAGCTATGATTTCTACAATCGAGTGGAAATAAGTATAAAAAAATCCCCGCAGTTTTTGTGGGGATTTTTTTTGTGTATTTGTATTTTAGATTTTTTCCAAATGCACGATGCATTCTGCATGTGGGGTATTGGGGAACTGGTCAACGCTTGTTACTTCTATTACTTTGTAATCACTCTCTTTTAGCCTGTGGAGATCTTCTACAAGAGCCTTAGGATTGCATGAAACATAAATTATTTCTTTAGAGTTAAAGGCTATAATGTCTCTCATTGCCTTAGGATGAACCCCGCTTCTTGGTGGATCTATTATTATAACGTCTGGTTTTTCTTCTAATTTAGATACTTCCTTAGCTACGTCTCCTGCTATATAATAAGCATTATTTATATTATTTATTATGCAGTTTTCTTTTGCCATTGCTACGGCTTCTTCAATTAGTTCTACGCCGTATACTTTTTTTGCATTTTCGGATATAAGGATTCCTATAGTGCCGGTACCGCTGTATAGATCATAGACTATTTTGTCTTTTTTATCACCTAACATTTTTTTTGTAAGGCTATATAATACCTCGGCACATTTTGTATTAGTCTGGAAGAATGAAAATGGAGAAATTTTGAATTTCAAACCCAGCAGTTCATCGTAAAAATAATCGCGGCCTGATAGTATTTTTTGGCTGTCACATATTACGGCATCTGAATAAGAATCGTTTATAGTATGGAGGATACCAACTATATCTCCATCTAAATCCAGGTTATTTAATATACTGACATACTCATCCATATTAAACTCGATTTGAGAAGTAGTCACGAGGTTTACCAGGATCTCTCCTGTGTTTTGTCCTTTTCTTACAACCAGATGTCTCAAATACCCGGCGTGGCTCAATACTCTATAAAAAGGCAGATCGTGTTTTTTGAAATATTCACATGTTGCTATTAGGATTTTTCTGTAATCTTCATCAACTATCTTGCACGTTTTTACATATACGATGCTGTTGCTACGGTTTGTCATATGCATTCCAAGCGCAAGCGGGGCATCTTTTTCTTCATTTCCAAATGTAAACTCCATCTTGTTCTTATATTCAAGATGTATTGGGCTGGGAATCATGGGCATATTGGCAAATTCACTATAGTCAGACTCTGTGAACATATCTATTATTTGATTTTTCTTTATGCTTATCTGATTATCATATGATACAGACAGAAGTGAACACCCTCCACAAACCTTATAATGATCGCAAGTGGGTTCGGTCTCAAGTGGCGAAAGGGATATTGTTTCAAGTATTTTTCCATCAATTTTATTTTTTCTTATCTTTTTAACTAAGACTTTGACTTTTTGTCCGGGAATTCCATTTTTGTATACGACTTTCTTGTCTTCTACATAAGAAATACCTTCGCCTCCAAAGTTTAATTTATCTACAGTTAGTTCTAATATTTCTCTTTTTTTCATTATTTAACAGCTGCATAATAAATTACGCAACAATCTCCTCTCTTTTATAATTATATATTATTGTTTAAAGATATTGCTCTAGTAAGGCCATTTCGCCTGCATTAAGTTCGCGAAATTCTCCAAGGTCTAAATTTTTATCAAGTACAATAGGACCCATACTCATTCTTTTAAGAAATGTCACTTTTCGCCCTGAAGCTTCAAACATTCTTTTTACTTGATGGTATTTGCCTTCTTCTATAATCAGTTCACATTTTGACTCCTTGTCATTTGCTTCAATTATACTTAGGTTAGCAGGAAGGCATTTGTACTGATCATCTTCTAAGAAAATACCTTTTTTGAAAGCGGTAATATCATTTGCATTGAGTTTATCGCCTTCAACTATTGCGTAATAAAGTTTTTCTACGTGCTTCTTTGGAGATAACATATTATGAGCCATTTTACCGTTGTTTGTAATTATAAGCAGACCTTGTGTATCCTTATCTAATCTTCCTACTGGAAAAGGACTAAGAGCGGCATATTTTTGTGGAAGCAGGTCTATTACAGTTTGATCATGTTTATCTACTGTAGCAGATATCACATCTTCTGGTTTGTTCATCATGATATATATAAACTCTTTATACTCTACCAGTTCGTCCAAATATTGAACTTTGTCGACTTCTGTATTTATTACAACAGAGGCATCTCGAGCAGTAATATCATTGATTGTTATTTTTCCAAGCTTTACATCTGCTTTTATCTCTCTTCTGGATCCAAATCCCATATTTGCAAGCAATTTATCTAATCTCATTTTTGGCATATCAACACTCCGATTCATATATAATTAGTTTTATAAAAGTCTCCAGTTTTTATTATAATAATTTTTAAGGGTTCCGTTTTTGACTTTTCCATAGCCAAGAGGAAATCCATCTACACAAATTATCACAAAACCGTCCTTTGTATCTGTAAATATTGTCTCACATTTGAGATATTTAATCAAATTTTCATCATTAACATTAAAATCTATACAGTTTTTAAAATCTTCTTTTTTTAAAGACATTATAAATGCAGAACTTGGCATGAAAGAGGAATTCTTGAATTCGCCCAGATAAAGTCCGTTTCTAATGATTTTAAGTCCTCTAAGATTTACTCCGATATCCAGCTCTTTGTATATTCTGTTGTTTTCAACTGTAAACATACCTTGGAGTGATATGTTAAGATTTTCTTTTTCAAATTCCAGATATTGATCTGGAAGCTCATCTTTTGGAACTTGTTTGTTTTTCTCTGGGATGTTTTGTTTTTTTTCTTTTACAGCAGATTTTTTATCAAGATGCGCATCCTTGGTAACAGAGTCGCCAACTTTTCTTATAAGGCAGAGGAAATGACCTTCGGCGTTTACTTTGTGAGGGAACAATCTGCATGCTTGGTCTAGCCCAAATCCTTTTGTAAAGCCATAATCTTTTTCTATATTTTCAATTCTAAAATCAGGATTATCCTTTAAAAATTGTACAATCTGATTTTCATTTTCATCAATATTAAATGTGCATGTCGAGTACATTATAAGGCCACCAGCTTTGAGCATAGATGCTGCGCTGCCTAGTATGTCTTTTTGCATTTGCGGGTTGGCTTTTTTTGAAGATTCATATGTTTTTATTAAGTCGGGGTCTTTTCTGAACATTCCTTCTCCTGAGCAAGGGACATCAAGCAATATCCTGTCAAAGTATGAGCTGAATTTTACAGCTATTTTTTCGGGAGAATCATTCATGATCAGTGCATTTGTTATGCCCATCATTTCTATATTGCGTAGGACAGCTTTAATCCTGTGATTAGAGATATCGTTGCTTACGAGAAGGCCTGAATTACCTAATTTAGTAGCTATCTGGGTACTTTTCCCTCCAGGTGCGCTGCACAGGTCAAGTACCTTCATTCCTTCCTTTATGTCAAGGTATTCGACAGGGGCCATAGCGGATGGCTCTTGTATATAAAAAAGTCCTGCGTTGTAATATGGGAGTTTAGCCGGACGAGACTGATTATCATAATAGTAACCCGAATTACACCATGGAATATTTTTTATATGGAGTTCAGGGGCATTGAAATTAATTAGTCTTTCAAATTCTGCTTTATTGATTTTAAGCCCATTTATCCTAAAACCTGACAATCTCTCTTCATCGTATGAATTCAAAAATGAATCAAACTCATCTTTTAGGAGCGTTTTCATTTCGCGCAAGTAAATAGTTGGTAAATTAATCATAAATTATCCTTTTTATAAATTTGAAGTATTAACAATACATTATAACGTTTTTATAAATATAATTCAACGCAAATAAATTCATATCAGTATAAAATGAGAAAATTATGCTATAATTAAATATTATACATTTAGTGATTTTGAAAGGGTAAATTATGAAATTTAGTGATTTTAATCTAAGCGATGAAGTTTTAAAAGCCTTAGAAGAAATAGATTATAAGGAGCCGGCTTACGTTCAGGAAACAACGATTCCTGAAATTCTAAGTGGCAGGGATGTTTTGATTATTGAAGCTACAGGTAAAGGAAAAACCGCTTCTTTTGGTATCCCCATATGTGAAAATATAAAGTGGGAAATCAATGCTCCTCAGGCGCTGGTCATTGTTCCTACAAGAGAACTGGCAATACAAGTAGGCAAGGAAATTGAAAGTATTGGAAGATATAAAAAAGTTAGTGTGCAGGTTATTTATGGTAAACAGAGCTATGAGAATGAAAGACTTTTATTAAAACAAAAAAGCCATGTTATAGTTGCTACGGTAGGAAGGTTGTTTGACCATATATCCAAAGAGACAATTGATTTGAGTCAAGTTAAATATTTTGTTATGGATGAGTTTGATGAGTTGACAAAGCCTGGATTTATTGAAAAAGTTGATTCAATCATTGAAGTTTTACCCCTTGAAAGACAAAACATATTTGTATCTGCAACGATTCCGGAAAATGTAGGACAAATTTTAAACAGATATTTGGATAACGCTTATGTTTTTAATTATCTTACTGATACTGAATCACAACATATAGACAGAAATTCCGAACCCGAAATAGACCAATTTGTTCTTTATGTATCTGATAAGAATCGATCTTTATATGTAGATTCAATGAAAAGTGATTTTGAAAAAAGGATGGAACTGATAAAAAACATTTTAGTTAAGGAAAATACTTTCAAATCAATAATATTTTGCAATACTCAAGCTATGACCGATAAAATATACAACAGTTTAAAAGAATATGTACAGACATCATATAAGATTCACGGGGATATGCCTCAAAAAGAAAGAGTTAAGGCGATTAATGATTTCAAGAGCTATAAAAGAGCTATACTGGTATCTACAAACGTAACTGCCAGAGGAATTGACATTGATGATGTGGATACAGTTATCAATTATGAAGCTCCTTTTGAGTCTGAAAAATATGTTCATAGGATAGGCAGAACAGCGAGGGCTGGCAAAACTGGAAAAGCTATTACACTGATTTCTTCTTCGGATATAAATCTTATGAGTAAAGAGGAGACCAAGTTGAATTATTCAGAACTTAAAGTCTATGATGCTTCGTTTGATGATGATGTGAGAACTTATTTCAGGTCTTACAATATAGCGAATCCTAATCGTATAAACAGAGAGAAGAAACAGGCTGATGTTACGAAAATATATTTTCGCGGTGGTAAAAACAAAAAGCTTAGAACTACTGATTTCGTTGGACTTTTATGCAACGTAGATGGTGTGTTATTCGACGACATAGGTGTTATAAAAGTTGGAAAAGAATATACAATAATTGATATTTTGAACAATAAAGCAGATCTTATTTTACAAGAAAGTTCAAATTTAAAAATTAAAGGAAAAAAGATATATACAAGAGTTGCAAAACACCAGGAATAATTAATAAAACGTTGTAATATTAGGGCTTTCGTGGTAAAATAAATGATATTATATAAAAATAGGAGGTAATTCATGAAAAATGTAGTTACAAGCAAGGCACCGGCTGCAATTGGCCCATATTCACAAGGGATGGACATTGGAAATCTGGTATTTACATCAGGACAGCTGCCATTAAATATGGAAACTGGAGAAATGGAAACGGAGATAAAAGCAGCGACAAAGGCGTCATTAACCAATGTAGAGGCTATTTTTGCACAAGCTGGTTTAACAATGAATGATGTAATTAAAACCACAGTATTTATTAGTGATATGAATAATTTTGCTGCCATGAACGAAGTGTATGCGACATTTTTTGGCGAAATAGCGCCTGCGAGATCTTGTGTTGAAGTTGCCAGATTGCCTAAAGATGTATTGGTTGAGATTGAAGCAATCGCGGTGAGAAAATAGCATGAAAATCACTATTGTTGGGCTAGGTTCAGGTGATATATCCAGCATAAGTCTCAAAGCCTACAAAATACTGACTAGTTTTGATAATATTTATCTTAGAACTGAAAAACATCCTGTGGTTGAGTATCTAACTGCAGAAGGAATGGGATATAAATCATTTGACTATATCTATGATAAATCTAATGACTTTGAAAGTTGCTATAAAGAGATAGCGGAAATCATGATTCAAAAAGCTTTATCAGATCAAGTAGTTTATGCTGTGCCTGGTCATCCATGTGTAGCAGAAAAGTCGGTAAAAATGCTTATGAAATTATGTGAAGAAAAGAAAATAGAAATAGAAATAGTCTCATCTACAAGTTTTTTGGATGATATGTTTGTATTTTTGAATTTTGACCCTTCTGAAGGATTTACTCTTCTAGACGCCTTAGATTTTGACGAAAAAAAAATAGGTTTATACAATAATCTTGTTTTCACACAGGTGCATAACCGACTTATAGCTTCAGACCTTAAACTAAAATTGTTAGAAGTTATTTCTGAAAATGCAGAGATTATTATTTTTAAAGCTGCTGGAATTAAAGGTTTGGAGCAAAAAACAAGTGTCAAACTTTACGAATTAGACAGGTCTGAATTTGAATTTGACCATCTAACCAGCGTTTTTATACCCTTTCCTTATCTTGCAAAAAATGAATCTTTGTCAAATTTTGTGGAAACTATAGAGGTTTTGAGAGGTGAAAACGGCTGTCCATGGGACAAGGAACAAACTCGAGAATCGCTTATACCACAGTTCTATGAAGAATTAGATGAGTTTAATAATGCAGTCAATAATAATGATATTGATAATATAGTAGAAGAACTTGGGGATCTGCTTCTTCATATAGTACTTCAGGCTCAAATAGGTAAAGAAGAAGAATTGTTTGACATCAATGATATAATAAGTGGAATCAGTGAAAAAATAATACGAAGACATCCTCATGTATTTGGCCAAGAACAAGCTTTTACAAAAGAAGATGTAAATGTAATATGGGAAAGAATAAAAAAAGAAGAAAAACTTATAAAATAGCTTAAAAGGCTTGACTTTATAGTGTTTTTTTGATAAAACTATAAGACAGAGTTTAAACTTTTTAAATACTTACAATTTGAATTATTTAACAAAAAACAAGACTAATCAGATTTTTTGTTCAGGTTGTAGGTCTAATATTAACTTTTATATACTTAAATTTCAGGAGGTAATCTAATGAACAAAGCTGAATTAGTAGCAAATATGGCTGTAAAATGTGAATTGACAAAAAAAGAAACTGAAGCGGCACTTAATGCATTTATGTCATGCGTAGAAGATGCTTTAGTTGCAGGTGAAAAAGTGCAGTTAGTAGGAT
Organism: Proteocatella sphenisci DSM 23131; assembly: GCF_000423525.1. Taxonomy (GTDB): domain Bacteria; phylum Bacillota; class Clostridia; order Peptostreptococcales; family Filifactoraceae; genus Proteocatella; species Proteocatella sphenisci. The sequence continues at coordinate 925 of NZ_AUID01000030.1, read as the reverse complement.
TTGGCTCTTTTGAAACAAGAGAAAGAGCTGCCAGAGAAGGTAGAAACCCAAAGAATCCAACGGAAACTATAACGATCAAAGCTTCAAAAGCTCCAGCATTTAAAGCGGGAAAAGGATTGAAAGAAAAAGTTAATCAGTAATATATATCTATATAGAAAGGGGCTGTCGGGAAATAGCCCCCAAAGAAAAAAGCGACTAGTTCGCTTTTTTTAATGCAAAAAAAAAGCAAAAAAAAATGACAAAATAATATTGCCATCTTTTCCCGTTATATTTTATAATATAACTACTCATGAAACAATATTATAACCAATTTTTTGAAAAAGGACAACAGGTTATTAATTTTAATCTTTAAACTTAGAAAAAATTTCAAATAATTCAATCATTGAAATCGGAAATATATGTCCATTGAAGTTAATGGAGCTTCAAGCAAACCTTAGTCGCATTGCTAACGCAGAAAAAATTCTATTTGTTCATGGAAAACGAAATAAAAAAAACGAGCTTCAAAAACTCTATGAATCCCTTGAAGAATCTTCAACAAGACTATTGAAATATAAGGAGCATTTCAAACTTATGGGAACGGATAGAAATAGTTATTCAAAGACAGACATTGAAGCAACATTTATGCGTATGAAAGATGATCACATGCAAAATGGACAGTTAAAACCAGCATACAACGTTCAACTTGCAGTTGAAAATTACTTTGTCATTCATACTTACATCAGTAATGACCGAACGGATTACAATACACTTATTCCTGTACTTGAAAAACATAAAGCTTATTTTAATAGTTTTCCGCAGGAAGTGACTGCAGATAGTGGTTATTCCAGTGAACCTAATTTAGTTTACCTTAAAAACAACAATATAGATTCATACATAAAACTTCAAATGCATGAAAAGATGAAAACTAGAGCTTACAAGAAAGATA
>NZ_AUID01000029.1 GCF_000423525.1 Proteocatella sphenisci DSM 23131 | reverse complement strand
CACGCGTTTATACAAGGAGGTGAATACGGATGAATCCTGACAAATTTGGAGATTTCGTAACTGAAAAAAGAAAAGATAAAGATTTAAGCTTGAGAAAGATGGCGGAAATGCTTGAGCTTTCGCCGGCATATTGGAGTGATATTGAAAAGGGAAGAAGAAATCCTCCAGGTTTATCAAAGTTAATGGAAATAGCCACGCTGCTTGGACTGTCTCAGGAAGAAACGGACTATATGATAGATATAGCATCGCAGGACAGGGATGAGATTCCAATGGATCTGCCGGAATATATAAAAGAAAGTAATCTGGCAAGAATTGCTCTTAGAAAAGCTCGAAAGAAAAATGAGGAAGAAGGTAAAAGTGATGTTACGGAAAAGGCCTGGAGGGACTTTATAAAGACACTGGACGGGGATAAGTAAAAGGGGGGCATTTTATAAATGTATCATATGAGTTTTGATTATTTAATTCTGAAAATAATTCTTTATTAAATGTATTTTTTTTGTTCATTATGATATAATATTATCAAACAGAAAGGGGGAGAGGTATGCTTGAAAAAGTAAGATGTGCAAATGATGGCAAGCGGTTGTTTGATATGGAGACCAAATTAAGTAAAGGACCGCTAATCGAAATAAAGTGTCCGCATTGCGGAAAGATTAACGAGATACATATCAAGGATGGATACTACACTGTAAAATGCAGGGACAAATCGCCGGATAGCTACTATTAATTTAGTAGTTATCTGGCGATTTTTTTTGTTTTAAAACTTAATATAAAACCACTATAGTACCGAGAAACGGAACCATTTTATGAGTTACCAAGGCCGGACAGAGCTAATTAAATTTAGCTTTTGTCCGGCCTTTTTTTTGTTTTAAGGAGGAAGTCCTATGAGCAAAGTAATAAAAGCTGGAAATCATCTGGTGGCTGTGAGTGAAGAAATTTATAAGGAGTACTACAAAATGCTGCGTCATGAAAAATACTTAGAAGTAGACATAAAGCTTGGATCAAGCTTTGTAGATTTGGAGACGGGCAAGGTGAAATACAGGCCCAGCAAAGAGGATTCGATTGAGCGATTGCTAGATAAGGGCAAGGACTTTGCGGACCCAAGTTGCATAGAAGATATGGTGGTTGCAAGGGAAATGACTTTGATCCTTACTGAGGCTGTAAAAAGCCTGGATGACAGGGAAAAAGATCTGGTGGATAAGCTTTTTTATAAAAATATGACTATCAGAGATTTTGCCAGAAAAGAAGGCATTTCTCATGTGGCGGTTATTAAGCGAAAAAATAGGATTTTGCTAAAATTGAGAAAGTTTTTTTCGATTTCTGGTTACCAGGAGGACCTTCATATTGGCTAACAAGTGAAGGACTTATTAATCAGAAGGAGGAATAAATTATGTTTAAGTATGATGAAGAAAGTTATGTAGTTGTTGAAAATCTTTTGGTAAATGCAAAACTTGGTGATAATGATGCTATGGCAGACCTTATTGAAAGGTTAGAGCCGCTAATAGCCACCAGTTGCAGGCATTATTTTGGGTACGTTGATGAAGACCTTATGCAACAGGGAAGGTTAAGATGTATAATACTTGTGCGCAGCTTTGACTTGCTAAGGGGAATCAGGTTTCTTGGATATATGAAGACTATGGTCGGCTGTTATTTTTGGGACCTTAAAAAAGACCATATAAAGCTTGTTGAAAATGAAATGCCAATGACTCAGGATAGCGAGGATTATATGAAGGGAAGGTCGTTTTTGGATCTGGCTTATGCAGATGTAGAGATATATGACTTGTTGCTTGTTTTGACCAAGAAAGAGAGATATATAATCCTTAAAAATGTAATTGGACAGGAGATGCTTGCTAAAGTTGCGCGAGATATGGGCATAAGTTATTCTTATGCCAAGGATTTAAAAAACGCGGCCCTCTCAAAGCTGAGAAAAACCCTTGTAGTCAACTGAAAATAGCTCAGATACATTATATAATTATACTAAGAAAGGCACCTGAAAAGGTGTCTTTTGCGTGATTAATTATGATATAATAATGGTATAGAAGTTAAAACGTGTAAATGATAAAGGAAAAATTTATTTGTTAAGTTAATGAAAAATGAGAGGTTAAAGGATTATTATGAAAATATTAGTAACTGGCGGCTTGGGATTTATAGGAAGCCATACAATAATAGAACTGATTAAAAACAACCATGAAGTAATAATAGCCGACAATCTTATAAACTCAAAGATTGAAGTGCTGGATAAACTCTGTCAGATAACAGGGATTAAGCCAGCTTTTTATCAGATTGATGTTACAGATGAAGAAAAACTTACAGAGATATTTGAAAATAATAAAATAGATGGGGTAATACATTTTGCAGGACTCAAGTCAGTAGGAGAGTCGGTATCTAAACCGCTTGAATATTATTATAACAACCTGGTTTCTACAATGGTATTAAGCAAGGTATGCATAAAGTATGGAGTACAAAAATTTGTGTTCAGTTCTTCTGCAACTGTCTATGGAGATCAACCGTCTCCTCTAAGAGAAGATATGGAACTTAAAAAAACAACTAATCCATACGGTGAAACAAAGGCCATGAGTGAAAGAATACTCACTGATACTGTGAATGCTAATAAGGATTTTGCTGTATCTTTGCTTCGTTATTTCAATCCAGTTGGAGCTCATGAGAGTGGGCTGCTTGGTGAAGATCCCAATGGTATTCCAAATAATCTAATGCCTTTTGTAAGCAAAGTAGCTAAGGGCCAGTTAAAGAAGCTGAGTATTTTCGGTGATGACTATGAGACTGTTGATGGAACAGGGGTAAGGGATTATATTCATGTAGTTGATCTGGCAAAGGGCCATGTAAAAGCTATTGAAAAGCTGGATTCAGGCGTAAATATTTATAATCTGGGGACGGGCAGAGGGACTTCTGTTTTAGAACTGATAAATGCCTTCATGAAAGTTAATGCTGTGGACGTTCCTTATGAAATAGTTGGAAGGCGCCCCGGAGATATCGCAACTTGTTATGCAGATGCAGATAAAGCAGAAAAAGAGCTGAACTGGAAAGCTGAACTGGGAATTGAAGAAATGGTAAGAGATGCCTGGAAGTTCGAACAGCAAAATGTATAAATTAAGGAGAGTATCCAAAGGAAGAATATGATTTTGACCTTATGTTTGGATCAAGACAAGAAGCAAAAACAGGACATAATTGATGATGTGGTTAGACAGACCAATATTGATTTTGAAAATTGGAAGCTTCACTATGAGGATCCAAAAACAAAGGAAGCTGTAGAAAAAGAGCTTCTTCTTGCAAAGCAGTATGGCGTAAACAGTGTCCCATGCCTGGTTATCAACGGGGAACGTCATGTAAGCGGAGCCCTGAAACTTCCTCAAATTATAGAGGCTATTCAATCATAGAAGATAAACTGTGATTTTGTCTTTATCTGCATATTTTATTTGCTATATGCATAATATAGTGATAAAATTATGCATATAGATAAAATGGCAGGCAGGTGATGAAGATGAAAGAATTTAATTATAGGGAAATAAATAGTGATTTAATGGTCGCAGAGATTATGAACATAGTATCAAAAATTCATGAATACAAGGGGAAACAAGAACTGTTCATGAAGGTAAAACCAGATATACTCAAATCTATGCTGGAAGTGGCTAAAATTCAAAGTACGGGAGCTTCAAATCGAATTGAGGGTATATTTACTTCTGATGCAAGGCTAGAAGAACTGGTTTCAAAAAAGGCTGAACCAATGAATAGAGATGAAGAGGAAATTGCCGGGTACAGAGAGGTTTTAAATACAATACATGAGAATTATGATTATATCGCCCCGAGATCAAATGTGATTTTACAGCTTCACAGAGATCTTTACAGTTATCATCCATCCACTAATGGCGGCAGATTTAAAAATCAGGACAATATTATAGAAGAAGTGGATGAGAACGGTACTCGTCGTGTTCGATTTAAACCCTTATCTGCTTTTGAAACTCCAGAAGCAGTAGAAAGATTATGCAGTGCATATATTGAGGCGATCAATGAGGATAAAATAGATCCTTTAATTCTCATTTCAAAATTTGTATTAGATTTTTTGAGCATTCATCCTTTCAATGACGGTAATGGCAGAATGAGCAGACTCATGACACTTTTGCTGCTGTATCAGCAGGGATATATCGTAGGGAAATATATAAGTATTGAAATGATTATTGAAGGAACAAAGGAAAGTTATTATGAGGCACTCCAAGAAAGTTCATTAGATTGGCACAAAAATGAGAATAGCTATTTTCCCTTTGTAAAGTACTACCTGAGCATTTTGTTAAAAGCATATAAGGAATTCTCTGATAGAGTAGAAACTGTAGCAATAGATAAGATGAGCAAATCCGAAAGAGTTAAAGATTTATTCGACAAAAAAATTGGGAAACTTTCAAAGCGTGAAATTGCAGAGATATGTCCAGATATAAGTGTTACAACCATTGAAAAGACACTTTCTGATTTAGTGAAAGATGGATACATCAAAAAAGTCGGCTCTGGTAGAGCAACTGCATATGTTAAGATTGGATAGTTATATGATTACAAATAAAAATAGATTAAAGATAATAGTTTCATGGGTCATTGTACTTGCCTGGATGCTTATAATTTTCAGCCTCTCGTCTCAGGTGGCAGACCAGTCAGATGAGCTCAGCACTGGGATAACAAAGGCCATCCTTAATATGATTCAAAAGCTTGTTCCTTTTTTGGAAATTGGATCTGGGCAGCTTAATCATATCCTGAGAAAAGGTGCGCATTTTACGGCGTATCTTATACTGGGAATTTTGGTTGTGAATGCATTTTCAAAGAGCGGCACATCTGGCAGAAAATCCTTATTTCTGAGCCTACTTGTCTGCATAGTCTATGCAATGAGTGATGAGCTTCATCAGGCATTTGTTCCGGGCAGAGGACCTGCTTTAATGGATGTGATTATAGACAGTGCGGGTTCTTTTGCTGGGATTTTTATTTATAATAAAATTAAATATTGATTTACACTGGGCCTTCTGATAGTATTAAATCAGAGGGCTTTATTGATGGAGGTAATATGAAAAAGTTATTAAAGCAGATTATACTGATTGTGGTTATAGGTGCCGTGGCTGCTGGGGCTACGTTTGTGATGACAAGCCGAATCTCTGAGCGGGAGATATTCTCAAGCTCTGGGGTAATGGAGCAGGTAAAAAATATTTCTGAGCTCAATACGGTGGAGATGTATTTTAATGAAATAATTGATTTTAAAAATGCTAAACTGTTCAACAATTTTGAGATTCCCTTTACTAAAAAGTCGTTTATATTTACTGTAAAGGCCAGGGTAAAGGCGGGCATTGATCTGTCTTCTTTGGAACAAGGTGATATAAAGATTGAGGGAAAAAAGCTTGTCTTGAGACTGGCTGCACCTGTGGTTACCTCGGGAGAGATTCTTTCGTACAAGGCTTATGATGAAAAGGATGGCCTCTTTAATGAGGTGACTACTGAAGACACCTTGAGGGCACTTGAGCTTTTTGAAGAGGATCTGAAAAACCAGGCTAAGGATAATGGAATTATTGAAAAGGCCAAGGAAAACGCCGAAAAATCAATAGGGAGCATTTTTATGATGGCTGGATATGAGCAAGTGGACATAATTTGGAAATAGAAAGGTTTTAGGGGACGTTATGGGCTTCGAGATGAAAGATATTATATTTGCATTTATGCTTACTCTGTTTGCTGGCCTTTCAACGGGCATTGGCTCGGCGCTGGCTTTTTATACAAAGCAGACGAATCATAAATTTCTGTCTGCGGCGCTGGGATTTTCGGCGGGAGTAATGATATATGTTTCGATGATAGAGATTTTTCCAAAGGCAAGAGAGTCGCTTTCGATGGTATATGGCGAAAGCAAGGGTTACATGCTGACTACGATTGCATTTTTTGTGGGTATGGCTCTGATTGCAATTATTGACAAGCTGGTTCCTGAGGGGGAAAATCCCCACGAGATCCACGATGTAACGGAGCTTGAAAATGGCAAGAAAATAAATGAGAGCGAGCTTCTCAGAATGGGAATGTTTTCTGCTCTGGCTATAGCTATTCACAACTTTCCTGAAGGAATTGCTACTTTTATGGGAGCTCTTCATGATCCTGCCATGGGGGTAAGTATAGCATTTGCAATAGCTATCCACAATATCCCTGAGGGCATCGCAGTATCGGTACCTATATATTTTGCTACGGGGGACCGGAAAAAGGCCTTCAAAATGTCATTTTTGTCAGGGCTTTCTGAGCCTGTGGGTGCTATAGTAGGGTTCTTTTTGCTGTATTATTTTGTAAGTGATTCATTATTTGGTCTTATATTTGCGGGAGTTGCAGGTATAATGGTATATATATCACTTGATGAGCTTTTGCCTACTGCCGAAAAGTATGGAGAGCATCATATAGCTATATATGGGCTTATTTCGGGCATGCTGGTTATGGCGGTAAGTTTGGTTTTATTTGTGTAAAAAAGGGGATTTTGGGGTAATGTGAATGGAGTCCTATTTGTGAAAATTATGAAATTTGTAAAAAGCAAGAGTATTTATTTTGGATACGCTCTGTCGCTGCTGAATGTTATTTTAGTGTATTTTTCAGGTGGGACTTCATCTGTGTATCCTAATTTAAACTACATACCGATTGCTATAGTCGCTTCTGGCCTTGGAAGAAAGAAGGGCCTTATTCATGCGCTTTTTACGGGGCTTTTGATGGGACCTCTCATGCCTCTCCATGTTTTAGGCAATGTGATGCAGCCTGCTGCAAGCTGGGTTATGAGAGCGGGCATATACACCACAATAGCATGGATCATAGGTTTTTTTGCTGAGCTTAATGAGCGAAAAACCAAAGAGATGGAAGACCTGCTCTCAAGGGATCAGCTGACGGGATTTTTAAATATGAGTTCTCTCAGAAGTCAAACTCAGGATTTTGGCCAGAGTACAGGGTTTATTGCAATAACGCTAAAAGATTATGAGGCTATAATTGGGTTTTTTGGGCTCAAGTTCAGTAATTCTCTGGTAAGGGAATATGCGATAGTACTTGAAAAGTTACTTGATGAATTTGAGGATGTAAGCATATACAGGCACCATGGTCTGGAGTTTGCAGTACGGGTTGAGTCTGCATCTGATGGGAAAATGAAGAAAATCTATGAAAAGCTCGAATCCATACATGGAAGCACTATAACAGTGGATGAGGTGCCCCTTTATATTGAAAACAGGATGGGAATTGCTTTTGCAAGGGAAGATATTACGCTTGAGATGGGGCTGAGATCTTCACTTTTGGCGCTCCACAAGGCAGTTTCTTCAAACTATATGTTCTATGAGTATAATAAAAAGGATGAGGAGTTGTATAATAATCTTACGAGCATGGCTTCAAGATTTTCGAGGGCGCTCAAAGAGGGAAATATAAAGGTGGCTTTTCAAAAGATAGTACATACATGTGGGGGGAAAAGCGGGTACGAACTGCTTGCGAGATGGAGCAGTGACGAGGGAAATATTGCTCCGGGCAAGTTTATTCCTGTAATTGAGAGGTCGGACCTTATAAATGAGCTGACCAGGCTCATTATTGAAAGGGCTGTAGATTTTATTTTCTTCCAGGGCTCTGAAATGGAATTTGTGTCTATAAATTTTTCTGTAAATAGTCTGAGTATGCAAAATATAACTTTTATGGATGAACTGGTAAAGGCGAGGGGAATAGACCCTCATATCATAGTAATTGAAGTAACTGAGGAAGTTTTTATTGAGACTGATAACATAATAGCTATTATTAATACGGCATCTGCTATGGGATACCGCATAGCTATTGATGATTTTGGCTCTGGATACTCTTCGTACAAATATATAGACATATTTCCGATAGATATCATAAAGATTGATCGCAACATAATCAGTCACATGGACAAAAGTGAAAAGACTAGAAACATAGTGAGAAGCATCGTAAAGCTCAGTCAGGAAAATGGGATGATGACGGTGGCTGAAGGTATTGAGACTGAGGATTTGGCAAATAGATGTAAGGGATTTGGATTTGATTATCTGCAGGGATTTTTGTATCACAGACCGGAAATAATGAAATAATTAGAATATCAATAGTTTTTCGACTATAATCGTAAAACTGTTGATATTTTTTGTTTTTAAGGATATAATCTGTAAAAAGGGGTGATACTATGAAAAATCGAGATTTATATCTTACGCAGCTGATTAATTACAGAGATAAGCCATTGATAAAAGTAATAACAGGTATAAGGCGTTGTGGTAAATCAACTCTGCTTTCTCTGTTTGAGAGCCATTTAATAGATAGTGGTGTTTCTAAAGATCATATTATTCGCATGAACTTTGAATCTTTTGAGTTTGATGAAATCACAGACTACAGAGAGCTTCATTCATATATTGATAAAAGGCTTATCAATAAAAGTGACAGGCATTATATTCTACTCGATGAAGTGCAGCAGGTATCTTCATGGGAAAAAGTGATTAATGCGTTTCTTGTAGATGCCAATGTGGACATATATATAACGGGATCTAACGCGTATCTGCTGTCTTCTGAGCTTTCTACGTTGCTGTCTGGCCGGTATGTAGAGATTAAAATGCAGCCTTTGTCCTTTAAAGAGTATTTGGATTTTACGCAAACGGATAAAGGTGGGAATCTTGAGGAAGAATTTAATCAATATCTTAGGTACGGTGGTCTTCCAACTGTGGTTGAACTGCTGGATAATCCAGATACGATTGGTCCTTTCCTTGAAGGTATTTACAATACGGTGCTTATGAAAGACGTCATTGAAAGAAATGGCGTAAGGGATGCGGCGCTGCTTGAAAGCATACTGAAATTTATAGCGGCTAATGTTGGAAGTATTGTCTCAACTAAGAAAATCAGTGATTATCTGACCAGCAGTGGCAGAAAAACTACAAGTGATACGATTGACAGTTATCTAAAGATGCTGGAAAATGCGTTTATCATATACAGGGCAAATCGTTATGATCTAAAAGGGAAGATGTTTCTAAAAACACTTGAAAAGTATTATATTGTAGATATGGGGATTCGTAATCAGCTGACTGGGCTACGAAATACGGATTATGGTCATGTTTTGGAAAATATTATTTATCTGGAATTATTGAGACGTGGTTACGAGGTAACAATTGGAAAAATTGGTACTTTGGAAGTTGATTTTGTCGCTACTAAAGCAGATGAAAAAATCTACTATCAGATCTCGGCTACAATTTTGGATGAAAAAACCAGGGAGCGGGAGTTACGTCCTCTGGAGTCTATAGCTGACAATTACCCTAAGTATATTCTTACTATGGATAGATCTATATTTAATGATTATTCTGGAATAAAGGTAAAAAACATTATGGACTTTTTGCTGGAGTAATAATAAAAAAGATGCAAAAAATGCAAAAGCTGCAAGAGGTTTTCTCTGGCAGCTTTTGCGGTTATTTTAAATTTTGTGACCAGGGCAGTCTTATAGGTTTGTGTTTACTGCTGTCTTTGTGACTTCTTGCACATATGCCTTTTCAAAGCTTGCAAGCTCTGTCATATCCTGGAATATGATCACTTTGTTTGTGATCATGTAGTTTGCAAGGGCAAGTACGTCTGCACCGCTTATATCGTCTTTGGGATAGGGCACTGAGAATGACCACATATTTCCTGTGTTTTTCTTAAAACTCAGTACGAGATTTTTTTCTACGTCCATTTTTAGTCCTCCTTTCTATTTATTTGTTAGCCATCTTACGCTGTGAGTATCTCTGCGTCGATTCGGCTGATTGATGCGCCGTGATTTTGAAGTAGAAGCATTGCTTCTGCAAATCCGTAGACATGTTCGTCAGTGGCATCGATGTTGACGTTTGTGATTGTACGAGATTTTGTTTGTAAAAGCAGAATAAAGTCCTGCCAAACGTAATAAACTCTTGCTAAAACAATAATAAAGTTTTGCTCCAGACCGATGGCACAGCCACCGGTCTTTCTTTCGCTCCCCAAAAATTCATGATTCAAATATCAAGGAATGTGATAAGATAGGAAGTATAAACCGAGAATGAAAAATCGAAGAAAACAAGGAATCCGGATTGTCCCAAAGGAGAAAAGCCTTATGGAATAAGGCTTTAGCGCTTGAAAGAGAACCGGAAGAAATCCTTCAATCCGGAATGAGGAAAAAAATAAAGGGAAGAAAAAATCGGAAATTAAATCGTATGATTAATGAAAAAATCGGAAAAAGAAGAGGAAGAATAGCAAGACTTTATTATAATTAAAATAAAGTTTTGCTACGAAAAAATTGAAGAAAAATGGGAAAATGGGGGGAAAAAGTCAAAACTTTATTTTCGCTGGGAACGAGGGAATCGGGGTTTGAGGGGTGTGAAAAATCAAAACTTTATTATTGTTTGACATTTGTTATCTCTTTTATACCATCTGTCCCTGTTACGTAGGTCATTTTTAGGGAACTGGCCTTTTTTGTTGAAGTTGCCATATTGTTTCACCTCCTTTCGTTTTGCCTTACACTAATACATATGGAAAAATAAATTAAAAAAGGATGTAATAAAAAAGAAAAAAGAAAAAATAAAAAAAGAAATATTTTTTTGGACGCAAAAATGCCCCGGAAGTTTTTAACTGGTCCGAGGCTTTTTTTATCTTGTATAATTTGGGGTCCTATAGGAGTTCTTCTTTGATATTGACGTCTGGATCTACTCTGTAGATCACATCTTTTCGCTCTACTATTATCTGTACTTTTTCTTTGAGTATTTGGTCTTCTCTGATGTTTTCTATGAGCTCTTTGGCGGGGTTGATGGCATAGGGATGGCCTACGCTCCTCAGCATACTTATGTCTCCGTTGGTGTCTCCATAAGCGTAACTATGCTTCATGTCTATGTCGTATGCTTTTACGAGCTCATTTATGGCGTTTTGCTTGCTCTCAGAGTCCCACATGGGGATTATCTTGCCTGTAAATATTCCTCTTGAGAACACGTAGGTGCTGCCTCTGTATACATCTGCTTTCCAGACTTTGGCCATCTGCCTTACTAAAAAGTCGGGGCTTCCTGATATGAATATAACCATATGGCCCTTTTTTTTGTGCTGGTCTATGCGGCTTCTGGTGAATTTGTATACTTCGTCTGCACGGTTTTGTATAACGTGGCGCGCTGCAAACATTACATCTGAGTAGGAAATTCCTCTAAGTGATTCTTCGTATGCTGAAGATATGCTTTCGAGATAGGTATCGTAGTCCAGCCTTCTTTTTTTGTAGGCTTCTCTTGAAAGGTGGACCTGGTCATGCCATTTGCTGTCGTCAATTATTTGAAAGTCTTGGAGCTTCATGAAGTGAGCGACCATTAGTGAGTCTCTGAATATAGTTCCGTCGATATCAAAAAAGGCTGCAATTTTTTTGTTGTCCATAGGCACCTCCGATTAATGCGTTATTTTTAACTGTTGATTTACTGGGTGTAAGATTTGATTATCTCTATAGCTGTAGCCACTGCTTTGTCCATGGACTCTACTGACAGAGCTTCAAATTTTCCGTGGTAGTTAAATCCGCCTGTGAAAAGGTTTGGAGTTGGGAGTCCTTTGTATGAAAGGCTTGCTCCGTCTGTACCACCTCTTATGGCTTTGACTATTGGAGTCACTCCTGTTTTTTCCATAGCTTTTACGGCAGATTCTACTATGTGCATGACTGGAAGTATATGCTCTTTCATATTGAAGTAGCTGTCTTTGAGTTCGATTTCTACTGTGCCTTCTCCATATTTCTGGTTGATAAATTCGGCTGATTTTTGCATAAATTCTTTTCTTTGGGTAAATTTTTCCATGTCATGGTCTCTTATGATGTATTCAAGAGTAGTAAACTCTACTGAGCCGCTGGCTTCGTCAAGGTGATAAAATCCTTCGTAACCCTCGGTGTATTGGGGTACATCAAAGGCTGGAAGCAAAGCGTTGAATTCCATGCCTATGAGAAGGGAGTTTTTCATCTTGTGTTTGGCTGAGCCTGGGTGTATGTTTACTCCATGAATTTTTACTGTTGCTGAGGCTGCATTAAAGTTTTCGTATTCTATTTCTCCTTCAAAGCTGCCATCGAGAGTATATGCAAAATCTGCTCCAAATTTTTCAAGGTCAAATTTTTCAGTCCCTCTACCTACTTCTTCGTCTGGAGTGAAGCAAATCTTAATGTCTCCGTGCTTAATATCTGGATTTTGTATAAAATATTCTGCAATTGTCATTATTTCTGCTATTCCGGCCTTGTTGTCTGCGCCAAGAAGGGTAGTTCCGTCTGTAGTTATCAGGGTATTACCCTTAAAGTCTGCAAGATAGGGAAAGTCTTTTAATTTCATTACTATATTCAGGTCTTTGTTGAGGATTATGTCCTGACCATCGTAGTTTTCATGTATCTGGGGTTTTACGTTTTCTCCTGAAAATTCTGGACTTGTATCCATATGGGCTATGAGTCCTATTGATGGAGCCCCTTCTACATTTCCAGGTATACTTGCCATTACGTAGCAGTTTGCATCAAGTGAGGCATCTGTCAGGCCTATTTGCTTTAGTTCTTCTAAGAGAATTTTTGCAAGATCAAACTGGATTTGAGTCGATGGCAGGGTCTCTGATTTGGGATCTGATATGGTGTTTATTTTGACATATCTTAAAAGTCTTTTAACCGTTTTGTTTTCCATTTTGTTTCCTCCTTATATAAGCTATACGAGGGCCTGAATTGTGAGCATTATAGCTGCGAATACCCCTATTATACCCATGAGAGGCATGATAAATTTAAGCCATTTGTCGTATGTTACATCTACCATTGAAAGGGTTACAAGGATTAGGCCTGTAGGTGTTATGAAGGCCATAAGTCCTTGACCGTACTGGTAGGCACTTACTACTACTTCTCTTGGTATACCTACTGTGTCTGCAAGTGGGGCCATGATTGGCATGGAAAGCACTGCAAGTCCTGAAGATGATGGTATGAAGAAGCCAAGTACTGAGAATACCAGAAGCATGATTATGGCAAAGATACCACCGTTCATTCCGTCTACTATCTGCGTTGTAGAGTGAAGTATGGAGTCTGAGATAAGTCCATTGTCCATGATAAGGTTTACGGCTCTTGCTACTCCTATTGTAAGGGCAACTCCAACAAGGTCTGCGGCTCCTGCTACGAAATGATTCACTGCATCTTTTTCGCCCATTCCTGAGATTATACCTATTAGAATTCCAACTACAAGGAAAAGTGCAGTCATTTCCATGAACCACCAGTCTTGTGATGAAACTCCCCATATCATTATACCAAATGCTGCTACAAAAAGGGCAAGCATAGTTTTTCTTCTGAAGGTAAATTCTGGAACCTCTTTGTTTACATGCAGGAATCTTTTTTCGATTTCTGTTTTTTGTGAGAATATAAGTGAAGTTTCTGGGTTTTTCTTTATTTTTTCTGCGTATCTTATGATGTATACTACTGTGATTATTGTTGCTATGATAAGTCCTATAAGTCTGAAGGCAAGTCCGTTTGTAAAGGCAATACCTGCAGCATTAGATGCTATTACTGATGAAAAGGGATTGACAGTTGAAAACATTGTACCTATTGATGATCCCATGTAAAGCGCGGCTATACATACTATGGCATCGTAGCCTGCTATCATAAAGACTGGGACCAGGATGGGATACAGGGCTATGGTTTCTTCGGCGAGTCCAAATGTTGTTCCTCCAAGTGCTATAAGGAAGGTTACTATAACTATAAGGAGGTATTCTCTGCCTTTTGTAGCGCGTGAAAGGGATGCAAAACCTGCATCAAAGGCCCCACTGTTGTTTAGTATTCCTATGATTCCACCTATTATAAATACGAACATTATAATGTCTATGGTTTCGTAAACACCGCTGATTGGAGCCTGGATAACTTCCATTACTCCTTGGGGGTTACTTTCTATCTGTTCGTATGATCCTGGAATAGCTACTGGTTTGTAGATGCTTCCGTCTGTAAATTTTTCCAAATCTACTTTTATACCAAGTTCTTCAAGTGTATCTTGAGTTGCGGGCATTTCTTGCATTGACCCGTCTGGCATTGTTATAGAAAAGCTGGATGCATCTGCTTCATAAAGCAGTTTTGCGTATGATCCTGCTGGTATCATGTGGGTAAGTACTGCGGCAAATACAAGTACTATAAAGAGTACGGTATATGCGGTAGGAAAACTGCGTTTTTTCTTGTTAGTTTTCATTTTATTCCTCCTGTGTGGTTTGTCTTGCAGATTAAAGTGCAAGCAGATTTTTGAATGCTAGTGAATATACTTTCATTGCGTTTTTGATATCATCTAGTGTAGAATATTCGTTTGGCTGGTGCTCTGTCTCTTCACTGTGAGGAAAAGCGGCTCCAAAGGCTACGCAGTTGTCCATGGCTCTGGCGTAGGTTGCTCCTCCTGAAGAGATAGGCTCACTTTTTAGGTCTCCTGTAACTTCTTGATATGCATCCATGAGGGATTTTACAAGTGGAGAGTCAAGTGGGGTGTAGATGGATCTTAAATAGTCGTTTTCTGAGATTTCAAAGCCGTGTTTTGCTGCGGCATCTGTCAGTTTTTCCATTACGAATTCTTTGCTGACGCTAACTGGAATTCTGATGTCGATATTAAGTACTTCTTTTTCACTGTCCATGCTTATTTTCCCTATATTGAATTTGAGGGGACCTGACATTTGGTCTGTGCACTCACCAAAGATGTTTTTTGCAAGGGCGTCTTCGTTTATAAATTCTGTAACAAAGTTGCCGGCACTGGTCTTAATACCGATTTTGTCCATGGCTATTAAAAGGCGTATGATTGCGTTTATACCCTTGTCTGCGTCTTTGGCATGGGCAGATTTGCCTGTAACCGTAATAGAGTCTGCGTCTTTGGTGTATTCAAAGCCAAGATCTTGCAGAGATTTTGCTATTTCGTCTGCTTTTGCTGATGTAAAAGTCATAGATGAGGGCACTGAGTTGTAGGCGTCTCCTCCTGAAAGGCTGATGCCGCTTAGGGCTTTGGCGCTAAGATCTACCTGAAGCAGGCCTTTTTCAGCAAATATAAGGGGGAAGTTGGCGTCTGGAGTAAATCCATAGTCTGGAATCTGCTCAAGCTCGTTATAGCGATTGATACATCTCCACAGGTTTTCTTCGTCTGTTCCAAATATAAATCTAACTTTTTTGTTTACCTGGAGGCCACTTTCTACTGCGGCTTTGAAGGCATACATAGCTGTCAGGGTAGGTCCCTTGTCGTCTTGGACTCCTCTGCCGTATACTCTGCCATCTTTTAGCGTGACTTCAAAGGGAGGGTTGGTCCAGTGTTTGAGGTCGCCTGCTGGGACTACATCAAGGTGGCCAAGTACTCCTATCATAGTATCGCCGCTTCCATAATCTGCATAGCCATAGTAGCCCTTTGGATCGTAGTAGGTAGCAAATCCAAGTTTCTCGGCTATAGAGAGCATTTCTTTTAGAGCCTTGTCTATATTTTCTCCAAAAGGATAGGGACTGTCATCTTTTGCGTATACGCTTGGGATGCTTATAAGGCTTTGAAGGTCTTCCAAAAACTGGTCAAAATTTGCCTCGATTAGTTTTTTCATTTGTTGCTCCTTTCTAATTATTCTAATTATAGTATTATGAAAAGGTTTTTTCTGTAGTGCAGACTACAAATGCTTGATGATTTATTTATACCCTTATTATATTAAACCAAAATATTGGTCATTTTTTTGAGGGTCTCTATGTCTTTTATTATTATTTTTCGATTTATTATGTCGATGAGTCCTTTTTCTTTGAAGTCATTTATTGCCTTGGTTACGGTTATCCTGTTGAGTCCCAGCCGATTTGCGATTTCTTCATGGGTGAGTATTATGCTGATACTGCTCTTGTCGGCCCCATCTTCGGTGTAGTAGAGCCTGACCAAAAAATCTGCAAGTCTTCCTGAGGAGTCGTTAAAGTGAAAGCTTGCCAGCTCTGACATGATGGCGCGGTACTTGCGGATCATGCTTATCATAAAGTAGTGATATACCTGGGGGTCTTCTTTGAGCTTGGATTCTACAAATTTGCGGTTTACGACAGAGACTATGCCTTTTGTTACGGCCTTGTTGAGGGCAAAGGTGCTGGTCTTGTCAAAAAAAGCCATTTCTCCAAATATGTTTCCTTCAACCACCCTGAAAAAAATTATTTCATCTCCTTCCTTGGAGTGCATTATCTGATTGAGCTCACCTTCTAATAGTATGTATATGGATTCAAAGTCTTCTTGCTTTATTATCTCGCCTTTTTTAAAGCGGATTAACTTTCCGTGGGAGGCAAGGTTTTTTAAAAAAAAGTCATCCATCTTTTTTTGGACTTCCTGATCGAATATATCTTCGTACATAATATAATTCCTTTCATTTTTTGTAATATTATAACATATATAAATATTGACATGTGGATAAAATTGTGGATACTGTGGATAAATCTGTGGGTAAAGGGGCTGAGCCTGTACATAAAAACTGGATAAGTCCTGGAGATATTGAAAATGCTGACTTGCACAATATGTGGTATTTTTGACTTTAAAATGCTTACAAAACACAATATATTGTGCTTTCAAAATATAATATGTTGTGGTATAATTCTATAATGAGATTGAGAGAAATATAGGGCTTGAAGAAAGGGACGTATAAAGATGAAGGTAGAAAAAAGGAATAAATCGCTGGTGGATTTTGATGCATCAAAGATTAAAAGAGCGATTGAAAAGGCTATGGCTGAGACCATAGACGGAGTGGATTCAAATCTGTCTGCGCAGATAGCTGGCAAGATTGAGACGGCTTTTGAGAAGGAAAAAGACATAATTCATATTGAAGATATACAAGACATGGTGGAGATGCTTCTTATGGATTCCATAAGAAAAGATGTTGCCAAGAGATATATAATATACAGAGCTGAAAGAGACAGGGCAAGAATAAACAAAAAGGATGAAGATTCTCATCTGAGCGAGGACTTTATAAGCCAGTACAAGCACAGCATAGCGCCTATGGGAGAACTGGGAGCTTTTGTTTTTTACCGTACTTATTCAAGATTCCTTAATAATGAGGGAAGAAGAGAGTACTGGCATGAGACTGTAAAGCGAGCTGTGGAGTACAATACTTCTATTGCCCCGACTACAAAAGAAGAGGCTGAGCAGCTTTATGATAACGTGTTTAATCTGAGACAGTTTCTTTCGGGAAGGACTTTTTGGATTGGAAATACAGACGTAAGCAAGAATTATCCTCTGGCAAACTTTAACTGTGCCTTTGAGGTTATAGATTCGTTCAAGTCATTCAAAGACCTGTTTTACCTGCTGATGCTTGGATGCGGGGTTGGGGTAAGGGTCCTTGATGAAGATGTTGCGGGGATGTCCAAGGTAAGGACTGATTACGGCATAATCCATCAGGATTATACACCAAAGTCACGCATTGAGAGAATGGAGAATACCTCGCTCAACTTTTTTGCTGATGACAGCTGTGAGATTGTGGTTGGAGACTCCAAAGAGGGCTGGATAGAGTCGCTTTCTTTTTATTTTGAGCTTATAACTGAGCACAACTATAGAGGCATAAAGAATATATTCATAGATTATTCTAATGTAAGAGAAAAAGGCGAAAGACTGAGAAAGTTTGGTGGAACGGCCAGTGGGCATGAGAGTCTTAAAAACATGTTCCGCAAGATAGACAAGGTTATAAAGAAAAGAGCACTGAGCATAAGCCAGAAGAAGGTAAGGCTTAATTCTGTAGACTGCATGGACATAGCCAACATAATTGGTGAGAACGTGGTAGTTGGCGGGGTTAGACGTACTGCTGAGATGGTTATAATAGATCAAAACGACAAGGAAGCGATAAATGCAAAATCTGAGCTTTATACTTTTGAAAATAATAAGTGGCAGATAAATCAAGACATTGCCCACAGACAGATGAGTAATAACTCTATTTATTTCACTAGCAAGCCATCAAGAAAAGAGCTTCATCTTCAGCTTGAGCGTATGAGATATTCTGGCGAGCCTGGATTTATAAATCATGAGTCTGCTTCAAAACGAAGAGATAACATGAAAGGTGTCAATCCATGTGGAGAGATCCTTCTTGATTCAAAGGGAGTATGCAACCTTACAACTATAAATGTCATGGCCTTTGTGGTAGATGGGAAAATAGATGTAGAGTCGCTGCTTAAGGCTCAAAGACTTTCTGCAAGAGCTGGATACAGGATGACTATGCTTGAGCTTGAGCTTCCTGAGTGGGACAAGACTCAAAAAAGAGACAGACTGCTGGGATGTTCGCTTACTGGATGGCAGGACATGGTAAATGAGACAAAAATAGACAAGTCTGGTGAAGCTGACCTGCTTAGACAGATGAGAAAAGCTGCAAGAGATGCTGCGGATGAGTATGCAAGAGAGCTTGGACAAAATGCTCCTCTGCTTGTAACTACTGTAAAGCCTGAAGGAACACTTTCTCAGCTTCCTACAGTATCTAGTGGAGTTCACTATTCGCATTCACCATATTTTGTAAGAAGAGTAAGAATATCTTCGAGCGATCCGCTTCTTAAGGTTTGTGAGGAGCTTGGATATCCGGTATTCCCAGAGGTTGGTCAAGACATGGAGACGGCTTCGACAAAGGTAGTGGAGTTCCCTGTAAAGGCTCCTGAGGGAAGAACCAAGTATGATGTAACTGCAGTGGAACAGCTGGATAATTATATGATGTTTATGGAAAACTATGTAGACCACAACTGCTCAATAACAGTTCACGTAAGAGAAAATGAGTGGGAAGCTGTTGAGGAATATGTATGGGAGAAATGGGATAAGATAGTTGCGGTATCCTTTATTCCGCTAAATGATGCTTTTTATGAATTGCTACCATATGAGTCTATTACTGAGCAAGAATTCCATGACAGAAAAGCGGCTATGAAACCCTTTATACCTTCATTAATAAGCAAGTACGAGACTAGAGAAGAAGAGTACGAACTTGAAAATGACGGCTGTGAGAGTGGAATCTGCCCTGTAAGATAAAAAAACCTCCTGATATAGAAACTTATTTACTGTTTTGTTTATTTAAGATATAATTGAAGAGATAATGTGATTATCGATAAAAATGATTATTGTTGCCAACAGGGCACAGTGCAGGAGGATATTATGAGCGATATGGAATTTAAAAATGATTTTGAAGAGGAAGAGCCGATAGTTCTTAACCTTATACTTGATGATGGAGAAGAAGTGGCATGTGAAGTTATTGGAATCTTTGAAGTTGAGGGAAAAGAGTATATTGCTCTTGTACCTGAAAATGATGACAGAGTGCTTATCTACATCTACAACGAACTTGAAAATGATGAGATAGATCTTCAAAATATTGAAGAGGATTCAGAGTTTGAAAAAGTTACTGAAGCTTTTTGGGAAGTCTTTGGAGACGAAGATTTTGAAAGAGAAGAAGAAGCAGAAAAAAAATAAGAAGATAAAAATCAAAAACTTATTAACAAAAAAGGAACCCGCGGGTTCCTTTTTTTTGAATGAAATATAAATAAAAACATTGACTATTTAAACGTTTATGTTTAAAATATAAATTAAGGATGGTGATAATTATGAGGATAGACGAGCAAATAAAGATTCTTTGTATAAAGCTGGATATAAACATTTCCGAAATTGGCAGAAGATTAAATAAGACGCCTCAGGCTTTTAGTCAGAAAATAAAGCGTGGGAAATTTAGTATAGATGATTTACTCGATATAGCAATGGTAACCGGTTGTAAGCTTGAATGCAGCTTTGTTTTACCAGATGGGGAAAAAATTATTATAAAGTAAGGAGCTAAATATGATTCATTATATTGAAGGTGATATATTCAACAGCCCAGCGCAGGTAATCGTGAATACAGTTAATACAGTTGGAGTGATGGGAAAAGGGCTGGCTCTTGCCTTTAAACAGAGATATCCTAAAATGTTTGTATCTTATAGAAATGCGTGTGAGAAGAAACAGTTAACGGTTGGAAAACTAATGCTCTTTCAAGCTCCGGACTATTGGGTGCTTCTTTTTCCAACAAAAGAAAACTGGAGAAATCCATCTAAACTTGAATATATTGAAAAGGGACTTATGAAATTTGTGAATACTTATGCTGAAAAGAACATTACTTCAATAGCATTTCCAAAGCTTGGATGTGGAAATGGGGAGCTGAACTGGGATGAAGTGAGGCCTTTAATGGAAAAATATTTGAAGCCATTGCCAATTGACGTATATATATATATTGGACCAGGACAAAGTTACCTGCCCGAACATAAGAAGACTGATGAAACTATGGACTGGCTGAAGATGAATTCCAGAGATATGTCTTTTGATGGGATAAAAGACGA
Source organism: Proteocatella sphenisci DSM 23131 (assembly GCF_000423525.1). Taxonomy (GTDB): domain Bacteria; phylum Bacillota; class Clostridia; order Peptostreptococcales; family Filifactoraceae; genus Proteocatella; species Proteocatella sphenisci. Next base: position 916 of record NZ_AUID01000029.1, on the reverse strand, counting down.
TATATTGAGTAAAACTCAAATATTACCCTACGAATTTGTGCTTTCTGATGAAAAATATAGTTTGAAGTGGGAAAATGGGTTGAAATTCATGAATAGAGATAATGAATCATCATTATTTATAAGTGAAGACGAATTCTTCAAGATATGGGACTATATCCGAAGCAAGGGTGTATTCTCGATATCATCAAACCAGAAAGTTATGCTCTTGACATTTGCGCTCATTGAGTCACTGGGATATATATCTAAGGTAAGGATCAGTAGAGACAAAAATGAAGAAATGACAGATGGATATCAGTTTAATGAAGGTGCAGGAAGAATGTACTCAATGAAAGGAAGCTTATGATGGAATACGTGGATATCATAAAAGAAAACTGCGAAAATCATTGTTCAGTCAAATGGTGGCCTAAGTTTGCTTACCACTATACCGATGTTTCAAATGCCGTGAGTATTCTGAGTTCGGGTTTTTTGTATAGCCGTGTACAATCTGAAAAAATGAATTTGATGAAGAATAATAATGCAAGCAGACAGGTCATCGATATGACAAAAACGGGAGAAATATCAAATGTAAGATTTTATCAGTAGTGCCGAGAATACCCCCGCCTCTAAGTCTCCTTGCTCGCTTTAGCGAGAATGAAGGCGGGAGATGAATCGGTTGCAAGTGTTACAAGTATAGATAATAGTGGTATAATATTACTATATTAACATTGAGGCGAGGTGAAGAAAATGTTGAAACACAAAGCATACAAATTTAGAATATATCCTACACAAGAACAGGTTGTTCTAATCAACAAAACTATAGGTTGTAGCCGATTTGTGTTTAATTTCTCACTTTCACAGCAAAAAAATGAAGAGCATCTTTGGTATCTCGCAGAAGAAATGTACCAAAGCGGTCAACTTCTATTTAATAAATATAAAA
>NZ_AUID01000028.1 GCF_000423525.1 Proteocatella sphenisci DSM 23131 | reverse complement strand
GTCGGGGAGGGTACCGCCCTTAGAGCCTGGAGAATCTTGCTTCATCAGAAGCATTGACCAGGAAGCCCCCACTTCTTAAGTGGTGGGTAGTTCACAACCGATTTCATGATCTTTTGCCTGCCTATGTACAAAAAATATATTAAGTGTTAAAATACGAGTAATAGCAGGATTTTGAGAAGTAGCGCAGCAACCCAATATCGAGGTTGCTTTTTTTGAAGGCTATAGAGAAAGTGGGATATAATATGAAATTATTGAAAGTCGATTTTGTTGAAGAAGCCATAAAGAAATCTATAGATTATATCAAGGAAAACTGGGAAATTAAACCAGAAACAGTTTCATTAAACAAGGCATATGGACGAATACTCTTTGAAGATGCAAGGAGCGAAGAAGATGTTCCCAACTTTAATCGTTCAACTGTAGATGGATATTCGGTTATAGCAGCCGATACATATGGTGCATCAGAAAGCATACCGACTATACTTTCACTCAAAGAAAGCGTAGAAATGGGAAGGATTTCTGATACAAAAGTAAAAAGTGGAGAATGTGCATATGTTCCTACGGGAGGAATGATACCCGAGGGAGCAGATGCCATGGTAATGATAGAATATACAGAGATATTTGGAGATGATGAAGTTGCTGTGTATTTACCTGTAGCTTACAGAGAAGGCGTTACGCTCAAAGGAGAAGACGTAAAATCAGGCTCGACGGTTCTGAAAAAAGGTACGCATATTGGAGCAAAAGAGATTGGAGTGCTTGCAGCAACCGGTTACGGCATGGTCAAAGTATTTCCTGAGCTGAGTATATCCATATTTTCAACAGGTGATGAGATAATAGATCCTTCAGAAAAATATGAGACCGGACTCGTGAGAGATATAAACGGATATGGAGTAGGAGCTATGGCGCTTGAGCTTGGAATGAATATAATGCGTCACAAAATCATAAAAGACGATGAGAATATGCTGATAACAGCGCTAAAAGAAGCATCAAAAGACAGTGATATAGTGATAATTTCGGGAGGAAGCTCGCAGGGGATAAAAGATTACAGTGAAAAAGTAATTGATCTTATGGGAAGCCCCGGAGTTTTTACACATGGACTTGCCATCAAACCAGGCAAACCAACTATAATTGGAGCATCGGATGGAGTACTGTATGTAGGACTTCCTGGTCATCCAGTTTCGGCAATGATTGTATTTGATGTAATAGTAGGAGACATAATAAGAACGATAAGAGGCGAAAAATCAAAGCCCTATATATATGCAAAGATGAAAACCAATGCAGCATCAGCCCCTGGCAAACAGACGTATTTGCTTGCCAGGCTCACAGAAGAACATGGAGAGTGGATGGCAGAACCTGTTTATGGTAAATCAGGACTTATAACAAGCCTGAGTCAGGCGGATGGATACATAGTAATAGATAAAAACTGCGAAGGAATAAGAAAGGATGAAATTGTCAAAATAAGACAATTAGGGTGATCTTATGGCAAAAAGGAATCTTTATCTGACTAATACGCCAATAGAAGAAGCTAAGCAGATATATACAGAGGCGCTTGCAGATTTTTTGAAAACTAAACAGACAGAAGCTATAAAAGTTACAGACAGCCTTGAAAGAATCAGTTCCAGTGCAGTATATGCAAAATATTCATCCCCTTTGTATAATTGCGCTGCCATGGATGGCATAATGACAGAGTCGAAATACACAAAATCGGCAAGTGAAGAAGAACCGCTTGTACTTATCGAAGGAAAATTTGAGCAAATAGATACAGGTGACCCAATTACAGACCCCTTTGACTGTGTAATAATGGCAGAGGATATAATAGAAAAAGACGGGCATCTTGAAATAACAGCCCCGGCTCATTCGTGGCAACATGTAAGACCCATTGGCGAAGATATTGTAGCAACTGAGCTCATAATTCCTACAAATCATGAAATAAGACCAATGGATATCGGAGTATTACTTTCTGCAGGGATAACAACTATAGAAGTATATAAAAAACTTAAGGTCGGAATAATACCTACTGGAACAGAAATGATAGAGCCCGAAGACAATCCAAAGCTTGGAGATATAATCGAATCCAACTCAAGAGTTTTTGAAGCCATGGTAACCCAGTGTGGAGCAATACCACTCAGGATACCACCTGTAAAAGATGATTATGATATTCTGAAAAAAGAGATACTGACCCTTACTGGAAAATGTGACATGGTTATTATAAACGCCGGTTCAAGCGCCGGCAGGGAGGATTTCACCTCAGCTATACTAAGAGATATTGGCGAAGTATTTGTACATGGAGTAGCCATAAAGCCTGGAAAACCGGCAATACTTGGAAAAGTTGGAAAAGTTCCGGTGATAGGGATTCCGGGATATCCCGTTTCTGCGTATCTGGTATTTGAAGAGTTTGTAACTCCCCTGCTTAAGAAAATGTCGCACAAAGAAAGCGCCAAAGATGAGATAATAGAAGCAATCTCCACGAGAAGGATAGTGTCATCACTCAAGCATCAGGAATATGTAAGAGTAAAAGTAGGAAAAGTGGATGGTAAATTCGTAGCAACATCGCTTTCAAGAGGAGCGGGAGCAGCAATGTCGCTTGTAAGGAGCGATGGATTTTGCATAATACCTCAAAACAGCGAGGGTGTAGAGGCCAATGAAACAGTTAAGGTAAGACTTGTAAGAGAAAAGAGCGAACTTGAAAAAACTATCGTAAGCATAGGAAGTCATGACATGATACTAGATATAATAAATGACATATCAGCAGTGGGAGGTTATGGATTTCAGCTTTCAAGCTCTCATACGGGTTCACTTACAGGCCTTATGTCACTTAAAAAAGGTGAATGTCACCTCGCGCCAGTGCATTTGTTAAGTAGCGATGGTATATATAATATAGCTAGCATAAAAAAAATCATAAAAGAACCTTCGGCTCTCATAAAGGGAGTAATAAGAATCCAGGGGATAATGGTTCCAAAAGGAAATCCGAAAAATATAAAAAGCATAAAGGATCTTACTTCTTGCAGCTTTATAAACAGACAAAGAGGTTCAGGAACAAGAGTACTTCTTGACTATATGCTCGAAAAAGAAGGAATAGAAAAAGATTTGATAAAAGGCTATGAAAGAGAAGCCACCACCCACATGGCAGTTGCTGCGGCGGTGAAAAGCGGATCGTGTGACTGCGGACTTGGAGTATATTCAGCAGCATCAGCGCTGGATCTTGACTTTATACCAGTAGGAGAAGAAGAATATGATTTTGCAGTCATGCGGAAATATCTGGAGCTTGATAATGTAAAACAATTTATAACTATGTTAAAGAGCAAAGCCTTCAAAGAAAGACTCGATGAGCTGGGAGGATACAAATTCAAGAATACAGGGGAGGTGGTTATAATTGATTGACAATCATGGAAGAAAAATCAATTATCTGAGAGTATCGGTGACAGATCTGTGCCAGTTTAGGTGCACCTACTGTATACCTGAATGTGGTATAAAACAGCTTGATCACAGAGAACTGTTGAGCCTTGAAGAAATATATACTGTGATAAGAGAATTCACTATGCTTGGAGTAGATAAGGTGAGATTTACAGGAGGAGAACCACTCGTCAGAAAAGGCATACTAGGCCTGATAGAAAGTGTATCAAGACTCGAAAAGATAAAAGATATAGCCATGACAACAAATGGAGCACTTCTTGAAAAAATGGCCAAGCCTCTAAAAAACAACGGACTCCAAAGAGTAAACATTAGTTTAGATACCCTCAACGAGAAAAAGTTCAGAGAAATAACCCGAACCGGTGAGCTCAGCGATGTTATAAAAGGCATAGAAGCCGCAAAAAAAGAAGGCCTTGGAGTGAAATTTAATGTAGTTCTCATGAAAGATTTCAATGACGACGAAATAGAAGATCTGATAGAGCTTACCAATATATATGATGCAGATGTAAGGTTTATAGAGCTTATGCCAATTGGAGAGAATCAAGGCTATGCAAAGGCGCATTTTATGTCATGTGAAGATATACTCAAAAAAGTAGATCTAAAGCCTGTTGTTTCTGATGATCCCCATGCTCCTACAAAATATTACAGGTATGGAAACGCTGTAGGACGAGTAGGATTTATAACAGCTATTTCTTCGCATTTTTGCGGTGACTGTAACAGGATGAGACTTACATCAGATGGAAAGCTAAAACCCTGTCTTCACAGCAATAAGGAGATAGACCTGCGAAACGCCATAAGAAGCAGCGAAGATCTTGGAGAAATTATAAAATCAGCAATACAAAGTAAACCCGAAAAACATTACCTTTTAGAAAATCAGATAATAGACAGAGGGATGAGCCGTATAGGAGGATAAAATGGAATTTACTCACATAAACACCCAAGGAAGAGGTAAGATGGTAGAAGTCGGTGACAAGCAGATAACAAAGCGCACAGCACTGGCACACGCACAGATAAGCATGAAGAAAGAAACCTTTACAAAAATACAAGAAGGATATATGAAAAAAGGCGATGTCCTTTGCGTAGCGCAGATTGCTGGAATAACAGGAGCAAAAAAAACATGGGATATAATTCCAATGTGCCATCCCCTTATGCTCACAGGGATAGATATTGAATTTGAATATGATGCAGATAAACCGGTCATACACATTTATGCAACGGTAAGCAACGAGGGAAAAACCGGAGTAGAGATGGAAGCCCTTACTGCCTGCTCAGTTGCGGCACTCACTATATATGATATGTGCAAAGCTGTAGACAAGGATATGACAATTTCAGACATATTTCTTATGGAAAAAATTGGTGGCAAAAGCGGCCATTACAAAAGGAGCGAAGAAAATGAATAAAGGAAAAGTACTTTCAATAAACATTTCAAAGAAAAAAGGCGAAATGAAAGAACCTCTTTCAGAGGGGAATTTCATTGAAGATTTTGGACTTGAAGGAGACGCACACGGAGGGAAATGGCACAGGCAGGTAAGCCTTCTGGCACAGGAGTCCATAGACATAATGACATCTCTGGGAGCAGAAGGACTGTGTTTTGGTAATTTTGCAGAAAATATAACTACGCATGGCATAACTCTTCATGAAATCCCTGTAGGAGCAAAAATAAAAATAGGACAAACTTTACAAGAAGTCACTCAGATAGGAAAAGAATGTCATGCAGACCAGGGTTGCGCAGTAGCTCAGAAGGTTGGAAAATGCATAATGCCCACTCAAGGCATATTCACGCGAATCATAAAAGGTGGAATTGTTAAAATTGGAGATGAGATAGAGATAATAAAAGATTAGACTGTTAAGAAAGGAAAAAGCATGGTCATCAGATATGGAATTATTGTAATAAGCGACAAAGGATCCGAAGGAGAAAGAAAAGACGGCTGCAAAGAAGTAATAGAGCAGAGCCTTAAAGGTGAGGTATTTGCACCATCTTATTATACGATAGTACCAGACGAAACAGAAGACATACAAAAAGCTATAAAGCACTGCAGCGACACTCTTGGGATTGAACTCGTATTGACTTCAGGGGGAACGGGATTCTCAAAAAGAGACATAACTCCCGAAGCTACTCTTCCCCTCCTTGAAAAACTTACGCCAGGGATAAGTGAAGCTATAAGATATATGAGCCTTCAGATAACACCAAAGGCAATGCTTTCAAGAGCAGTTTCAGGAATTAGAAAAGAAACACTGATAATAAATTTGCCAGGCAGTCCAAAAGCGGTAGAAGAATCTGTTGATTATATAAAAGAGCCAATTATACATGGCATAGAGATTATGAAGGGCACCGCGAGCGAGTGTGCAAGAAAATAAGGAGCGAGTGTGTAAGAAAAAAATGTTTACAAATTCAGAATATTATGGTAATATAGTATTGAGATCCGAGTGTTACCAACAAGCCGGTAACACCAATGGGTACTGAGGATGTTTCAGTGCCTCCCGTGTTTGGAAAGGTCCCGCATTAGTTTGCGTGTCCTTTTTTGTTTGCTTTAAAAGCAATTAAAAAGGGACATATTGAGATATTATTTGCCAGAGAAAGGAAGAGTGCCATGAAAACAACTTATAATGGAAAAATGCTCAGAATAAATCTTACGACAGGGGAAATAAAGATAGAAAAGCTTGATTTGGATCTTGCAAAAAAATTCATCGGGGGAAGAGGCCTTGGAACAAAAATACTGATGGACGAAGGCATTGCAAAAGTAGAACCACTTTCTGAACTGAATAAACTGATATATATAACTGGACCTATGACAGGAGCAGCAGTGCCAACAGGTGGCCGATATATGGTAGTAACAAAATCCCCGCTTAACAATATGATAGCCAGCTCAAATTCTGGTGGCCAGTGGGGAGCAAAACTTAAATATGCAGGATGGGACGCTATAATAGTAGAGGGTAAGTCAGAAAAACCTGTGTATATAAATATTGAAGATGAAAAAGTAGAGATACTTCCTGCTGAAAATATTTGGGGCAAAAAATCAGAAGACGTAGATGACATGCTCAAAGAACTGTATCCAAAATGTTCAGTTCTAAATATTGGCCCTGCAGGTGAAAGACTCTCTCTCATTGCAGCAATTATGAATGATAAAGACAGAGCAGCTGGAAGAGGTGGAGTAGGAGCAGTAATGGGCTCGAAAAACCTTAAAGCAATATCAGTTACTGCAACAAAAAAAGTAATGGAACCTTTTGACGCAGAAGCCCTTAAAGAAGTAACCAGGATTTCAAATCAAAAAATAAAAGAAAACGGAGTTACAAGCGTAGGACTTCCAACCTATGGAACAGCAGTACTTGTAAATATAATAAACAACTTAGGAACACTGCCAACCAACAACTGGCAAGAATCGTATTATCCAGATGCAGATAAATTCTCCGGGGAGACATTAAAAGAAGATTTTCTCGAAAAACAGGGATTCTGTCATAGATGTCCAATCGGGTGCGGCCGTGTAATAAAACTTAACGACAAGATAATGGGTGGACCTGAATATGAACCACTTTGGGCATATGGATCAAACTGTGGAATTTCAGATCTTAAGGCAATATCAGAAGCAAACTACTGGTGTAATGAATATGGTATGGATGCTATATCAGCTCCTTGTACAATAGCAGCAGCAATGGAACTTTATCAGAAAGGTTACATCAAAGAAGAAGAATGCGAAGGCGTGCCCCTGGTATGGGGAAGCAGCGAGGCTATAGTTGAGTGGACAAAACGCATGGGAGCCTGTGAAACAAAACTTGGAAAACTCATGTCAGAAGGTTCATACAGACTTTGTGAATACTATGGTCATCCAGAAATTTCCATGTCAGTTAAAAAACAGGAAATGCCTGCTTATGATGCACGTGCAATACAAGGCATGGGAATAACCTATGCAACAAGCAACAGAGGAGGCTGCCACGTTAGAGGGTATTTAATATCTCCAGAAGTCCTTGGTATGCCAGAACAACTTGACAGACTAGCTACAGAAGGAAAAGCCGTTTGGGCAAAGATATTCCAGGATCTTACTGCAGTAATTGACTCCATGGGAATGTGTCTGTTTACATCATTCGCAATGGGAGCACCTGAATATGCGGCTATGCTTAATGCAGGAACAGGAACAGAGCACACAGTAGAATCACTGCTTGAAACAGGAGAAAGAATTTACAATATAGAGCGTATGTTTAATAAAGATGCAGGAATGAAGCCTGAAGATGACAGCCTTCCAAAACGTCTTACTGAGGAACCTATATCAAATGGACCTTCAAAGGGAGAAATAAGTAAAATTGGTATAACACTCCCTGAATACTACGCTGTACGTGGCTGGGTAAATGCATTCCCAACAGAAGAAACCATAAAACGTCTTGGACTTTAAGATGTATCAAAGGATATCAGGAGGAAATCAATGATAGAAGTAAGACTTTTTGCAACCTTCAGAGAAGGGCGAGAAAAAATCCAGTATCTGGATCCGCAAAATTTTTCAGAAGTTTCGCAAGTACTGGATTATCTCAAGATACCTCACGAAGAAGTAGCCATATGTCTCGTTAATGGCATGCACTCCAAGCTGGACAAAGAACTAAAAGATGAAGATGTACTCGCACTCTTTCCGCCAGTAGGAGGAGGCTAAAGCAACTATTTCCCAACAAACGAACACCCCCATTAATGTAATAAATCCGGAAAGGGCCGTATCTTATGATGCGGTCTTTTTCTGAGAAAAATACTATTGACAGGTATTATGAAATAGCATAAAATAATAAACATAGTAAACATATGATAATAGTAAGAAAAGAGGAGTTTATGCAAAATACATTTTTATCAGAGTATTTATTAATTGGAAGTTTCAAAACGGTATTATTTTTATTGGTGCTCTTTGCTACCTTCTACGTCAACTGGAAGCTGCAGGGCAAAAAAATCAACTTTACGTTAAGAATGCTGACATCAATCTTAATGGGACTTATAATAGGCGGAGCAATACAGTTTGCTGCCGGGTTTCCCGATAAGCCATCGGATATATCATGGGTAAAAGAAGTGACTTCATGGTATGGATTTTTTGGAAATGGATTCATGGACCTTCTCAAGATGATAGTAGTGCCAATAGTATTCCTTTCGATTGTCAGGGTGATTATTAATATGAAGGGAAAAGACCTTGGAAAGCTTACTGCAAAAACCTTAACCATGCTTATTCTGACAACTATTCTCGCAGCGATTACAGGAATCGCTGTAGGAAACATATTCAATCTTGGCTCAGGTATGCAGCTTGCTTCAAATCCAGATCTGCAACTCAGAGAAGTGACAACCATTGTAAAAACTCTCAGAGATCTTATACCTTCAAATCCATTTGCGGCAATGGTAAATGGTAATGTGGTAGGGGTAATAATATTTGCAGCATTTACAGGATTTGCGACCAGAAGGATAAACACTAAAAATCATGATAAGGTAGAGACTGTTATAAAATTAATAGAAGGCGCGTATAGTGTTATAAGCAGCATTGCCATGACTATAATAAAGCTTATGCCCTATGCAGTTACAGCGCTGCTGGCAAATACCATTGCAAGCAATGGACTGTCTTCGGTTGTACTTGTACTTGATTTTATGATGGCACTGTATACAAGTGTAGTAATTATGTTTATAATACATCTTATAATTATAGCCTTAAATGGGATAAATCCGGTAAGATATCTTAAAGATGCATTCGCGCCAATCGCACTGGCCTTCACATCCAGATCAAGCCTGGGAACTCTTCCTGTAACAATAGAGACTTTAATAGAGAAATTCAAGCTTGATGAAGGAACAGCAACTCTTGCAGGAAGCCTGGGAGCAAACATGGGAATGAACGGTTGCGCAGGAATCTATCCAGCACTGGCTGTAGTGACAGTTGCCAATATGACTGGAATACAGATGGACATTTCTTTTTATGTAATGCTTCTTATAGTAATAGCGATAAGTTCACTTGGGATAGCTGGTATTCCGGGGACGGCGACAATTGCACTGGCACTTACACTTTCTGGTATGGGAATGGGAGAATATTTCCCGCTTCTTGGAGGAATAATTGCAATAGACCCTATCCTCGATATGGGAAGAACCATGCTCAACGTAAATGGAACCATGACTACTGCAATAACAGTTTCTAAAAAATAAAGTAAGTATCAAGGAGAAAAATATGGTAGAATCAAAAAAAATACTGATTGTCGAAGACGAAGAGAAAATAGCAGAAGCGATAGAAGCATATCTCAAAAACTCCGGTTACGAGACTTTTAAGGCACTAAATGGAAGAGATGCCATAGATATGTTTGAAAAGAAATCTCCCGATCTTGTAATACTCGATCTTATGCTTCCTGAGATATCAGGAGAAGAAATATGCAGACACATCAGAAGAAGCTCAAGGACTCCTGTGATAATGCTTACTGCAAAAGTCACAGAAAATGACAGAGTCCAGGGGCTCGATATTGGAGCGGACGACTATATCAGCAAGCCTTTCAGCCCTAGAGAACTTGTCGCCAGAGTAGCCGCAATTTTAAGAAGAACCAGCGAAAACACCCATCTTTTTAACAAGATGAGTTGGAATGATTCAGATCTTGAAATAGATATCAGTTCTTCGACCGTAAGAAAAAATGGCGTCGCAGTAAACCTGACACCAAGTGAGTACAGTATACTCCTCGCGCTTATAAAACATCCAAACATGACCTTCACAAGAGAAGAACTCATAAGTATAACCCTTGGAGAAGATTATGAAGGATATGACAGAATTGTAGATTCGCACATAAAAAATCTGAGGAGCAAAATAGAAACAGACACCTCAAGTCCTCAATATATCCTTACAGTAAGAGGAATTGGATATAAATTTGGTGTTTAATATTAAGATAAGAAGAGGAAATAGATGAAAATTTCTATGAAAGTAAAGCTGATACTATCCTACGTCATGATATCGAGTTTTATAGTATTATCACTTTTAATCACCTCCAATTTCATGTTGGAGCGTCAGTTTCAGAAATATGTGACTCAAAGTCAGGAGAATTTAAATCTGGAAATAGTAAATCAGATATCAAAAGAATTTGCACAAAAAGGAGCAGCTGACGAAGAATTTCTGGCCGTACTGGGTCAAAATTCCCTGGACAGAGGCATCGTCCTTATGGTAAATGATACAAAGGGGGAAGAACTATTTTGCATGAGTTGCCTGAACAGCATGGAGTGCGATAACATGATTTCAGCAATGGAACAGACAATGGTTGAAAGGTATCCCAACTGGAGTGGAGAATATACAGAAAAGACCTATCAGATAACAAACGGGGAAGTCACATATGGAACCGCAGTGCTTGGGTATTACGGGCCTTTTTATTACAACACCCAAGACTTGGAATTTATTGACATGCTTAATCACATGTTCTTTATAGTTGCAGCTATATTTCTTCTTATTGCGGCATTTTTGGGATATGTAATGGCGAAAAGGATTTCAAAACCATTAGAAAATGTTATACAACAAACTTCTGAGATAGGCAGAGGAAAATATCATGAACGTATAAAGTGTGATTCTGATATTCTTGAGCTTAATGATCTTGTGGGAAGTGTCAATAATCTTGCAAACAATCTTGAGATCCAGCAAAAAATCAAAAAAAGAATGGCAGGAGATTTTGCTCATGAATTCAGGACCCCTCTCACATCACTTCGCATAAATATGGAGGGTATGATTGATGGTGTTTTGGAAACAGAAAACTCCAGGCTTGAGGGCTGCCTCGATGAGATAAACAGGCTCACGAGGATGGTATCAGATATAGACAAACTGGTAGAGATAGAAAGCGAGAATCTCATACTGAATATGGAAAGCTTCAGCCTCAATTCTCTTGTAGAAAATATTATAAAGACGTTTGAAGGAGAGACAAAGCGAAAAAATATCAGTTTTGAGTTCAACGAAGAGCCTCAGGAAATAATAGCAGACAAAGATAAGATGAGTCAGGTATTTGTAAATCTTATTTCAAATGCTGTAAAATATACAGACTCCGGAACTATAAAAATAAGCTTCAGTAAAAAAGAAAATATACTAGAGATAAAGATAAGCGACACAGGAATAGGGATTTCCAGAAAAGACCTTCCAGATATCTTTGAATATCTTTACAGAAGTGACGAGTCAAGAAACAGGAACACGGGGGGCTCAGGTATAGGGCTTTCAATAGTAAAATCAATAATAACCGCACACGCAGGCAAGATAGATGTGCAGAGCGAACCTGGAAAAGGGACTGAATTTACAATAGAACTAAACCTTTGAGAAAATTCTCAGAGGTTTTTTTTAATCTTCATACAATCTACACAATAAAATGATAAAATCTGTACATAAAATAAGATTATGCGAATGGAGATGAGGATATGCAAACCCAGACTGTAAAACTGAAGATTGGAAATATGACCTGCAGCGGCTGCGAAAAAAGAATAGAATCAAGGCTGGGAAGAATGGATGGCATAAAGGACGTAAAAGCAAGCTACGAATTATCATCGGCAACGATAGAATATGCGAGCGAGCTGGTATCAATAGTTGAGATAAAAAAAGCTCTTGATCATATGGGCTACACGACAGGCGAAGATAACCTTGTGTCAAGACTTTCTGAGATAGCCCTGATTGCAGTGATAATGGCTGCGATATATCTGGTGGCAAGATTTACAGGCCTTATATATATATTCAACAGTTTTCCAACAGCTCAGGCAGGCATGAGCTACGCGGCCCTGTTTGTAATTGGACTGCTCACGTCTGTACATTGCATCGCGATGTGCGGGGGCATCAACCTTTCTCAGAGCGTTTCAAGACATACCCCGCTGCTGGAAGAACAAAAAAAGACTTCATCAGTAATGCCAGGATTAAAATATAACCTTGGCAGAGTAGTCTCATATACAATTATCGGAGGAATTGCAGGAGCGATAGGTTCGGTAATAAGTTTTTCTGGGGCAGCTAGAGGAGTGGTTCTTATCTTGGCAGCAGTGTTTATGATAATAATGGGTATTAACACGCTAAATATAATCCCGGGACTTAAAAAATTCAATCCCAGGATGCCAAAATTCATTTCAGACAGGCTTTCCAGGCATATCGGCTCAAAGCAAAGCTCTCACGCACCATTTTATGTAGGGCTTTTAAACGGTCTGATGCCGTGTGGGCCACTCCAGACCATGCAGCTTTATGCACTTTCAACAGGATCTGCTCTGCAGGGAGCCATATCTATGTTCATATTCAGTATTGGTACATTTCCATTGATGTTCGGATTAGGAGTAGTGAGTACTATGTTAAGTAAAAAATTCAAAAAAAGAATGATAACAGTAAGTGGAGTTTTAGTTATTGCACTTGGAATATTTATGTTTCAAAGCGGGATGAGCCTTTCTGGTACAGGGTTTGCGCAGGATTCAAATGCCATAGACACTTCAGGTACGGTAATTGAAAATGGAATCCAGACGGTTACAATGCAGGTTGGGCCAGGGAGCTATGAGCCTATAGTTGTTCAAAAGGGAGTTCCGGTAAAGTGGATTATAAATGTAGATAAAGAAAATCTCAATGGCTGTAATAATGAGATAATAGTTCCTGAGTATGGACTTGACATAAAATTACAACCAGGGGAGAATGTTTTAGAATTCACACCTGGTGAAACCGGAAAATTCGGCTACAGCTGCTGGATGGGGATGATAAGAAGCTCTATAACAGTTGTAGATGACCTTTCTGCAGGGATAACAGATAAAGATACTGCTTCGGATAAAGAATTCCAAGGCGCTGCAGCAGCTCCAGGAGGATGCTGCGCTGCAGGATTTAACAGTTAAAAATATAGGGTACAGAAAGAGGAAATCATGAGAAGAGAAGTCTTAAAAATATCAGGAATGACATGCGCAGCCTGCTCAGCAAGAATAGAAAAAGTCGTCTCAAAAATAGAGGGAATTGAAAGCGTGATTGTAAATCTTACCACAGAAAGACTTTCGGCATATATAGATGAAGACGTTGTAGATGTGGAAAAGATAAAAATCGCTGTGGAAAAAGCAGGCTTTGGATGGTCAGAAATAAAAGAAGGCAGCATTCAAGCAGACGAAGACAGAAAAAAGAAAGAAAGAGATATAAAGCTGCTCTGGACTAAGTTTATAGTTTCGGCTGTGTTTTCGCTGCCACTCCTGTATATATCGATGGGGTCGATGCTAAGTTTTCTCAGCTTCCTGCCAATACCAAAGTATCTTGAACCAATGAATTATCCGCTCAATTTTGCTCTGGTTCAGATACTGCTTACAATACCAGTGCTTATAGCCGGCAACAGATTCTATGTAGTAGGATTTCGCGCTATAAGGATGAAAAGTCCAAATATGGACAGCCTTATTGCAATGGGAACTACTGCAGCCCTTGTGTACAGTCTTTACTCAACGTGGCAGATTACGCAGGGCAATATGGGATTCGTAGAAGGACTTTATTTTGAAACAGCAGGAGTTATAATTACCCTTATACTCCTTGGGAAATCAATGGAAGCCGTTTCAAAGGGAAGAACATCAGAGGCAATAAAAAAGCTGATGGGACTTGCTCCAAAAACTGCAATCATTATTAAAAATGGAAAAGAAATCGAAATCCATATAGATGAGGTTCAAGAAAACGACATAGTCCTTGCAAAACCAGGAGCAAAGATTCCCGTAGATGGAGAAATTACAGAAGGATTTACATCAATAGATGAATCCATGCTTACAGGAGAAAGCATGCCAGTAGACAAAAAAACGGGAGATAAAGTATTTGCAGCCACCATAAACAAAAATGGTCTGATAAGATTCAGAGCAACTAAAGTTGGAGACAACACAGCACTTGCCCAGATAATAAAACTCATTGAAGACGCTCAGCAGTCCAAGGCTCCAATAGCCCAGCTGGCGGATATAGTATCAGGTTATTTTGTACCAACTGTGTTTATTATAGCGCTCGCTTCATTTGCACTCTGGATGTTAAGTGGAGAAACACTCAATTTTTCTCTTACAATCTTCATATCAGTTCTCGTAATTGCCTGCCCATGCGCTCTTGGACTGGCGACTCCTACAGCAATAATGGTAGGAACAGGCAAAGGCGCTGAAAAAGGAATCCTTATAAAAGGCGGAGAAGCGCTCGAGATGACTCACAAGATAGACAATATAATATTTGACAAGACAGGCACAATAACTGAAGGAAAACCGACGGTAACAGATATAATAACAGTAGGAGAAATAGGCAAAGACAGCCTTCTTAGAATAACTGCATCAGCAGAAAAAGGAAGCGAGCACCCGCTTGGCGAAGCTATAGTGAAGAGTGCCACTCAAAAAAACATGGAGCTGTATCCTATAGAAGAATTCGAGTCAATAACCGGTAACGGCATAGTTGCAAGAGTAAACGGCAATCAGCTTCTAATTGGAAATCTACGTCTTATGCAGTCAAATAATATACAGATAGAAAAAGTAAAAGATGAAGCAGAAAGACTCGCGGGACAGGGAAAAACTCCTATGTATATAGCAGTAGAAAACAAGCTCGCAGGAATAATAGCAGTAGCAGACGTTGTAAAGCCAGGCAGTGCAAAGGCAGTAAAAAAACTTATGGATATGGGAATAGAAGTTGCAATGATTACAGGCGACAACAGGTACACCGCAGAGGCCATAGCAAAAGAAGTAGGAATAACAAGAGTATTGTCCGAAGTACTTCTACAAGATAAATCAGGCGAAGTTAAAAAATTTCAAGAGGAAGGACGATGCGTGGCAATGGTAGGCGACGGCATCAACGACGCACCAGCACTTGTACAGTCAGACATCGGAATAGCGATAGGTTCGGGAACCGATGTGGCAATTGAATCTGCAGACATAGTCCTCATGCACAGTGAACTTATGGATGTAGTGACCGCAATACAGCTGTCAAAGAGCACCATAAAAAACATAAAACAGAATCTGTTCTGGGCATTTGCATACAATGTAGCAGGCATACCACTGGCTGCAGGAGTGCTTCATATATTTGGAGGACCACTGCTTAACCCTATATTTGCAGCAGCAGCCATGTCACTTAGCTCAGTCTCAGTACTTTCAAATGCACTTAGATTGAGACGATTCAAGGTATCAGATTAGAAAAATATAGACATAAAAAAGAAGGGGAAATCCAATGAAGAAAAAATCAAAAATTGCGGCAGTTTCACTAATATCTATAATCGTCCTTTCTGGATGTCAACAGACAGATGTACTTGGAAACAATGCTCAGGCCAGTTTTGAAAAAATATTAGAAAGTCAGCAGAAAGTTATAACACAGACACAGAAAGAAGATTCACTTAGAAGTGATTTTACATCGTATATTCTCACAGCATCAGACGGGAGCTCCAAATTTTTCTGGGGGAAAAACACAGGCATAAGTGTAGATGCCCAGCCCTTTATAGATGCCGGACTGGATAAAGACAAACTCGCTCCAGAAATCCTGATTGATGGGAACCTTGTAATATCAGTAGAAATGCCGGGATATCAAGATAAAGAAAACGGCCCGTCTGAAGAATTCAACAGCTATGTGAAAAATGCAAGAGATTCAGTAGGATATCATGCCCCAATGGATCACTTTGGGATAAAGCTTGGAAATGGAAATATGTTTGAATGGGCACAGAAAATAGATTCAAATGACAAGGATATAGTTTTCGTACTCGATCCTGAGTTTATAGCTCAGTATGGAGCAGATGTTACAAATATTGAGGGATGGCTGTATGCAGACGTTGAAGTCATGGACGAAGATGGAAAGCTGATAAACGTTAAAAAACTGCTCAAACCATTTGATTTTAAGTAGAAGGTATTCATTGTAGCAAATCTGAAAAAGTGGTACAATTGTAGTAATAAAGACGTACAAAATGTATTCTCTGAAAAATTTAAAGGAGGAATTATATGAAAACAGTTATAAAAGTAGAAGGTATGATGTGTTCTCATTGTGAAGACAGGGTAACAAAAGTTCTTTCAGCAATCGAAGGAGTATCTTCCGTAGTAGTTGATCTAGAAGCGAAAACTGTAACAGTAGATCACGCTGATATTGTAAGCTTTGACACTCTTAAAAATGAAATAGAAGACCAGGGATATGATGTTATAGTATAAACACAGATAAAAAATTCAAAAATACCTGCAGAATCTGATATAAGAATCTGCAGGTATTTTAATTTTTAAATTTCTAAATATCAGCTAAAGCTTTATGATTAAGCGATGCATGATGAAGTCTGGATAGATTTTTTAGTTCTGCCGCTATAAACACTATTGCGATAACCGATGCAATGCAGTCTGATACAGCATTACTCATATATATACCATCTACTCCAAATATAGGAGCCATTATAAGGATAGAAGGAACCACGATTACTCCATATCTCAGAAATGACAGTATACTCGAAAGTCTTGGTTTTCCAACTGACTGGAAATATTGAGCACTTATTGTCTGAAGACCTACAAGAGGCAGCATGCTGAGATAAACACGTATAGCTCCAGATGTAAGACTTATCAGATTTGGATCATCGGTAAACAGTCTAACCACAATGAACGGGAAAAACTGAATCATAGCAAACAGGAATATAGAAAGTACAAAAGAATAAATCAGAGATAACCTCAGTGAATGAGCAACCCTGTCGTATTTTCTTGCTCCCCAGTTATATCCACATATTGGCTGGTTACCCTGAACTATACCAAATACAATCATATGATAGAAACTAAATATAGTAGACATGATGGTAACTGATGCAATATCAAGGTCTGTTCCGTATTTCAGGAAACTCCAGTTGATGAATATACTCACAAAACTGGCAAGTACCTGAACTAAAAATGTAGGAGATCCATTCCTCATAATCTGTGAGAAAAGTTTGGCTTCACCATGTATTTTTGTGAACTTAAGATTTATCGCAAAATCCTTACCCTTTACAAACATGTAGATTACATAAACTGTGAGTACAGTCTGCGAAATCACAGTAGCTATAGCTGCTCCGGCAATACCCATATCCAGCACAAATATAAAAATTGGATCAAGAATTATATTAAGAACAGAAGTGAATAGTATAATATTCATCGAAATGCGGGCCTTTCCAATAGCACGCAAAGAATTGTTCAGGCAGTATCCAGGAATTCCTACTATTGCACCTATAATTATTATTTCAATATAGGATTTTGCATAGGGCATGGTTGCTTCAGAGATAGAAAGCATGCCAAGAATGGCATCTTCAAAAACAATATAAAAACCTGCAAATAGGATCATGGCAATAACTATATATTTCAATGCCAGAAAAAGTATTTCCTCAGCCTCATCTTTTTTTCCTTCCCCAAGCCTTATAGAAATCAACGTGGAGGTTCCGACCCCAACAAGCAGTACCAGAGACATATGAAGTATCTGTACAGGCATGGTTATTCCAACCCCAGTAAGCGCAAGCGGGTCAATCCTTCCTACATAAATTCTGTCTACAATATTAAAAATAGCCCCACTCAGCATTCCGAGTATAGCGGGGATACTTAGTTCCCAAAGCAATTTATTAATATTTTCTTCACCTAATCTATTATTCATTTTTACTCCTTTTTAGTGTATAATATTAGCTCAGAGTATATTATAATACAGAATATGAAATAAAGAAACATGAAAAGAGGGAAACCATGCAATACAGCGTACTTTCTCAAATATATGACCAGCTTATGGTCAATGTGGATTATGAGATGTGGGCATCATATATAGAGTCTCTTATACTAGAGCAGGGACCAAAGCCTCAAAACATCCTCGAGCTGGGATGCGGAAGCGGAAACGTTACAGAAAAACTTCTGGAAAAAGGTTATGAGGTGGTAGGTATAGACTACTCCGAAGAAATGCTTGAAATAGCCGAAGAAAAAACCGAGGAATTTGGGAATAATATAATTTACATTCAGCAGGACCTTAGAGAGATAGACTTTGAAGTATATGAAATAGATACAGTCATAAGTGCCAATGACACCTTCAATTATATGACTGATATAAAAGATATAGAGCACGTACTGACATATCTCTACCCAAGGATAAAAAAAGGTGGACAGCTGGTATTTGACATAAGCTCGCAGTACAAACTTGAAAAAGTGCTGGGAAACAATACCTACGGCGAAAGCTTTGATGATATGGTGTATCTTTGGGAAAATTTTTATGATAAAGAGCAGAAGCTTATCAATATGGAGATAAACTTTTTTGAAAAAAGCGAAAAAGAGTATAAAAGGTTCAGTGAGACCCATATACAAAAAGCCTACACTGCAGAAGAAATAAAAGAACTGCTTCAAAAAATCGGGTATGAAAATATAAAAGTATATGCAGATTTTGAAAAAGAAGAAGGCTACAACAACAATTCGCAGAGGATATTTTTCAGCTGCAGAAAATAGTAAAATAAATACGAAAGGAAATTTTCATGGGAAAAATAGTAAGAGCAATCAGCGGAGATTACGCAATAAGAATGTTTGCAATAGACTCAACAGATATGGTAGAAGAAGCAAGAAAAATACATGATACCTCACCCGTAGTTACCGCAGCACTAGGAAGAATGATAACTGCAGCATCCATGATGGGCGTTATGATGAAAGGCGATAATGACAAACTGACACTTGTCATAAAAGGTGACGGAGAGATAAAAAACATCACATGCGTCGCAAATTCAAAAGGTACAGTAAAGGCATACCCCGTAAATCCATATGTAGATCTGCCTATAAGAGAAACAGATGGAAAACTGGATGTATCAGGGGCCATAGGGAAAAATGGAAACCTTATAGTCATGAGAGACTTTGGTCTAAAAGATCCATATATAGGGCAGATAGACCTTGTAAGCGGAGAAGTGGCAGAAGACCTTACAGCATATTATGCATACTCAGAGCAGCAGCCATCAGCCATAGCACTAGGAGTACTTGTAGATAAAGACCTCAGCGTAAAATCAGCTGGAGGATTTATAATTCAGCTTATGCCAGATGCAACAGAAGAGCAGATAGTAAAACTTGAAACAAATCTTGCAAAGATAAAGTCAGTTTCACATCTCATAGACGAAGGCCACTCACCGGAAAAGCTAGTCGAGATACTGCTTGATGGTATGGATCCATTAATAAATGAGACCATCGAAGTAAAGCTTGAATGCGACTGCAGCAGAGAAAGAATGGAAAAAGCACTCATAAGCATAGGAATTAAAGACCTTGAAGAAATACTTCACGAAGATAAAAAAGCAGAGATACAGTGCCATTTTTGCAACAAAAAATACGATTTTGATGAGAATGACCTCACAAAACTTATAGAAACACTAAAAACCAATTAGGAGAAAAAATGCTGAAAAAAGATGAGATTTATGAAATTCAAATAGTAGATATGGGAAACAAAGGCGAGGCCATAGGAAAAACTGACGGCTTTACCGTATTTGTAGACGGAGCAGTAAAAGGAGATTTAGTAAAAGGAAGAATTACGCTTTCCAAGAAAAACTATGCAGTAGCCGATCTTGTAGAAATAGTAACCCCAAGCGAAGACAGAGTTACACCAAGATGCGAACTTTCAGGAATATGCGGCGGATGTCAGATAATGCACATGGACTACAAAAAACAGCTCGAGATGAAATCAGACCAGCTAAGACAAAGCCTTGTAAGAATAGGAAAAATAGAAAACCCTAATCTGCTTCCTATAATAGGAATGGAAGACCCATATAACTATAGAAACAAGGCCCAATTTCCACTGGAAATAGACAGCAAGGGAAACCTTCAGATAGGATTTTACAAGAAATTCAGCCATAATGTAATACCATTTGATACCTGTCATATCCAAGACCCAATAAACGACAAGATACTCAAAGTAGTAAAAGAATATATAGCAAAAAATGAGATAACAATCTATGACGAAAAGACAAACGAAGGTAATATAAAAAGAATCGTTACAAAAGTAGGCTTCAAGACAGGTGAAGTTATGGTAGTCATAGTTACAAAAGGGAAAATTCTTAAGAACAATGACCAGTTGGTATCGATGCTTAAAAAAGAAGTACCAGGGCTTACTACCGTAGTTCAAAATATCAATTCAAAACAGACAAATGTAATACTTGGACATAAAAACTTCGTACTTTACGGAACAGGAACTATAACAGACAAGCTTCACGATCTTGTGTTTGAAATATCTCCAAATTCATTCTATCAGGTAAACCCAGTTCAGACAGACGTGCTTTATTCAAAAGCGCTTGAATTTGCAGATATAGACAGCACAAAGACCGTAGTAGACGTATACTGCGGAATCGGTACGATATCTCTTTTCCTTGCTCAAAAAGCTAAGAAAGTTATAGGAATAGAAGTCTTGGAAGAATCTATTGAAGATGCAAAGCGAAATGCAGAAATAAACAAGCTGAGCAATGCAGAATTCCTTTGCGGTAAAGCCGAAGAAGTACTTCCAAAACTTTACGAAGAAGGCATAAGAGCCGATGTAGTAGTAGTAGATCCACCGAGAAAAGGCTGCGAAGAAATCGTCCTAAAAACAATAGCTGAAATGAACGTAGAGAAAATAGTATACATCTCATGCAACCCGTCAACACTTGCAAGAGACATAGAGATACTTTCACATCACGGCTATAAGATGGAAAAAGTACAGGGAGTAGATATGTTCCCTCACTCAATGCATATAGAATCAGTGACCCTGCTTGTAAAGAAAGTGTAGAAATAAAATAAAGTTCTGCTTCAGGGGCTGTCGGAAAACAACGTTTTTTGACACCTGCACTTAAATAATTAAAAATCCCAGATTATTCAACATCTACAAAAATGTAGATAACCGAATAATTTGGGATTTTTTTGTTTAACTTAATATTTATTTAAATTTCTTCCTACAGCGTATAAAAGAAATTCTTTGTATACTTTTTCAGATGTACGATGGTTAAATCTTCTGAAATTATCATTTTCTTTTATGTCTCCAAAATGACCTTCGGTCTGGATAGAACGTATCTGACGATAAAATATACCTTTTTCACTTTGGATATTATTATTAGACTCTGACTTTAATGTTTCCCAAAGTAGATTTATCTTCATAACTTTGTTTTTGTGGATATCTTTTTCTTCATTGTATTTATACAAGCAGTGAGGCTTAAACTCACAACCGCTGCAATTCTTGCAAGAGTATACCTCGAAATTATGTCTGTAACCATTCTTATTTCT
>NZ_AUID01000027.1 GCF_000423525.1 Proteocatella sphenisci DSM 23131 | reverse complement strand
AGACCTATGAAACTTCGAATTTAACTTAGCTTCACCAACACAAGCGTCAACAGACCAAGAATCATTTTTGATTTTTTCGCAGACATAATCAATGAAATCACTGCATATTAGACGTCGGAATTTTGGTCCACAATTCCTTCTATTTTTTTCGTATATAGATTTACCAGCATCTGAAAAATACAGTTCAATTTTTTTGCCGTGTTTTAACTGTGATACAGTCCCTTTACGTATTTCATTGAGGATTGTATTTTGAGCTCTATCGAGCGATTTTGCAATTTTGTAAGGAGACCAGCCCTCTGTAAGTCGAATTTGTATCGAATGTCGTTCGAAGTCATTTAAGTGTTTATGCTTGCGAAAATCTGTGTTATAGTTAGTATAGTCCATAGTGATTATCCTTTCTGACGATGTTTTGTGGTGAAATTATCGTAACACAGAAATGATCACTATGGGTTTTTTTATACAAATTTTCAAACTAGTTCAACTTGATTATACAATTGGCCGTTTTATATTTTCTTTTAAAAAAAGCAGATTCAAGTTTTAAGAGAATCTGCTTTTTTTAATATTAATAATTATGCTTTTTTTATCCCTATTTTTACATTTTCACCGTTTAGAACGTCTTCTGCCATTTCTTCTGTTTCCTGATTGTTTATTTCAACAGCAAGAGTCTCATCTTTAATATATTCTAAATGTAGATTTACTGCATTCATCAATTTTTCAGTTCCTGTAATATTTATTATAATATTATCCATCATTTGAAAATCTTTATTTTTTCTCATTTGTTGAACTTTTGAGATGCATTCTCTTGCAAATCCTTCGTTTATCAATTCTTCTGTAAGGTTTGTATCTAGTATGATAAATAAATTATTTTCAGTAGCTACATCAAATCCTTCTTTTGCAGATATATTAATTAGTACATCTTCTTTTGAAACATTAAACACTTCTCCATCAAGGTCAAAACCAATAGTTTCTCCTGATTCTAGTTTTTCCACAGTATCTTTAGGATCTAGTTTTGCAAGTTGTGAAGAGAATAACTTAAGTTTTGCACCTAACTGTTTTCCTAAAATTGCAAAATTCGGTTTTAGAGAATAGTCTATATATTCATTAAGATTACTTGAATAAACCACTTCTTTTGCATTGAGTTCTTCTTCTATCAACGAAGTCAAATCTCCCATTATAGACTCAAGCTTAGCATCAATAAACACTTTTGCAATAGGCTGTCTTACTTTTATTTTTACAGCTTCTCTGGACGCTCTTCCCAGTGTCACAAGATTTTTCACAAGATCCATTTTTTCTTCTAAAGAAGGGTCTATTAGATCTTTGTTACACTCAGGATAATAACTTAAGTGCACAGAGTCTTCTCCAGTAAGATTTCTGTAAATTTCTTCAGAAAGATAAGGGGCAAATGGCGCTACCATCTGCGCAATTCCTACAAGTATCTCGTAGGTCGTGTTGTATACTGATTTCTTGTCCTCTGTAAGTTCGGTTGACCAGAATCTTCTTCTTGATCTTCTTATATACCAGTTTGACAAATCCTCGTTTACAAAGTCCTGGATTGATCTGATTACCTTTGTTACTTCATATAACTCAAGCTCAGTTGAAACCAAATCTTTAAGGTTGTTAAATTTAGAAAGCATCCATCTATCGAGCTCTGGCCTTTGTGCATATTCCACAAAAAATTCTTTTGGGTCTATATTGTCAGTATTTGCATAGAGTACAAAGAAATTGTATACATTTTTCATTGTTCCAAAGAATTTACTTTGTACTTCTTTTAATCCATCTACGTCAAATTTTGTTGGTACCCAAGGTGGAGAAACATAAAGTAGATACCATCTTAAAACATCAGCTCCATACTTATCAAACATTTCAAAAGGATCTACTGTATTTCCTCTTGATTTAGACATTTTTTTACCATCTTTATCCAAGATAAGGTCATTAACCAGTACATTTTTATATGGAGCTTTGCCAGTAACGAATGTTGAAATCGCAAGTAAAGAATAGAACCAGCCTCTAGTTTGATCTATTCCTTCGCAGATATAATTTGCTGGGAAGAGTTGATCAAAATTTTCTTTATTTTCAAATGGATAATGATGCTGAGCAAATGGCATAGAACCAGAGTCAAACCAGCAGTCAATAACATCTTTTACTCTTTCCATGGTTTCGCCGCATTGGTCACACTTTATATGCACATCATCAACATAAGGTCTATGGAGCTCTATGGTTTCTGGATCTACATTTTCTATTGCTTTTTCGGCCAATTCTTGCCTTGAACCTATGGATGTCTTATGTCCACAGCTACAAGTCCATATATTAAGAGGTGTTCCCCAGTATCTTGATCTGGATATTGCCCAGTCATTAAGATTTTCAAGCCAGTTACCAAAACGCTTTTCTCCGACATGCGCTGGGAACCAGTTTACAGTATTATTGTTTTCAATCATTTTATCCTTATATTTTGTCACTTCAATATAATAACTTGGTTTTGCATAATAAAGTAAAGGTGTCTGACATCTCCAGCAGTGAGGATAATTATGATCCATTTTTTCTTTTTTGTATATCTGATTTTTAGCTGCAAGATATTTTATAATATCTACGTCCAGACCATCTTCCATAACAAATCTTCCAGCCCATGGAGTTGCAGTATATTTGCCATCTTCACCTACAGGCTGAAGAACTGGAAGATCATATTTTCTACCGACATTATAGTCATCTTCACCAAATGCAGGCGCTGTATGAACTATACCTGTACCATCTTCAGTCGTTACATAATCACCAAGCACAACATAAAAAGCTTTTTTGTCTGGTTTTACAAAATCCATTAACTGCTCATACTCCAGATACTCCAGGTTTTTACCTTCAATTTCTTCAAGTACTTCAAATTCTTCTCCTAATACCTTGTTGGCTAAAGTTTTTGAAACATAGTATATGTCATTGTTCTGTTTTACTTTAAGGTATACCTCTTTAGGAGAAACTGCAAGTGCAACGTTTGAGGCAAGTGTCCAAGGAGTAGTTGTCCAAGCAAGGAAATATTCGTTTTCTTTGCCTACTAATTTGAATTTTACAATAAGAGTATTGCTTTTAATTTCTTTATAACCTTGAGCCACTTCATGCGAAGCAAGCCCGGTTCCGCATCTTGAGCAGTAAGGCAAGATTTTATGACCTTCATAAATAAGGCCTTCTTTAAAATACTTATCCAGTATCCACCATTCAGTTTCTATAAAATCATTATCCAGCGTTATATAAGGATTGTCCAGATCAATCATGTAGGCCATTCTCTCAGTCATGTCTCTCCATTGGCTTTCATATTCAAATACTGATTCTCTGCACTTTTCGTTGAATTCTTTTATTCCGTATGCTTCAATATCTTGTTTAGAACTCAGATGTAATCTTTTTTCAACTTCTATTTCCACTGGTAAACCATGGGTATCCCATCCAGCTTTTCTTTTTACCTGATATCCTTGCATTGTTCTGTATCTGCAGACATAATCTTTAAGTGTTCTTGCTATTACGTGGTGTATGCCTGGCTTACCATTAGCTGTAGGGGGACCCTCATAAAATACAAATGACTCTCCCTCTTCTCTTTCGTCAACACATCTGTGTAATAAGTCTATATTGTCCCAATACTTCCTTATTGCTTGTTCACCTTCA
This sequence comes from Proteocatella sphenisci DSM 23131, assembly GCF_000423525.1. Classification (GTDB taxonomy): domain Bacteria; phylum Bacillota; class Clostridia; order Peptostreptococcales; family Filifactoraceae; genus Proteocatella; species Proteocatella sphenisci. Next base: position 20,131 of record NZ_AUID01000027.1, on the reverse strand, counting down.
GCGGCTGGGCCGTGATATAAATCATTAAACTTCATATATTTCTCCTTCTCTTAATATATTTTATATTAAAAAATATTAAAAAATCCCTACACATAAATGTGTAGGGACGAATCATCGTGTTACCACCCTAGTTCAGATTATATTATACAATCTCTCTATAGTTTTATAACGGTAAACCAACCGTAACTCACTAATAAATACACATTTTTTCAATGGTATCGTTTCATGAGTTATGCCAAAAGATGATATTCATGATAGTTTTATGCAGGATTCGCACCATCCACCTGCTCTCTTAAATAAATTTCAATCACTACTGGTCTTTTCATTGCCTTTGTTTTTATGTGCTAATAAAAACATTTTATATGAATAATTCAAAATAATCAAGATATTTTTATTGTTTTAGCATTTATATGCTAGTTTTTTTATCTAACATATCTTCTTTTATTACATTAATACGCTGTGTTTGTTCAAATTTTTTATCGAGTATATCAGATTTCAGTGATACATCACCCATTAACGTTGTCATCTTGTTTTTAAAAAGTATAAATTCTTTACGGATATCTTCATATTCATTTTGAATCCTGACAACCTCATTATTAGCTGAGCTTATAATGTTTTTTGCATTAACCTGAGCCTCTTTTATTATCAGTTCTTTTTCTATTCCAGCATTAATATGTATGTCTTCAGCTGTTTTTTTAGAAATAATAAGTGTATCTTTTATGGAGTTTTCCAAATTTTTATAGCTTTCCAACTGTTCTTTGAGATACTCTAATTTCAATTTTAAATCAGAATTCTCTTTGTAGATTTTTTCATAATCCAGTTTGACTTCATCCATGAATCTGTCAACTTCCTGATCGTTATATCCTCTCATTGTTTTACGAAATTCTCTGTTTTCTATATCTAAGGGAGTTAGCATATTTTCACTTCCTATACTTTTTTATCAGTATTCTGATTTTATTTTTTTTTGTTAAAGAAATTTCATCAACAAATATTATTCTTCCATAGCCTTTTACTGAAATTATACTTTCAGGGGAAGGAGCTTTTGCTGAAGATTTTATCATCTCATAATCAACTTTAACATTCTCGTTTTTAATTAAATTTTGTGATTTTTCTCTCGATATATCAAATGCCGCTGATAATACGGCGTCCAATCTCAAGGAGGATACACTCACCGAATGTTGGGTATACTCTGGTTCCACATACCTGAAATCAGCAAAATCATACTCCGTTTTTTGTACTCGGACATTTGCAATTTTTTCCATATTAAATATTAGATAATCCTTAAATGTTTCCTGTAATATCACGTAGACTCCATCATCATTGATACATATATCTCCAATGTTTTCTCTACTCAACCCAAGACTCATAATACTTCCCAAATAATCTCTGTGTCCTACTTCTCTGTATTTAAAATTTCCAGTAATTTTTATCATACTTATTTCAGATTTAATGTCTTCTGGCGAAAAATAATCAGGATAAATGTACATGATTTTTCTTTCCGCTTTATCATATCCACCAGATTCATGATAAGATATAGTATCAATTCTTTTTAAGATAGAGATTAAATTCTTTAATTCATAAGGATTAAGAAATTTGGTATGTCTAATTTCATAATTTTTGATTACCGATTCTACCAAATCTAAGGATTTCGTCAATGTTAATCTTAACTCATCGTCATTAATATGACTCACAAGTCGACTTTTATCTAAAATTATTGTCATAATTAACTACCACAATACATAAAAGACTATTTTTCTTAGAACTGATAACAATACCAAAGCAATTATTGGTGATATATCTATACCGCCAAGGTTTACATATCTGTAGAGTTGCTTTTGTATAGGGTTTAATATCGGGCTTACTATTTTATCCAAAGAACTTTTTATAGAATAAAGTCCATCAACAGGAAACCAAGAAAGCACTGCATTAATTATAATTGCCATTTCAAAAAATTGTATAACAAGACTTACTAACTTATATATCATTTATTTACTCCATTCAAGATTGGGCTTTTATTACTGCCATCTGAAAAAACCTTTAGATTCTAGTTCTTTCTTGATGTTTCCATCAATATCAGTATTTTCAGGGGCAAGCAGAAAAATACCTTTGGATATTTTCTTTATCCTGCCGTCCATAGCATAGATAGCACCATTTAAAAAATCAAAAATTGTCTTTGCAATTTCAGGGTCATTGACTGATTCCAGATTTACAATACAAACCTTTTTAGCTTTAAGGCTGTCTACAATAGCAGGTGCGTCTTCATCATAACTTGCTGGTTCATAAATCATTACTTTCACTTGACTATTTACTCCAGAAGCCATACTCTGACCTAAATTTACAACTTTACCGCCAGTTTGATATTTTGGTAAAGGAGTCATTTCATCATATCCATCTTCTACTTCTTCATCATCGTAATCATATTCATCTTCGTAGTCATCATTTTTCTTTAAAAATGAGAATAATCCTTTTGATTCTTTATCTGCCATCAGTCATCCTCCTGTATATTAATATACTTATAATACTTCTATTAATAATATCACAAATATGCACTGTTATCAATATTTTGCAAAAAATTAGTTCCCAGGCTGCAGATTATTTAATTATATCCCGTTCTCCAAATATAGCCGTCCCTACTCTTACGAATGTAGCTCCTTCTTCGATAGCTATTTCGTAGTCATTAGACATGCCCATTGACAAGTGTTGCATATTTACACCAGAAATATTCATTGATTTTATTTCGTCAAAAATGGATCGTAATTTTTTGAAGTAGGGTCTGGCATTTTCACTGTCCTCAAAATAAGGAGCCATTCCCATCAAACCACAAATTTTTATGTTTGAATATTCTTTTGCAATTTGCTTTACCAGTTCCATTACGTCTTCGATTTCAGTTCCGTGCTTGGTATCTTCTTCAGATAGTTTAACTTGAATCAGACAATTAATAGTGCGGTTGTGCTTTTTGGCTTGCTTATCAATTTCTTTAGCTAATTCAACTCGGTCTAAGGAATGGATCATATATATTTTATCTGCAATGTATTTTACTTTATTAGTCTGTAAAGTTCCAATTAAATGCCAGTTTACATCAGTGTTTATTTCAGAGTATTTACGCTGAATTTCCTGCACTTTGTTTTCACCTATGTTGTTTGTTCCAAGGTCTATAACTTCATTTATTTTGTCACTCTCTACAGTCTTGGTTACAGCAATAAGCTCAACGACTTGATTAAATTTACTTTTATTTACCGAATTACTTATTTTTTCAATGACTGATGATAAATTTTGTTCTATACTCATTACTTCACCTTCCTTCCTTCAACTACATTGTCGGGGTTAATTATAACCTCGTCATATAAATTCACTTTTGTTAAATCTTTTTTATAGGTAGCTTCATATGGAATTGTAAAAAACTCTTCATTTTTAGCTCCAACTTCATCAATCGCTTTGAAAACCGAAGTTCCCGTCCTGTCTATTACATAAATACCATTTTTTCCATCTTTATTTATCAGAGCTGAATTTGGTATTTTTAAACCTTTTTGGTATTCATACTCAATATCTGCATTATATTTTCTTTTTTCATAGAATTTGAAATTTTCATCTTCAACTCGAAAATACCCTGCAAATTTACCGTCTGATCCTTTTTGAAAATCTTCGAGCCTGGCTTCTATCTTAATGTCTTCTATATAAATATTTACAAGTTTCTCAGTATATATATAATCTATATCTTCTTTTGTAATCTCACACACAAGATACCATTTGAAATTTTCGACAATCCGACCTAGTGGAGCTCCCTTAGATTTCAATATGCTATAGTCAACAGGCTCCGAATCTTTTACTGATTTAATGTCTGACACATTAATATTCTTAATATCACGAATATTAAATTTATCTTCATAGCCGTCATAATATGAAGTCACTATCCCAATATAATTAGAATATACTAAAGAATTTTTGCTTTCAAGTTGTTTTTTTAACTCTGTTCTTTCAGCCTTAAGCTCTTCAATGGACTTGACGTGACCATCTTGAGCAGGAACAAGATACTGCTTTTTATTGTTCAAAGCAATTACCTCTTTTTTAAGTATATCAATATACTCTATTTCGCCAGTATTTAGTCTGTTTTGAATTTCTTTATAAAGATAATCCAATCGGTTATTTGTTTTGTTTAATTCTTCTTCTGTATTTTTTTCCTCTGAATTGTTTTTTAAAGATGCAATCCTTGAGTCTATAAGCTCAATTAGATAATTGTAATTGACACTATCACTTTGGTTTTTAGTCTTTGCTATTGCCTGTCCTTTTTTTACTTTCTCCCCTTCAGGATAAATTAACTCGAAGTAACCATCTGAGGGAGCATAAAAGACTTTTTCATTTTTAACAACAATCATATCTCTTTTTACAGTTCGACTCACTTCTCCAATATCAACAATAATAGTTTTTATAGAGGAAATATTAATCATATTATATAAATTGTACATTACAAAAACTGATATGCAAAATAATACAACTATCATAATTACTATATTAAAATCTATTCTTTTTTTCTTTTTTTTGATTCTTTTTCTTTGATTTGTCATATCATTACCTGCATTATACTATCTTAATGTTAATGAGTTCTTCATTTTCATGTTTTTTGTCTCTATTCATTAGATTGGCAATGGCGCTTTTAATTTCTCTATTTTCAAATATAACTTTATACATTTCATTAACAATTGGCATATCGATTTCCAGCTTTTTAGAAAGTTCATATGCAATTTTAGTTGCATTAATACCTTCTACAACCATATTTATTTCAGTTTTTACTTCATCAAGCGTATAACCTTTTCCAATTAAAATACCCGCTCTTCTATTTCTTGAATGCGGAGATGTGCAAGTTACAATCAAATCTCCCATTCCCGCCAAACCAAAAAATGTAGATACATCAGCACCAAGTTCTACAGATAGCCTTACTATTTCAACAAGACCTCTGGTCATCATCGCTGCTTTAGTATTGTCTCCAAATCCAAGCCCGTCAATTATCCCGATTCCTAAAGCTATGATGTTTTTAAAAGCGCCTGCAAGTTCAACACCTGTTACATCCGAATTTGTATAAACTCTTACAGACGTCTTTATAAAAAGTTCTTGTACTCTTATCATGGCTTCACTCGATTTTGATGCAGATACTATTGTCGTTGGCATGTTTACGGCTACTTCTTCGGCATGAGAAGGACCAGATAAGGAAACAAATTTATTATTTGGCAATATCTCTTGTACGATTTCCGAAGTCCTCTTGTTTGTCCCGATTTCAAGACCTTTAGACACATTGACTATAATAGTAGACTCATCAATAAAATTTTTTATCTTGTTTAACGTTTCCCTGTTTGACTGTGAAGTCACTGCCAGAATAACTATGGATGTATTCTTTAGAGCTTCTTCAATATTAGATGTTGCATTTAAGTTTTCAGGAAGCTTGATATTTTTTAAATATTTAGAATTTTCCTTGTTAATATTAATGTCATTTATGACATTAATATTTCTCCCCCATATAAAAACATTATTTCCTTTTTCCGCTAAGAGTTTTCCAAGAGCAGTACCCCAGCTGCCAGAACCTAATATGGCGATCTTATCCATAAAATCCTCCTATTTTTTTGGGTCTCCAACTTTATTTTCTGTACCATTTATCAATCTTTTGATATTTTCTCTATGTGAATAAGTTACAAGCATACCTAATATCACACTAATTATAACTATATTCATATTATTTGTAGTAAATATCTGAAGGATCGGAAAAGTCAAAGTTCCAATAATTGAGCCAAGCGAAATATACTTTGTCCTGATTACTATTATAGCAAAAATCAAGAGTCCAATTAAAGCGTGAGCTGGAGCAATCACAAGCCCAACTCCAAGTGATGTGGCCACTCCTTTACCGCCTTTGAATTTAAGCATCAAAGGAAATATATGACCTATCACTGTTGCTATTCCACATAAAAAACCCAACTCAACTCCACCGAAATATAAACCTATACATGCAGGAATTACCCCTTTTAAAAGATCCATTAAAAAAACTGTAATCCCAACTTTTTTTCCTAATACTCGCATTACATTTGTGGTGCCGGCATTTCCTGAACCATGCTGTCTGATATCTATGTTTTTAATTTTTCTTCCAATAATAACTGAAGGAGAAATATTCCCTATAAAATATGACATGATTATTAATGGTACAATTATCTTTAAATTATACATTTCTTCTCTCCTGAATCTATTTTCTCTCGCCTTTTTCTCTTCTTTTGACTACCAGAGGAGTACCTTCAAAACCAAAATTTTCCCTTATTTTATTTTCAAGATACCTTTGATATGAAAAATGGAATAATTCATTATTGTTAACAAATATTGCGAAGGTAGGAGGCCTTACTCCTACTTGCGTTGCATAATAGACCTTAAGCCTTTTTCCTTTATCAGATGGCGGCTGATTAAGCATTACCGCTTCCCCAATAACATCGTTTAACAATCCTGTTGGAATTCTTCTTGATGCCTGTTCTATAACGTAATCAATTGAATCCTTTATTTTTCCAAATCTCTGACCTGTAAGTGCAGATATGAATATTATAGGTGCATACATCATAAAAGGAAGTTCTTCTCTGATTTGTTTTGTATGTTTTTTTATAGAATCATTATCTTTTTCTGGAAGATCCCATTTGTTTACTACAATAACTATGCATTTACCTTCATCGTGGGCCATTCCTGCAATCTTACTGTCTTGCTCTGAAATACCTTCGTTTGCATCTATTACCATGAGCACCACGTCTGCTCTTTCAATAGCAGTGTAGGATCTTATTACCGCATATCTCTCTATATTCTCTTCAATTTTATTCCTTTTACGAACACCCGCAGTATCAATAAATAAATATTTTTTACCTGCAATTTCTTTATAAGTGTCTATGGCATCTCTTGTTGTTCCTGCTATCGGGCTTACAATAACCCTGTCTTCACCAAGTATTCTGTTAAGAATTGAGGATTTCCCAGCATTAGGTTTTCCTACAATAGCAACCTTTGTTACGTCTTCTGCATATTCAGTATCTAGATTTTCAGGAAAATGAGAAATTATCTCATCCAACAAGTCTCCAATACCTAAGGCATTTACTCCAGAAATAGGATGAGGTTCTCCAAGGCCAAGTTCATAAAAATCATAGAAATTATCCGGCAAATCACGGTTATCTACTTTATTCACTACTAAAAGTATAGGTTTTTTTGTTTTTCTAAGCATTACAGCGATTTCTTGATCTTGAGGTGTTAGTCCATTTTTTACATCTACAATAAAAAGAATTACATGCGCCGTATCCATTGCCAGCTGAGCTTGTTGTCTCATTTTGCTTAAAATTATCTCATCTGATTTAGGCTCAATTCCGCCAGTATCTATTAGAGTAAAATAATTATTAAGCCATTCTACTTCAGCGTATATTCTATCTCTGGTTACCCCTGGAGTATCCTCAACAATGGATATTCTTTTTCCTACCAGTTTATTAAATAATGTAGATTTTCCTACATTAGGTCTTCCAACTATTGCTACTATTGGTCTCATTTTTTCTCCTGTTTAATTAATAACCTTTATAATCTCATTAACAAATGAACTTCCAACTACCTCACATGCCACTACTGGGATTTTGAGTTTATTTGAAATTCCATCGACAGTTTCATTATCAAGAAAAACTGGATCTGCATTTCCATCTCTCAGCATAACCGAAGGAATAAAAAGGCAGTCTCCAAGCTCTGATTCTTTAAGCTGCTCATATAAATCTGTCCCCGTAATTAAGCCGGCAACAGTAATCTTATCTCCAAAATAATCGTTAACAATTCTCTTTACTGTGATTTTTAAACCTGGTATAGATCTTGTAATTTTATCACCGATACCGCACATGAATTCATACGCAGATGTACCTGTGGCAATGCTAATATGTTTATTTTCAGCCCTATAATCTTTCCCTATTGAAATCAAAGCATCATCAACTTGTTTTTCAAACATTCTTATAAGCCCAACTCCATTTTCTATTTGTGAAAAATCTTCATAGTCCTTATACTCAGGAAGACAACGGTTAGCTATTATATAAAACTCATCAGAAGCATAGACAAATCTTCTTCCAATTTCTTTGTGGAATTTTTTTTGCAGATTTTCAATTTGCTTTATAAGTTCTATGGCCGTTTCTTGAGTAAATATATCTAATGATGCCAGATTTTCTCTGAATTTTGTAATACCTACTGGCACAACCGCTATACTCCCTAAGTTTTCGCAGTATTTGGCAAGGTCTTTAATTGTATTGTCAAGATCGTCCTTGTCATTATATCCAGGTACACATACGATTTGTGCATTCATTTCAATATTCGCTGCATTTAATCTACTTATCTTAGCTTCAATATCTCCTGCAAACCTATTGTTGAGCATTTTTTTGCGAATTTCAGGATTTGTGCTGTGAACAGAAATATTAACTGGACTAATCCTGTACCTAATCATCTTATCTATGTCTTTATCTTTCATGTTTGTCATAGTGATAAAATTTCCCTGCAGAAATGATAATCTTGAATCATCATCTTTTATATAAAGCGTGTCTCTCATTCCTTCAGGAAGCTGATCTACAAAACAAAATACGCAATTATTATTACAGTTTCTTACAGAATCTATAATAGGGTTTGAAAATTCAAGACCAAGATCTTCGTCGTAATCTTTTTCTATGTCATATATTATTAATTCTCCATTTAAATGCTGTATCTCAAGTTCAATATATTCATCTGACTGTATAAACTTATATTCAATTACATCCTCAATTTTTTGAGAGTTTATTGAAACTAGAATATCTCCTTTTTGTATTCCACACTCATCAGCGATTGAACCTTTTTTTACGCCACAGATGATATTGCGAAAATCAGATTGTTTTAATTCCATTTCTTCTCCAATTCATAAAACCACATTAAAATTCCCTTAAGAATCCATAGATTCTCAGATATCATTTTATCACATTTTATATGGGTTTCATACTTTTAATTTTTTTATAAAATCCAAAGCATTGTTCTCAAATTTATTATTCCCAGGATTATAATATACAACATCTTTTATTGAGTCTGGCAAATACTGTTGATCCACATATGATTTTTCATAATTGTGAGGGTACTTGTATGTTTTTTCTGGGGATAAACTTTCAAATCCAGCATAGTGAGAATCCCTTAAGTATACTGGAATATCATTGATGTTATTTTCAATAATATCTTTTAAAGCCGTATCAATTGCCATATACGATGCGTTTGATTTTGGACTTATGGAAAGCAAAACTGTAGCCTGCGCTAATGGAATTCTAGCTTCTGGGAACCCTAACATGTATGCTGAGTCAACGCACGATTTGACTATACTGATAGCCTGAGGATATGCAAGTCCAACGTCTTCGGATGCAATTACAATCAATCTTCTGCATATGGAATCAATGTCTTGTGCATGAACCAGCCTGGCCAAATAGTGTATCGCAGCATCGGGATCGCTTCCTCTTATTGATTTTTGAAAAGCACTTAATAAATCATAATGCGAATCTGAATTTCTATCATATTCTATAACCTTTGACATACAGACTTGTTTGATGTTTTCTTTACTTATTGTAAGTTTGTTTGATAAAGAGTAAAACTCAATAAGAAGTCCTAGTATATTAAGTGATTTTCTAAAATCTCCATTCGATGCTCTTACTATTGAATCCAAATCTTCTTTTGTATAAACAATGTCCATATCGTTTTGTTTTTTAATACACTTTATTAATCCGTCTCTGATTTCTATATCACTTATATTTTTGAATTCTATAAGTGAACACCTGCTAAGCAAGGATTTATAAATATGGTGATACGGATTTTCCGTTGTATTTGCAATAAGTATTACATTTCCATATTCTATATACTCCAGTAGCAGCTGTTGTTGTTTTTTATTAAAATTTTGTATTTCATCAACAAAAATTATGACGGTAGTGTTTTTATTAAACCCTTCCAATTGACTTGTGATATCTCTTATATCCTGGGTTTTAGAATAAGTTGCATTGAGTTTATAACTCTTTAATCCCGAATTGTCCATAAGAATAGTAGCAAGTGTGGTCTTACCTGTACCCGGCGGCCCATACATGATCATATTTGTGATTTTTTTTTGCTTATACAGTTTATCTATTATCATGCCTTCTGAAAGGATGTGTTTTTGACCAACCATATCCTCAAGAGAATCAGGTCTTACTTTTTGATAAAATGGTATTTCCATATATTCACCTCAAAAAACTCAAGCCTGAGTTTCCTCAGGCTTAGATGCTGTTAATCGTCTCTTATCTATATGATGTTTTTTCTAATTCTTCAAGCAGCTTGTCATTTAGAATTCTTATGTGAGTCCCCTTCATACCAAGTGATCTTGAATCTATAACTCCAGCACTTTCAAATTTTCTAAGTGCGTTAACTATAACTGATCTGGTTATTCCAGCTCTGTCCGCAATCTTACTTGCTACCAGCAACCCTTCACTACCATCAAGCTCTCTGAATATATGCTCGACTGCCTCTCTCTCAGAATAAGATAGAGTACCTATAGCCATTTGTACAACAGCTATTTTTCTAAGTTCATCTTCCATTTCTTCGCTTTTGGCTCTTAGTATTTCCAAACCAACAACTGTAGAGCTGTATTCAGCCAATACCAGGTCTCCATCATTAAATTCGTTTTCATATCTAGAAAGTAAAAGAGTTCCTAATCTTTTCGCATTGCCTATTATTGGAACTATCGTTACAAGCTTGTTATAACTTGAAATTTCCCCCTTTAATACTGCCAGAAGACTTTCTCTGGTTAAGTTTGCCATAGTTTCATTTATTTTGTTGATTGCCTCAACATGATCAGTTGGAAACTTTCCATCTCCTGTTGCTTCGTCGAAAATAATAGAACTGTCATTTTCATGTGTAAATGATGATCCAAGTACTTTTCCTTTTGAGCTTATTATATACACATTGGAGCTCAAGACTTCATTCAATATTTCACTTAACTCCGGAAAAGATACAGGATTAACACCTGAGTTTTGTAATATTTTATTAATTTTCCTGGTTCTCTCTAATAATTCGCTTGCCATATATTCCACCTATTCCTTAAACATATTATTATTAAATTGTAAAAAACACAATTTCTCCTATTTTTGTTATATCATAATTTTTTATATAATTCAACAGAATTTTTGCATTTTTACTAAAAAATACGACTTTTCTTACGATTCTTAATTGTTTGTCTTTTTAACTTTGCTGTTTTCACACTCTTTATTTGAGCAAAGTTCCTGTTTCGAATTTTTTGTTATTTTTTCAACCATATAACTATCACATAAATCACATGTATTGCCTGTGGGACGATTCCATGAAACAAACTTACATTCAGGAAATCTTGAACAACCAAAGAAATCTCTGCCTTTTTTAGTCTTCCTTACAATAGCATCGCCGTCTTTGCATAGTGGACATTTTACACCTATTCTCTCTAAAATAGGCTTGGTATTTTTACACTCCGGATAAGTTTTGCAAGCCATGAACTTACCAAAACGTCCATGCCTTATGACCATGTTAGAACCACAGACTTCACATATTTCATCTGTTTCTTCAACTTCCATCTGAATTTTTTCCAAAGTTTCTTCAGCGATTCTAATTGATTCAGCAAAATTAGGATAAAATCTGGCAACAATGTCTTTCCATTTTTCATTACCTTCTTCTACCATGTCGAGTTGCATCTCCATCTCCGCAGTAAAATCAATATCAACTATATTAGAAAAATTTTCTTCCATTATAGTTGTAACTATGTCTCCAAGTTCGGTAATGTATAAGGCATTGTCCTTTTTTTGTATATATCCTCTTGCAAGTATAGTAGCTATTGTAGGCGCATATGTGCTTGGCCTTCCTATACCCTTTTCTTCAAGGATTTTAACTAGTGTAGATTCTGTATATCTTGCCGGTGGTTGGGTGAAATGCTGGGTACCATTTGTATTTTTAATGACATATTCTTTTGCAATTTCGAATTTTGGCAATTCTACTTCTTCCGTTTTAGCGTAAGAATATACCTTTAAAAATCCATCGAATTTCATTACACTTCCCGTTGCCTTAAATACATTGTCAGATACACTTCCTTGTATATTTTGTGAATCAAATTTCGCATCACTCATAAGACATGAAACAAAGCGTTCCCATATCATTTTATATAATTTATGTTGGTCCCTGCTTAGTAAATCTTTAAGAGAATCCGGAGTCATATTTATATATGTCGGCCTTATACATTCATGTGCATCTTGTATTTTTTTGCCTTTTGATGCATTGTTTACATATTTTTTAAAATATTTATCACCATAATTGTTAATTATAAACTCTTTAGTGTTCTCTTGTGCTTCTTCTGAAATACGCTGGGAATCAGTTCTTATATAAGTAATAAGTCCTAAGGTCCCAGAACCTTTAATATCCACTCCTTCATAAAGCTGTTGTGCAATACTCATTGTTTTTTTTGTAGGAAAAGATATCTTACTTCCAGCCTCTTGTTGAAGCAAACTCGTAGTAAATGGTTTTGGAGCAGACCTTTTTCTTTCTTTCATTTCTATAGAATCGATAATTATATCTCTATTTTCCATAGAACTTAATATTTTATCTGTTTCTTCTTTGTTTTTCAGTTCTTTTTTTCTTACTTTTTCATCAGCATTTTTATGACCATAATACTTAAATTTCGCAGTTTTTTTATCATCGCCTTTAACATCGAGTTCTATATTCCAATATTCTTCAGGCTCAAATGCGTTTATTTCAGTTTCTCTGTCTCTGATTATTCTGGTCGCTACAGATTGGACTCTTCCTGCACTCAAACCTTTTCTGACCTTACTCCATAGAATAGGGCTGATTTGATAGCCTACCAATCTATCAATAACTCTTCTTGCCTGTTGGGCGTCTACTATATCCATGTTGATTTTTCTTGGATTTTTTATCGCTTTAGTGACTGCTTCTTTTGTTATTTCGTTGAATTCTATTCTGTAAGCCTTGTCGTCATCTATCTTTAATAAATTTGCAAGATGCCACGATATTGCTTCACCTTCTCTATCAGGGTCAGTTGCAAGGAATATTTTATCAGCTTTTTTCGCTTCTTTTTTAAGCTCAGATACAATATCTCCTTTACCTCTTATTGTTATATATTGTGGTTCAAAATTGTTTTCCACATCTATTCCTAATTTGCTCTTTGGTAAATCTCTTATATGTCCTACTGAAGCCTTAACTGTATAATTCTTTTTTCCTAAAAACTTTTCAATAGTTTTAGCTTTAGCGGGAGATTCGACTACTACTAGATTTTTTGCCATAATTCACCTCAAATATTTTTATAGAGAGTACATTCCATTCCCTAGATCTTTAACAATTCCTTTTATTTCCAGAATGTTTAGGATTCCTATTATATCCTTTATTTTAAATTTTGTAAAGAACGCAATTTTTTCAATATTTTGAACACCTTTGTCATTTAAAATATTTATTACCGTTTTCTCGGTTTCTGAAACTATTCCTTCTTTTATCTGAAAACTCTGAGCAAAACAGATATGAGGATATTCTTCTTTGATATCTTCTATTCTTGTAACAAGCTTTGCTCCATATTTAATTAAATTATTAGTCCCAAAGCTATTTTTAGAGTTTATATTTCCAGGTATTGCAAATACCGTTTTCCCTTGTTCGAGTGCAAAATCAACCGTCGTAAGCGTTCCGCTTTTTTCCCCAGCTTCTATAACAAGCGTGCCTTGAGAAATTCCGCTGATTATTCTATTCCTTTGCACAAAATGATATGGTTTTGACTCTATTCCCATAGGATACTCAGATATTATCAAACTACCACACTCCACGAGGTCAGACAAGAATTTTATATTTGATCTGGGGTAAATATTCCCAAAAGAAGTCCCGAGTACTGCTATAGTTTTTCCTCCTGATTCATGAGTTGATTTATGACACTGCGTGTCTATTCCTTTAGCAAATCCACTGACGGTCACAACATTTATTTGAGCCAGTTCCTTAGCAAATTTTGCAGCAGCAAAGACTCCGTACACAGTTGGGGTCCTGCTCCCAATTATAGATATTGAAAAATTTCTTATCAGATCTATACAACCCTTGTAATATAAAAGATAAGGTGGGTCCGGAATCTGTTTGAGATTTTCAGGAAACTCCTCATCATGCCACGTTATAAATTTTATTTCATGTTCATTCATATGTGATTGAACTTCTAGCAAGTTTTCATATTCACTTATAATATCGCTGTACTTCTGCCTGGAAACTATATTCTTTATATCATTCTTTGAGATTTTAAAGCAACTAAGCGAATCTACCATCTCTGTAATTTCAAAAAATTCTTTACAGGTAACCTTAGCCCTGTGTAATATTAATGTAAGTTCTCGGATAAAATCACCCCCAATATTTATCAAGTGGTTTTCTAAATGAGACTGCCTCTGATATATGATAGATGGTTATAAGTTCAGCATCATCTAAGTCCGCAATCGTTCTTGATACTTTTAATAATTTATGATAACTTCTTATGGAAAGTTTGTTACTATTAAATACCATGCTTATAAATTCAGATGCTTCTTTTGTCATTTTACAGTATTTTTCAATATCTTGAGACCTTAAACCGTCATTGTATATATTTTTACACTGCTTATATCTTTTTCGTTGGATACTATGAGCAATCATTACACGATTTCTTATATCTTCACTCTTTTCTTCACTATATTCAGATATTATATCTTCAAAATCAGTCGGATGGACTTCTACAAACAAGTCAAACCTGTCAAGAAGAGGAGTCGATGCCTTTGACAAATACGACTTTATTCTATACTCACTACATTTGCACTCCTTATATGGACTGTTATAGTTTCCGCACGGGCAAGGATTGCAACATGCAACCAGCACAAAATCACAAGGATATATGTTAGTTCTCTTAATCCTATTTATAGCAATTTTTTTATCCTCAATAGGTTGCCTCAGCGCTTCTAATGTTCTTTTATCAAACTCAAGGAGTTCATCTAAAAATAAAATTCCATTATGTGAAAGTACTACTTCCCCAGGAGTTGATGCAGCTCCACCTCCTATAATGGATTTTGTAGTTGCTGTATGGTGTGGTGACCTGAAAGGCCTTACCTTTTTTATTAAGTTTTCATTAAAAAGACCGGCGCTGCTATATATTCTGCTTACTTCAAGGTACTCTTCATCTGACAATTCTCCCATTATGCTCACGATACGTTTGGCTATCATCGTTTTTCCCGAACCTGCAGAACCTATCATGAAAAGATTGTGCTTTCCAGCGGCACATATTTCTGCTGCCCTTTTTGCCACCAAATTTCCTTTTATATCACTGTAATCAAGCTCGAAATCATGAGTTGTTTTTGTACCTGAAAGTTTAATTTTCACAAGTTCATTCTTTCCAGACAGATAAGCTATTACTTCAGCCAAAGTTTTAACCGGATATATTTCAACATTATCAATAACTTTGGCTTCGTCATAATTATCAAAAGGTACTATTATTTTTTCAACTGTAGAGTTAGTTTTGGCATTTAATATGAAGGGGATTACTCCTTTAACTCCAGCAATATCCCCATTTAAAGAAAGTTCTCCTATAAAAGCAGTTTTTTCGGATCTCTCTTTAAGATACTCATATTCACTGTTTAATATACACACCGCTATTGCCAAATCAAAATGAGATCCTTCTTTTTTTATATCAGAAGGAGAAAGGTTTATTATTATTTTTTTAGCAGGATACTTAAGCTTGCTGTTTGTAATTGCCGACTTAATCCTCTCTCTCGACTCTCTTACAGAAATATCAGGAAGACCAACAATTGAAAAAACTGGGATACCCTTTGAAATATCCGACTCAACCGTAACTGTGTAACCATCAATACCATCTAATGCACAAGTCATACTTTTATAAAACAAAGTTTACTCCTTTCTGAAAAAGAAAGATTAGAATGAATTTTGAAAATGTTGTATGTATTTATTGTCAGTGTATATTTCGATAACATCAAAACGGATATGATCATATATTAAAAAATTTTCAGCAATATAGGATCTTGCAACATTCTTTATTCTAGATTGTTTTTTATGATTTACTGCTTCTCTTGCGAATGCAAAATCACTATTTTTTCTAGTTTTCACTTCTATGAAAACTAAAACGTTCGAATCCATTGCAATTATATCAATTTCACCAGATTTAACCCTGTAATTTCTTGCAATTATGACATATCCCTTATTCTCAACAAATTTAGATGCAATGCCTTCACCAAAATCACCTACAATTTTTGTATTCATTTTTTCTCCTGTAAAATGCAGTAGATTGAACCTATTAATGATTTTTTAATTCAAAAACATTTTATCAGTAAATTCGCTATATTGCCAGTGTTAATTTAGAATTTTTTAAATTTTTCAAATATTGTATCTTAACGTGTATGTAGAAACACAATATAATACACACAAAAAAAGAACCTGATAATCCAGATTCTTTTCTTTTTTTAGTTTTACTATTAAATTATTTATTAACTACTTGCAAAAAGCAGAATAAGCTTTGAACGTCATGTAGGCATCAACCTTACTTACAATTTCATAAGGTGCATGCATACTTAGCACGGGTGTTCCACAGTCAATTACCTGGGCTCCGTAATTAGCAAGTATATAAGCGATGGTACCTCCTCCGCCTTGATCAACTTTTCCAAGCTCTCCAGTTTGCCATACTACGTCGTTATCATCAAACAAAGATGCAACTTCGTAAGTAAATTCGGCATTTGCATCATTGCATCCGCCCTTACCCCTGGATCCGGTATATTTAGTCAATGCCACTCCATTTCCAAGTATTGCATTGTTGCTTTTTTCAGTTACTTCCGGAAACGATGGATCTACACAACAGTTGACATCGGCTGAAAGCACTTTAGCATTAGAAAATGCTCTTCTTAGTTTAAGATCAGAGTAGTCCCCTTGCAAGTTTATAAGTTCAGCTATCATATTTTCAAAAAATCTAGACTCCATCCCAGTATTTCCCTGAGAACCCACTTCTTCTTTGTCAGCAAAAATCGCGCATGACATTAGTTCTGTTTGATCCACATCAAGAATGGACTTTAGCGCTGCAAATGCACAAACTCTGTCATCGTGACCATAAGCCATTATCATAGATCTGTCAAATCCAACCTCTCTGGCTCTGCCTGATGGTACCAATTCAAATTCAGCACTCAAAAAAGAACGTTCATCAATATCATATTTTTCTTTAAGTATCTTTAATACATTTCCTTTAAATGCATCTTTTTGCTCTTTGCCTTCTTTGTCGAGCGGAAGCGGTCTGCTACCTGCCACTACATTTAGCTGCTCGCCTTTGATAACTTCTGAGGCCTTTAACTGCATCTGATCACCAGACAGATGTATCAACAGATCATTAATGAAAAAAACAGGATCGTCTTCTTGATCTCCTATGGCTATATTGATCTTTTCTCCTGAATTATTGTATACAGTTCCATACAAGCTCAAGGGTATAGTAGCCCATTGGTATTTTTTTATACCACCATAATAGTGAGTTTTAAAAAGCGCCATATTTGAATCTTCATAAAGTGGATTAGGTTTTAAATCTATTCTTGGAGAATCCACATGAGCTCCCAGCATTTTAAATCCGCTTTCAATGTTCTGATTTCCAATAACAAAAAGCATCGCAGCTTTATGATTATTTTCAGCATATATTTTCATACCAGGCGAAATTGGCGCTTTTCTAACAATCAAATCTTTCAAATCTATAAATCCATTTTCTTTTGCTTGTTTTATTATCTCATTTATACATACTCTTTCCGTTTTAGATTCATCGATAAAGCTTATGTATTCAGAAGAAAATTTTTCTATTGCATTTTCTTCATCTTTTCCAATCTTATACCATGCATTTTTAATTTCATATTTACTCATAATAACACCTCCAGTTGTGGTTAAAAATAAAATTCTATAATTTATATCTTAATTTTAAATTTACATTGTTAACTTCTGATATAGTTACGATATGATCAGTATTTACAAGCAATTCCTCATTCGTTGACTCTTCAACCAAGTATAGAAATTTATTATTTTCAAGATAGTCTTTTATACTCAATTCACTTAGGAAAAATCTGCTTTCCTCATTATCAAGAACAATTTTATATACCTTCATTTCTTCTCCTAACTATATTGTTGATACTACATTAATATCCACTTTATTTCCTAATTTTTTCTTCAAATCATAAATTATACTCGTTTCAGGATTTTCTCTCCTGCTTTCTCCCATTATTATTATGTCAACCTTGTTTTTTATAGCTGATTTTACAAGCGAATCTAAAATATCATCAGATTTAACAAGTATAAGATTTGCATCAAATTTATTGCATACTCCAAAAAGATATTCAAGTGCTTCTCCAGATGCTTCATTTTTAATTACACTATCTTTAGAAACATTAATTACATGAATTTCCCCCGGTGCTGTTTCCAAGATATCTAATGCATTATATATAAGCCTCTCACAAACTTTTTGATCAGTGACGCATACCATGATTTTTTTCCCCTTCATATTATGAAGACCTCCTTGTAGCAAATAATAATACATGTTTTGATAATAATATTATTATCATTATTTTTTCTTTTCAGTTGTAATTATATCATAATGAATTATTAATTGTAATACTGTATAAAATTAAATGCAAGCCAATGTGTTGCAATATTCTGATTTTTTAAGTTCGATGCACACAGTTTTACTATTAGGTGTTTTAATTTTTACCAGTTTGTGATATATTATAAGTGTAAAAATAATAATTAAAAGGAGATAGATTACCATGAAATTTTCAAAAAGAATTGAAGCAATGCAATCTTCACCAGTTAGAAAGTTAGTTCCTTACGCACAGGCAGCTAAAGCTGAAGGGAAAAAAGTTTATCATCTTAACATTGGACAACCTGATGTAAAAACTCCTGCTGTATTTTTTGATGCAGTAAGAAAATTCGATGCACAAGTACTTGAATATGCTCTTTCTCAAGGTATTCCAGAGCTTATAGATGCTATAGTTGACTACTACAAAGCAAATGGCCTTAACTATGACAGCGGAGAAATTCTTATAACAAACGGCGGAAGTGAAGCACTTATGTTCGCTATGCTTGCTGTTTGTGATCCGGGCGACCAGATACTTGTACCTGAGCCTTTTTACACAAACTACAACGGATTTGGATCAACAGTTGACGTAAGTCTTACTCCTGTTACTACAACAGCAGAAAACGGATTCCACCTTCCTTCTAAAGAAGAAGTCCTTGCAGCTATCACACCAAGAACAAAAGCTATACTTCTTTCTAATCCTGGTAACCCTACAGGTGTTGTTTATACTAAAGAAGAAGTTAGAATGTTAGCTGATATAGCTATCGAGAAAGATCTTTTCATTATATCAGATGAGGTTTACAGAGAATTTGTATACGACGGAGAAGTTCATACAAGTTTTGCAAGTATGGAAGACGCTGCTGACAGAGTTATACTGATTGAATCTATATCAAAAAGATTCAGTGCATGTGGAGCCAGAATAGGTTCGCTTGCTTGTAAAAACAAGCCTCTTATAGCTCAAATCATGAAACTTTGCCAGGGAAGATTATGCGTTCCAACAATCGAGCAAGTAGGAGCAGTTGAGCTTTATAAAATGCCAAAATCTTACTATGACGAAGTTTGTGCCGAATACAAAGGAAGACGTGATATAGTTTACAAAGCACTTCAGGAAATGCCTGGCGTTTTATGCGAAAAACCAAAAGGGGCACTTTATGTTGTTGCAAAACTTCCAGTCGAAGATGCAGAAGAATTTATAATCTGGATGTTAAAAGAATTCGATTATAATGGAGAAACTGTTATGCTGTCTCCAGCTGAAGGATTCTATGCAACAAGTGGATTAGGTAAAAATGAAGCTAGAATCGCTTATGTTCTTAATGCAGAAGAGCTTGAAAAAGCAATGAACTGCCTTAAGGAAGGACTAAAAGCTTACACAGCACTTAAAAAATAAATAAAAGGGGCTGTCGGAGAATGACGTTTTTTGACCCCTAAACTTTAATAATTAAAAATCCCAGATTATTCAACATCTACAAAAATGTAGAGAACCGAATAATTTGGGATTTTTTTGTTTGA
>NZ_AUID01000026.1 GCF_000423525.1 Proteocatella sphenisci DSM 23131 | reverse complement strand
AAAATACAAAACTTTCCAAAAGTATAGCTGATGCCAGTTGGAGTAGATTCAAATCAATGATTGAATATAAAGCAAAATGGTATGGCAGGACAGTAGTTTCTGTACCACGAAATTTTGCAAGTTCACAGATATGTTCAGGTTGTGGCTATAAAAACTCGCTTGTCAAAGACCTGAAAATCAGAGAATGGACTTGTCCAATCTGCAGAGAGAACCATCAACGTGATAAAAATGCAGCTGTTAATATTTTGAATAAAGGACTGCAGCAGTTGCTAACTTAGTAATCTGCTTAGTTGTCATACAAAACAACCGCAGGAACTGTGGAGATAACTTGGTACATTAGCGAATATTGGTTTGCCCTACCCAAGAATCCCCTACCTCTATAGGTTGAGGGAGCGTTCAAAAATTGATATGGGCATAAATTTCTACTATATTTTCAAGTATTTCAACTGTTTTATCCATAGCTTCTACTGTAATGTGTTCATAAGGACCGTGAAAGGCATAGCCGCCGGTACCAAGGTTAGGACAGGGAAGGCCTTTGAAGCTCAGGTTTGCACCATCAGTGCCTCCTCTTACAGGAATTATTACTGGTTCCACGCCGGCTTTTCTGCTGGCCTGGGCTGCATTATCTATGAGATGGAAACAAGGTTTTATTTTTTCTGCCATATTCCTATACTGGTCTTTTATTGTAAGAATAACACTACCTTCTCCATATTTTTCGTTCATCAGTTTGACTATCAGCATAAGTGTGGATTTTCTTGCTTCCAGAGCTGCTATATCATGGTCTCTTATTATATATTCCATAGTTGCATGTTCGACATTTCCATTTATAGAGGTCATGTGGAAAAAACCTTCGTAGTCCTGGGTATCTCTTGGAGTCTCACCAGAAGGAAGCATGGAGTTTATTTCTGCAGCCACAAGAGATGCATTAATCATGGTATCCTTAGCTTCGCCAGGATGAACATTGAAACCTTTTATTTCAAACAAGGCACTGCTGGCATTAAAGTTTTCGTAGGATATCTCCCCTTCGGGCCCCCCGTCTACCGTATATGCAAAATCGGCTCCAAAAGCTTGGAGGTCAAGGTGGTCGGCACCTGAACCTACTTCTTCGTCGGGTGTAAAACCTATACATATTTTGCCGTGAGGGATATTTTTTGTTATTATATTTTCTGTTAAAGTCAATATTTCAGCTATGCCAGCCTTATTGTCAGCGCCAAGCAGGGTGTTTCCATGAGTTGTGATAAGTGTTCTTCCCTTTAGATTTGAAAGATGTGAAAACTCTTTTGGAGAAAGAGTCCTTGAACTTTGGCCAAGAACCAGCTCGCTTCCATCATAATTATCTATTATTTCATACTCTACATTTTCGCCGCAAAAATCAGGAGAGGTGTCTATATGGGCAATAAAGCCGAGACTTGGTTTTTCTTCATATCCAGGGCTTGCGTCAATCGATGCATAGACATAGCACTTATCATCTACTCTTGCATTTTGGACTCCCATAGAGTGGAGTTCTTCTACAAGAATTTTTGCGAGATCAAACTGTATTATGCTTGTAGGGACAGTTTCACTTTGGCTGTTACTTGATGTATGCACTCTAATATAATTTAAAAATCTCTCATAAGCCTTCATTTTTTGTTTCCTCGTTTCGTATTTGTTTATTAAGCGCTGACTTTCCATAGTATAGATTAGCATATATCCCATTATTTTTCCATATGAATGCTTACTTTTTTTAAAAAATCCCCCGGTGGGATATGACTTATATTGTAATTGGCGCCATCTCTTTTAAGTTCATTGAGCTTTATAAGAAGTAGATTTACGTTTACATCCATTATCAAAGATATCTGAAGAACATCATAACCTTCTTTTAAAAGACCGATTAGTTTATGGTCATCGATAAGAATATGCGCTGCAAATACATTGGCTTCATATTCTGGTCTGGAAGTCACATCCAGGACCTGGAATTCTCTAAAAGAAGATTCTTTGCATATTTTTTGGTGAAGTCTATCATGGCCTATTTCGTGTGCAATGACAAGCTCTATTAGACGCTTGTTTAGAGAGGCGTTTACAAGTATAGATCTTCTTTTGTTTATAACTGTATACATTCCAAGCATATCCTTCAGGTCGTTAAGGTAGTATAGATGAATTCCAAGTCGCTCTGCCAGTTTTGCAGGTTCACGGGTAGCATGTTTTTTAACGAGAGATTCCGCGGTATTTTTTATTTTATTCAGGCGAGCCATCACCCTCACCCCCTGTATCCAACTTTTTGCCGTATTTTCGATTCTCGTTCTTTGAATCCCAGTATATCTGCTGGAGCGCTTGCATTACAGCATCTTTATCATTTTCAGAGAGTTTTCCTCCTGCAAATAGTCCAGCTACCTCGGTTATGATGTTCTCGGCTTGTTTTTGCCCGTTATATCCGTAATTCTCTCCTGCTGAGGTAACAAATTCTTCGTTTTCGGTCAGGAGATAGTTGACATCTACGTTTAATATATCAGCGAGGATAAAATAGACTTCTCGTTTTCTGGGATAGCTCTCTCCAAGTTCGTAATTTTTATACGTTCGAAGTGATACACCCGCGTTTGCAGCCATTTCTGCCTGAGTATAATTAGTTTTTTTTCTAAGTTCCCTCAGTTTATCACTGAATTTCATTGTACTCTCCTTTTTGGTGCAAAACAACTGCACTTATATATACTGAATATCTTGACAGGTGCAGTTTAAATACCTATAATGATCTAAAGTGCAATTTATTTACACTTAGAATATTATATGTTGCACTTTTTGTCAAGGAGGAAACGTAAATGATGGAAAGAACCATATTGCACTGTGATATGAATAACTGCTATGCATCTATAGAACTGATAACAAATCCGCAGTGGAGAGGAAAGCCGCTTGCGGTGTGTGGCTCAGTAGAAGAGCGTCGCGGAATAGTACTTGCAAAGTCTGAAGAGGCAAAGAAATACGGAATTAAAACTGGAGAAGCGGTGTGGCAGGCCATGATAAAGTGCCCACAGCTTATAACGGTAGAGCCTCATTACGAAGAATACATGAAATACTCCAGACTGGCTCGAAACATATATTATCGGTATACAGACAGAGTTGAACCTTTTGGGCTGGATGAATGCTGGCTGGACTGTAGCGAAAGCACAAGTCTGTTTGGTGGCGGAGAAAAAATAGCAAATGAAATAAGAGAAAAAATAAAGACAGAACTCGGGATTACGGTATCGATAGGGGTGAGTTTTAATAAGGTATTTGCTAAACTCGGGAGCGATCTGAAAAAGCCAGATGCAGTAAGTGTGATAAAAATGGATGATTTCAAGAAAAAGCTTTGGAAACTTAAAGCCTCGGAGCTTCTTGGAGTGGGAGGCTCAACCTATTCAAAATTAAGCAGGTATGGCATAATTACGATAGGAGATCTGGCAGAAGCGAACCCTCGCTTTATAATTCAGATTCTTGGAAAAAATGGAATAGACATATGGAATCATGCTAATGGCCGTGATGAATCAAATGTTATGGTAGCAGGATACAGACCGCCCGTGAAAAGTATAGGGCACGGGATAACTTGCATAAGAGACCTTGTAAATAATCAGGAAGTAAAACTGGTTTTTCTGGAATTATGTCAAGATGTCTCCAAAAAGCTTCGTGACAATGAACTTAAGGCCTCGGGAGTAAAAATAACTGTAAGAGATTCATCATTTGCCGACAGACAATATCAGTGCATACTGGATTTGCCAACGCAGTGTTCATCAGAGATAACAGACGCAGCTATAGACCTTTTCAAGAAAAGGTACACTTGGGATATTCCTGTGAGAGCGCTTAGCATATCTGCCATAAATCTTACAGATCAAAATGCACCCTTGCAGCAGGATCTGTTTGGGAATTATGAAAGGCATGAAAAATTTGACAGAGCTGAAAAGGTGATGTATGAACTGAGGAAACGCTATGGCAAAAAATCGGTAACTTTTGCTTCGCTTATGGGAGATATAAATATCGCCAGAGAACGAACTGATATCATGGTTCTTCCTTCTATGTCAAGATGATATTAATCATTGAAAAAAAACGAGATTGGCAATATAATGTAATAGCTAATAAATAAACAAGAAACAAGAAATAAGAAATAAGAAAGAGGTTTTGTAAATGAAAAAAATTATCACAAAAAAAGGACAAGAAATAATATTAAGAGATCCTGTTCATGAAGATGCAAAAGCGATGATAGAATTTTATAATGCTGTTGGAGGAGAGACCACGTATCTTTCTTTTTGCGGTGGAGAATATAAGGCTACAGAAGAACAGCAAAAGGATATGATAGATGAGGCTAATTCATCAAAGAATAATACCATGATACTGGCTACTTCGGGAAATGAGATAGTTGGAATAGGAACAATTTCATCTAATCAAAAAATAAAAGGCAGACACGTAGGCACGCTGGGTATAGTTATCGCTCAAAAGTGCTGCAACGCTGGTATTGGAAAAGCCATGATGAAAGAACTCATAGACTGGTCAAAGAGCAACAACATAACCAGAAAAATCTCGCTGGTAACCGCTCAGGATAATCAGGGAGCAATGGCGCTGTATGAGAAATGTGGGTTTGAAGTAGAAGGAATATTAAAGAATGAAATTTTGATAGATGGAAAGTTTTCTCATCTGGTATCTATGGGACTCATGATATAGAGCTAAAAAATTGAGGTTAAAGAAACTGACGTAAAAGATTATAACTCTTTAGGTATGCAGTCTTTGGGTATAAAGAAGTTAAAATATTTACGGAGGTGTAAAAATGAAAGGTTATTATCTGATGCCCCACCCTCCTCTTATAATGCCTGAGATAGGAAGAGGAGAGGAACAAAAAATAGAGTCCACAGTAAATGCATGCCACGAAATTGGAAAAAGGATAAAACTTATTGGAGCAGATACGGTCATAATTATAAGTCCGCACGGCATAGTATTTCGGGATGCAACGGCTGTATATAATGAACCTGTTATCGCAGGGAGTTTTGCAAGATTTGGAGCCCCTTTGGTAGAAATGAGTTTTCAAACGGATATGATTTTGGCAGAGAAGATATTAGAAAATGCAAGAGATGCTTCTTTGCCTGTAGCTGAAATAAACAGTGAAACAGCTGTGGGCTATGGAATCAGCACAGATCTTGATCATGGAGTGATGGTACCGCTTCATTTTATAGAGTCATCTAAATTGAAAATTGTTAATATATCATATGGTCTGCTTTCTGCTGAAGAGCTCTACAGATTTGGGATGATTGTTGAAAAAAGTGTAAGAGACACAGGTCGAAACGCTGTAATTATAGCATCGGGAGATCTTTCACATCGTCTTTCTCATTCTGGTCCATACCCATATAGTCCATTTGGAGAGGAATTTGACCAAAGACTTATAGAAATTATAACTGAGGGAGACATGCACGCACTTATAAATCTCAAGGGCAAACTGGTAAGTGAGGCGGGAGAGTGCGGCCTCAGGAGCCTGTTTATACTTGCTGGCGCCCTTGATGAGAAAAAAGTCAAAGGAGAAGTCTTGAGTTATGAGGGACCTTTTGGAGTAGGATACGCGGTTGTGGATTTTCATTTCGAAGAAGGTGCATCAGAAAGACACGGTCTCAAGATTAGGACTGGAGATGAGTACGTAAGTCTTGCACGCAGGAGTCTTGACTTTTATTTTAAAAATAATAAAAAATTCATACCTCAAAGAAAAGAATGGTCTGAGCTTTTCAGCAGAAGAAACGGAGTATTTGTTTCAATAAAACTTGAGGGCGCTCTCAGGGGGTGCATAGGAACCATAGCACCTACCACGGATTCGGTTGCGCAGGAAATCGTTCAAAATGCAATATCTGCAGCCACTCAGGATCCAAGATTTGCGCCTATGACATATGAAGAATTTGTAAGATGTGATATATCTGTGGATGTGCTTTTGGAGGCCGAGCCTACATCATATGAAGGGCTTGATCCAAAAAAATATGGAGTAATAGTAAGCAGGGGATCAAGAAAAGGCCTGCTGCTTCCAAATCTTGAGGGAGTAGACACAGTAGAATATCAGCTGAGCATAGCGCTTAGAAAAGCGGGAATACCGGAAAACTCTGATTACAAAATTGAAAGGTTTGAAGTCATAAGACATAAGGAGGAAAAGCTATGAAAATAGAGGCTCTGTTTTATCAAATAGAAGGAGATTTTGCCATATGTATGCTCTGCCCTCATGGTTGTCACATAAAAGAAGGTAATAGAGGGGTATGCAGAGTAAGGGGAGCGCTTAGAGATGAATCTGGGAATCTGAGACTATACACGTTCAATTATGGGGAGGTTTCTTCTCTGGCGCTAGATCCTATCGAGAAAAAGCCGCTGGTAAATTTTTTTCCAGGAACGTTTATACTTTCTGTGGGTTCATACGGTTGCAATCTTAAATGTCTTTTCTGTCAGAATTATCACATTGCACATGAAGATCCGCATACAGTTTTCATGTCCCCTGAAGACATGGTCAAAAAAATACAGGCGCATACAGACAGTATCGGTATTGCATTTACGTACAATGAGCCGACAGTCTGGTATGAATGCGTACTTGATACTGCAATGTTACTGAAAAAACATTTACCAGATAAAAAAGTTGTACTTGTTACAAATGGATATATAAATGAGACGCCTCTTAAAAAACTTCTTCCTTATATAGATGCTATGAATATAGATTTAAAAGGAGATGACAATTTCTACAGAAATATATGTTCGGGGACTATGCCAGAAGTAATGCAAACTATAAAAATAGCAGATGAAATGGGAGTTCATGTAGAAGTATCGACTCTGATAATTGGTAAAATAAACAGTGATGATGAAACACTTATTGATATAGGGGAGTTTATAAAAAATATAAACCCGGATATTACACTGCATATATCCAGATATTTCCCCTGCTATAAAATGAGTGAACCTCCTACCGAAATAGAAACAATAGGAAAGTCTTATCACACACTTAAAAAAATATTACCGGATGTAAGAGTAGGAAACTTGACTTTGGAAGAATTGAGGAGTATTATAGAAATTTAACATATGTTCTAAAAATTTATTGCAAAAAGCATTTCAATATGATATATTTATATAATGCTATGGAATAATAATGGGGACGTATGTCTAATTAGAAATTCTTTTTTTATTAATTGAGAGGTGAAGTCTGAATGCAATATCCACATCCTGTGCAAATCGGGAGAAGAAAGAGAATGAGTTTTTCGAAGATTAACGAGGTTACGAGTCTGCCGAATCTTATTGAGATACAGTTGGATTCATACAAGTGGTTTATCGAGGAAGGACTTAGAGAAGTATTTGAGGAAGTTTTCCCAATAGAAGATTATACTGGAAACATCAAGCTTGAATTTATAGACTATTATTTGGAGAATGAACCCAAATATGGCGTTGAAGAGAGCAAGGAAAGAGACGTGAACTATGCTACTCCGTTAAGGGTTAAAGTGAAACTTACAGTACCTGACGAGGATGGTTCCAAGATAGTTAAAAATGAGGGTGGAGACCCTGTGTTCCTTGGAGATTTCCCACTTATGACTGACAAGGGAACCTTCATTATAAACGGAGCAGAGAGAGTTATAGTAAGTCAACTTGTAAGATCTCCGGGTGTATATTACTCTCAGGAAATTGACAAATCAGGTAAGCGATTGATTTCAGCTACAGTTATACCCAACAGGGGAGCATGGCTGGAGTATGAGACGGATTCTAATGACATAGTTTCTGTAAGAGTTGACAGAGATAGAAAACAGCCAATAACGATGCTGCTCAGAGCTTTTGGTTATGGAAGCAATGAACAGATAAGAGAACTTATTGGAGACGATGAAAGACTTGAAGCTACTCTTGGAAAAGACAGTACTACTACAAGAGAAGAAGCTTTGATAGAAATATACAAAAAATTAAGACCTGGTGAACCGCCTACGCTTGAAAGTGCGGATTCACTTATAAATTCCCTTTTCTTTGATCCCAAGAGATATGACCTTGCAAAGGTGGGAAGATTTAAATTCAATAAAAAACTTTCAATTGCCAACAGAGCTCATGGAAAGAAACTGACAAGAGATGTAGTAGACCCTAATACAGGAGAAATACTATTTGAAGCAAGTCACAGACTGACATTCGCACAAGCAGATTCAATTGAAGACACGGGCCTTGAAGCTGTATTCGTCGAAGGCGATGAAGGCAAAGAGGTTAAAATTGTTGGAAATAGATTCGTAGATATTAAAAAACATATTGATTTTGATATAAGCGATTTGAAGATAAAAGAAAAAGTAAGATACAAAGTACTTGAGGAGATTTTGGAAGAGACAGATGACCCTGAGGAAAGAAGAAACCTTATTGAAAAAAGAAAACGTCAACTTGTACCAAAACACATAGTAATTGAAGACATAGTAGCTTCCATAAGCTATCAGTTCAACTTATTCAGTGGAGTAGGAAATCTTGACGATATAGACCATCTTGGAAACAGAAGAGTAAGGTCTGTAGGAGAACTTCTGCAGAATCAGTTCAGAATAGGGCTTTCCAGAATGGAAAGAGTTGTTAAAGAAAGAATGACAGTTCAAGAGACCATGGAACTGACTCCTAACACTCTTATAAATATAAGGCCAGTTACTGCTGCCATAAAAGAATTCTTTGGTTCTTCGCAGTTGTCACAGTTTATGGACCAGACAAACCCGCTTTCTGAGCTTACACACAAACGAAGACTTTCAGCGCTTGGACCTGGAGGACTTTCAAGAGATAGAGCAGGATTTGAGGTTCGAGACGTACATTACTCGCATTACGGAAGAATGTGCCCGATAGAGACTCCCGAGGGGCCAAACATCGGACTTATAAACTCACTTTCGGTATATGCAAAAATAAATGAATATGGATTCATAGAATCGCCATACAGAAAAGTAGACAAATCTACTGGAATTGTTACGCCTGAAATAGTGTATCTTACAGCAGATGAAGAAGACTTATATATAAGAGCTCAGGCAAATGAACCATTAGCTGAAAATGGAGAGTTTGTAAATGAGAGAGTTGCCTGTAGAACTGTAAATGGTTCCGTACAGCTTATAGACAGAAATAAAGTAGACGTAATGGACGTTTCACCTAAGCAAGTTGTTTCGGTAGCTACGGCCATGATACCTTTCCTTGAGAACGACGACGCCAACAGAGCCCTTATGGGATCAAACATGCAGCGTCAGGCGGTACCTCTTGTAAGAAGAGAAGCTCCTATGATAGGTACAGCTATAGAGTACAGATCTGCTGTTGACTCTGGAGCGGTTGTAGTTGCAAGACAAGCTGGAACAGTTGAAAAAGTTTCTGCAAACCAGGTAGTAGTGAAAAATGAAGCTGGTACAAAGGACTATTATAAACTTCTCAAATTCAAACGTTCAAACCAGGGAACTTGCATAAATCAGACGCCTATAGTTAAAAAGGGCGAAATCATCGAAAAAGGTGATGTTATTGCTGATGGGCCTTCTACAGACCTTGGAGAGATAGCGCTGGGCAGAAACTGCCTTATTGCATTCATGACATGGGAAGGCTACAACTACGAGGATGCTATACTGATAAATGAAAAGCTTGTAAGAGAAGACAGACTTTCCACAATCCATATTGAAGAATATGAATCAGAAGCAAGAGATACAAAACTTGGACCTGAAGAAATAACAAGAGATATCCCAAATGTCGGAGATGATGCACTTAAAAATCTTGACGAAAGAGGGATAATCAGAATAGGTGCTGAGGTTGAATCTGGAGATATACTCGTTGGAAAAGTAACTCCCAAAGGAGAGACTGAGATAACACCTGAAGAGAGACTTCTAAGAGCAATATTTGCAGAAAAAGCAAGAGAAGTAAGAGATACATCACTGAAAGTTCCTCATGGAGAATCAGGGATAATCGTAGATATAAGAATATTTACAAGAGAAAATGGCGACGAACTTCCAGCTGGAGTTAACGAACTTGTAAGATGCTATATTGCCAAAAAAAGAAAAATAAATGTCGGAGATAAGATGGCGGGGCGTCATGGTAATAAGGGTGTAATATCTCGTATTCTTCCAGAAGAAGATATGCCTTTTATGCCAGATGGAACACCACTTGAGATTGTTCTTAACCCACTTGGAGTACCTTCTCGTATGAACATAGGACAGGTACTTGAGGTCCATATGGGCCTTGCAGCTAAACAGCTTGGATGGCACGTTGCAACTCCAGTATTTGACGGAGCAAACGAGGATGATATATTCAAGGCTCTTAGAGAGGCTGGATATCCTGAAGATGGAAAAATACAGCTCCAGGACGGAAGAACAGGAGACTTTTTTGATAACAGGGTTACTGTAGGCTACATGTATATGCTGAAACTACATCACCTTGTTGACGATAAAATTCACGCAAGATCTACAGGACCTTACTCACTTGTAACTCAGCAGCCACTTGGAGGAAAAGCTCAATTTGGTGGACAGAGATTCGGAGAGATGGAGGTTTGGGCTCTTGAGGCATACGGAGCAGCACATACACTTCAGGAAATTCTTACAGTTAAGTCAGACGACGTAGTAGGAAGAGTAAGGACATATGAGTCAATTGTAAAAGGTGAAAATGTACCTGAGCCAGGAATACCAGAATCCTTTAAAGTTCTTATAAAAGAACTTCAGTCTCTATGCCTGGATGTAAAACTTCTTTCAGAAGACGAACAAGAGGTCGAGGTTAGAGAAGACACTGACGATATCGAAATAAAAGACGATTCAATATATATAGACGAAGATAGAGACGATATGATTGAAGTAGATATCACAAAGGATGCTTCGATTATTGAAGAAAGTCCAGGATTTGAACTTGAATATATGGATGAAGAAGATGACGAAGACTTCGAAGATGACTTTATTGTTGAAGAAGAGGAAATTGAAGAATAAACTGAAGAATAAACTGCGCCATATAGCGCGGTTTATTCCTTAAAATAGTGTTAACCTAAATTTACTTCCAGTTTAAGATATAGAAGAAGGGAGCTGCACTCCTTGTTTGAATTAGATAATTTTGAATCGATCAAAATAGGATTAGCATCGCCAGAGAAGATAAGAGAATGGTCTTTTGGTGAGGTAAAAAAACCTGAAACAATTAACTATAGAACATTAAAGCCCGAAAAAGATGGTCTTTTCTGTGAGGCTATATTTGGACCACAGAAAGACTGGGAATGTCACTGTGGAAAGTACAAAAAAGACAGAGCCAGACATAAAGGCGTAATATGTGATAAATGCGGTGTTGAAGTCACAAGAGCAAAAGTAAGAAGAGAAAGAATGGCCCATATAGAGCTGGCAACACCAGTTTCGCATATATGGTACTTCAAGGGAATACCATCAAGAATGGGACTTCTTTTGGATATGTCTCCAAGACTGCTTGAGAAGATACTTTATTTCGCTTCTTATGTAGTTATAGATCCGGGTGAGACCAACCTTACTGAAAATGCACTTCTCAGTGAAAAAGAATACAGAGATGCCATTGAGGCAAATGGAAGAAATTCCTTTGTTGCCAAGATGGGTGCTGAAGCGGTAAAAGATATGCTTCAAAAGCTGAATCTTGAGGAACTTTCAAAAGACCTTAAGAACAGGCTTAAAGATGCAAGTGGACAAAAGCGTATAAAAGCGATTAGAAGACTTGAAGTTGTAGAGGCCTTTAAACAGTCAGGCAATGATCCTTCATGGATGATACTTGATGTTATTCCGGTAATACCGCCAGAGCTAAGACCAATGGTTCAGCTTGATGGAGGAAGATTCGCAACTTCTGACCTTAATGACCTTTACAGAAGAGTTATAAACAGAAACAACAGACTAAAGAAACTACTTGAGCTTGGTGCACCCGACATAATCATAAGAAATGAAAAAAGGATGCTTCAAGAGGCAGTAGATGCACTTATAGATAATGGTAGAAAAGGAAGACCGGTAACTGGTCCTGGAAACAGACCGCTTAAGTCGCTTTCTGACATGCTAAAAGGTAAGCAGGGACGTTTCCGTCAAAACTTACTTGGTAAGCGAGTTGACTACTCTGGACGTTCGGTTATCGTTGTTGGACCTGATCTGAAATTCTATCAGTGTGGACTTCCTAAAAAGATGGCTCTTGAACTCTTTAAACCTTTTGTAATGAACGGACTTGTTGAAAAAGGTTATGCTCAAAACATAAAGAATGCAAAGAGAATGGTAGAAAAAGTCAAACCAGAAGTATGGGAAGTACTTGAAGAAGTAATTAAGGGTCACCCTGTACTTCTAAACAGAGCCCCTACGCTTCACAGACTTGGAATCCAGGCATTTGAACCAGTACTTGTGGAAGGTAAGGCCATAAAGCTTCATCCACTTGTATGTACAGCCTACAACGCAGACTTTGACGGAGACCAGATGGCAGTCCACGTTCCGCTTTCAGTTGAAGCTCAGGCGGAGTGTAGATTCCTTATGCTATCACCAAATAACATCATGGCTCCAAAAGACGGTTCTCCTATAACTACTCCTTCACAGGATATGGTTCTTGGAGCTTACTACCTTACAATGGACGAACCTGATGTAAAGGGCTCAGGATCTATATACAAAGACTTTGATGAAATGATGCTGGCCTATGATAACAAACAGGTAAATCTTCATGCAAGAGTAAAGGTAAGAGTAAAGCTTGATGAAAATGATAAGGGACAACTTGTTGAATCTACTGTAGGAAGATTCATATTTAACGATAACATCCCTCAAAACCTTGGATATGTAGATAGAAACGTAGACAAGTACTCTCTTGAAGTAGACTTTGTACTTGCAAAGAATCAAATCGGGAAAGTAATAGACAAGTGTTTCAGAAAACATGGAAATACGCAAACTGCTCTTATGCTTGATAAAATAAAAGATCTGGGATTCAAATATTCTACAAAAGGTGCCATGACGGTGTCGGTTGCAGACATGATAATTCCAAAAGAGAAACACGACCTTGTAAGACAGGCAGAAGAAAAAGTTGCAAAATACGAAAAGAACTTTAAACGTGGTCTTATGTCAGATGAAGAGAGATACGAAAGAGTAATAGAAACATGGGCTGCAACAACAGAACTTGTAACAGATGCTCTTATGAAAAACCTTGGACCACTAAACAATATAAATATAATGGCAGTATCAGGAGCAAGGGGTTCTAAGAACCAGATCAGACAGCTTGCAGGAATGCGTGGACTTATGGCCAATGCTTCAGGTAAGACAGTTGAGATTCCAGTTAAATCAAACTTCCGTGAAGGACTTACAGTACTTGAGTACTTTACATCTTCACACGGAGCTAGAAAAGGACTTGCCGATACAGCGCTTCGTACAGCCGATTCAGGATACCTTACAAGAAGACTTGTTGACGTATCACAAGATGTCATCATAAGAGAGATAGATTGTGGAACGACAGAGGGAATCGAAGTAAGTGCATTCAAGGATGGAAACGAAGTTATAGAAAATCTTTACGACAGAATAGTTGGAAGATACCCAGTTTCAGATGTACCTCATCCAACAAATGGAGGAGTAATAGCAAGAAAAGGCGAAGAAATATCTGAAGATGTGGCAGAAGAAATAGTTGCATCTGGAATAACAACACTTATTCTTCGTACAGTTCTTAACTGTAAATCTAAACATGGAGTATGTTCAACATGCTACGGAAGAAACCTTGCAACAGGAAAAAATGTAAACGTAGGAGAAGCTGTTGGAATCATAGCAGCCCAGTCTATAGGTGAGCCAGGAACACAGCTTACAATGAGAACATTCCATACAGGAGGAGTTGCAGGTGGAGATATAACTCAAGGTCTTCCAAGGGTTGAGGAGCTTTTTGAGGCTCGTAAACCAAAGGGACTCTCTGTTATAACCGAAGTTTCAGGAACAGTAAAATTAGTCGAAAACGGAAAACGTAAAGACGTAATAGTAACTACTGAATCTGGGGAAGAACATGAATATCAGATACCATACGGTGCAATACTCAAAGTAAAAGCAGACCAGAGCGTAAAGCCTGGAGAGCAGCTTACTCAAGGATCTATAAACCCACACGATATACTGAGGGTAAACGGAGTAATTGGAGTAGAGGACTATATAGTAAAAGAGGTTCAAAGAGTTTACAGACTTCAAGGTGTTGATATAAACGACAAACATATAGAGATAATAGCAAGACAGATGCTTAGTAAAGTTAAGATTGAAGAGCCTAATGACTCTACATTCCTTTCAGGAGCACTTATGAGTCTTGCTGAAGTAAGAAGAACCAATGAAAAACTTCAAGATGAAGGCAAAGAGCCGGCAACTTTCAGGCAAGTTCTTCTTGGAATTACAAAAGCTTCTCTTGCGACGGATTCATTCTTGTCAGCAGCATCATTCCAGGAAACTACAAGAGTCCTTACTGAAGCAGCAATAAAAGGAAGCAAGGATAATCTTATTGGTCTTAAGGAGAATGTTATAATTGGAAAGCTTATTCCTGCAGGAACAGGTCTTAAGAGATACAAATCAATCCACATAACAAACCTTGAAGAGACACCAAATTATCCCAAGCAAGATGGAGATAATATAGCTCTATAAAATAATAATAATAATAAAAATACAATTAAAACAGGAACCTGTCATCTGTATAAGCGATGACAGGTCCTTTAAGTTTATTAAGAGTCAGGAAAAAATATGAAATTTAAAGAATTAAACCTAGAAAAACAATTACTAAAAGCTTTGACTGAAGAAGGTTATGAAAAACCATCTCCAATTCAGAAACAAGCAATCCCGCCAGCTCTTGAGGGCAGAGACATACTTGGATGTGCACAGACGGGAACAGGAAAGACAGCTGCATTTGCACTGCCTATACTAAATAAGCTAATTCAAAACAAAGATAGAAAACAAAAGAAGATAAGAGCCCTGATATTAACTCCTACAAGAGAACTTGCTCTTCAAATTTATGAAAGCATAGAGGCATATGGAAGACATACAGGAATTAAAAACTGCGTGATTTTTGGAGGAGTGTCTGCAAAACCACAGATTGAAAAGCTTAGAAGAGGTGTAGACATACTTGTTGCAACCCCAGGAAGGCTCAAAGACCTTGCTTCTCAAAGAGAAGTAGATTTGAAAAGTCTGGAAATCTTTGTTCTTGACGAGGCAGACAGGATGCTTGATATGGGATTTATCCATGATGTAAAAAAAATCATAACGATGATTCCAGAAAAAAGACAGACTATGTTCTTTTCAGCAACAATGCCTTCAGAAATACAAAACCTGGTTTCAAAAATACTCAAAAACCCGGTAAAAATTGAAGTAGCTCCAGTATCTTCAACAGCTGACACAATTGAACAGTCAGTATGTTTTGTAGATAAAAACAACAAACACAGACTGCTGATTGAATTTCTTAAAAGCGGAAATATAGGATCATCGCTGGTATTTACAAGAACTAAACATGGAGCAGACAAACTTGTAAAAGAACTTATAAAAGCAGGAATAAATGCAAGAGCTATCCATGGAAACAAATCTCAAAATGCAAGGCAGGCAGCCCTTAGCGAATTTAAGAGTGGAAAAATCAAAGTACTTGTAGCTACCGATCTGGCAGCCAGGGGAATAGATATAGAAGAACTTTCACATGTATTCAACTATGACCTTCCAAATATACCTGAAACTTATGTTCATCGTATAGGTCGTACAGGAAGAGCTGGACTTGAAGGAATATCCATATCTTTTTGTAATATAGAAGAAAAACCATATCTAAAAGATATAGAAAAGCTTATAGGAAAGAAAATTGTTGTCAATGACGAGCATAACTACCCTATGATAGTAATGTCAGTACCTGAGAAAGATAAAATCAACACAAAAAACAATACAAAATCCAGGAATCCAAGAGCGGAAGCACCAAGATCTGACCGCAAAAGAAGACCTAACAAAAAAAAATAAAAAAATTATAAAAAAAATGTTGCATTTATAAAACTACTGTTATATAATATATTAGTGTGTTTAATAAGAATTGCGTAGAAACGGAAGGTGGCTGGTTAAGTCCAGGGAATTTCCGTGGAGCATGCAACATCAAAGAATGTGGCGACTAGAGCCGAAAAGGCTGTTTTTTTACGGATGTTTACGAAACACCCGGGACAGTTTACGGATCGAGTCGTACGAGAATCGTACGATAGGAGGTAAAGAAGAATGTCTAAGAACCAAAAAATCAGAATAAGATTAAAGTCTTATGATCACAGAATGCTTGATCAGTCAGCTGAGAAAATTGTAGAAACTGCAAAAACAACAGGTGCTTCAGTAGCGGGCCCAATCCCACTGCCAACTGAGAAGCAAATAATCACAATTCTAAGAGCGGTACACAAGTACAAAGACTCTAGAGAGCAGTTTGAAATAAGAACTCACAAGAGATTAATCGACATTTCGAATCCAAGTCCAAAGACTGTAGATTCACTGATGAGATTAGATCTGCCAGCAGGAGTAGATATCGAAATCAAACTTTAATTAAAGAAATGAAGTTAAGGTATTACAATAAAAGATACCTTATCTTAGAATGATTGCATAGCAATCCGCTGTAAGAATAGGAGGTTTCCAAAATGAATGGAATATTAGGAAAAAAACTAGGAATGACTCAGATATTCACTGAAGACGGAATAATGGTTCCGGTAACAGTAGTAGAAGCAGGTCCTATGGTAGTTACACAGCTTAAAACTATTGAAAACGATGGTTACAAGGCTGTACAGGTTGGTTTCGGAGAGACTAAAGAAAAAAGTCTTAACAAGCCACAAAAAGGACACTTTGCAAAAGCAGGAGTAGGCCTTAAGAAATTTGTTAGAGAGTTCAGAAGTGAAGATGTTGCGAATTATACATTGGCTCAAGAGTTAAATGTAACTATGTTCGAAGTAGGATCAAAGGTTGACGTAACAGGAACTTCAAAAGGTAAAGGATTCCAGGGTCCAATAAAAAGACATAATCAGTCAAAAGGACCAATGACTCACGGTTCAAGATACCACAGAGGACCTGGATCAATGGGAGCTGCATCTGACCCATCAAGAGTTTTCAAAGGAAAAAAACTTGCGGGACATATGGGAGCTGTTACTAAAACAATCCAAAATCTTGAAATAATCAGAATAGACGCTGACAAGAACTTAATACTAATTAAAGGAGCAATTCCTGGACCTAAGAAGGGCTTAGTAGTAGTAAAGAAAGCCATCAAAGGTTAATGCGAAGGAAAGGAGGAATAAAAAATGCCTAAAGTTGATGTATTAGACTTAAACGGAAAAAAAGTTGATGAAATAGAGCTATCAGAAAGCGTATTCGGAATCGAAATGAGCGAGCATGCGGTTTATGAAGCGATTAAAAACTATTTAGCAAACCAGAGACAAGGTACTCAGTGTGCTAAGACCAGAGCAGAAGTACGTGGTGGAGGAAGAAAGCCATGGAAACAAAAAGGAACTGGTAGAGCTAGACAAGGTAGCACGAGATCACCACAGTGGAAAGGCGGCGGAGTAGTATTCGCACCAAAACCAAGAGATTACAGCTACGCAATACCTAAGAAAGTAAAGAGACTGGCTATGAAGAGTGTTCTTACTTCAAAAGCACTTGAAAACAAGCTGATAGTAGTAGATGAATTTGCTATGGACGCGCCAAAGACAAAAGACTTTATTAACGTAATGTCAGCACTTAACACTGGAAGAAAACCACTGATAATAACAGCAGAGAATTCACCTGTAGTTGTAAAATCAGGAAGAAATGTTCCGGGAGTAAAAATTTCATTTGTTAACATGCTTAACGTGTACGACGTTGTAAACAGTGACGTGCTTGTTATAACAAGGAAAGCAATTGAAAAAGTAGAGGAGGTGTACGCATAATGCTAGCACAAGATATCATAATAAGACCAGTAATTACTGAGCAAAGTATGACACAGGCACAAGATAAAAAGTACACTTTCATAGTTGCGAAAAACTCAAATAAAACGGAAATTAAAAAAGCTGTACAGGAAATATTCAAAGTTAAAGTAGAAAAAGTAAACACAATGAACTATGCTGGAAAGACTAAAAGAATGGGAAAGAACGAAGGTAAAACTTCATCTTTCAAGAAAGCAGT
This sequence comes from Proteocatella sphenisci DSM 23131, assembly GCF_000423525.1. Classification (GTDB taxonomy): domain Bacteria; phylum Bacillota; class Clostridia; order Peptostreptococcales; family Filifactoraceae; genus Proteocatella; species Proteocatella sphenisci. The sequence goes on along the minus strand of NZ_AUID01000026.1, from coordinate 14,007 downwards.
TGTAACCTTGACAGCAGCAAGCAAAGAAATAGAGTTCTTTGGTGTATAAAAGGAGGGGAATTAAATGGCTATAAAGAAATTTAGACCTACGTCACCTGGACTTAGATCTCTTACAGTATTAAATTCTGATGAGATCACTAAACACGAGCCAGAAAAGACACTTCTTGCAACATTAACAAAGAACGCAGGAAGAAATTCAAGAGGAAAAATCACAGTTCGTCACAGAGGTGGCGGTGCTAAGAGAAAATACAGAATAATAGACTTCAAGAGAAATAAAGATCAGGTGCCTGCAAAGGTTGCTGGAATCGAATATGATCCAAACAGAAGTGCAAATATAGCGCTGCTTCATTATGTTGATGGAGAGAAGAGATACATTCTTGCTCCAGTAGGACTTAAAGTTGGCGATATGATATATTCTGGAGCAGACTCAGACATAAAAGTTGGAAACTGCCTTAAGATGAAAGACATGCCAGTGGGAACACTAATCCACAACATAGAGCTTAAAGAAGGAAAAGGCGGACAGATCGTAAGATCAGCAGGAACTTCAGCTCAGTTAATGGCAAAAGAAGGTAAAAATGTACTTCTGAGACTTCCATCTGGAGAAATGAGATATGTAAATGCAAACTGTAAGGCTACAATAGGACAGGTTGGAAACATAGAGCATGGAAACGTTGTAATAGGTAAGGCTGGAAGAAAAAGACATATGGGAATCAGACCAACTGTAAGAGGATCTGTAATGAATCCTAATGACCATCCACACGGAGGAGGAGAAGGTAGATCACCAATAGGTAGACCATCACCAGTAACTCCATGGGGTAAACCAGCACTAGGATACAAAACAAGAGACAAAAAGAAAGCATCTAACAAGATGATAGTATCAGGAAGAAAGAAATAATAACCTTTGAAAGGAGGATTTCATAAGTGGGAAGATCATCTAAAAAAGGCCCTTTTGTACACGAAGGACTTTACAAAAAGATATTAGAAATGAATAAGACAAATGACAAGACTGTAATCAAAGTATGGTCTAGAGCATCAACAATATTCCCAGAATTCGTGGGACACACAATAGCAGTACATGATGGAAGAAAACACGTTCCTGTATATGTAACTGAAGATATGGTAGGACATAAGTTAGGCGAATTTGTTCCGACTAGAACATTCAAGGGACATAAGGACGACGATAGGTCTTCAAAGAGAAAATAATTCCTGTTTATAATAAGGAAGGAGGTAAGGAACATGCAAGCGAAAGCAATAGCGAAATACGTGAGAACTTCCCCAAGAAAAGCGGGATATGTATGCTCACTGGTTAGAGGAAAGAACGTTGACGAAGCAATAGCGATCTTGAAATATATGCCTCAAAGAAGTGCAAAAATAATATCAAAAGTAGTTGCATCAGCAGCAGCAAATGCTGAAAATAACAATAATATGGATAGAGAAAAACTTTATGTTGCAGAGATATGTGCAAACCAAGGACCAACTCTTAAGAGATTTATGCCAAGAGCACAAGGAAGAGCAACCGGTATAAGAAAAAGAACTAGCCATATCGGAGTTACAGTAAAAGAGAGATAGGAGGAAATAGCATGGGTCAAAAAGTTAACCCACACGGACTGAGAGTCGGAGTCAACAAAGACTGGGATTCTAGATGGTTCGCTGGTAAAGGTGATTTCGCAGCATTCATAAAAGAAGACGCTGTAATAAGAGACTTTGTAAAGAAAAAGCTATACCTATCAGGCGTAGCTAAAATAGAGATTGAAAGACAAGGCCAAAAAGTTAAGGTAAATGTATTCTCTGGAAAACCTGGAATGGTTATCGGAAAAGGTGGACAGGGAATAGAAGATCTTAAAAAAGATATCGAGAGATTAACAAAGGGAAAGACAGTGTTTGTTAATATAATCGAAGTATCAAGACCTGAAAAAGATGCACAACTAGTTGCAGAGAGCATAGCAATGGCTCTTGAGCGTAGAATAGCATTCAGAAGAGCTATGAAGCAAGCAATGCAAAGAGCTATGAAATCAGGAGCTAAGGGAATAAAAGTAGCAACAGCAGGGAGACTTGGTGGAGCAGAGATGGCAAGAACAGAGGGATATTCTGAAGGAATAGTTCCACTGCATACGCTTAGAGCTGACATTGACTACGGATTCGCAGAAGCAGACACAACATATGGTAAACTTGGTGTAAAAGTTTGGATATGTCACGGTGAAATATTACCATCAAGAAGAGGACCTAAGAGAGACTTCAGTGCTCCAGTAGTATCTCCAAAAGATGCAGGAAGAAAACCAAAGAGAAGAGACTTTGATCCAAATGCTAAGAAAAGTGATAGACCCAACAAAAGAGGGCCTAGACCAGCTAGCAGAGACGACCAAAACTAGGTCTTATTCAAAGGAAGGAGGAAACAATCATGTTAATGCCAAAAAGAGTAAAACGTCGTAGAGTGCATAGAGGCCATATGTCAGGAACTGCACAAAAAGGAAATAAGCTTGCTTATGGAGATTTTGGACTGGTTGCAATGGAGCCATCGTGGATAACTGCAAATCAGATAGAGGCTGCACGTATAGCGATTAACAGATATATAAAAAGAGGCGGTAAGGTGTGGATAAAAATATTCCCACATAAGCCAATAACAAAAAAGCCTGCTGAAACTCGTATGGGAGCTGGAAAAGGTTCCCCAGAGTATTGGGTAGCAGTAGTAAAACCAGGAAGAATATTATTTGAATTATCGGGTGTTTCTGAAGAGAAAGCCAGAGAAGCCATGAGACTTGCTAGTCACAAATTGCCAATTAAATGCAAATTCGTGACGAAAGCAGATTTTGAAGTAAAGGTTGGTGAAACGAATGAAGGCTAAGAATTTAAGAGAAATGACTAACGAAGAACTTTCTACTAAATTAACAGAGCTTAAAGTAGAATTATTCAACCTTAGATTCCAGCTGGCAACAGGACAGCTTGAGAATCCTGTAAAAGTTAAGTTCGTTAAAAGAGAAATCGCTCGTGTAAAAACTATTTTAAACGAGAAACAAAGAGCGTAACAAAAGCCTGTTTGGAGGGAGGTCAAGAATAATGGAAAGAGCAAATAGAAAAGTCAGAATTGGACATGTAACGTCTGATAAAATGGATAAGACTGTTGTAGTATCAATAGTTGAGTTTGTGCGTCACCCGCTTTATGGAAAAGCTGTAAAGAGAACTGTAAAGTTCAAGGCGCATGATGAAGAGAACACTTGTAAAACAGGTGACCGTGTGAAAATAATGGAAACTCGTCCACTATCTAAAGATAAGAGATGGAGAGTAGTAGAAGTAATAGAAAGAGCTGCTGAATAAATTTTAGCAGGAAGGAGGCAGATACAATGATACAACAAGAATCACGTCTTAGAGTTGCAGACAACTCGGGAGCAAAAGAGCTACTTTGTATTAGAGTATTAGGTGGATCGACTAGAAAGTCAGGAAACATCGGAGACATTATAGTTTGTTCAGTTAAAAGCACAACACCAGGCGGCGTTGTTAAAAAAGGTAAAGTAGTGAAAGCAGTTATTGTTCGTACAAAAACTGGCGTAAGAAGAAAAGATGGATCATACGTTAAATTTGATGAAAATGCTGCGGTAATAATCAAAGATGACAAGTCTCCAGTAGGTACTCGTATATTCGGGCCTGTTGCTAGAGAACTTAGAGATAAACAGTTTATGAAAATTATTTCACTTGCACCAGAAGTACTATAATTCAAGGAGGTGTTAGAAAGTGCGTATAAAAAGCGGAGATACAGTCGTAGTTATAAGTGGAAAAGATAAAGGCAAAAAAGGTAAAATAATGCAGGTATTCCCTAGTGCTGATAAAGTACTGGTAGAAGGAGTAAATGTAGTTACAAAACACCAAAAGCCAAGCAAAGACCACCCACAAGGTGGAATTATAAAAAAAGAATCAGCAATTCACAGTTCGAATGTAATGCCATATGACTCAAAAGCTGGAAAAGGCGTTAGAGTATCATTTAAAGAAGTGAATGGCAAGAAAGTTCGTGTTTCTAAAAAAACAGGCGAGCAGATATAGATTTAGAATGGACGAAAGGAGGCAAATAAATGGCTTCAAGACTTAGAGAAAAATATAAAAACGAAATAGCCAAAGGTATGATGGAGAAATTCAATTACTCAAACGTTATGGAAATTCCAAAAATCAACAAAGTTGTTATAAATATGGGACTTGGATCAGCTAAGGAGAATGTAAAACTTCTTGATGCGGCAGTATCAGAACTTGAAACTATCACTGGACAAAAAGTTATTGTAACAAAAGCCAGTAAATCAGTTGCAAACTTCAAGCTAAGAGAAGGAATGCCGATAGGAGCTAAAGTTACACTTAGAGGAGATAACATGCTACATTTTGTAGACAAACTTGTTAATATATCACTTCCACGTGTAAGAGACTTCAGAGGAGTAAACACAAAATCTTTTGATGGTAGAGGAAACTATGCCCTTGGAATAAAGGAACAGTTAATTTTCCCTGAAATAGAGTATGATAAAGTAGATGTAGTAAGGGGAATGGATATTGTATTCGTTACTACAGCAAAGACTGACGAAGAGGCAAGAGAGTTACTAAAGCTCTACGGAATGCCTTTCGCTAAGTAAAAAAGGAGGTAAAAAGCATGGCAAGAAAAGCTATGATAATTAAACAGGCAAAAAAGCAAAAGTACCCTACTAGAGAATATACAAGATGTAGCCTTTGCGGAAGACCTCACGCAGTTCTGAAAAAATTCGGAATATGCCGTATATGCTTTAGAGAATTAGCTTACAAAGGACAAATACCAGGAGTAAGAAAAGCAAGCTGGTAATTGTAAACCATGGAAGGAGGTTAAAATCATGACAATGACAGATCCAATCGCAGATATGCTGACACGTGTAAGAAATGCTAACACAGTTAGACACGAAAATGTTGACGTACCTGCATCAAATATAAAAAAAGAATTAGCTCGAATACTTCTTGAAGAAGGATTCGTAAAAGGATACGATGTAATCGAAGATGGTAAGCAAGGCCTTATCAGATTACAACTAAAGTATGGTAAAAATGGTGAGAAAGTAATCACTGGAATAAAGAGAATATCAAAGCCGGGTATGAGAGTTTATGCAGATAGTCACTCAGTACCAAGAGTTTTAAATGGACTTGGAATTTCAATAATTTCCACATCAAAAGGAATACTAACTGACAAGCAAGCTAGAGAGCTTGGAATAGGCGGAGAGGTAATCTGCTACGTTTGGTAATAATATGCAAAGGAGGTGCCTAAATGTCAAGAATAGGACTTAAACCAATTACAGTGCCAGCAGGCGTTGAAATAAAACTGGATAATAAGAACTTCTGCGAAGTTAAAGGACCAAAAGGAACATTAACTCAGCAGTTCAGCCCAGATATGAAAATAGAGATTTCAGAAGGAATAGCAACAGTGTCTAGACCTACTGAGCAGAAAAAACATAAATCGCTACACGGACTTACAAGAACATTACTAAGCAACATGATGACAGGTGTTACAGAAGGTTATACTAAGAAACTGGAAGTCGTAGGAGTTGGTTACAGAGCTGCAAAGCAAGGTAATTCACTTAACCTGAGCCTTGGATTCTCACATCCGGTAGAAATGATAGACCCAGAAGGTATCGAGACTGAGGTTCCAACTCAGACAGAGATCATCGTAAAAGGAATTGACAAGCAAGTTGTAGGAAACTACGCTGCAAAAATAAGAGCTTGGAGAGAGCCAGAGCCTTACAAAGGTAAAGGAATCAGATACTCAGGCGAAAAAGTAAGACGTAAAGAAGGAAAAACTGGTAAGAAATAGTAAATAAAAGCGAAAGGAGTGATGAAGGTGTTCAAAAAGATAGATAAAAACTCAAATCGTATAGCTAGACACAAAAGAGTCCGCAAAAACGTATTTGGAACTCCTGAAAGACCGAGAATGAACGTATTCAGAAGTACAAATAACATATATGTACAGCTCGTAGATGACGTAAACAAAGTAACTCTTGCTTCAGCTTCTACTTTAGACAAAGAAATCAAGTCAGCAGTAGAGCATACGGGAAATAAGGAAGCTGCTAGAAAAGTGGGAGAACTTGCTGCTAAGAGAGCAATAGAAAAAGGAATCAAGCAAGTTGTATTTGACAGAGGTGGATATATTTACCACGGAAGAATCCAGGAACTTGCAAACGGAGCTAGAGAAGCTGGCCTTGAATTCTAGGAGAAGGAGGAGAATAAATGCGCGCAAAGCAAATAGATGCAAAACAACTAGATATAGAGACTAAAGTTCTTGAAATCAGAAGAGTAACAAAAGTTGTTAAAGGTGGTAGAAACTTTAGATTCGCTGCACTGGTTGTAGTTGGAGATAAAAATGGACACGTTGGTATAGGAACTGGAAAAGCTATGGAAGTTCCAGAAGCTATCAGAAAAGCTGAAGAAGATGCAAAAAAATCTTTAATCGTAGTTCCAATGGTAGGAACAACAGTTCCTCACCAGATAAAAGGAAGATTTGGAGCAGGAAACGTTCTTATTATGCCCGCTAGAGAAGGTACAGGAGTTATAGCTGGAGGACCAGTTAGATCAGTACTTGAGCTTGCAGGATTAACAGATGTAAGAGCTAAATCTTTAGGAACCAACAATCCAAGAAACATGGTTAACGCTACAATGGAAGGCCTTAAAGGGCTTAGACTGGCAGCAGACGTAGCGGCTCTTAGAGGGAAAAAAGTAGAAGACCTTTAATGGCGAAGACCTTTTAAGATAGGAGGAAAGAACATTGCTTAAGATAAAACTATCTAGAAGTCCAATAGGTACAAGACCTAATCAAAGGAAAACTCTAATTGCTCTTGGACTTACTAAGAGAGAGCAAGTAGTTGAAAAACAAGACAATCCTCAAATCAGAGGAATGATAAATGTAGTTAGTCATTTAGTAACAGTAGAAGAAGCTTAATAAAGGAGGTGTACGCGTTGAGACTACACGAACTAAGACCTGCAGAAGGCGGTGCAGTTAAGCCAAAGAGAAGAATTGGTAGAGGTACAGCGACTGGACAAGGTAAAACAGCTGGTAGAGGTCAAAAAGGACAATGGTCACGTTCAGGTGGAGGCGTTAGACCTGGATTCGAGGGAGGACAGACTTCTATAATGAGAAGACTTCCTAAAAGAGGATTCAGCAACGTTGATTTTGAAACAAAATATACTGTAATAGACCTTGATGTATTAAATAGATTCGAAGATGGAACCGAAATTACAGCGGAACTATTAAAAGAAACTAAAACGATCAAAAAAATAGAAAAAGACGGAATAAAAATATTAGGAAGCGGCAATCTGGAAAAGAAACTTACTGTGAAAGCAAACAAGTTTACAGGATCAGCTGCTAGCAAGATTGAAGCAGCTGGAGGAAAGGCTGAGGTGATCTAATTGCTTAATACTTTTAAGAAGGCACTGAAAATTCCCGAACTAAGAAAAAAACTAGTATTTACGTTTCTGATGCTGATAGTATTTCGCATAGGTTCATCGATACCGGTACCAGGAATTGACGTTGCAGTTGTAAAAGAGGCAATAAATCAACATGGTGGAGCATTTGCACTGTATGATGTTATTTCAGGAAGCGCACTGAGCAACTTTACATTGTTTGCACTGAGTGTAACCCCTTACATTACATCTTCAATCATAATACAGTTGCTGGCAGTAGCAATACCTTCAATGGAAGAAATGCAGAAATCCGGAGAACAGGGAAGAAAAAAACTTGCTTCATGGACCAGGTATTTAACAATAATGTTAGCACTGATACAAGCAACTGCATTAAGCATTGGTATGTTCAGAAGTGCATTAATGTCAGACTCTATAATGTCTACTGTTGCAGTAGTCCTAACACTTACAGCAGGAACAGCATTCTTGATGTGGCTGGGCGAAATGATAACAGAAAAGGGAGTAGGAAACGGAATGTCAATGATAATATTCTTTGGAATAGTATCAAGATTCCCTAATGACGTAAAGCAGACTATAGCTCTTGCTAAAGCAGGACAGATCAATTATATACAAATAGCGTTATTCCTTCTTATTTCTATATTGATAGTGGTAGGAGTTATAATGATACTGCAAGGTGTTAGAAAAATACCTGTACAGTATGCAAAAAGAACAGTAGGAAGAAGTACTTACGGTGGCAAGCAATCGCATATGCCACTTAAAGTAAATCAGGCAGGTGTTATACCAGTAATATTTGCATCTTCACTGCTGGCATTCCCACAGGTTCTTCAGCTTTTTATTAAAAATCCAACTTATGCACAATTTGTAGCTAAGTGGTTTAATGGAACTCAAGCACCTGGAATATATGTATTCTCGCTTTTACAGTTTGTACTGGTAATAGGATTCTCGTATTTTTATATTTCAATCACATTCAACCCAGTTGAGGTGGCAGATAATCTAAAAAATGCAAACGGATTTATTCCAGGAATAAGACCAGGAAAACCAACATCTGATTTTATAACTAAATCACTGAACAGATTAACATTCGTAGGAGCTGTATTCCTTGCTATAATAGCATCTGTACCAACTATGCTTTATCAGGCTACAAACGTGCCTTTTCAGTTCGGTGGAACGTCACTGCTGATAGTGGTAGGAGTTGCTATAGAAACAGCTAAACAGCTGGAATCACAGACAGTGATGAGAAATTATCAAGGATTCTTAAAATAATCCTTAAAGGAGATGATTGTAATGAAACTTATATTACTTGGGCCTCCAGGGGCAGGTAAAGGGACGCAAGCAGCCAATATTGTAAATGCATATGAGGCTGTGCACATCTCGACAGGAGATATATTCAGAAAGAATATAAAAGAAAATACCGATCTTGGTAAAAAAGCCAAAGAATATATGGATAAAGGCCTACTTGTTCCGGATGAATTAGTGGTAGAACTTGTGGCTGACAGACTTGAGCAAGACGATGTAAAAGACGGATTCTTGCTTGATGGCTTTCCAAGAACAGTAAACCAGGCGCAGGCGCTTGACAAAGTACTTGAAAGCTTAAATGGAAAGATTTATAAAGTTATAAACATTCAAGTAGACAAGAATAATCTTGTTGAAAGAGCGGTAGGCAGAAGAATCTGTAAAAAATGTGGAGCGACTTACCACATAAGCTTCAATCCTTCCAAATCTGAGGGAATATGTGATGTTTGCGAAGGTGAACTATACCAGAGAACTGACGATGTAGAAGAAACAGTAGCCAAGAGAATTCAAGTTTATCTTGATGAGACACAGCCGCTAATTGACTACTATACAAAATCAGGCACCATAGTTACAATTAATGGCGACCAGGATATAAGCAAAGTATTCAATGACATAAAGCTGGCTTTGGGAAGTGAAGATTAATGATTATACTAAAGTCGAAAAACGAAATCGAATTTATAAGAGAAGCCGGCAAGATAGTAGCATACACGCATGAGTTGCTTAGAGAAGCAATCAAACCAGGTATATCGACATTTGAGTTAGACGAGATTGCCTACAAAGCGATAATAAAGCATAATGCTTTACCATCTTTCAAAGGTTATGGAGGATTTCCTGCAAGCATATGTGCTTCAAAAAATGAAGTTGTAGTTCATGGAATTCCGAAAAAAGATGACATCCTTATGGAAGGGGACATAATAAGCATAGACATTGGTGCCGAGTACAAGGGTTACCATGGAGATGCGGCAAAGACCCATCCTGTAGGAAAGATAACTGAAGATGATGCAAGGCTGATTAAAGAAACTCGAGAAAGTTTTTATAAAGGAATAGAACAAGCATTGGTTGGTAAGAGGTTGTCAGACATATCACATGCAATTCAGTCACACGTTGAAGAGTTTGGATTCTCAGTAGTAAGGGAATTCGTTGGACACGGTGTCGGCAGAAGTCTGCATGAAGATCCGCAGATTCCCAACTATGGACCACCAGATAGAGGACCTAGACTCGAAAGCGGCATGGTACTTGCTATAGAACCCATGATAAATCAAGGAACCTATAAAGTACAGGTATTGGAAGATGGTTGGACTGTTAAAACAATAGACGGAAAGAAATCATCCCATTATGAGCACACTATAGCCATTACAGATAACGGACCCGATATATTAACAAAACTATAGGAGCAAATGATGGAGAAGCTTGAAATAGGTCAAATAGTCAGAAGTAACTCTGGAAGAGATAAAAACAGGCTCTTCATTGTCATAGGACTGTCAGATAATGGGTATGTATATATAGTAGATGGAAAGTACAAAACGGTACAAACTCCAAAGCTGAAAAATGCAAAACACTTAGATGATATGAAACGCGTGGCCAGTATACAGATTGATGAAGAAACAACCGACCCGGAAAGTCAAAATGCCACAATCAGGAAAGAATTAAAGAGACTAGGAAATGAAATGGAGGAAGTAGTTTATGTCTAAAAAAGACGTAATAGAACTTGAAGGAACAATATTAGATGCTCTTCCAAACGCAATGTTTAAAGTGAAATTGGAAAATGATCATGAAATAATAGCACATATATCTGGTAAACTGAGGATGAACTTCATCAGGATACTGCCAGGAGATAAAGTTACGGTTGAACTTTCGCCTTATGATTTGACTAAAGGCAGAATCACATGGAGAAAGAAATAAACCAAGGAGGTAAAAAAGATGAAAGTAAGACCATCTGTTAAGCCTATTTGCGAAAAATGTAAAATCATTAAGAGAAAAGGGCGAGTAATGGTAATCTGTGAAAATCCTAAGCATAAGCAGAAACAAGGCTAAAAATTAAAATTTGTATGAAAATTTCAGATAAAATTCACAAATAGGAGGTGTAATACATGGCTCGTATTGCCGGTGTAGACTTACCAAGAGAAAAAAGAGTTGAGATTGGTCTGACATATATATATGGAATTGGGAAAGAAACTTCTCATAAAATTCTTGCTACTACAGGAGTAAATCCTGATACAAGAATTAAAGACCTTACTGACGAAGAAGTAAACAATCTTAGAAAAGCTATAGACGAATTCACTGTTGAGGGTGACCTTAGAAGAGAAATAGCACTTAATATCAAGAGACTTAGAGATATCAGATGCTATAGAGGAATCAGACATCAAAAAGGTCTTCCTGTAAGAGGTCAAAAGACTAAGACTAACGCAAGAACAAGAAAAGGACCTAAGAGAACAGTAGGACGTAAGAAGAAGAAATAATCTATCAGTAAGGAGGGAAAAAAATGGCTAAACCAAAAAAAGTTACTCGTGTAAGAAGAAGAGAACGTAAAAATATAGAAAAAGGTCATGCACATATACAGTCAACATTTAATAACACAATAGTTACACTGACTGACGTTCATGGAAACGCATTATCATGGGCAAGTGCTGGACAATTAGGCTTCAAAGGATCAAGAAAAGCAACTCCATATGCTGCACAGATGGCAGCAGAGTCAGCTACAAAAGCTGCAATGGAGCACGGATTAAAATCTGTAGAAGTATTTGTTAAGGGACCAGGTTCAGGCAGAGAAGCTGCAATCAGAGCGCTACAGGCAACTGGATTAGATGTTACAATGATCAAAGACGTAACTCCAATCCCTCACAATGGTTGTAGACCGCCAAAGAGAAGAAGAGTGTAATTAGGAGGAGAGTTATGGCAAGATATACAGAAGCATCATGCAGACTATGCCGTAGAGAAGGAATGAAACTTTTCCTAAAAGGCGACAGATGTTATACAGGCAAATGTGCTATGGCTAAAAGAGCATACGCACCTGGACAACACGGTCAGAATAATAGAAAAAAAGTTTCTAACTACGGTGAGCAATTAAGAGAAAAACAAAAAGTTAAAAGAATATATGGATTACTTGAGACTCAGTTCTACAACTTATTTGAAAAGGCTGACAAAATGCCAGGAAAATCAGGTGAAAACCTACTTAGCCTGCTTGAGAGAAGACTTGACAATACAGTTTACAGAATGGGACTTGCTAATTCAAGAAAAGAAGCAAGACAACTTGTAACGCACGGACACTTTATATTAAACGGACACAAAGTTGATATACCGTCACTTCTTGTTAAAGTTGGAGATGTAATAGAAGTTAAAGAAGGTTCAAGATCATCAGCTAAATTTAAGGGCTTTGTTGAGGCAGCTATAAGAACAGCTCCAAAATGGTTAGAAGCAGACCTTGCAAACATGAAAGCAAGAGTTGTAGCTATACCTGATAGAGAAGATATCGACCTTGAAGTATCAGAGCACCTTATTGTCGAGCTTTACTCTAAGTAAAATCTTAGTACCCTCGGTAAACAGCAACTATTATATTTTGTATAATCCAAGGAGGGTTAAAATCAAATGATAGAAATCGAAAAACCGAATATTCATGTATTGGAGTTCAAAGAAAATTATGGAAAATTTGCAGTCGAACCACTGGAAAGAGGTTTTGGCCACACAGTAGGAAACTCACTGAGAAGACTTCTACTATCTTCACTCCCTGGTGCTGCTGTTACTTCTATTAAGATTGATGGAGTTCTTCATGAGTTCTCAACGATTCCAGGTGTAAAAGAAGATGTTACAGAGCTGATACTGACTTTAAAGGAACTTTCAATGAAAATTGAAGGGGACGGACCTAAAACTCTGAAAATTGAGCACAAGGGTGAAGGGACTATAACTGCAAGAGACATATATTGTCCTGCAGGAGTAGAAATACTAAATGAAGACCTTCACATAGCAACACTGACAGAAGACGCGGATCTGTATATGGAAATATACGTTGACAAAGGCAGAGGTTATGTTGCTGCAGAGAATAATAAATCTGAATCAATGCCAATAGGCGTAATACCTGTTGATTCTATATATACACCAGTACACAAGTGCAGTTACTCAGTAGAAAATACAAGAGTCGGAGCCAGAACAGACTTTGAGAGACTTGTACTAGAATTGTGGACTGATGGAAGTATAAATCCACAAGAAGGAGTCTCATTGGCTGCTAAAATACTTGTGGAACACCTTAATCTATTCATTAATCTTAGTGAAAACCTAAGCACTATGGAAATAATGGTAGAAAAAGAAGAAGGCAAAAAAGAAAAAGTTCTTGAGATGACTATAGAAGAACTAGATCTTTCAGTAAGATCATACAACTGTCTTAAGAGAGCTGGAATCAACACTGTTGAAGAGCTTACAGAAAAGACTGAAGATGATATGATGAAAGTCAGAAACCTGGGTAAAAAATCCCTGGAAGAGGTAATTCAAAAACTAGAAGAGCTTGGATTTGGACTAAAATCAAGCGAAGACTAGGATAAGGAGGACATAGATGGCAAAATACAGAAAGCTTGGAATGGTTAGCTCACATAGAAACCTTGTTCTAAGAAATATGACAACTGACCTGTTGAAACATGGAAAAATCACAACAACAGAAACCAGAGCAAAAGAATTAAAGAGAATGGCTGATAAAATGATAACTCTTGGAAAAAGAGGAGATCTTCATGCCAGAAGACAAGCTCTTGCATATATGATGGACGAGACTGTAGTTAAGAATCTGTTCGATGAGATTGCACCAAAGTATGCTGAAAGAAATGGTGGATACTCAAGAATAATCAAGACTATGCCAAGACGTGGGGATGCAGCTCCAATGGCAATAATCGAATTAGTGTAATAGCTTTACTAAACAGAATTAAACACCCGAGATGGGTGTTTTTTTTATCCATAATTCCAAAAAAATAAAGGGGCTGTCGGGAAATAGCCCCCAAAGAAAAAAGCGACTAGTTCGCTTTTTTTAATGCAAAAAAAAGCAAAAAAAAATGACAAAATATATTGCCATCTTTTCCCGTTATATTTTATAATATAACTACTCATGAAACAATATTATAACCAATTTTTTGAAAAAGGACAACAGGTTATTAATTTTAATCTTTACAATTTAGGTTTATCTGCTGACGATCCAGTCTATACCCTAATAAATACATTGGAGGATTTCGATTTTTCTAGCTTACTGGCTAGATACTCAAACAAGGGAAGAAAAGGCTATAACCCTATTATGTTATTTGCAGTATTGCTTTACGCAAATATGAGAGGAATTAGAGC
>NZ_AUID01000025.1 GCF_000423525.1 Proteocatella sphenisci DSM 23131 | reverse complement strand
CGTAGGAAATTTGAGAGGAGCTGACCTTAGTACGAGAGGACCGGGTTGGACGCACCGCTGGTGCACCAGTTGTCACGCCAGTGGCACAGCTGGATAGCTATGTGCGGAATGGATAAGTGCTGAAGGCATCTAAGCACGAAGCCACCCTTAAGATAAGATTTCCCATCCGTAAGGAGTAAGATCCCATGAAGACTACGTGGTTGATAGGCTCAAGGTGTAAGTGCAGTAATGTATGTAGCTTATGAGTACTAATAGATCGAGGACTTGACCATAATTTTTACCTGGAATGAAAAAGTGAAAACTTTACATTGGTTTGCAGTTTTGATGGTACATCCATCTAATATAATTTTATATTAAAAATATGGCTATTATAGAGTAGGAGATACACCTGTTCCCATTCCGAACACAGAAGTTAAGCCCTGCATCGCTGATAATACTTGGAGGGCAGCCTCCTGGGAAAGTAGGACGTAGCCAATTAAAAAAAGCACCTGAGAATATCTCAAGTGCTTTTTTTAATCATGAACAAGAAAATGCTTGAAAGGAAATTAAAAGGATGGGATTGAGGTTCAGAAAAAGCTTTACGATTTCAAAAGGAGTAAAGTCTGATATTGGAAAAATTGCTCAGGATTTTAATTTTGGAAATACAGGTCTGAGAAAAACAATAATCAGCAATAGAAAACTCCAGTTTAATGATAATGAATTAGAATTGCATACAGAAGATACATCGTTTTTGCATAAGGAATTTTCTAAAGAAATAATAAATGGAAATATCGAAGAATACAAGGGTGATGCTAAAACTGCAATAAATGAATATAAAAAAGTTATGGATATGATTACAGAAATACATAGAAATTCTGATGAAAGCATTGACTGGAACTATGTATATAAGAGCCCCGAGCCGTTTAATATAAATGCACTTGGGCCAAATGCATTGGAAGTAAAGGAACAAATAGATAATTATATACCTACTGCGAGTGAAAAGATATTCAAAACAAAGCTTGAAAAAAAACTATCAAATATGAAGAATGATTTAAGAAAAGCTATGGAAAAAGATGAAGAGACATATAATGGATGGAGAACTCTTGTAGACTTGGCTGGTGAGGTGCTAAGGGGGAATATAGATGCATATTTTGAGGTTATAAATGAAATGAGACCCCTTGATGATCTACTGGAATTTGGCGTAGATTTTGAATTTGGCTCAAATTCTTCAGATACTATTCACGTAGAATATGTGGCTGACTCTTCAAATACTGTTCCATTTTTTGAATTATCTCTTTCGAGCAATGGTAAACTTCAAAAGAATAATTTCAAAAGATCTCAGCATAATGAGATTATAAGGTTATATATTGCAGCTTCTGCAATAAGGATAGCTAAGGACATGTTTGCACTGCTTCCGATAGAAAAAACAGTAGTTCACATAGTAGATGATTATATAAATGAAGTTATAACAAAGAAAGAAAGGGTCACTGTACTCTCTGTTGAATTTGAAAGAGATAAACTTGAAAAAGCAGAGATGAAAAATAAAGATCCATTGGAAATACTTAAAGGATTCAATCATAATATGAAGTTTACAAAAGCATATGGATTCAGTCCTGTTGATAGGATTTAACCCATAATATTAACCGTCATAAAAACATATGGCGGTTTTTTTATTTAATATTGAAGTGAGATTTCAATTGTGTTATACTGGATATGTTAACTAAATATTGAACGTAAAGCATCATAGTCAAAGCTTTTAAACAGACACGCATAAAGAGTCTGATAAAAACTGGCTTTATTCACTGTAAAGTCTTATATGAGGAGAATAGAATGCATAAATGGAATGGTAAATCATTAAAAATAGGAGATCTTGTTGCAGAAACTCCAATTGTTCAAGGTGGAATGGGTATAGGGATCTCACTTTCGGGGCTGGCTTCGGCAGTTGCCAATGAGGGTGGAATCGGAGTTATTTCAGCAGCTGGAATAGGCATGGATCAACCTGATTTTGGGACAGATTATATAAGTGCAAACAACAGAGCTCTTAGAAAAATCATAAAAAGGGCGAGAGAGCTGACTAATGGAATAATAGGCGTAAACATAATGGTGGCGGCAAGAAATTTTGATGAACTTGCAAAATCAGCAATAGAAGAAGGCATAGATATAATATTTGCGGGGGCAGGTCTGCCACTGAATCTTCCATCGTTAAAAACCGCTTCTTCAAAGACTAAGCTCATACCTATAGTATCTTCTGTAAGAGCCCTCAAGGTAATAACTAAAAAATGGATAGATAAATATAATTATATTCCAGATGGCTTTGTACTTGAGGGGCCTATGGCGGGAGGACACTTGGGATTTTCTAAAGATCAGGTAGAAGACGGCGAATTCAGTCTTGAAAACCTGATTGTTCCAGTCGTTGAAGAACTTAAAAAACTGGAGAAATCTCTTGGACAAAAAATACCACTTATAGCTGGAGGAGGAATTTACTCTGGTTCTGATATAAAGAAAATTCTGGACCTTGGGGCTGATGGTGTTCAGATGGGAACAAGATTTGTGGCAACTCATGAATGTGATGCAGACATAAAATTCAAGGAAATGTATGTGAATGCACAAAAATCGGATATACGCCTTATACAGAGCCCAGTTGGGCTACCAGGAAGAGCTGTACACAACAATTTTATAGAAGAGGTTAAAAAGGGTAATAAAACGCCTGCAAAGTGTCCTTATAATTGCATAGTAACATGCAAGGGAGAACAGAGCGATTATTGTATTGCACTGGCACTTATAAACGCATACAAGGGAAAACTTGAAAATGGATTTGCATTTGCTGGTGGGAATGCATGGAGGGTGGATAAGATAACAAGTGTTAAAGAACTTGTAGATTCACTTGAAGCGGAGTATATAGCTGCATTATAAAAATATTGGATAAATTAAAGGAATATTCTTTTCGGATAAATGAAAAAGAGTATTCCTTTTTTTGTAGATTATTCATATAGTTGAAATTATTATGTTATAATTACAATGTATAACAATTTGAAAGGGGTTTGGAAAATTTGATTGAAATAAACAATGTATCAAAAAAATTCGATGATATAAAAGCTTTGGACAATATTACTATGAACATAAAATCTAAATCTATATTTGGGCTTGTAGGCTCTAATGGAGCTGGAAAGTCTACACTTATGCGAATAATAAGTGGGATAATAAGTCCAGATGATGGGCAAATCCTGCTTGAAGAACATCCGATTTATGAAAATGCAAGGATAAAGCAAAAGGTTTTTTACATATCGGATGAACAGTATTTTATAAAAAACTCAACTCCTGTTGAGATGGCAGGTTTTTATTCTACATTCTATAAGGAATTTTCTAAAAATAGGTTTATAAGGCTTATGAATGATTTTGAACTTGATCCAAGAAGAAAGATAGATACTTTTTCAAAGGGAATGAAGAAGCAGCTGTCTGTAATTTTAGGGCTGTGCTGCAAAACGGATTACATTCTTTGTGATGAAACCTTTGATGGATTAGATCCAGTTGCAAGACAAGCGGTTAAAAATCTCCTGAGAGAAGATATAAAGAGCAGGGGTATAACTCCCATTATAGCATCACACAACCTGAGGGAACTCGAAGACATATGTGACCATATAGGACTGCTTCATAAAGGGGGAGTGCTTCTGTCAAAGGATATTATTGAAATGAAACTTGAACTTAAAAAAGTTCAATGCGTATTTAACAAGGACCTTCAAAAACAGGACTTTGCAGACAATGGAATAAACATAATCAAACTTGACAGAAGAGCATCACTTTATACCATTGTTTCTAAGGAGAATAATGATAATCTGGTAAGAAAGATTGAAAGCATGAAGCCTCTTTTTTATGAGGTGCTGCCATTGTCTCTTGAAGAAATATTCATAACAGAAACGGA
The DNA here is from genome assembly GCF_000423525.1 of Proteocatella sphenisci DSM 23131. GTDB lineage: Bacteria > Bacillota > Clostridia > Peptostreptococcales > Filifactoraceae > Proteocatella > Proteocatella sphenisci. The sequence continues at coordinate 29,146 of NZ_AUID01000025.1, read as the reverse complement.
GGTGGCCGGCTATGATATCAAATCGATTATGCTTTAGTATCCGGATGATAAAAGACAGGCTTTTTCAAAATATATGGGTAAGTGCATTGTTTTTTGTAAGTTGCCTGTTCACGCTTCCCATACAATCGGCGCTTATATTCCAAAGATATATTTCTGATGTAGCTAACAAGTATATCACTCAGGATAATGCAGGCGAAAATATTTCAAGAATACTTGGACAAGGCAATGCTTTTTTCAAGCTTACGCTTATCATGGCAGCATTGGTAATGGGGTGGACATTTTTCTCCTATATTCATTCAAAAAAACAGGTTGATCTGTATCACTCTCTACCCATTAGCAGGATCAGAATTTTTGTAAGTAATTTTTTTGCTGGAAACATAAGCTTTGGAATTATTTATATAGTCAATATCATTCTTGCCTGCGTGGTGATTTCAGTTGTTGGCTTTGGAGCAGAGATAGATTATATGGATATGTTAAAGACTTTTATGATTAACATACTCTACTTTAATTCGATATTTTCAGTTAGTATACTGGCAGGGCTTATAGCGGGAACGAGTCTGATTCACGTACTTATAACATTCGTTATTTTGGAATATATTCAGATGATTGCAGTATTGTTTAGTCAATACATGAAATTCTTTTTTAAAACATTTTACGCAAATGCTATTTTTACAGATAAATTACTTATGAATCTATCGCCAGTGACGAATTTGTTTTCTGAAACATTAAATTTAAATTTAAATTTGCTTGGTGAAGTTGTAGCTTTGATTGCTATAATTATTCTAAATATATATATTTTCAATAGGAGGCCTTCAGAATCAGCTGGCAAAGCTATAATAAATAAAAAGCTTGAGGAAATTGTAAAATATCTAGTACTTATTGCAGGCACTATGGCGGGAGGACTCATATTTTATGAAGTGGGTCAGAGTAACAGCTGGATGATATTTGGACTGATTTTCAGTGCTTTTATAGGACATTGTATATTAGAGTGCCTTCTTAGTTTTGACATGAAGAATATATTTAAAAATAAAGGAAAATTGAGCATTTTTATGCTTGTGTTCGCACTTGGTTTTACGGCCCTGGACTATGATTTGGCAGGTTATGACAAAAAGATACCAGAATTTAGTGATGTGGAATCAGTTTCTATAAATCCCTTTAGCGTTGACCCTTACACAAGTTATAACTCACATGATTATGACGAAATTGATAAAATGGAAAGCGTAAGGCTTTCAAATCCAGATACGATCAAAGCTATTATTGAAATTGCAGATATTTCTGTACAAAATCAGAAAAATTACAAATCAAGCAGTAGCTTTGTATCAATTGAACATTTTCAGGTGGCTGTAAAATTCAATCTTAAGGATGGGAAAAACATTATTAGATATTACAAGTATCCACCTTTGAACAAGGCACTTTCTATTTTTTCTAATGTGTTTGATACGCATGAATTTAAATACAGGTATTATCCGCTTATGAATCTTAAATCAGAGGAGATACAAAAAGCTTCGGTTGAGTTTCCCGGATTTGTGAATCCAGATAATAAAAACTCATATGCATCAGAAATAAAAGGCAATGAGAAGATGAGAGTGATTTTAAATGCAGCTCAATATGACTTCTTAAAGATTAAAGCAGCTGATTTGAGAAAAAACAGCCCTGTGGCAATAATTACATTCACGGATTATGAGGAACAAAGAATAGACGTTCCTGTATTTAAGGAATATGAGAATACCCTTAAAATACTTTCATCTTTGGGTTACACAATAGAAGAACGCATAAATCCTGATTCGGTGGAATATATAGAATTATATGAATATAAAGAAGACGCTAAGGAAGAGATAAATTATGCGCAGACATATGAGTCAAAAGAACCAGTAAAAATTCTCAGAGAAAAAGATGAAATTAAAGATTTTTTTACTGAATTTATTTCAAGTTATAATATAAGCTATAATAGTTTTGTTATACCAGATTCTAACAAATGGGCAATCGTTTATTTCAAGGGTGATAACAATTCTGGATACGATTTTATATATGCAAAAGATATCGAAATTTAACAATAATTCAAAAAATATAAAAAAATCTTCAAAAAATTGTTTGCATTATTTATGGAAGTATAGTATTATATACAAAACGATGCTCCAGAAAATACAATTGAATATCAAGAACAAACAAACTTATCGAGAGTGGTGGAGGGACTGGCCCTTAGAAACCCGGCAAAGCGAAAGCTAGTGCTAATTCCAGCAGACAGAAATGTCTGAAAGATGAGTGTAGCCTAATAGAAATTTACTATAGCCACACTTACAAGAGTGTGGCTTTTTTATACCATATTTTAGCTGCACTAAATATAAAACATAATTATTAATTACAGAAAGGTGAAAACTAAAATGAAAAAATATGCAAGAGAGACACAATGTATACAAAGCGGATATAAACCTAAAAATGGAGAACCGAGAATACTGCCAATATTTCAGTCAACAACCTATAAATACGATGACGCAGATGAAGTAGGAAAATTGTTTGATCTTGAGGCGGCAGGTCATATGTATTCAAGAATAAGTAACCCTACCGTGGAGGCTTTTGAAAATAAAATTGCTGAAATGGAAGGCGGAGTTGGGGCCCTGGCTACTTCATCTGGACAAGCCGCAACGCTTATATCTGTTTTAACTATATGTAATGCGGGAGAACACTTGCTTGCAATGTCAAATCTTTATGGAGGAACATTTACGCTGTTTACTTCTACTTTGAAAAAAATGGGAATAGAGGTTACCTTCGTAGATCACAGAGCGGATGAAAAAGAAATCCAGTCTCAAATAAAACTAAATACAAAGCTGATATTTGGAGAGACAATAGGAAATCCAGGCGTTGATGTTCTAGACATCGAAAGAATTGCAAAAATAGCTCATGACAATAAGATACCGCTGGTAGTGGATAATACATTTGCAACTCCATATCTTTGCAGACCTTTTGAATTTGGAGCTGATATAATTACGCATTCGACTACAAAATATATTGATGGTCACGCAACCAGTGTAGGTGGAATAATAGTAGACAGTGGAAAATTTGACTGGAAATCAAGCAAAAAATTCCCTCATCTTACACAAGCAGACCCAAGTTATCATGGAATCAGCTACACAGAAAAATTTGGAGAGGCCGCCTATATAACAAAAGCAAGAGTAGCATTTTTAAGAGATATGGGAAGCACTATGAGTCCATTTAATGCATTCCTTACAAACCTTGGAGTCGAGACGCTTGCATTAAGAATGCAAAGGCACTCCAGTAATGCACTTGCAGCAGCTAAATTCCTTGAAAATCATCCAAATGTTTCATGGGTAAATTATCCACTTTTGGAATCATCACAAAGTTATGAGCTTGCTAAAAAATATCTTTCTGAGGGAGCCAGTGGAATAATATCTTTTGGAGTAAAGGGCGGAGTCGAATCTGGAAAAAAATTCATAAACAACCTTAAACTTGCCAGCCTGGTAGTACACGTAGGAGACATAAGAACCCACGTGCTTCATCCGGCGAGCATGACTCACAGACAGCTTTCACAGGACCAACAGCTTCAGGCAGGAATAAAGCCTGACATGATAAGGCTTTCAGTAGGTATTGAAAATATAGACGACATACTCCAAGACCTGGATCAGGCATTAAAAGCATAACAAATAGAAGAGGTGAAGAGACGTGCCAGTATTAATACCATATGATTTGCCAGCAAAAGAGATTCTGACAAAAGAAAAGATTTTCGTAATGAATGAAACCAGGGCTCAGACTCAAGACATAAGGCCGCTGCGAGTAGCGATAATAAATCTTATGCCCACCAAGATAGAAACAGAGACACAGCTCCTTAGGATGCTTTCAAATACAGCCCTCCAAGTTAATGTAGACCTGATAAGAACCAGCTCTCATGAGAGTAAAAACACAAGCAGGGAACATCTGGAGAAGTTTTACAAGACATTTGATGAGATAAAAGACAGTAAATATGATGCAATGATAGTTACAGGGGCTCCAGTCGAAAAACTTGACTACACTCAGGTCAGTTACTGGGAAGAACTCAAGGAAATAATGGACTATGCAAGAGAACACGTCTATTCGACCATGTTCATATGCTGGGCATCTCAGGCCGCTCTTTACCACTATTACGGAGTAGAAAAACATCAAATGGACAAAAAACTGTCGGGCATATTCGAAAATGAAGTAATTGCAGATAATGTCCTGACAAGAGGGTTTGATAAATATTTCTATGCTCCTCAGTCGAGATACACCTATTGCAAAGAAGAAGATATTAAAAAAATAGAAGACCTGGATATAATAGCAAGATCAGATGATGCAGGCGTACACCTGGCGGCGACCAGAGATAACAGATTGATATTTGTATCAGGACACAGTGAGTACGACGAAGATACAATCGACAAAGAATACAAAAGAGACCTTGCAAACGGGAAAGAAACGGAGCTACCTGCAAACTATTATAGAAATGATGATTCCGAAAAAGAAATAATGGTCAGATGGAAGTCTCACGGAAACCTGTTTTTCAGCAACTGGCTCAATTACTGCGTATATCAGGAGACGCCTTATGATATAGATAACATAAGCAAAAAAATAGTCGCAAAGTTTGGCGGGACTTCACTTTCTGATGCATCACAGTTTAACAAGGTAAAAGATATAATACTTTCGCAAAATGACAGAAACTATATAGTGGTATCGGCTCCGGGCAAGAGGTATGATGGAGACGTAAAGGTGACAGATATGCTGGGGTATACCCATAATATACAGACTGTGAAAGAAAGGGTAAGAGACCAGATAAGAGAGCTTAAGAAAAAAGAAGTTTTACTTATAAAAGAAAAAGAGAAGGTAATCTGCCAGATAGAAGAAAGATTTGAAGAAATATGCGATGAGCTTGGAGTTACCAGTAAATCAAAACGGGAGATAAAGGAAGTTACAGATCAGCTCAGAGATTCAAGTGACAGAGATTTTGTTATAAGCAGGGGAGAATATCTGAGCGCGGTGATAATGGCTGATTATCTAGGCTATGATTTTATTGATTCAAAAGACCTTATATTTTTTGATGAAGAAGGAAAGCTCGATGAAGGAAAGACCTATTCAGAAATAAGAAGAAAGATATCTCCAGAAGATAAAGTTGTAATTCCTGGTTTTTATGGGTCCAACCATAAGGGAAGCATAAAGACCTTTGAAAGAGGAGGGTCTGATATAAGCGGCTCCATAATAGCCAATGGAATAAGTGCATTCATGTATGAAAACTGGACAGATGTAAGCGGAGTAATGACAGCAGACCCTAAAAAGCAAAAAGATGCCATGACCATAGATACCCTGACTTACGACCAGCTTTTGGATATAACAAAAAACGGCGCCCAGGTATATCACCCAGATGCAATAAGGCCTGTAGCCAAAGCCGAGATACCAATAAATATTAAAAATACCAACAAACCACAAGATACAGGGACGATAATAAATGGAGGAGAGTAAAATGAAGACTGTTAAGATAGCTTTGCTCGGACTTGGAACCGTAGGAAGCGGAGTAAAGAATATATTAGAAGAGAAAAAAGACCAGCTAAGTCAGAAGCTTTTTGAAAAAACAGGTGAGAAAAAAGTAATAGAAATCAAGAAAATTCTTGTGAGAAATACAGACAAGGACTATGGAGTAGACAAAGCAATTCTGACAGATGATTATGCACAGATAATAAATGACCCGCAGATCCAGATAGTAGTAGAGTTAATAGGTGGCCAGGAGCCAGCTTCAAAATATATGGAGCAGGCAATTGAAGCCGGAAAACATGTTGTAACTGCAAACAAGATGGCTATAGCCATGTCTGGAGGATCAATAGAAGACAAGGCAAGAGAAAAAGGCGTGTCTTTTATGTATGAGGCCAGCGTTGCAGGAACTATTCCTGTAATAAGAGTGATTGAGGATTCACTCGTGGCAAATGAGATACAAAAGATATCAGGGATTATCAACGGAACTACAAATTATATACTCAGCAAGATGATGAATGAAAACCAGAGCTTTGAATCTGCCCTTAAAAAGGCACAAGAACTTGGATTTGCAGAAGCAGACCCTACATCTGACGTTGAAGGCTATGATGCCATGTACAAGATTGCAATACTTTCAAAACTGGCATTTAATATCATGCCAGATTTAAATGATATAAAAAGAACCGGTATAAGAGGAGTTAGCATTTCAGATATAAATAAAGCCAGAGAAAATGCCAATACCATAAAATTTATAGCCCAGGCTGAAAAATGTAGAGATGGAGTCAGGGTATCAGTTTCTCCTTTAGAAATAAGTAAGGACCACTCTCTTGCAAACGTTGACGGGGCCATGAACGCAGTATATATAACCTGTGACAACGCAGGCGAGATAATGCTCCAGGGAGCGGGAGCCGGTTCAAGACCTACAGCAAGTGCTGTAGTCAGCGACATATTTGCCATTGCAGAAAAACTGTAATTACTAATTATGATAGTGTAAACTTTATATAAAGGGGTAAAGACGATGAAAAAAACCAATATAGCCGTACTTGGAGCAACAGGAATGGTAGGGCAGAGATTTTTGACTCTGCTTGAAGACCATCCCTATTTCAAGGTAAAAGTCCTTGCAGCAAGTCCTAATTCTAAAGGGAAAAAATATTCAGATGCTGTAGAAGGCAAATGGAAGCTGGATAAAAAAATACCAGAATATGTAAAAGATATGGTGGTGGAGGATGTAAGCGACTTTGAAACCGTGGGCAAAGATGTAGAATTAGTACTTTGTGCACTGGATCTTGACTCGGAGGCAATAGTTAAAATTGAGGAAGCCTATGCGAGAAAAGAGATAATTGTTGTATCAAACAACTCTGCAAATAGATGGACACCTGATGTACCAATGCTTATCCCAGAGATAAACAAGGATCAGCTGCACATTTTGGATGTACAAAAAAAGAGGCTGGGAACAAAAAAAGGTTTTATAGTTGCAAAGCCAAATTGCTCAATACAGAGCTATGTACCAGCACTTGATGCGCTCAAAGAATTTGAACCAGACCAGGTTATGGTAAGTACTTATCAGGCTATATCTGGAAGTGGAAAGACATTTGACCAGTGGCCAGAAATGATAGGAAACGTTATACCCTATATTGGAGGAGAAGAAGAAAAAAGTGAAAAAGAACCTCTTAAGATATGGGCGCAGGTAAAAGATGGAAAGATTGTAAATGCCTTAAAACCGGTTATAAGTGCTCAGTGCATAAGGGTATCGGTGCTCGATGGACACATGGCAACCGTGGCGGTAAAATTTGCAAAAAAACCGTCTAAAGAACAGATTCTGGAAAGATGGGAAAATTACAAGACTGCAATAGCAGATATGAACCTTCCGCTGGCTCCAAAAAAATTCCTGAATTATATGGAAGAAGACAACCGGCCTCAACCCTTGCTTGATGCAGATCTAGAAAAGGGGATGGCTGTGACTATAGGCAGGCTGAGGGAAGATACAATATTTGATTATAAGTTTGTATGTCTTTCTCACAATACTCTAAGGGGTGCAGCAGGCGGAGCACTTTTGACTGCGGAGCTTATAAAAAACATGGGATATCTGGATTAAATATATTTTAATAATATATTTAATATAAAGCTTAATACTTAACACCTCCAAATGATACATTTCATGCTGGAGGTGTTTTTTAGTGAATAATCATGGATGATATGTTAAAATATTATCTATTTTAAGTTGAAATATAAAAAAACAAGGCTCTATTTTATGTAATTATAGTCACAAAATTGAATTTTCAGTATATAAAAGTCCATAATAGGGAGTAATTGAAAAATGATTCAAAAAACAAAGAAATAAATTTCAATTTCGGAAAACGTAGTATACCAATGAAATCCAGATGAAGTTTAAAGGGGGGTGCAAAAAAAACATATAAAAATCATAAAAATGCCAAAGTTACTGAAAAAGCTGGGATGCTGATATTGATACTATTTAAACGACGATGTTGGCACGAATATTGCTTTATTAAAGGACATGTTAATATTTTTTACGTTACATAAGAATTCAGGAGGAATCATGGAAGCAAGAAAACCGTATCTTTATGAAGCAATTTTATCTTTTACATTTCTGATACTTTGTATGGGAGTGGGAATAGCAGTGTATGGCGCTAATCCTCATATACCTATGTTGATAGGTACAGCTTTTGCATCAGTTATTGCAATTAAAATGGGATTTAAATGGAAAGAAATAGAAGATAGTATGTTCCAGGGTATACTTCAAGCTATGCAGGCAATAATAATACTTGCAATAATAGGAGTGCTTATTGGAGTATGGCTGCAAGCTGGAGTCGTGCCGACGATGATATACTACGGACTTAAAGTACTTTCTCCTCAGATATTCCTTGTTGCGGCAGTTATAATATGCTCTATAACATCTTTGGCAACTGGAACTTCATGGGGAACGGCAGGGACGATAGGTGTTGCACTTATGGGAGTAGCTACAGGTCTTGGAATACCAGCTCCTATAGCAGCTGGAGCTATCATTTCGGGTTCTTATTTTGGAGACAAGATGTCACCTCTTTCAGATACTACAAATCTTGCACCTGCAATGGCTGGAACAGATGTATTTACTCATGTAAAATTCATGATGAAACCTACGCTTACAGCATATGCAATAACTCTTATTTTCTTTGGATTTGTAGGTATGAGATTTGGAGCAGATAATGTAGATTTTGGGGCAATAGAAATTATAAAGCAGGGACTTTCAGACAACTTTAACCTTTCTCCACTACTTCTTTTGCCACCTGTTATAGTAATCTTTTCTATAGCAAAGAAAATGCCAGCAATACCAGGAATTTTTCTGGGAATAATTTCTGGTGCTATTCTTGGAATGATAATCCAGGGGGCGAATTTTGGAGATATATTAAACGTGGGATACAATGGATACGAGAGTACGACTGGTGTTGAAGTAATAGATTCACTGCTTTCATCAGGAGGGCTTTCAAACATGTTCTATTCAATATCACTCACAATATTTGCAATGATGTTTGGTGGAATAATGGAAAGAACTGGTCAGCTTGAAGTAATAGTTGAAAAACTGGTAAAGCATGTAAAATCAGATCAGGGACTTATTGGCCTTACAATGTCTACATGTCTTTTAAGCAACATGACTATGCCAGAACAGTATATAGCGGTTGTACTTCCAGGAAGAATGTATGCTCAGACTTACAGGGATCGTGGACTTCATCCAAAAACACTTTCTAACGCACTTGAATCTTCAGGAACCATAGTTTCGGCTCTGGTACCGTGGAATACATGTGGAGCCTTCCTTATGGGGGTACTTGGAGTATCTACGTTCGCATATGCTCCGTGGGCAGTATTTAACTATGTGACTCCTATAGTAGTAATAGCTCTGAGCTATGTTGGAGTAACTGTAGCAAAAATGACACCAGAAGAAATAGAAGAAAGAGATAATCTTAAGCTTGCAGAATAAAAATTGAAAAAAATTTCATAAAATGATATAATTGAGAGAGCGGAATGCTCTCTCAATTTTTTTAGGAGTAAAAAATGAAAAATAAGTGGTACACATATTTTATTCTGGCTGCCTTGATAATTATTTTTGGTATAAATCAATTGCTGGTATTAGAATATAATGTAAACATAATAGAATATATAAATTATTCACGAGATTTTACAGAAAACGACAAGGAGATACTCAATAAGTATTCTCCGATAATATACGGAGGAAATATGAATGACCCTCCCATGGGTGCATATTACCAGGAAAGTGGACAGTATCTGGGACTTGCTGTGGATCATATGAGTGCAATATCCATACAACTAGGGGAAAACATAATATCAAGACCCATGGTATGGGACCATGCAATAGAGGCTTTAAAAAAAGGTGAGACTGATATATGTGACATGATTCCATCTGAAGAAAGGGGCAAGTACTTTGCCTTTACCGATCCTATATACACTATAAGAGGAGTAGCTGTAGCGAGAAAAGAGTATGAAAACCTTATAAAACAAGACAACTGGGAAGATATGAAGGTGGCAGTTCAAAAGTCGGATTATTCAGTAGAGTTTATATCCAAAAGGGTAAAAAAAGAGAATATAATATACTCAAAAGATCTTAAAGAAGCGATTCGTCTTCTTGAGCAGGGAAAAGTACAGGCAGTTGCGGGAGATGAACCTGTTATAAGATATTTTATGAAAGAACTTAAATATATGGATGATTATCATATATTAACTAAGCCCATATACGAAGAAGAATGTGTACTTGGGGTACCAAAGGCTAATTCAGACATAGTTGCGGTGCTTAACAAGGCTATTTTCACCTTAAGAAAAAATGGAACTATAGACAAGATTAATGAAAAGTGGATGCTTTATGCAGAAAGAAGTGCAAAAAGAAATACAGAAAAACTCAGACTTATATTTATGATATCAATTTTTCTGGGGATTCTAAGTGCATATACCGCTTATATGTGGAATAAGAGCCTGAAAAACCTTGTGGATACAAGAACAAAACAACTAGAAAGCACTAAGAGGGAGCTCGAAGTCACCTTTAACGGCATAAATAATATGATTGTAATACTTGATGCAGAAGGGACTGTAATAAGCGTAAACAAATCATATAAAATATATACTGGGAAAAAAGAGAAAGAGCTTATTGGAAGTGATTTTACAAGAATGCCCGTCATTAAAGACTTTGAAAGAGAATTTACCGGGATAATATTTAAAATACTCAACAAGGGAGCCTTGGATGGGTATGACTCATTTTCAAATAATTATGAATTGAAAATTCAAAGTGGCATATATAATATAAAGATATTTATACTAGAACATGAACAAAATGTAGTGGGGCGCCTTGCTATAATGATTGAAGATGTAACGGTGCGAAAGATTAATCAAGACAAGCTGACACAGGAAAATAAGATGTCAGCAGTTGGCCAGCTCGCAGCGGGAGTAGCTCATGAGCTGAGAAATCCCCTGGGTATAATAAGAAACTCCACATTTCTCATGAATGAGGATTGGGGGGATCAGCAGATGCGAGAAATGGCAATAGACTCTATAGACAGCTCGATAGAGAGGGCAGGTAAAATTATTGATAATTTGCTTAATTTTTCCAGAATAAATCAGAGTAAAGATGAATTTATGAATTTATCAGATATGGTAGATGAAGTAATAAATCTTTACTCTGTATCTACAAAGAAAAACAAGATAGTATTCAAGGTGGATATAGATCAAAGTCTTTATATAAATACCAACCGGACTTCGCTGAGTCATATACTTATGAATCTTATTCAAAATGCAGTAGATGCAATAGGAGAAGATGGATACATAGCTATATCGGGACACCGGCAGGGCTTGTTTATTATAATGAAAGTGGAAGATAACGGAGGAGGAATTTCAAAAAAAGACATTGAAAAGATATACGAGCCATTTTTTACAACAAAAGATATTGGAAAAGGAACGGGACTTGGACTTTATATAGCGTATACAGAAAGTGTAAAAATTGGATCAGAAATTGCGGTTGAAAGTATGGAAGAGAAAACAGTATTTACACTTAAACTTCCAGCTTTCAAAGAAGACGGAGATGATTTAAAATGAAAAGTGAAACAAAAATACTTATAGTTGATGATGAAAAGAATTTCAGGGAACTACTTCGCGCAATACTGAAGAAGAGAGGATATAAAGCAGATTGTGCACAAAATGGTTTAGAGGCTGTAAGGGCAATGAAGTCAGAAGAATATGATATTGTAATTACCGATCTTATGATGGATGGCATGAACGGAATGGACCTTATAAAATATATTAAGGAAAACAAGATAAAGTCCAGATGTATAATAATAACAGCCTATGGCAGTATTGAAAATGCAGTAGAAGCTATAAAAGAAGGCGCATTTTCATATTTCATAAAAAGTAATAACCCTCAGGAGCTGATTTTTGAAATAGAAAAAATTGTAGAAATTAACAAGCTCAGTAAAGAAAACGAGATGCTCAGGAGCCAGATATATGGGTTTGATGCCATGCTCAGTACCAAAAGTGAAAAATATTCAAATGTCTTAAAACTTGCAGAAAAAGTAGCATCAACAGATGTAAATGTCCTTATACTTGGGGAATCAGGGTCGGGCAAAGAAATCCTTACCAAATACATCCATATGAAAAGCAGTAGACGTGAAAATGTACTTGTTTCAGTTAACTGCCATGCTCTTCCTGAAACCCTTATTGAATCAGAGTTATACGGTCATGAAAAGGGGTCGTTCACTGGTTCTGAGGGTATGAGGAAGGGCCGGTTTGAATCAGCGGATGGAGGTACTTTATTTTTGGATGAGATAGGTGATATACCCCTCGTCTCTCAGGCGAAAATACTTAGAAGTATAGAAAACAAAGAAATCGAGAGAATAGGAAGCAATGAACCTATAAAAGTAGATTTTAGACTTATATGCGCTACTAATCGCAATATTTCAAGAGATATAGCAGAGAAAAAATTCAGAGAAGACCTCTATTACAGAATAAGTACTGTAACCATAGAAATACCCCCTCTTAGAGAACGAAAAGAAGATTTGCCTCTTCTAATTGAATTTTTCATGGAGCAAAGCAGCAGGGAACTGAAAAAAGACATAAGACATATCGATGATAATCTTATGAAAGTCTTACTTTCGTATGATTATCCGGGTAATATAAGAGAACTGAAAAACATAATAGAAAGACTTACTGTAATGGCTGAAGATGACAGCATATCACTTGAAGACGCTACCCAATATAATATATTTTTGGATTCAAATGAATATGAAAAAAACTCAAATCTAAGTCTGAAAGAAGCGAGAACTATAGCGGAAAGAAAGTATATAAAAGAGGTTCTTGATAAAAATGACTTTAATATGGAAATTTCTGCCAAAACTCTTCAAATTTCGAGCAGGCAGCTATATAATAAGGTAAAAGAGTATGAGATCAATATAAAACATTAAGTAAGCAAATCATCTGATAGAGGTGATTTGTTTTTTTGTGTGGGGCTTGAAAAAGGATATTTTGTGTGATAAAATAAAAATTACACTCATATGAACACGTGTATCCAAAGGACGGACAAAAAGGAGAAGCGACATGGCTCAATTTTTCAGCACAAGAAATGACAAAGAAAGAGTAAGTGGATCAAAAGCTATAATACATGGAATTGCAAGTGATGGGGGGCTTTACGTTCCTGAAAAGTTTGAGAATATATACAAAGAATGCATGGAAATGGATAATTATAGCGACGTGTGCAACAAAGTCTTAAGTAGTTTTTTTCCAGAAATAGGTATTTCAGAGCAGGTAGAAATGGCATACAGCAAATTTAGCGAGAATCCTCCAGTTATTATCAAGAAGGCGGGCGATTTTAATGTTGTGGAGCTATATCATGGCCCAACTTGTGCTTTCAAGGACTTTGCACTTTCTGTATTACCGCATCTTGTCAGAAAATCAAAAGAAATAGAAATTGATTCAAACAATACTGTCATACTGGCTGCGACATCAGGAGACACGGGAAAAGCGGCACTGGAAGCTTTTTCAAATAAAGATACATATGAAAAAGATATACAAATAGTTGTGCTTTATCCTCAAAATGGAGTAAGTGATATACAAAAGAGACAAATGATAACACAAGAGGGAAGTAACGTAAATGTGATAGGCATAAATGGGAATTTTGATGATGCTCAAAGCGCTGTAAAAGACTTGTTTGCAGATAAAAAACTTAGAGAATTACTTATGAAAGACAATTTGGATTTCTCATCCGCAAATTCTATAAATATTGGAAGGCTCATTCCGCAGATTGCATACTATTTTTATTCATACACAGAACTTGTTGCAAGAGGCGAGATAAAAGAGGGAGAAAAAGTAAGCTTTTGTGTACCTACAGGAAATTTTGGGGACATACTTGCCGGATATTACGCAAAAAAGATGGGGCTGCCTGTATACAGGCTGATTTGTGCCTCAAATGAAAATGATGTTTTGACTGATTTTTTCCAAACAGGCATCTACAACAAAAAAAGGCAACTTCTTCTTACCGCATCACCTTCTATGGACATACTGATTTCAAGCAATCTGGAGAGACTCCTTTATCATATATCGGCGAGCACAAATATGGTATCAAAGTGGATGGACCAGCTTGAAAAACAAGGCTTTTATTGCATTTTCGGAGATGATGAAAAATTTAATGAAAAGATAAAAAAAGAACTGGAAATATTTATTGGGTTCAGCTCAAGTCACGCTTTATCACAAGAAACCATTCATAAGACATATAAAAAGTACGGATATCTCATGGATACCCACAGTTCAGTAGCCTATAGCGCCGCCGAAGAAATTCATTTACCTGGCAAGACTATAGTGCTCTCGACAGCAAGCCCTTTCAAATTTGCACCAAGTGTATGCGAAGCACTGGGGCTGGATATTTCAGGTCTGTCTGAATTTGAAATTTTGGATCTTTTGAGCTCTAAAACTGGAGTTGAAATTCCTGGGCCGCTAAGAGAACTTGAGGGCAAGGAAGTTATTCACAATCTTATGGCAGAGAGAAGTGATATAAAAGAAGTCGTGACTGCACTATTAAAAAGACAATAAAAAAGACGGGGGAATGATATGAAAGACAATAAAGAAATTGTGCTCAGGGTTCCAGCTACATGTGCAAATATTGGACCTGGATTTGACTCTTTGGGGATGGCGCTAAACATATATACTGATGTGAGTTTTGAAAAGAGCGGAATGGCGCCATACAATAATCCTGACAACATAGAACTGGAGCTTACAGGATTTGAAAGCAGATATGCAAACAGGGAAAATCTCGTATACAAGTCGTTCGTAAGAGCAGTGAATCATATAAGTGGAGTGTTTCCACAAAAACTCAAGATAGGAATAAAGAGTGAAGTACCTGTTTGCAGAGGCTTGGGAAGCAGTGCGGCCTGTATAGTGGCAGCCGTAAAAGCAGCTTATGAGTTATCTGGAAAACCATATTCTGACACTGAGGTTTTGGAAGTGTGTAATTTAATAGAAGGTCACCCGGATAATGTCACACCTGCACTGATGGGAGGCTTTACGGCAGCCATACAAAAGGATGGACAAGTATTCATGTCAAATATTCCTGTGAGCAAAGACCTCAGGTTTTTTGCATTTGTACCTGATTTCAGTCTATCTACTGAATATTCGAGGTCAGTATTGCCTCAAAATGTGGACTTTAAAGATGCTGTCTATAATGTAAGTCATGTATCACTTATGATAGCAGCATTTGTAAACAGCGAATTTGATATTTTAAAAACAGCGGTCAGTGACAGACTACACCAAAAATACAGATCAAAAATAATTGATGAGTATGAAGAAGTCGTGAATATATGTAAAGGAATGTCTGCTACAGCTACTTTTTTGAGCGGGGCAGGGCCTACTGTAATGGTAATAGATCAAAATCTAAGCAATACTCTTGAAATATATCAAAAAAAGCTTTCCAGACTCAAACGGGGTTGGAAGGCATATGAGCTGAAGATTGATTTTCAAGGGACAAGGATAAAGGAAAGCTAATGAGAGTATGGGTAAAAACTGGTATTTTAACGGAGCTGAGAATATGCTCTGTTTTTTTGTAAAAAATTATATTCAAGGAAATAATTATTAATGGTATGATATAGTATAGGATTGAAATATAATAATAAAAGAAGGAGGAAGGCTGTGAAAATTACTGATCTGTTAAAAAAAGAGAGCATAGATATAAATCTGATGCCATTATCAAAGCATGAAACAATAAAAAGTCTGATCTTTATGATAGAGTCTACGGGAAGCATTACAGATACAGAAGAATTCACAAAAGCTGTCCTTACAAGAGAAGCACTCATAACAACTGGTATTGGAGATGGGGTAGCTATACCTCATGGAAAATCTCCATCAGTAAGAAAAACTGAGTTGGCGGCGGCTGTATGCAGAGATGGCATGGAGTATGAAGCTATCGATGGAGAGCCTACGTATTTAATTTTCATGATAGCCTCACCAGATAAGGAGGATGCAGAGCATCTGAGTCTTCTTTCAAAGCTTTCCACAATGCTCATTGATGAAGATTTCAGGCACAAACTCATAAATTCACAAACAAAAGAAGAATTTATAGCTAATATAGATGCTCAGGAGCGCAAAAAATTTCCTTATGAATACAGTGATGAATATCAAAGCAATAAAGGTGAAAGCCAAGCGGAACAGGATTATTATGAACTTATAGCAGTTACCGCGTGTCCGACGGGGATAGCGCACACGTATATGGCTGCTGAGAAACTTGCTTTGGAAGCGGAAAAAAGAGGAATGAGATTAAAGGTAGAAACCAATGGTTCGTGTGGAGTCAAGGATTTACTCACAAAAGAAGATATCAAAAATGCAAAGGCCGTAATAGTAGCGGCCGATACTAAAATAGATACGAATAGATTTAAAGGTAAGAAACTTGTAATGGCTTCTTCTGGAGAAGCTATACACAAGGCTGGAGAACTAATAGACAGAGCGCTTGCAGACAATAAGGACAAATATGATTCAAAAAAGATTTCTGGGCAGATATACATGCATCTTATGAATGGTATTTCCTATATGCTTCCCTTTGTAATAGGAGGAGGAATACTTATAGCGCTGTCATTTCTTCTTGATGATTACAGCCTGAGTCTTAAGGGGCTTGGTTCGAACACAGAAATATCCAATTTTTTAAAAAGCACAGGGGATATGGCGTTTAGTTTTATGCTGCCTGTATTTTCGGGATATATAGCCTTTAGTATTGGTGACAGGCCATCTCTGGCAGCAGGATTCACAGGTGGAATGATTGCATCGCAGGCAGGATCGGGGTTTCTGGGAGCTATTGCAGCAGGTTTTTTGGCGGGATATATAACTCAGTGGCTTAAGCAAATATTATCTGGGGCACCAAAATTGATTGAGGGTATGAAGACAGTGCTTATATACCCTGTTTTTTCAATACTCATTACATCAGGCATTATGGTTTTTATAGTAAACCCGCCACTTGGGCTGGTCAACAGAGAATTAAGCTCATTCTTAACTTCCATGCCTTCGCAGAGCAGAATATTGATGGGAATTCTGGTTGCGGCCATGATGGCTGTTGATATGGGAGGGCCAGTAAACAAAGCGGCTTATGTATTTGGCATTGCTTCTATAGAGTCTGGGAACTATGAAGTGATGGCGTCTGTTATGGCGGGAGGAATGGTCCCACCACTTGCAATTGCACTTGCTGTAACACTTTATAAAAAGGGTTTTACTGATGATGAAAGAGAAGCAGGTTTTACAAATTATATAATGGGCTTATCTTTTATAACAGAAGGAGCAATACCCTTTGCGGCAGCTGACCCATTGAGGATAATTGTTCCATCTACCCTGGGGGCAGCTTTAGCCGGAGGGATTTCCATGGCCTTTGGATGCACACTCAGAGCTCCGCATGGGGGAATATTTGTAGTGCCCATAATGGGAGAACGTCTTGGATATTTGATAGCTATAGGAGCAGGGTCTCTTGTAGGCGCTTTGCTGATTGTCACATTAAAAAAAAGGAAGAAGGTTTTTAAAAATGAAGAGAGGTCTTGTAGTTGAAGGTGGAGCGATGAGAGCCGTGTTCACCTGTGGGGTCTTTGATGCTTTGCTTGATGGAGGCATTGAAGTGGATTATTTTATTGGAGTTTCTGCGGGTATAGCAAATGGAGTTTCATATCTTTCCAGGCAGCGAGGAAGAGGAAAAGACATACTTATAGGCTATGCAAATGATCCGAGGTACATGGGAACCCGGAATTTTTTCAATCCCAAAAACAGGAGTTACTATGGAATAGACTTTGCGTTCAGGCAAATCCCCATAGTGCACAATCCCTTTGATTTTAAAGCATACAAAGATTTCAAGGGACAAGTAAAAGCTGTCGTAAGCAATCTTGAAACAGGAAAACCGCAATATCTGGATGTATGTGCAGATGAGAGCATGATGGACATAATTATAGCAAGCTGTTCGCTTCCGCTAATGTTTCCTGTAAAGAAAATAAATGGAGTAGCTTATCTTGATGGGGGAGTAAGTGATCCCATTCCTGTTAAAAAAGCAATAGAAGATGGATGCGACAAGGTGCTGGTTATACTAAGCCGTGAAGAAGGATATAAAAAAGGGCCTGAAAAAGGGAGCCGCATAATTGAAAACAAATTCAGGAAACACAGGGAATTTCGTGAGACACTCAAAAGACGGCCTGATGTCTATAATGAACAAGTTGATTTTGTGAATAAACTTGAGAGTGAAGGAATTATCAAGGTTATAAGACCAAACTCTACACAGGGGATAGGCAGACTTGAAAAAGACACGGAAAAACTCGGCAAGATGTATAATGATGGTTATAATTCTACAATGCTAAGAATTGAAGAAATAAGAGAGTATATGTCGCTTTAAATATGGAAATAATAAAGCGTAGCGGATTAGAATCAACAAGGAGGAATCTATTTTGGAAAGATCATATATAGAAGTTACGATAGAAAAGAAAAAAAATATAGCGCTTATAGCTCATGATGCTAAAAAAGCAGAGTTAATACAGTGGTGCAATGACCACAAAGAAATACTTATGAAGCATGATCTTTGCGGGACAGGTACTACGGCAAGGCTGGTTTGTGAAAAAACAGGATTGAGAGTGCTTGCATATAACAGTGGACCACTTGGAGGAGACCAGCAGATAGGTGCCAAGATAGTCGAAGGAGAAATAGACCTGGTAGTATTTTTGTCTGACCCACTTACGGCCCAGCCGCATGATCCGGATGTAAAAGCTCTGCTGAGGATAAGTCAGGTTTATGATATACCTATAGCAAACAATCGTTCCACTGCTGATTTTATAATTACTTCCAAGTTCATGGATCTGCCCTACAGACATACGGTTTTAGATTATAAGGAAAACTTGCGTCACAGAGCTGATTTTTTGGGCATGTATAAATAAATTTGAGGAGAAAAAATGGAGAGTTTTGAAGGTAAGGTTGTTGAAATAATATACAGAAATGATGAAAATGGTTATACAGTTGGAGTCATGGAGACGGTTGAAAATGAAATAATAACCTTTGTCGGAACCTTTATTTCAATTGAAGAATCGGATTATTTCAAGATAAGTGGGAATCAGAAGCTCCACCCCTCATATGGAATGCAACTTGATGTAAAGAGTTATGAGATACCAAATCTGGGAAACAAAAAGAGTATCCTCGCCTATCTTTCTTCTGGAATAATAGATGAAATAGGGCCTAAAATGGCAGGGCGTATAGTGGATCTCTTTGGAGACGATACGCTTGAAATAATGGACAATAATCCTCAGCGGCTTTTGGAAGTTGAAGGCATAGGGAAGAAAAAACAGATAAAAATAATAGAGAGTTACAAATCAAAGGTCAGACTCAGGAGCATCATTGTATCCCTGGCAGAATTTGATATATCTCCTAATATAGCAATGAAGCTTTATAAAGCTTTTGGGGACGAAACTATAAGCGTTATCAAATCAAATCCCTATGAGATATGTTCAAAAATCAAAGGGATAGGATTTATTAAAGCGGATGAGATTGCAAGAAAAGTAGGTTTTGCAAGAGATTCTATACACAGGGTAGGCCAGGGAATAAAATATGTACTTGAAGAATTCTGCTATCAGGGTAATGTATTTATGTATCTTGAAGACCTTCAGGACAAATCGCTACGCCTGCTGGGTTGTGGGATTGAAAAGTTTGAGCAGGGAATCTATGAGCTTTGTATAAGTGGCCAGAGTGTACTTGAAAACAAAGACGGCGTAAAACGTATGTATCTTTATAACTTTTATAAAGTTGAGAATGCAGTTGCTAAAATGACAGTAGATCTGATCAACCAGCAGACCAAAATGGATTTCACTCAAAGAAGCGCGGAGACCATGATAAGAGAAACTCAGGATCGCCTTGGTAAAAAACTTGCAGAAAGGCAAAAGGTGGCGGTACTTAATGCACTGGAGAATGGTTTAATGGTTCTTACAGGTGGACCAGGTACAGGAAAAACCACTATAGTCAGCTTTATTATAGAATGCTATGAGCAGATTGGAAAAAAAGTAACCCTGTGCGCACCTACAGGAAGAGCCGCAAAACGTCTTGCAGAATCAAGTGGAAGAAAAGCAAGCACCATACATCGTCTGCTTGAAGTAGGTTATGCAGATGAAAGCGAGCAGGAAGGTTTTTATAACAGAGATGAAAGTAATCCCATTGACACAGATGTACTTATAGTAGACGAGATGTCCATGGTAGACTTGTTCCTTATAAAAGCACTTTTGTGCGCCATAAAACCTGGAACCGTAGTTATAATGGTTGGTGACAAGGACCAGCTTCCTTCTGTGGGACCAGGAAAAGTGCTCTGGGATTTTATAGAATGCGGGAAAATAAAGACGGTTACTTTGCAGGAAATATTTCGTCAGTCAAAAGAAAGCAACATAATAATCAATGCACACAGGGTAAATCAGGGCCAGGGATTAGAGCTTGTCAAAGGTTCGGATGACTTTTTTTTCATGGCCAGGAACAATCACAGTGAGGCGGCAGACCTTATAGTAGAACTCATATCAAAGAGGCTGCCAGAATACTTTGGAGTTAAATCAGAAGAGATACAGATACTCACCCCGATAAAAAAGTCAGAGTCTGGGGTAAATGAGCTAAACAAAAGAATCCAAGAAGCGGTAAATCCTCCTAAAAAAGAAGTTTCGGAGTTTAAACATGCAGAGAGAGTATTCAGAACCAGAGATAAGGTAATGCAGATAAAGAATAATTATGAAAAAGAATACACAGGATATGCAGGCGTTGAATCTGGAAAAGGAGTATTTAACGGAGACATAGGTTATATAGACGCAGTTGATACAAGAGCCAAGCAGTTTTATATAAGTTTTGAAGATGGAAGAAGGAGCAGGTATGAATTTTCAGAAGCTGACAATATAGATCATGCTTATGCTGTAACTGTTCACAAGAGTCAGGGAAGTGAATTTGATATAGTTATAATTCCTATACTTTCCATGCCATCTGTAATACAAAGCCGAAATATACTCTATACAGCGCTTACAAGAGCAAAGAAGGCAGTTGTAATTGTAGGATCCATGTATCATATAAATAAAATGATTTCAAATACCAGTCTAATAGAAAGAAATTCATCATTATCAGAAAGGATTGTATCCATAAGCGAACTTCTAAATGAAAAAAGCGAGAAGCCAGCTTTTAATGAAATACAAGAGGAAACATATGACAATCAAAGATCAAAGAGCTAAAGAACTTTATAAAACTATGTTTACAGTTGCTATTCCAATAGTTATACAAAACCTTATAGGGAACGCTCTTACAATAGTAGATACTGTTATGGTAAGTTCACTTGGGGAAGCTTCTGTGGCAGCAGTTGGAATTGCAGGGCGGCTCCAGTTCCTTTTTGTACTCATAACGTTTGGATTTTACAGCGGTGCGGGTATATTCATGGCCCAGTATTATGGGAGCAGAAGCTTCGACAAGATGAGAACAACCATGGCGATACAGCTTATACTGGGGATTATGTCATCGGCAGTATTTATGACGGTGGCCCTGGTTTTCCCAAGGTGGTATATGGGCATTTTCAGCAATGATTCTTTAGTGATAGAGCTTGGAATAAAGTATCTCAGGTATCTGGGATGGGGATTTGGAATGCATGCAATCTCATATGCATATATAGTTTCAATGAGGAGTATAAGAGACTCCCTATATCCTATGTATGTCAGTATAGTGGCACTTTTAGTAAACACATTTCTAAATTATGGGCTTATATTTGGGAATTTTGGAATGCCTCAGCTTGGGGTAGAGGGAGCAGCTATTGCTACAACCACATCAAGGTTTATAGAAGCTGGGTTCATGATTTATTCAGTATATTTTGGAAGCAGGTTTGTACTAAAGGCTAAAATTGCGGATTTTAAAAATATTGAACTGGCATTTTTGAAAAGATATTTTAAAATTGCATTGCCTGTTATATTTAACGAAGGGCTTTGGGGACTTGGAACGGTAATGCTTTCGGTTGCATATGCAAAACTTGGGACTCAAGCTGTTGCAGTTTCCCAGATTGCATCTACAATAAATGACCTTATGATGGTGCTGGCATTTGGAATAGCCAGTTCTTCATCAACCATACTCGGTAACAAACTGGGGGAAGGTTCCATGGACGTAGCCATATTTTATTCCAGAAGGATTATGGTGATTGCATTTATGCTTGGAATAATAACCTCGGGAGCCATACTGCTCTTTATTCCGCTTGTTCCTTTGGTATTTAAGCTAGAACCCGAAAGCATAGAGGGAATAAAAAGAATTCTGATTGTAAAGGCAATATTTAGTCCATTCATCACCTTCAACTGGACCAACGTAATTGGGATACTAAGGTCTGGTGGAGATACTATTGCTGGATTGATGCTTGAAATTATTCCGCTATGGCTTATAGCAGTTCCCATATCGTTTGCCGGAGCTCTATACTTTGGGTGGCCTATAGAAATAGTCATACTTGCTGGAAGCATGGAAGAAATAATAAAGATGCTTTTTGGAGTACCAAGAGTTTTGAAAAACAAATGGGTAAAAAATATAGCATTGTGATAATAATTTAAAAATATCAATAAAAGTCACATTATTTTTAAAACATTTTTAAAAATAATGTGACTTTTATTATAGAAAACAATACTTATTCAAAACAAAATAAACATTTATTTTGAATAAGTATTAAAAATACAAGACCAAAGGCGGTCTTTTACTTGATCTACGTCAAAAAGTGTTAAAAAAATAACTATTTTATTTTTTTTAAAAAACAAATTTATAAATTAGTGTAAATTTTCAGACATAAGAAAAATTAAAAACAATTAAAAAACGTTTTCCGTGTAATATAAGGGTAATTATAAAATACATATAACAGGAGGAATTATTATTATGGAAACATTTTTGGGATTAGTTTCATCGGTATCAAACTGGCTTTGGGGAGTTCCGCTGCTTGTACTTCTTGGTGGTGGGGGATTGTTTTTGAGCATATACCTCGGGTTCTTTCAATTTAAATATCTGCCATTTATACTTGGACAGACTTTTGGTAAGATATTTTCAAAACCAGAAGGAGAAGGTACGGTATCTCCATTTCAGGCAGCAACGGCAGCCCTTGCATCTACTGTAGGAGCGTCAAACATTGTAGGGGTACCGGTAGCAATCGCATTTGGAGGACCAGGAGCGATATTTTGGATGTGGGTATTTGCACTTCTGGGATCGGCATCAAAGTTTTCTGAGATACTTTTAGGAATCAAATACAGAGAAAAAAATGCTGAAGGAGAATTTGTTGGGGGACCAATGTATTACCTGAGCAAGGGTCTTAAAAGCAAATTTCTTGGAGGATGCTTTGCCTTCTTTTTAATGATAGAGATAGTTCCATCTATTGCAACCCAGTCAGTATCTTTTATACAAACTGCTGGAACTATAGGGATTTCAAGTATGGTTTCTGCTGCAATAATGACAGTGATAGTACTTGTTGTAGTTTATGGTGGAATACAGAGAATAACAAAGGTTACTGAAAAAATGGTTCCAATTATGGCTATTTTATACCTTGTTGGAGCGCTTGTAATAATAATTGTCAACATAACGGAACTTCCAGGAGTTATAGTACTGATATTTAAATCTGCATTTACACCAATTGCAGCTACTGGAGGATTTGCGGGATCTACAATAGCAGGAGCTTTAAGATGGGGATCTGCAAGAGGAACATATTCTAACGAGGCTGGAATGGGAACTGCACCTATGGCTCATTGCGCAGCGGTTACAGATCACCCGGTAAGACAGGCTTTTTGGGGAATTTTTGAGATAATTGTAGATACAATGTTAATATGTACAATGACAGCATTTGTAGTTCTTACTACAGGCCTTTGGGAGACTGTACCTGCAGCAGAAGCGGCTTCAATTCCAGCCCGTGCATTCCAATCAGTATTTGGAAATTCTTTTGGAGGAGGAATGGTTACCTTCTTCATAATGATGTTTGTACTTTCGACTATTATAGTGCTTGTATTCTACGGAGAAAAACAGGCAGAATTTCTTTTTGGAACAAAAGTTGGTAAGGTAATGAAAATTGTAAATGTTTCAGCAATAGTATTTGGAGCAATAGGCGGTATAGAGTTCCTTTATCAGTTCCTTGATCTTTTGCTTGCGCTTGTTATAATTCCTAATATGATTGGACTGGTTATGCTTAGAAAAGAGATCAAAGAATCTCTTGATGATTTCTTTGGCAATCCAAAGTATTATCCTAAAGCAAAAGTTAAGGAAAGAAAAGCAGAATAAACTCAAAGATATTAATTTTTTACAGGTATAGTTAAGGGAGGCACGAAAATGAACAAAAATATAGCAAAGCGAATTGAAGAAATCGCCATAGAACTTACTAATGAGTTAAGTGTCGTTGAGACACCTGGAGAACTGGATTCGGTTAATAAGGTACATGAGATTTTTTCAAAAATGCCATACTACAAAGAACATCCACAAGACATTTTCTTTGTAGAAACTGGAGACAAACTGGGTAGAAAAAGCGTCGTAGCAATGATGAGAGGGAAAAAAGGCAACAGCAAAAAAACTGTTGTCATGATAGGTCATACAGATACAGTGGGAATATCTGACTACGGAAACCTTCAGGAATATGCAAACAAGCCATATGAGCTAATGGAAAAACTCAAGGGAGTAACCCTAAGCGAAGAAGCAACAAAAGACCTAAACTCAGGCGATTATCTCTTTGGCAGAGGACTCTTTGATATGAAAACAGGCGATGCTATAATAATGGCTCTCATGGAAGAGATAGGAGCAGATATAGACAATTTTGAGGGAAACCTGATTTTTGCAGCGGTTTGTGATGAAGAAGGAAACTCTGGTGGAATGCTTTCTGTAGTTCCTAAATTAGTTGAGATTAAAGAAAGAGAAGGTTTGGAATACCTTGCCCTCCTAGATACTGACTATATGACTTCTGAGTATTATGGCGACGAAAACAAATATGTATATATAGGCACAGTAGGAAAATTAATGCCGTCATTTTATGTGGTTGGAAAAGAAACTCATGTTGGAGAATCATTTAAGGGAATAGATCCAAATCAGATTGCATCACATATCACAAGCAGGATAAACCTTAACCCAGAATTTTGTGACGTGGCAGAGGGAGAAGTTTCACTTCCACCTATCACTCTTCATCAAAGAGATCTTAAACCTGAGTATTCAGTTCAGATTGCAAAATCTGCAACCTTATTTTTCAACTATGCTACTCACTGCTCTACACCAGATGAAGTGCTTGTAAAAATGAAGAATGCAGCAAACGAAGCATTCCAAAGTGCGGTAGACACACTCAATGACAGGTACAAAACTTTTTGTGAAATGGCAGGGAGAAATCATGAAATGCTACCATGGAAAGCTAGAACTATGACATATGAAGAGCTATTTGCCTTAGTTGAAAAAGAAGATCCTAAAGTAAAAGATAAAATAGATGCATATAACAAAGAGCTTATGAAAGATGAAGATCTTGATCCAAGAACTTTTTCATTAAAAATGGTAGAGAAGCTGCATTCTCTCTGGTCTGACAGAGAACCTGTAGTTGTGGTATATTTTTCTCCACCTTATTATCCTCATATATATGTGGAAGGAAAAGAAGAAAAAGAAAAGAATCTTATAGATGCCGTTGCGGATGCTGTAGATTCTACAAAGACTGACTATAAACTTGTTTATAAGAAATTCTTCCCATATATTTCGGATTTAAGCTATGGAGCAGCTCCAAAGGACCCTGCTATAATAGCAGCACTTAAGGACAATATGCCTGGGTTTGGAAGCAAATACAATCTTCCACTAGAAGATATGCAAAAACTTGACCTTCCAGTTCTGGATATAGGAAGTTTTGGAAAAGATGCACATAAGTTTACGGAGAGAATTGAAAAGAACTATAGCTTCAATGTGGCTCCTGAACTTGTATATAAGACTATAATGAATCTTTTAAAGAAATAGTTTATGAATTTATAATTGCTGATTTGTCAAAAAGCATGAAAAACTGTAAAGTTCTTCATGCTTTTTGCGTATTATGATATAATTAAGATACAAAAATATGTAAGAGGTGAAAAACTTGATATTTATAAATGGAAGTATAATGAATTTTGAAGGAGAAAACTACAGTTGGCTTAGGGTTGAGGGCAAGAAAATTGCAGACCTGGGATATGGAACTGGATATGAAAAGTACTCAGACACCAATGAAGAAGTTATAGATTTAAAAGGCAGGAGTCTTTTGCCGGGATTTTATGACAGCCATGTACACCTGGATGAAACTGTAATAAATGAAAACAACATAGATTTCAGCGAAGCTGTTAATTTTGAGTACATAGAGAAAAAACTATGGGAACTTAGGGATGCAAGGCCGGATAAAAAGATCATAATGGGTCTTTCTCTTCACTATCATACTCTTGAGGAAAGAAGACTGCCAACTAGAAGAGAACTTGATAAAATGTGTCCGCATTATCCTATTTGGATAGCTAGTCGTGACCTTCAAAAAAGTATAGTGAATTCAAGAGCTCTGGAACTTATAAAAGTTCCATTTAGTATGAATGGAATACAGATAGATGAAAATGGGATTATTACAGGAGTCCTTGAACATGAGGCAAATTCGTATGCAAAAAACAAGATAATGAATCTGTATACTTTTGAAGAAAAATGCAACATGATAAAGGAATATATAAATACAAAAGTTCTCTCCAAAGGACTTACTACTATTGTGGCAATTGAGGCAAATCTGATAAGAGAAAGAGAAAATTATCAGAAGTTTTTGAGGTTTTCCAAAAAACTTCCCGTAAAGATAGAGCTATATTACAGCATAACTGACACTGATGAAATTAAGGTGAGGAAAATGAAAAGGATAGGCGGAGATATTGGAGTTGACGGTTCGTTTACTTCGAGAAACGCTGCTCTTTTTGAAAATTATGCTGACGTAGATGGAAATGGAGATCTTTATTTCAGTCAGGAGGAACTCAACAGACTTGTACTTGACTGTTACAAAAATTCACTTCAGACAGGTCTGCACGCTGTAGGAGACAGGGCTTTTGAACAAGTTCTCCTGGCCCATGAATATGCTCAGTCAAAGTGTCCGGGAACGGATTTGAGACACAGAGTAGAACACGCAGAACTTTTGAGCCAAGATCAGATCACAAGGACAAAAAAACTGGGGCTGGTGCTTTCTATGCAACCTGCATTTGAAACTCTGCTGGGCAATACTCAAAAAGGACTCTATGAGGGGTATAATGAGCTTTACGAGGAATCTCTTGGTGACAGGCACTACAATACCAATATGTTCAGGCAGATACTTGATGAAGGAATCGTAATATGCGCGGGATCAGACAGTGCGCTCACTCCGATAGACCCAATTTTAGGGATATATTCTGCAGTGAACCATCCCAAAAAAAATCATGCAGTTACCCTCAAAGAAGCAATAAAGATGTTCACCATCAATGCAGCTTATGCTACAAATACTGAAGATGAAAGAGGCAGCATATCTGAAGGGAAAAAGGCAGATCTGGTCATACTTGACACAGATATAGAACTTGCCGGTTCACCAAACATTAAGGATATACTAGTTGATATTACAGTTAAAGATGGCAAGATAACTTATTCCAGAAATGGAGATGAGATTATATGATACAAGACATGCTAATTATAAATCTTCTTGGTAATGCGGGAATATACTATAAGAATGAGGATATAAGTGCCAGGCTTAGCTCTAAGTCTGTAGCAATAGTAATGTATCTGGTAGAAAACTATAACAAAAAGATAACTAAAGATAAGATATCAGACTTGCTATGGTCAGAAAAATACGAAAATTCAGGAAACAATCTCAGGCATAATCTCTGGAATATAAAAAAAGTAATTCCTAAAGATGACGAGGGAAGAAGTCTTGTGCTAGCTAACAAGGAGTGCTGCTATATAAATCCGGAATACAGGTTTTCTTCTGATGTTATCAAAATAAAAAAACTTGAAGAAAAGTCACTTTTAGCTATGAGTCAGGATGAATTAACTAGAATGAAAGAAGCTTTTCGAGGTGATTTTTTAGAACAACTAAACATAAAAGATGCAGATGAATGGTATGAGTGGACTTTGGGAAACAGAGTCAAGTACCAGAAACTCCATGCGCTTTGCCTTAATCAGATTTATATAAATCTCAAGGATACTCATCTGCATGAAGAAAAAGTAGGAATACTTGAAGAAATACTTCTTCATAATCCATATGACGAGGAAAGTCATTATAATCTGATGACTGAATATATAAAACTTGGAGAAAGACATATGGCTATATCTCAGTATAAAAAGTGTGATGATATACTCAGGTCGGAGCTTAATATTGGCGCCAAGAAAAAATTGAAGGACCTTTATCTAAAACTTCTAAACGACAACACTGAAATTACAGAGCACAGACAAGTCTTGAGAGAGATATATGTGAATAAATACTGCAACAAGAACATAGAGTATCTTGCCATGAGTCAGCTTATGGAATCATTAATTAAAATTGACAGAGAAAAAGGATTAAAAGCTGTTAAAGATTCTGATTTAAGGATTTTTTCTTCTATAATAGCTACAGGAGAAAAAGAGGAGGGATTTTTTTGCACTTTGAATGATGTAAGAATTTTCATATCCGTCAGAGATATAATAAAAAAGCTCATGGAGAAAATAACTATAAGAATATATCTTTATAACAAAGAAAAACTGGATTTCAGATCTAAAAATTTTTTCGACTACATAAGCGGAAGTGACAGTGAAATAAAAGAAATTATAGAACTTCTTAAATAATATTAAAGGGGCTGTCGGGAAATAGCCCCCAAATAAAAAAGCGACTAGTTCGCTTTTTTTAATGCAAAAAAAAGCAAAAAAAAATGACAAAATAATATTGCCATCTTTTCCCGTTATATTTTATAATATAACTACCCATGAAACAATATTATAACCAATTTTTTGAAAAAGGACAACAGGTTATTAATTTTAATCTTTACACAATAGGTTTACCTGCTGACGATCCAGTCTATACCCTAATAAATGTATTGGAGGATTTCGATTTTTCTAGCTTACTGGCTAGATACTCAAACAAGGGAAGAAAAGGCTATAACCCTATTATGTTATTTGCAGTATTGCTTTACGCAAATATGAGAGGAATTAGAGCTGTTGA
>NZ_AUID01000024.1 GCF_000423525.1 Proteocatella sphenisci DSM 23131 | reverse complement strand
CTCTACATTTTTGTAGATGTTGAATAATCTAGGATTTTTAATTATTAAAGTTTAGGGGTCAAAAAACGTCATTCTCCGACAGCCCCTTTTTATGTCTATATCTTTTTCCCGCATTTTTTACAAAACGTTGCATCTTCGTCATTTAATTCAGAACAATTTATACATCTTATCTTAATTATTTCTTTTTTTGAGTCTAAATCCGTTTCATCAAGCGCATCTTTAATCAAGCCACCTGCCATAGAACTCCAGGGACTGAGGTCCTCTCTTGCTTTCTTGGGATCAAGAACCATACCAGAGCCTGCAACTCCACGCGCGGCAACAGTTCTCATAAACCCTCCTGCCGCTATCATGATGATGCCTATGAAAGGCCTCATCATGAATGAGCTCATCGAGTCCTCCATCAGCATTCCCATCGGATTCATAAAACTTAAAAAGGCAGAAAAAAACAGTAAAACCCCTATGCCTGTGACAGCCATTCCACCGTAATAAAGCATTTTGCGCTCCTGTGATATTTCTTTTTTCGACATTTTGCATCTCCTTTGTTTTAGTTTATTATATCAAAAAAACCGCAAGTCGTCATTAGCACTTACGGTTTTCTTGATTATGATGCCTTTGAATATTTAAGTATTGTAGATCTCTTTTTCAGATATTTATCTATCACGAATGCTGCTATAAGGCAGCTCAGTACCTTGTCTACAAGGTTTGATGCAATTCTTGTTATAAAAGATGCAGCAAATATTGCTTTCCCACTTGCTAAAAGTGCTGCTACCATAAGGTCTGTTCCGCCTCCTGTGAGGCCTCCAAAAAGCAGTATGCTTATCGGTGTTCCTATAAGTGGTGCAACTATTGCAATTATGAGTCCTGTTATAAGTGCGATTTTGTAGTCGAATTTTTTATATTTCTTTGCTATAAGTCCAACTATAAGTCCAACTATAAGTCCTATGGCTATACTTACGAGTGCAAATGGAAAACTTGAAAAGCTTCCACCTATTACCGACGTCATAAAGTTAGTCACAAATCCAACCATCGTGCCATAAGATGGTCCAAAAATTGCGGCTATTGCTATCGTTCCAAGTGTATCAAGAAAAAGTAGCGGAATCTTTAGTCCCGAAACTGTCATTCCCAGCACTATGTTTATTACTACTGCCAATGCGCTCAAAGTGAGCATCTGTGTCTTTGTTGTTTTCATTTTTTCTCTCCTTTAAAATTGCTGTATACCTTGTAATATTAACATGTATACGTCTCACGGTCTAATTGAATCATTAAATTGAAAGCATAGATAAATTCAATTAGACTTTGCATGATTTTATATAATATATTATGCTATATAATATATATGTGCTATTATGTTGTCATATATATACACTATTAAAAAAGAGAGGTTTTCTATGGATATAAGAAACAAAAAAATGGTGCTTATTTCACACTGCCTGTGCAACACCAATTCAAAAGTCGCTGGTTTCAGCCCAAAAACTGCCTGCGAAGATAATCTCCTTAATTTGGTTTTCTCAAAGGGTTACGGCATAATCCAGCTTCCCTGTCCGGAAAACAGGGTCTATGGAAACAGGCGCTGGGGCCAGTCGAGAGAGCAGTTTGACAATCCTCATTTCAGGTCACAGTGCAAGAATATGCTCCTTCCCTTTATTCAGGAGATTGAAGACTACCTTAAAAACGGCTATGATATTGCCGCGGTTATTTCTGTTTATGGAAGTCCCAGCTGCGGATACACAGCCTCTTACAGCAATTCTTCTTATGGTGGTGAACTCTGTATAAATACGATTCAGATGCAGGTCGATTCATCTGGGATTGAGCATTCACCAGGAATATTCATGAATGAATTCAAAAAACTTATGGAGGAAAACGGCATCAATATTCCTTTTGTTGATTTTGTTGAGGAAAACCCACTTGAGTCAATGGAAATCATTTCAAAATTTCTGGAAAAGAAAGAGGTTTAAATCATGAGTAAATCAAAAGATATAATTTTGTTGTGTGCAGTATTATTTTTATTTTTATTAAACCCTGTATTTCATCTACTCAATGATAAAATTGCAATACCATTTGTTCTCCTTGCTGTTTTGGCTGCCTATCTTATAGATGAGCATTCAAACCCAAATGAAGCAAATTGGAAAAATCCTAATATAAGGTGTTTTTTCACGACTCTTAACAGTCCTGGAAAATTCGACCTTTATGTCGGAATTGCCATAATACTTTTAGGGAAATATGCCGCCAGAATACTTGGCATTCCAAACGAGGAAATATTTACTATCGTGTTCTTTTTATATTACATAATAAAGTGCATTGTTAAAGCCGTAAAATACATAGATGTAAAAATATAAACTTATTTCTAATAACAGTCGAGGCACTCGAGATTATATTTGCTGTGAATTTCTTTTTCTTCGGAGCTTATATTAGCATTTGTCATCATATCTTTTACTGCTTCATAAATCATTATCTGCTGCTCTGCTGTCAGAACGTTTATCATTTCTGCAATGTTTTTTGATATAGTGTTCATATTTTTTCTCCTTTTTTAACTAACTTTTTTTATTATACGGTTTGCTTTACCTTCGCTTCTGGCTATGGTGCCTGGCTCCATGAGTGTAATGAAAACTGATATTCCAAGGGAGCTTTCGAGTTTTTTACGGATATGGTTTGAAAGTGAGGAAAGACTGCTTGCTGCGTAGGCTGCTATCTTTCGTGATACTTCCACCTGTACTTCGAGGGTATCGAGTACTCCCTGTTTGCTGACTACCAGCTGATAGTGTGGCTCTATGCCGTCTAATGAAAGCAGTTCGTGCTCTATCTGAGATGGATATACGTTGACACCTCTTATTATAAGCATGTCGTCGCTTCTTCCTTCTATTCTTGCAAGTCTGTAGTGGGTTCTTCCACATGCGCATTTTTCTGTATATATCCTGCTTATGTCACCTGTTCTGTATCTTATGATCGGGAAGGCTTCTTTTGTAAGGGATGTAAATACGATTTCGCCTTCTTCTCCATATGGAAGTACTTCTCCTGTTTTTGGATCTATGGTCTCTATTATGAAGTGGTCTTCGGCTACGTGCAGACCGTTTTTCTGCTTGCATTCCATTGCCACTCCTGGTCCCATAAGCTCACTCATTCCGTATATGTCAAGGGCTGTTATTCCAAGTTTTGCTTCTATCTCACTTCTCATATTCTCTGACCATGGCTCTGCTCCAAATATTCCGCATTTAAGCTTTGAATCTTCTGGCTTATATCCCTCATTTTTCATTTCTTCTGCAAGATAGAGTGCGTATGAAGGTGTGCATGCAAGCACTGAGCACTGATAGTCATTCATGAGCATTACCTGACGCTTTGTGTTACCTCCTGAAACTGGCACTATTGACGCTCCAAGTTTTTCTGCTCCGTAGTGGATTCCCATGCCTCCTGTGAAAAGGCCGTATCCGTATGAGTTGTGAATGATGTCGTGTTTTTGTACACCTGCCATTGTAAAGCTTCTGGCTACCATCTCTGACCAGTTGTTTATGTCGTTTCTGGTATATCCTACTACGGTTGGTTTTCCTGATGTTCCTGAGGATGAATGTATCCTTACTACTTCTTCCATAGGAGTTGCAAAAAGTCCGTATGGATAATTATCTCTTAAAAACTGTTTTTTCATAAATGGCAGTTTTTCCAGATCTTTTAGAGTATTTATATCTTCTGGTCTCAGATTTTCTTTCTGCATAAGCTCTCTATATGGTTTTACGTTATGATAGACTCTTTCAAGTGTGGCCTTGAATCTTTCCAGCTGTATTTTCTCAAGCTCGTTGTGATCCATGCATTCATAGTATTCATTCCAGTACATTTTTGTTTCCTCCTTATTTTTGGGTATAAAAAAACCTCCATCCCACGAAGGGACGAAGGTATTAATTTCGCGGTACCACCCTAATTAGTTATATACTAACTCAGCTCTTTAGAACACGAGGCTTTGGCCTGATGTCTTATCCATGTAACGGTAGAACCCCGTTCAGACTTACTGTTATTTCTGCCTGAAAACTCAGGAGTGAACTTCGACAGCGTTTATTATGGAACTGCTTTCAGTCAGCGGCAGTTCTTTCCTGGATAATAAATCAGCTTTCTACTTTTCTCCATCAATGTTTTTAATTTATTCACTTTTTAGAATAATACCAAAATTCAGGCACTGTGTCAATGCTTTTTTAAATAAAAATAAAAAAAACAGGTGTTTTTTCTGTATTTAAACAGATTACACCTGTAATTTTGTTGTATTTTACCACTCCATCTTGTCTATAATGTACTTATGGTACTTTTCTTTGATCTCTCTAAGGCTTCTTTTTCTTATAAGAACTCTCTCATCTGTCTTGGTCTTGAACTCTTTGTCTACGGAGATCACGTAATCCATATTTATGATATAGCTCTGATGACATCTCAAAAACCTTCTGTTTTCGAGCCTCAGCTCCATATTGTCGAGCTTGTCATATATCTTGTATTTTTCTTTATCTGCAGTGTGGATTATTACTACTGTATTCTTGCTTTCGAGATATACTATGTCTGCATATCTTATATTGTGTATATTTCCTCTGGTGTATATGGCGAGGCTTTTTTCATTTGCTTCTACTTCTTTTATATAATTGTCCAGCAGCACTTTGAGTTTTTCGTGTTCTAAGGGCTTGAGAAGATATCCATAGGCAAACACATCATAGCTTTCGAGTGCAAATTCCCTGGAAGTGCTCATGAATATTATCTTGACTCTTTGGCAATACTGCCTTATTTTTTTTGAGGTCTGTATTCCGTTTTCTCCGCTCATAAATATATCCATGAATATTATATCAAAGAACCTGTATTCATCTATATATTCTGCAAGCAAGTCTTCACCTTTTTCAAATTCTGATGTCTTGTAATTGTGAGGATTGCTGTCAAAGTATCCGGCTATATATTTTTTTATGGATTCTCTGTCTTCTGGTCTGTCATCGCACACTGCTATGTTTATCATATAAAACCTCTAAGCTTATGATTTTTTACTGTACTTTTTGTATTACTGTACTTTTTTTCCATCTGCCACTTAAATAGTATGCCGTAGCGAATATTGTTGCTCCGATACTTGCTACTGGGGCTGCAAGTCCGATTCCCATGAGTCCTAGGTCCATATTAATACCAAATATATATGCTGCGGGTACTCTTAGAAGAAGTGCTGACATTATTCCTGTTATGGATGCGAACATGGTATGCCCTGCTCCTGTAATAAGGCCGTTTATACAGAAAATAAATGGCACTATTGCATAATCGAGTGAAAGTGTATTGAGGTATGTCACTCCTGCTTTAATCATCTCCGGGTCGTTGTCAAAAATGGCTATTATCTGAGCTGGAAACATCCGTGTTATTAAAAATATAGGTATGGAAATGGCAAAAGACAGAGCTATTCCTATATACATAGTGTGCTGAGCTCTTTTTATCTGACCTGCGCCGATATTTTGGGCCACCATGGCTGATACGGATGACCCCACGGCTATTGCGGGAAGTATCGCAAAGGAATTGTATTTTGATATTACTCCCAGCGCTGCCGAAGCTTTTACTCCAAAGCCGTTAACCAGTCCCGTCATTACGAGGAAGGATATGTTTATGGCTACATTCTGTATTGAAGTAGGTATTCCTACCTTCATAAGCATTTTAAATTTATCTGCATGAAATTTGAATGATTTGAGCCTGAAATCGAACATGAAGTCCGTGTTCTGTAGATAAAGTATACAAAGTCCCATGCTTGCCGCCTGCGATATTATGGTCGCTATGGCTGCTCCTCTTGCGCCCATTCCAAAGTATCCTACCAGTATAAGGTCAAGCCCTATATTTACCACGCATGCTATTGTAACGAAGTAAAGCGGCCTCTTGCTGTCTCCCAGGCCTCTCATTATTGCACTCAGGGCATTGTATCCAAAGATGAATACGGAGCCGAGCACGGTTATCTGAAGATACTCTCTCGCCTGGGCAAATGCCTCCGGTGGGGTCTGTATGAGGTGAAGGATAGGGGTCGCGAGGATGAGCATCGCTACGGTTATGAATACTGCGGCTGCGAGCAGCGAAATCATCATGGTGCTTATCGATTCTACTGCGGCTTTTCTGTCCCTTGAGCCCATGTACTGGCCTATTACTACAGTTCCGCCTACGCTGAGTCCAATTACTATGTTGGTTATGAGGAAAGTTACCTGTCCTCCTATGTTTACCGCTGAAATACCTACCGCCCCGCCAAATCGGCCTACTATAAGCATGTCTGCGACATTATAAAGTGACTGTACGATATTTGAAATCATAAATGGAAGCGCAAATGTTATAAGCTGCCTTACTACATTTCCCTGTGTTAAATCATTACCTGTGTTTCTCATTTGTTCTCCAATCTAAATATGTTTAATTTCTCATTTATGATTATATCATATAATGCCGCATTTTAGAACGGATTGTACCATAATTGTCTATCTTATATACAGATTTCCTGCGAGTATTTCCTGTATTTTTTCAGTCGGGATGACAAACTCGATAACACCCATGTATCCCGGCGCTACTTCATACTTGTCAAATGAGATCACGAGCTTTGAGTCTTCGTTTATATAGAACTGCTGATCTTTATCTATCTTCTCAAATCCCTCGTCTCCCATGATCTCTGTTTCTCTCGCAAGCCAGTATGCTTTGTTTTCATCTTCTTTCATCTGCTTCTTCATCTGCTCTTTTATATTACTGCTTATGACTTCTGTGTATTTTTCATCTTTGAATAGACTTGGAAGTGTTATTATTATATCGTTTTTCTTATCTACAGTATCATATCTGAACGTTGTTGAAGAAGATCCCACGGTGTTTACCACGTATCTTCCTATGGACAGTATCTGCTCGTTATCTGTTTTTATCTCAAAGCCTGTATCTATTCCAAGATGACCACCTTCTGAAAATTCCTCCATTTGGGCGACTTCTTTTTCAAACTGCTCAAAAAGCATGCGGTTTTCCTGTATATATTTACTGTTAAGCGATTTTTGAAGATCTGTGTCTTCCAGACCTTCTATTATAGGAGTCTGCAGGTCTGCGTTGTATGTTCCTTCATCATATTTGTACTGATTTAAATTTATAACCCTTACTATATTTCCTATAACTGGAATATCTGTCATCGACTCCGCAAATGCCGGACTTATATTTACGGCTCCTGTAAAAACTATTGCCACCGCTGCAGCTGTCACCATTACATTTTTTATATTTTTCTTCATTTTGTTATTCCTCATTTCTTCTTTTTTAAAATCCTCAACTACTCTTTTTATGGTCATTTCAAGTTCTTGTGGTATCTTTATATCATCATAATCATCTTTCATCGTTTTCATCTTATTTCTAAATTCGCTGCTGTTCATTTTTTTCTCCTTTACTGAAGTATTGCTCTCAATTTTCTCAAAGATCTGTAGAGAGTGCTCTTTACTGTACTTAGATTCTTGGTGGTAATCTCTGCTACTTCGCCAAGCTCCATATTTTCAAAATATCTCAGAATTATTATTTCTCTTTCTCCATCTGAAAGTTTTTCCAGTGCACTGTTTAGCATGTCTCTTTCTTCAAAGTTGCTATCCATGGGGGTCACTGAATTTTTTTCGATTTGCTGAGCTAACTGCGATTCTTCAAGGACTGTAAGTTTTGCATTCTTCCTCAGGTAATCTCTAGCTGTATTTATAAGTACTGAGCAGAACCAGGTTTCTATATGCTCGGCATTAACATCGCCCTTGTAACTGAGGGCTTTGTATATACTGTCTTGAATTATGTCCAGTGCATCTTCTTTGTTCTTGACATGACTCCAGGCTATTCTGTAGTGTTTTTCTCTTTCTGAGAGAATATATTCTTCAAGCTTTTTTCTTGTATCTGTATTCATTTTATTTTCCTGCCTTCGTTTTTATATTGGATATCCCTTTTGTCCTTTCACATATTAGACGCATCAGTATTAAAAAAAGTTTCATATGAGTTTAATTTTACTCTGACTTAGGTATAATATCTATATTGGTGTTACTTTTATATTGTTATTTATGTAAAGGCGGGTGCTCTGTTATGGCAAAATTTAATGTTGAAGAAAAATTTGACGAGTTCAAAGTTGCTTTTAAGAAAAAATGGCACAAGGTTGGAGAAGATGAGCTGGATTCTATGTTGGACATAAAAGACAATGAAGAAGGAATGATAGAAAAGCTTGCCGAAAAGTATGACAAAACCAAGGAAGAAATGAAAAAAGATTTTCATGAATGGATGGAAAAAATTGAATCCGAAAAAGACGATAAGGTCGAAGAAATCCTTGAAGAAATCGATGAAATTGATAAAAATAAGAAATAATAGATAATAATAAATTAAAATAATGGGCCAGTAAATTTACTGGTCCATTATTTTAATTTTAGATCAACCGGGGGGTTGTTTTAGTGTTTTTTACACGCTTTTGCGTATACTGCTTTGATCTGATCAAGGCTTGGCTGCACTGGATTTGAAGGCATGCAGGTATCTTGCAGCGCAAGTTTTGCAAGAGAGTCAAAATCTTCTTCTCTTACTCCCAGCTCACTTAAATCCGGTGGTATGCCTACCTCCTGTGAAAGCCTTTTTATTTCTCTTACAGAATCTGTAACGGCTCTATATGGGCTGTATGCTGATGCTCCTTTTAGTTCAAGAGCTTTATATATCTTTTGAAAATTCTGCTGCACTTTTTCGTCTTTTGCGTTGAATTCCATGACATGAGGAAGCAGCACTGCGTTGCATACTCCATGGGGCAGATTGTAGAATCCTCCAAGGGAATGCGCCATGGCATGAACCATTCCAAGCCCTGAGTTTGAAAATGCCAGGCCTGCGCTGTACTGGGCATAGGCCATCATTTCCCTGGCCTGCATGTCATTTGGATCTTTTACGGCGCGTGGAAGATATTCTTTTATGACGGTTATGGCCCAGAGAGCATCCTTGTCTGTAAAGGGAGTAGCTTCTTTTGAGAGCACTGCTTCTAACGCGTGGGTCATGGCATCCATCCCCGTAGCTGCTGTAAGGCTTTTTGGCATGGATATCATGAGATTTGTATCATTTACTGCAATCCATACGGCAGAGTTGGTATCTACCATTACCATCTTGGAATGGCGTTTTTCATCCGTTATTACATAAAATGTAGTAACCTCAGAGCCTGTTCCTGCAGTGGTATTTACCGCAATCACCGGAAGCGATTTCTTTGAAGACTTGTTCACGCCTTCGTAGTCTTCTACTTTGCCTTTGTTTGCGAGCACTATCCCTACTGCCTTACTTGTATCTATAGCCGAGCCTCCTCCGAGTGCAACTATAAAATCTGGCTCTATTTCTCTTGCAATACTGAGAGCTTCGTTTACTATTTCTACTGTAGGATTGGGTTTTACTCCGTAATATATGAAGCTGTGGACTCCGGCGCCGGCCAGCACAGTGCATATCTGATCTGCAACTTTGCTTTCAAAAAGAAAGCTGTCTGTTATTACCAGCGCTTTTTTTAAGCCCTTTTTTATTATTTCTTCCGCAATCAGCTCTATGGCTCCTGCTCCAAAGAAATTGGTAGCTATCATGTTGACTCTGCAGGGATTATGCATGTTTTTCACCTCATTTTTGTCCAAATTCCATATTTCTGTAATCATTTGGATCTATTTTTTGAAGAAGTTCCATCTCCTGATGCGTTGGAAGCGGAGTGTATTCTATGTCTATATATCTTATTTCAAATCCGGTGTTTTGCGCGATTTCTTCGATGCTTGATGTTGGGTGTATAGTGTCCAGTATAAGTTCTCCGTTGTACATCTTGAATACGCAAAGTGGAGTGACTATCCTGTCGATGTTTCCCTTGGTGGTCACGAAGTCCACCTTGTTCACAAAGGTTCTGATATCGTGCTTTGTTCTCCATATTACGGCCCTTTTGGCTGTAGGTATGAGTACTGCACTTCCCGCTCCTCCAGGCATTCTTACTTTGGGCTTGTTATAGTCTCCAATTACGGATGCGTTTACATTTCCTGCGTTATCAAACTGGATTCCACTGAGAAATGCCACATCTAGTCCGCCTCTCATTGAAAGATCAAATACGTCTGAAAGCGGAAAATCCACTACGCTGGTATCTGTTAGCGCAGTGCCTGCACTTGTGTATTTTTGAAGCTCTGTTACCTTTGGATCTACTCCTCCTGGTATATTTAGATGAACTGCACTTGGTGCATGCAGCGCTTTTGCGAGAAGTACTGCTATCATAGGCATATGTGAGGACACTCCGTGAAATACAGTGTCTCCATCTTTGATTAATCTTGCCATCGCACATACCATTATGTCGCAGCTTCTTGCTTCTATCTGTGAGTTATTTGCTGATGTATGATTCACTGTTTCCTCCTTCTTATCTGTAATCCTTTGTCTTTTGCATATCCAGATAGCCTTTAAGCTGATCCTGATCCTTGAGTGCTTTAAATTCTTTTATATGATCTCTGTCTATATCATAGTATTCCTGACATGAGCATGGAGCGGCTCCTCCTGGTGCATGCACCACTGCACAAACTAGGAATCCCGGTATATCGACTTTTTGTCCTGCTGCCAGAAATTTTGAAGTCTCTACTATTTTTTCTGCAGATACTATTATTTTTTTTGATGCTTTCGCCATGAGTACGTCATCAAATTTTGGTCCGTATATAAGTGCATTCCCCTGTACGTCTGCTTCTTGCACATGTATTATGGTAACGTCTGGCGCTATGGCCTTTACTACGGTTATAGGTTCTCCTGAAAATGGATCTGTAATCTTTACAAAGTAGTCATTCGCTTCTATAAGATCACTTATTATGAGTCCTTTTACGGGCATGAATGGTATCCCATATATGGCCGCTCTGAGCGCGCTCATAACTGTATAGCATGCATGTTCGTTGGCCTTTACTTTTCCACCTTGTACGGCTCTTCTATAGTGATCTGCCAGTGAAAATTCTGTTTCGTAGCTTATAAATCCTGCGTCTACGCTTTTCAGGCATTCTCCAAAACACAGCATGTCTACATCCATAGCTCCGGCTGTCTTTACTGCCTTCAGATCTTTTTTATTTTGTCTTAGCGTTTCTCTTATGAGGGCCATGGGCGCTCTGTGAAGTACATTTCCGCCTATGCCAAGGGTATCCCCATTTTGAATAAGCTTTACTGCATCTGTGATATTCATCAGCTTGTTCAATACAGTTACTCCTTTCAAATTAATCTATTAATTTAATATCATCATTTATTTTGCTGCATTTGCTGCTATGTGAACGGCGTCCCATACTCCTGCAAATGGTGGTGCGTATACGAGATCAGTCATTCCCAGCTCATCTGTGGTCATGTTGTTGTGTATCGCTACTGCAAATACATCTACTCTCATTACGGCGCCTTTTATTCCTGCGCTCTGTGCTCCAAGGAGCCTTTTGGTACCTGCTTCGTAAATCAGTTTTATGGTTATAGGTGTTGGATCTGGATAGTATGGCGGGTGATCCATGGCCTGGATTATAACTGTCTTGTAATCAAGCGTCTGTTTTTTCGCTTCTGCTTCTCCAAGTCCTGTACGTCCCATCTCGAGATTGCATACTTTGATGGCTGCTGATCCGAGTGCTCCGGTGAACTTTATATGTTTGCCCATGATATTTTCACCGGCTATTCTTCCGCATTTGTTGGCTACTGTTCCAAGTGCAAGGTATGCATTTTCTTTGAGTCCTTTGTGATATACGAGGCTGCAGTCTCCCGCGGCCCAGATGTCTGATATGGAAGTCTTCATTTCGCGATCCACTACAAGTGCTCCATTTTGAGCCATGTGTATGCCTGTATCTCTCAGAAATTCTGTTGCAGGCCTTACTCCTACTG
Source organism: Proteocatella sphenisci DSM 23131 (assembly GCF_000423525.1). GTDB lineage: Bacteria > Bacillota > Clostridia > Peptostreptococcales > Filifactoraceae > Proteocatella > Proteocatella sphenisci. The sequence goes on along the minus strand of NZ_AUID01000024.1, from coordinate 25,137 downwards.
AAAGTACCACAAGATCTGCCTGATACTCTCCCTTGTCTGTTACTACGCTGCTTACGCTTTGATTTCCCTGTATGGATACGACCTTTTCTGATGTCCTCAGGTTTACTCCCTTTGATATCAGTTCCTGCTCTGCAAGTGCCGCTATTTCTTTGTCAAACGGCATAAGTATCCTGTCTGCAAATTCTACGCAGGTTACATTTTTTCCAAGATGAAGGAATGCATCCACTGATTCTATTCCTATATATCCGCCGCCTACTACTACTACGTTTTTTATCTGAGGATCGGCTGCTATTTCCTTGAGTCTGAGTCCGTCTTCTAATGTCTTGAGCTGATATACGCCTTTTTTATCTATTCCTTCTACTGGAGGTTTTACTGCTGAGGCTCCTGTAGATATCATCATCTTGTCGTAGCTTTCTATAAATATATCTCCTGTTTCATGATTTCTTACAAGGAGCTGTTTTTCTGATGGTATAACCTTGAGGACTTCGTGATGCAGATGCGTCTTTATTCCTGATTTTTCAAACTCTTCTCTGCTTCTTGCTATCATTTTTGTATAGTCGTCATTAAATCCGCCTACATAGTATGGAAGTCCACATGCGCCGTAAGAAAGATATCCTCCCTTTTCGTATACAACGACTTCGGTCTGTGGGTCCATCCTTTTTATTTTAGATGCCGCTGACATTCCTGCTGCGACTCCGCCTATTACTACTACTTTCAAATTAGCTCCTTTCCGAAATGGAATCTGTCTTTGTCTGTGCTTCACTAAGAACCTGCTTTATGCTCTTTTCTCCTGTGAATGCGCTGTATATTGCGTCGTAGAGCACTCCATTCATCTCTCCTGCTTCTGGAACAGCTGGAAATGGTTTTGCATATTCTTCTATCATCTTGAGCTGGACTTTGTACCATGGGTATCTGTCCGCTCCACTTATATAGTTGCATTTTCTTACCGGAGCTCCTGAGCATTCACCTGCAAGGGCGTCTATCTCCGGGGATCTTAGGTACTCAAGAAGTGCCTGTGCGTCTTCTTTGTTCTTACTTACGCTTGTTATTGCGAATGACCATGTGACGTTCCATGCGGTATCAAAGGTAGCAAATCCCATGTCTTCTTTTTCTTTACAGTCTTTCATCACTACTCCAAGCTGTCCGCTCCATGTAGTTGCCATCACTATTTTTTTATCTGAAAGCATCTCTTTTATGTCATCATTTCCATAGGCATTTGTGCCTTCTGGTGCAAACTTTTTTAGAGATACATATTTTTCAAGTTCATTTTCGAGTTCTGAAATATTGCATTTTATTCCAGTCTCAGTCTGAATATACAAATCTTTTCCGCCGCTCCTCAGATATGGCAGTGCATCAAGCAGTATCTCTGACTGGGCCGCTTTTAGTGCAACTGGGCGCTGGTATCCTGCCTTATGTAATTTTTCGGCGATATCCAAAAATTCGTCTGCCGTCATTATTTCTCCTGGCAGTTTTCCTGTTGCCTGTTTTACTGCACTTTTTCTGTATACTATCATGTGGCCATCACAAAATGACGGTGACAGATATGTCTTTTCTTTGTACTGCATTTCTTTTGCTATGACAGGAAGTATGTCTTCAAAATCATAGTTTATTTCCTGAAGGTATCCTTTTTCTGCAAAATCTCTGAGCCAGAGATGGCCTGCTATCATTACGATATCGTAGTCTGCACTTCCTTGAAAGGATTTCATCATGGTGTCAAAGTATTCATCCCATGATATTATGTCAAATTCTACCTCAACATCTTTTTTGGGGAATTTTTTAAGCACATCCAGTTTGCTGTCTACATATACACTTACTGCTGGATCTTGCACCGCGAGTATTTTGATTTTTTTCATTTAATTATCCCCCTCAAAGACTATTCTTCTATCTGTGGTATTGAGTCTACTATTCCAACAACAAGAGCATCTAAAGGAGCTGCACTTTCCAGGGCATGTTGTGTGGTGTTATCAGTTGTAATCAGCACGCATTCCCCGATTCCTGCTCCGAGTTTGTCTGCTGCAACAAATATTTCGTCTTTGTTTCCATACATAGGTCTTATTGTTAATAACCTGTATCCTACGAGGTTTTCGCACTTTCTTGTGGATACAACTGTTCCAACTACTTTTCCTAAAATCATGTTTATCACTCCTTCGCTCTTTTTATTTTTCTATTTTCTCAAATCTGAGCATCTGTCCCTGCTTGAGCGCAAATGCGTTTGCGTTATCTGTATCTATGTGAAGATCGAGGGCGTAACTGTTTTTTGCACGTACTTTTACTCTCTGCATGACTCCGCCGTTTTTGCCTTCAACAAATACTCTTATATAGTCTCCGTCTGCTATTCCAAAAGCTGCTGCCTGCATGTCTGACATGTGTGCGTGTCTTTCCGCTATTATTGCACCTTTTTGTGCGTGTATTTCTCCTTTTGGTCCGCTTATCTTGAGCCCTGGAGTGTTTTCTATATCTCCTGATTCTCTTATTGGAGGATTTATTCCCAGTATTCTTGCATCTGAAAGTGAAATCTCCATCTGAAGATGAGAACGCACAGGTCCCAGTATCCTTACTTTTTCGATGCTGCCTCTTGGCCCCGTCAGGTTAACCGTTTCCTGCGCGGCAAACTGTCCTGGCTGGCTGAGAGATTTAAGAAATGTAAGCTGATGCCCTTTTCCAAACAGTATTTCTACGTCTTCTTGTGAAAGGTGAACGTGCCTTGCTGAAATCCCCACTGGAATAAGGCTTTGTGCATCGTTTATTTTTCCTATTTCGGCAAGTACCAGCTCTGTAATCTGATCTATAAGGTTTTGTGTATTCATATGACACCTCTTTCAAACTGCTTCATATTAAGAAAGAAAACTAACTTCGCAAATAAACAAAGTCAGTTTTCTACAGTCTTTATTTACTTGATTAATGGCAGTATTGTCGCGATATCTGAGTGTGGTCTTGGGATAACGTGTACTGAAACTACTTCTCCAAGTCTTGATGCTGCTTCTGCTCCGCTTTCTGTAGCTGCTTTAACTGCTCCAACATCTCCTTGTACGATTACTGTAACTAGTCCTGAACCTATTTTTTCTGTGCCTACCAGCTCTACTTCTGCTGATTTAAGCATTGCATCTGCTGCTTCTATTGCTGCTACTAGTCCTCTTGTTTCGATCATTCCTACTGCTTTCATGATTTTGTCCTCCTGGTTTTTGGTTTTTGGGTTTGATTGGTTTGTTTAACATTATCATCTGAAACTTTATCGGCTGCTTCTGCATTCACATCGGTTGCTGCTTCTTGTTTGCTTTCGCGTGGTCTGTCCACAGCGTTTAGCAGTCTTTTTATCTCTGGATGGGGATTTGAAATTGTAACGGCTACTTTTATATTCTCTTCTCCAACCCTGTCCCCCATTGCAAGTGCTGCTTCTACGGCTGCATTTACTGAGGATGTATCTCCACCTACTATTATGGTTACCATTCTCCCGCCCAGCTTTTTTTCGCTTGAGACAAGGTGAACATCTGATGCCTTGAGCATTTCATCAAGTACTATCAGGGCATTGGTGAAGAAGTTTATTTCTACTACTCCTATTGCACTGAAATTAGTATTTTTCATGATACTGCTTATTTCATTCCTGGAAGCATTTTTGCAGTGTCATCATGAGGTCTGGCGATAACGTGTACGCTTACCAGTTCTCCAAGTCTTGATGCTGCTTCTGCACCAGCTTCTGTAGCCGCTTTTACTGCTCCTACTTCTCCTCTTACTACTACTGTAATAAGGCCCGATCCGATTTTTTCTGTGCCTACCAGCTCTACATCTGCTGATTTGAGCATTGCGTCTGCTGCCTCGATTGATGCTGTCAGTCCTCTTGTTTCTATCATTCCTATTGCTGCCATTTTGATACCTCCATTTGATGGTTATCCGTTTATTTTTACCTTGGTAATTTTTCCCAGTTGAGATGTTCCCTCGTATGGATTATCAATTACGCTAGTTATTATCTCTTTTTCTGTATTGAACTTAAGCGCTGCCTCATGGGCCACTTCTGTAGCTATCTTTACATCTGATACGCTTCCTTCAAACTTTACCTGTACTGTAAGGGGAATGTTGGCACTGGAGTCCTTGGGATTGATGGTATCAATGCCAAGAATTCTTATATCTGTAGCCTTGCACGCCTTGTCCATTGCATACAGCGCTGTTCCATATCCCGCAACTTCTAAAAATCCCATTGCCATTATTGCACCTGCTTTTCTATATTATCCTGAAGCCGCCTTCGCTCAGGGCACATCTTCTCTGTCTTGTGAATGAAACTGCATTTGTTATTCCTTCGCCTGTCGGTCCTGCTATTGTCATCGTAGTATGTCCTTCTCCTCCGAATCCAACTCCTGCTAGTGTCGCCGCGTTCTTTACAAATATTGTAGTCTCTACTTCTCTTGCAAAGCGGGTAAGATTGTTAATACTTTGTGAGAACATGGAAGCAGTGTGTCTGTTTCCGTGCTCTGCAATCATTGCAAATTTTATCGCTTCGTCAAGGTTTTTGCATTTTACTATAGGAAGTACTGGCATAAGCTGCTCCAACAGTACAAATGGATGATTTGGCCCTACTTCACATATAAGAAGTCTGCAGTCGCTCTTTCCATTTATTCCTATGGCATCAAGCATTTTTCCTGCGTCTTTTCCTACCCAGTTTTTGCTTGTGTGATATTCTCTTCCATTTGGGGTTTCTTCATATGTCAGCACCAGATTCATTATTTTTTCAAGCTGTGATTCGTTCAATAAAAATGCGCCTTCTTGAATCATGTTGTATACAAAATCTGTAGCAACGCTCTCTACAATGAATACTTCTTTTTCAGCCAGACAAAGAACGTTGTTGTCAAATGAAGCTCCTTTGAAGATCTCTGCTGCTGCCCGTTTTATGTCTGCTGTCTCATCTACTATTACCGGTGGATTTCCTGCTCCTGCTCCGATTACTTTTTTTCCTGACTGAAGCAGTGAACGCACCATTGGCATTCCGCCTGTTCCCGCCATGAGTCTTACCTTATCGTTTTTGCTGAGCTGTGATACTGTATCGAGTGTAGGCTGTTTTACCATTGATACAAGATTTTTGGGTCCGCCGACTTCTTCTATCGCTTTGTTTATCATCTGAACTGCGAATCTGCAGCTTTCTTTTGCACTTGGATGTACGTTAAATACTACGCTGTTTCCTCCTGCTATCATTGATATGACGTTATTTATTATCGTCTCTGTAGGATTTGTAACTGGAGTTATAGACCCTATTACTCCATATGGAGCATGTTCTATTATAGTCAGTCCATCATCTCCTGAGATGGCTTCTGTCTTCAGGCATTCTGTTCCTGGAGTTCTTTCAAGTACAAGCGTGTTCTTAAGTATCTTGTCTTCGTATCTTCCAAGTCCGGTTTCATCTACTGACATTCTCGCCAGTTTTTCTACGTTTTTCATTCCTGTTTCTCTTATGCTTTTTATAAGACGTTCCCTGTCTTTGAGCTGAAATTTAGCCTGATATATCTTTTGCGCCTGGTATGCTGCTTCTACAGCCTGATCCATCGTTTCAAATACTCCATAATCCCCTGCTGAAGATTGAGATGAAGATGGATACGGTGAAGATGGTGCATACTGTGACTTCATGCTGAATTCCTGTACTGGAACGCCTGGTCTGTATGTCTTTACTTCTGGCTGGCTATTGCTTTGGGCTGCTGCAGATTGGCTCACGACATTTTTGAGCACCTGTTGCACTATAAGTTCTATATCTTTTTGTCCTATATCCACGTAGTTACCTCTTTAGACTTTCCAATACCTGCTGCGTTATCTTTTGTGTAAGCTCTCTTATTATAGCTTCTTTGTCACTGCTCACAGATGATACTGCGCATCCTGAATATGAAGCTGTAAGTGGTTTTTCTGTCTTTACAACGTCTGAGGTATTTGTTTCTTTAAGTGAGCAGGGCGGTGTGCCGCCTGATGTTATTCCAAGCTGTTCTCTTATGTCAATCAGTTCGTTTACCTGGTTGCAGCTCAGCTCGTTTGCTCTTCCTATTATTTTTCCTGTATACATAAGCACTGTCGCATAATATTCAAGCGACTCCAGTCTGTGATATGCCTCTGTAAGGTCTTTTCCCCATGAGAGTGCCCCGTGGTTTGCAAGCAGCACTGCATTGTGCGATTTGCAATATGGTGCTATAGAGTCTGGCACGTCCTGGCTTCCAGGAGTTGCGTAGTGAGCTATTGGTACTGATCCAAGGTTTACTACTGCCTCTGGAAGTATTGCTCTGTCAAGGCTTATCCCTGCTATTGCAAAGGATGTCGCTACCGGTGGATGCGCGTGAGTCACTGCCATCACATCTGGATTTTCGTTATATACTCTTATGTGCATCTTCACTTCTGAAGATGGCTTCAGTTTTCCCATCAGTACTTTTCCATCAAAGTTCATCTTTACGAGCATGTCTGGGGTCATGAATCCTTTTGACACCCCTGTAGGTGTTGTCCAGATAATGTTTGGACCTACTTTGCAGCTTATGTTTCCATCGTTTGAAGCTACAAATCCCTTGTCATACATTCTCTTTCCTATTTCGATTATCTGCTTTTTAGCTTCATAATCTGATAAATATCTAAAGCTGTTGTATCCTGTTATCAAAATTTCCCCTCCTTAGTATGAGAGTTTCAATAAATTATTTTACCTTTGCCTGTGCCTTTTTCTCAAATATAGCCTTTAGAGATTCTTCAAATGGAGGGTAAGCTATTCCGTACTCTGTTATGATTCCGGCTATGCACTCATGATCCGTCACGTCAAAAGCAGGATTGAATGTTTTTACTCCATCTGGTGCCATTCTCTCTTTATACCACATTTCTGTGATTTCTTCTGCAGGTCTTTCTTCTATGTGTATTTCTTTACCTGTAGGGCAGTTCATATCTATTGTTGAAGTTGGAGCACAGATGTACATTGGAACTCCGTAGTATTTTGCAATTATGCCTACTCCTGATGTTCCGACCTTGTTTGCCGTGTCTCCGTTTACTGCAACTCTGTCGCATCCTACGAATACCGCATCTATCCAGCCTTTTTTCATTACGCTTGACGCCATGTTGTCACAGATAAGCGTTACGTCTATTCCTGCTGAGTGAAGCTCAAATGCTGTAAGTCTGGCTCCTTGAAGAAGCGGTCTTGTCTCATCGGCAAACACTCTGAAGTTATATCCTTTTTCGTATCCAAGATACATTGGCGCTGTAGCTGTTCCATATTTTGAAGTAGCAAGCTGCCCTGCGTTACAGTGTGTAAGAAGTCCGTCTCCCGGCTTTACAAGTGAAAGGCCGTATTCTCCTATTGTCTTACATACCCATGTATCTTCTTCTTTTATCTCAACTGCTTCTTTGTGAAGAAGCTCTACTATTTCTGCTACCGACTTGTCCTTGTTGTCCAGAACTATTTTTTCCATTCTGTTAAGCGCCCATGAAAGATTTACGGCCGTTGGTCTTGATGAATCAAGATAATCTTTGGCTTTTACGAATTCGCTGTAAAATTCTTCAAAGTTATCTGCTTTTATTTCTTTTGCTGCAAGGTATACTCCTATTGCTCCGGCTATTCCTATTGCAGGCGCCCCTCTTACTTCAAGTCTGTATATTGCATCCCAGACCTGCTTTTGCGTATTGAGTCTAAGTATTTCTATGTCATATGGAAGTCTTGTCTGGTTTATGATGACAAGTTGACCTTTTTCGCTGTCAAGTGATACGGTGTCATAGTTCAGTATGTTTTTTTGTTCCATGTTAATGTCTCCTTGTCTACTAATTGTTTAGGGTTATCTTTGCTACTGCTTCTTTAAGCGCTCTTGTAAAGTCTTTTCCTGTCTTGAAATTGTCGCGGTTAAGGATTAAATTCTTTGCAGTAATTATGCATATCTTCTCAGCTGCAGCTCTCTTGTTTTCATCAGAAATACTGGTTATGTCTTTTACATTTGCAAGTCCTACTATTCTTCTTGCCAGTTCAAGTCCCGTTACTGATGCTGTATCTCTTAGTATACTGTCAAGGTACCACTCTTTGAATCCTGGAGTCTTTGCCATGTGATCTTTTACATTTGCATCATAAAATTTATTGTATTTTCCTATAAACATATCTATTGTTTCTTCTACTGACTGCTCTACCCAGGCCGTAAAATCTGCTTTTTCTGCTTCGTTTTCTATCGTAAAGTTTCCGTTGTTCCATGCAAAGAACATGTTGGCCACAACGTTTCCTATATCGTATCCCATGGGTCCGTAAAATGCGAATTCTGGATCAAATATCTTTGTTGAATGCTCGTTTATAAATATAGACCCTGTGTGAAGGTCTCCATGAATAAGCGACTGGGCATTGTTCATAAATTCAAACTTGCACTTTGCAGCTTCAAGGTGAAGCACTTTGTCTTCATAAAGTTCTTTTTGTACAAAATCTGCTATGGGTGGGAATACATTGTTTCTGTTTCCTATATTGTTAAATGGCTCTGTGTATACCAGATCTTCTGAAATCTCACAAAGCTCAGGGTTGATGTAGTTCTTAACGTCATCTTTTTTCGCCTTATGTTCTACGCAGATATCTGTTGTTCCAAGGAGGGTATTTACCATGAAGGTTGAAATGTGATCTGCAAAATGAGGGAATTTTTCATGATTCATAAGTGCTGTTCTCATTATAGTGTAGTCATAAAGATCTTCCATAGCGCATGAACACATCACTGCATCATAAAGGTAAACTTCTGGTACCAGACCTGGCGCCATTTCTCCCTGCTTTTTAAGTATTTCTGCTTCTATTCTTGTTCTGTCAGTTGAAAGCTTTATGTCAGCTGATATTCTCGCTTCTCCACCTGCCTGCTTTACTATTACTGATTTCCCGGTTGCTTCTTCTTTAACCCTGAATACATAATTGAGATTGCCGTCTCCTATTTCTTTTGAAGTGAGTACTGCATCCTTGGCAAAAATATCAAGTTTCTCTCTTACATATTCTAATACTTCATTTTCGTTCATTAAAAAATAAGTTTCAAATTTTGACATGGTATTGTTCCTTTCGCATTGTATTCTATTGTTTTATATTGTATTTTGCTAATTTTTCTTTCTGAAGTAGGTACTTGCAAGTGCTATAGCAAGAACTGCACCTTTTACTATATCAAGTGAGTAATATGGAACTGACATCATTACAAGTCCGTTTTCCAGTATACCTACCAGAAGCGCTCCCACAAGCGTACCTACGGCATTCGCCTTTCCTGATCCCGCAAACGAGAAGCCTATATATGCTGCTGCTACTGCCGGCATCAGGTATCCTGCTCCTGCGTTTATCTGAGCTGAACCAACTCTGGCCGCTATAAGGATACCACCCATCGATGCAAAAAGTGTTGACAGGAAGTATGCAAGCGCACGGTATTTTTCTACTGGTATACCTGAAAGTCTGGCTGCTTCAAGATTTCCTCCTACTGCATACATATATCTTCCATGCTTTGTGTAAGTCAGAAATACGTGTACTACAAATACTATTACCAGCATTATTATAATTATCCAAGGTGACTGTCCTATCTTTGAGAACAGCTCTGGTACTTTTCCTGTTGTTATGGTTCCGTTAAGTCTTGCCATGTTTTCAGATACAGATCCTCCACCTGAATAAGTCATTGCAACTCCCTGGAATATGAACATGGATGCAAGTGTTGCAAGCATGTCAGGCACTCTGAGTTTTACTATAAGAAATGAGTTTACTGCTGCTACTGCAAGCGCTACAAAAAGAGCAAGTCCTATAGATAAAAATGTTGACATCCCATACCATACAAACATGGTCATAACAAGTGAGGTTGCAAATGTTGCGGTCGACCCTACCGAAAGGTCAAAGCCGTTTACCGTAAGAGATATGGTAACTCCTATGGCAATTACTGTAACAATAGATATTCCTCTGAGGATCGTTGTCATATTGCTCATTGTAAGGAAAGTGGTCGGCATTAAAATTCCAAAAAGTGCTATCAGAAACACTATGGTTATAACCGTTCCCCATTTGCTTACAAATTCTATAATCGAGTTCTTTTTCTTTTTATTTTCTGCTTTTTGAACCTTTATGGTCGATTCCATTACTAGCGTCCTCCTGTTGAATAATAAAGAAGTTCTTCTTCATTTGTATTTGAAATTTCAAGTTCTTTTACGATTTCTCCATCATACATTACATATGTCCTGTCTGATATTCCAAGGATCTCTCCAAACTCACAAGAGGCATATATTATACCCTTACCCATCTGCGCGAGTCGTCCTATAAGCTCGAATATATCCTGCTTTGCTCCTACGTCTACTCCTTTTGTAGGCTCATCGAGGATGTATATGTCTGCATCAGATATTAGCCATTTCCCAACGGCAACTTTTTGCTGGTTTCCTCCCGAAAGAAGTTTTACAAGCTGATTTTCCGAAGGCGTCTTTATTCCAAGATCTGCTATTATCTCTTTTGCTGCTGCTTTTTCTGCATTTTTGTCTATGAAGCTGAATCTTTTGGCATATTTGTTGAGTGAAGTAGATGAAAGGTTGGCATATACTGGATCTTCTACAAGTATTCCTTCTTTTCTTCTCTCTTCTGGTACGAGTGCCAGTCCCTGCTTTACTGCGCTGAAAGGATTCGTAATCTTGAGGAGCTTGCCGTTTAGCTTTATTTGTCCCTGGCTCTGCTTCATGGCTCCAAAAAGAGTTTTACACAGTTCTGTCTTTCCGGCTCCTACAAGTCCAGAAATTCCTACTATCTCTCCTTTTTTTACATTAAAGCTTACGTTCTTTACCGATCCTTCTTTTTCGTGAAGACCCTTTACTTCCAGGAGTACACCCCCGATTTCGATTTCTTTTTTTGGATATCTATCATCAAACTTTCTGCCAAGCATCATTTCTACTACCTGCTTTGGCGTAAGATTATTGTCAATAGGTTTGTTGGCAACTACTGTGCCGTCTTTCATTATTGTTATTTTTTCACATATTTCAAAAAGCTCGTTTAGTCTGTGGGATATAAATATTACTCCCACGTTATCGTTTTTAGACAGGTCTCTTACTATTCTAAAGAGTTCCCTGGTCTCTGTGTTGCTAAGGGGTGCGGTTGGCTCATCAAGTATAAGGAATCTGCATTCTTCTACTACAGCTCTTGCAATCAGTACCATCTGTTTCTGCGCAAGTGAAAGGTCACTTACCAGATCTTTTGTGTTCATTGATATATTTAATTTTTCCAGAATAGCCTCTGCTCTTGTATGTATTTCTTTCCAGTTGACCATCTGTTTTTTTCCCATGTTATTAACTGTGCTGTTAAGCATGATGTTCTCTGCAATACTTAAATAAGGGATGAGCGCCGTATCAACTTCTTGATACACTATCTCTATTCCCCTGCTTTTTGCAGCTTTTGGAGAGCGAATTTCTTCTTCTTTTCCATCTATAAAGATCTTTCCTTCATAGTGTGAGTTTACTCCTGATAATACTTTCATCAGAGTGGATTTTCCTGCACCATTTGCTCCTATAAGTGCGTGGATTGTCCCACTTTCCATTTCAAAGTCAACATTTGAAAGGGCTTTTACCCCAGGAAATTCTATTGATATATTCTGCATTTGCAGCTTTACACGCTTTGTCTGTTTCATCGGTTCACATCCATCCCATTTTTAAAAACAAATTTTTATATATTTTTATATTTAAGAATAGAGAAGTGGAGTGCAACTTCTCTATTCTTAAAATGTATTTATTAATTAAATTAAAATGCTCTTATTTTGCATTTGCTGCGCGAAGCTCATCCATCCAAGTTTCGTTGAATGCATCAGACTGTCCCCAGCCAGGAACTACATCAGAAAGTGTGTTCATTGTTGTGTCTGCGCTTAACTGAGATTTTTTGATAAGGTGAGCTTCAAGGTTATAAGTCTGTGGTGTTTCTTCGTCATGAAGCTTCTTAGCAAGAAGTCTCATGTTTACTATACCTATAAGCTTTGGATCTACGGCTGCAGTTGCCGACCATACACTGCCTTCTTCCATCATAAGGTTTATATCCTGGTTTGAAACGTCTATTGAAACAAGGTTTATATCTGTTCTTCCTGCTTCTTTAAGGGCTTTGTATCCGCCTTTTGCCATTTCGTCCCATGATCCCCACATAGCATCAACGCTGCCAGCTGGGTATTTTGGAAGTATTGCACCTACTCTGTTTGAAATTTCTCCTTGAACGTCATCAAGAGTTGATGGTCCTACAAATTCAACTGTCTGTATCTTTCCAGCTGCTTCGTATTCTTTGTATATAGTGTCACGGCTGTCAAGCGGTGGGATTCCAGGTCCAAACCATATTTTTAAAACCTTTGCAGGTTTTGAAGGTGATGATGCAACTATCTCATCAAGTGATAATCTTGCAAGAGCCTCATCGTCTTGAGCTGTTGCAGTTATTCCTTCTGGTATCGCCCCATCTTTAAATGCTGTATCAAATGTTACTACTTTCATGCCTGCTTCAAGTGCTGGCGCAATCATATCTGTTGAGTATTCGCCTTTTCCGTGTGATATGATAAGTCCGTCATATCCTTTTTGAATCTGCTGTGCTACAAGCTCCTGGAATTTTGCATCGTCTCCGTTTGAGATGAAAGTGTCAACCTGGTATCCAAGTGCCTGTCCTTCTGAAGTAGCTCCTTCAAGAAACTGCTTGGTGTGGTCATCTGAAGGAAGGTTTCTTATTACAGCTATCTTTCCAGATGTTGGCGTTTCTGAAGATCCGCCTTCTGCCGTTTCGTCTGAAGATCCGCATCCTGCAAGAAGTGATGCTGAAAGTGCCGCTACTGTAAGTAACGATAATATTCTTTTTGCTTTTAAATTCTTAACCATAAATATCCTCCTGGTATGTAATCTTAAATTTGTGAGATTTTATAATAAATACGGGGCCGATGAAACACTCCCTTGGCCATCATATGTTATTAACGCTTTGTTTTTGGTGGACTGGTACTTTCTCTGACTGTAAGTCTCGTCCTTGTAATCATCTTAATGCAGCCTTTTTCCTTGTTTTTTATCTTGTTGTTGAGTGCTTTTACTGCAAGTTCTCCAAGCTGTTCTTTATCTACATTCATGGTGGTAAGGCTCTTGTCGAGGACTCTTCCAAAGGGTATGTTGTCAAATCCTACTATAGAAATATCTTGAGGTGTTTCATATCCTTTTTCTCTTAGTGCCTTTATTACTCCTATTGCAATTGTATCGTTGGCTGCCACAAATGCTGTTGGCATATGGCTGCCCTTGTCTATTTCTGAAATCATACCACTGTATGAACCTTCAAGATCAGGCTGTACAGATTTTATATTTTTCTGCTTATACTCGAGTCCCAGTTTTTTTAGTGCTCTTTCGTAGCCAGTGGTCCTTTGTTCAAAATTGGGAAATCTGATCAGACTGTCTACATATCCAATTTCGGTGTGCCCCAAATCATAAAGATATTTTACTGCTGAAAATATTCCTCCATAGTTGTCCATTACCACGCAGTCCACATCATAATCCTCAAACATGTTGTCTACTGCAATGACAGGTACTGGTATGGTTTTTATTATATCTCCCATTTCAGCTTCCAGCTCTGTAGCAAGAATTATAACTCCTTCAAAGCTGTCAAAGTCTATATAATTAATTTCTCTTTCAAATTCGCCTACCTCTATATTTTTTATTGTAAGGCTGTATTTGAGTTCTCTGCTTGCAAATTCAATAGAATCTACTATTCTTGCTACAAAATCTCCATTGTGCTCTATCGCTGCCCCATTTCCTATATATTTAATGAAGAGGATATTTTTTTTGATTGTATAGCTTTTCTTGCTGTATCCATTTTTGTTTGCTATTTCCCATACGCGTTCTCTTGTCTTTTCACTTACCGCCCCCTTGTTATTGAGTGCGAGCGAAACGGTAGCCTTTGAGACTCCTGCTTTTTCTGCAATTTCTTTGATAGTTATCGACATATTCCCCATCTACTTTTCAATTCGTATTTTTTTCTACTTTTCTTATAAGAATAATATCACATTTTTAATAAAATGCAAACGTTTTTTATTAAAACTTTTTAGGTTTTTTTTATTAAATTTTACATTGTCTATATTTTCAGTCTTTTTAAGCATGATATTTATATTAAAAATTAATGAATATTATACTTTATCAATTTAAAGCCCAATGTATTTGTAATTCAAGCTTGTTATTTGTCATATTTGTATACAAGAATCTATATTATTTAGTAAACTTCAGACTTATGAAAATAAATCTCCTTAAAGTATAAAAAATCAGGCTCAATATATGAACCTGATTTTTTGATTATATCTTTATTAAACTTTTATATTTTATTAAACTTTTGTATTTGTTTAATACTGCTTCTTTCTATCAATTTTGGTCTTATTAAAATCTTGACCGTATCTTCATTTATACCTTCAATACTTTGAACAAGCAGTCTTACAGCCCGTTCTCCAAGGCTTTTCTTGTTTACACTCATGGTCGTCAGCGGACTGTCCATCATTGTACAAAATGGTATGTCATCAAATCCTATGACAGATATATCTTTAGGTACACTGTAGCCATTCTCCTTTAGGGCTTTTATTACGCCTATAGCGAGTGTGTCGTTTCCCGCTATGTATGCAGATGGCAGTTTTATGCCTTTTTTGAGAAGCTTTGTCATGTCTTCGTATGCCCCATCAAGTGTAGGCATTACTTCTATAGTCTTTGCCGGGTCATATTTGAGTCCAAGAGAAGATATTGCTTTTTTATATCCTTCTTTTCGCTTTATTATATTAGTAAATTTAACGCTGCTGTTAATGTAGCCTATGTCTTTATGACCCTTATCTTTTACATATTTTACTGCATCATATATCCCCCCGCCATTATCTATGCTAACGGCATTGAGATCTACTGTCTCAAAAATATTATCTACTGCAACAACTGGTATATTTATATTTTTTATCTGTTCTCCCAGGTTTTCATCTGCCTCTGTAGACAGAAATATCACTCCGGAAAATTCGTCCTGATTTATCTGATATATGGTCTCATTCCAGTCACGCGCAAGTATGTTTTTGATATTTATATTGTATTCATTCTCGCTTGCTGTAGTCTCAATGGAGTCTATTATCTTTGATATAAAGTCTCCGTTTTTTTCTATGGATATTCCGCTGCTTACATATTTTATCAGCAGGATATTCTTCTTGCTGTCCTGCTTTTTTTTAATATATCCGCCGTTTCTTGCAATTTCGAGTATTTTATCCCTGGTTTCTTTTTTTATATTCCCTTTATTATTAAGCGCCAGGGACACAGTTGCAATTGATACCCCCGCCAAATTTGCAATTTCTTTTATTGTCACTTTACCCCATCCTTCTTTTAATAAAGATTTCATGTCCTTGTTGATTATTTAATCTGCATCGGAGAGCATCAGTTTTATACGGTTTTCCTGGTTTACTCTGGAAGCGCTTGGATCATAATCCACCGGGACTATGTTTGCTTTTGGATATATTTCTCTTATTTTTCTGATCATCCCTTTTCCTGCTATATGGTTTGGAAGGCATCCAAATGGCTGGGTGCAGATAACGTTATTGACGCCGTGTGCCACCATCGCTATTATCTCTGCCGGAAGAAGCCACCCTTCTCCCATTTTGACTCCAAGGCTTATGACTTTTGAAACCATCTTTCGTCCTTCTTCAAAATCGTGCGGCGTCACAAAGTTGCTGTTTTCTTTTATGACATTTCTTATGTCTTTTTGTTTTTTTAGCATATACTCATACATTATTCTGGAGTTAAGTGCTCCAAGTGCTTTTCTTCCGTAAAACTTGTAGTCCACTATACCATTATACACTACATACATGCAGAAATCCATAAGTCCCGGGATTACAGGCTCTGCGTCTTCACTAAGAAGAAACTTCTCAAGATCGTTGTTTCCAAGTGGTGAGAATTTTATATATATTTCTCCAACTATCCCCACTCTTTTTTTCTGAGTTCCTTCTCTTTCAACGTCATTGAAC
Organism: Proteocatella sphenisci DSM 23131; assembly: GCF_000423525.1. Lineage (GTDB taxonomy): Bacteria > Bacillota > Clostridia > Peptostreptococcales > Filifactoraceae > Proteocatella > Proteocatella sphenisci. Next base: position 9,217 of record NZ_AUID01000024.1, on the reverse strand, counting down.
CTTTTTACAATATCTTGTGCAAGCATTCTTATCTCTTTGTATCTTATTATTGTCCTGCCTCTGAAGTGATTAGACACTTTTGTTACTATGGCTTCTACCTGCTTGTCACAGCTTCCTTTGTATACTTCATAGGGTATGCTCTGATTGTAGAGGCTCATTACCAGATCTCCAAGGAGGACTCCGTAGGCCAGCTGCTGTATTACTTTTAGGGAAAGATCGAATCCTGATGATTTTTCTGTGCCTGAAAAATTGAGTGATATAACTGGTATATACCCATACCCTGCTTTTATCAGGGCTTTCCTGAGAAGATGTATATAGTTTGAGGCCCTGCATCCGCCTCCTGTCTGGCTTATCATAAGGGCAATCTTGTTTTTGTCATAGCCTCCGTTTTCAATAGCGTCTATAAGCTGGCCTATTACCAGTATGGCTGGGTAGCAGGTGTCATTGTGTACATGCTTGAGCCCTGTCTGCGCTATTGAAGGCCCACTTGTTTCAAGGAGTTCCATGTTATAGCCGTAATTTCCAAGTATTGATATTAAAAGTTTAAAATGTATGGGAAGCATATTTGGAACCAGTATCTTATAGTCTTTTTTCATATCCTGGGTAAATTCAACTTTTTCTATCTTCATGTTGCTCTCCCTCTATCTGTCAATTGCTGCTTTAAGACTTCTTATCCTTATCCTTGCAGCTCCCAGATTGTTAATCTCATCTATCTTCAGCTGTGTATATATTTTCCCGTTTTCTTCTACTATAGCCCTTATTTCATCAGATGTTATGGAGTCTATTCCGCATCCAAATGAAACTAGCTGGATCATCTGAGCATTTCCTTTGTTTTTTACATAAGCTGCACTGGCATACATCCTTGAGTGATAGGTCCACTGGTTGAGTACGTTTACCTGTGGAACTTCTGCAAGCCTTGCTGCCACATCTTCTGTTATGACTACCATTTCACATGACGCTATGAGCTGGTTTATCCCGTGATTAATTTCAGGATCTATATGGTATGGCCTTCCTGCCACAACCGCTATAACCAGGTTGTTATTGTCTGCGTATTCTATACATTTTAGTCCCTCTTGATAAATTTCTTCTTCGTATATCTTTTGGGTTGAAAATGCTGAATCTATTGCTCTTGATATCTTAAGCCTGCTGACTCCTTTAAAAGCTTTCAGCTCTTTGAAAAGCTGGGCCTTGAGTTTTGCCTTGTTGTTTAATTCTATATAAGGTTTTATCAGCCTTGTTTTTTGAATGCTCTTTATGTTGGCCTCAACCAGCTCTGGATAATAAGCTACTACCGGGCAATTGTAGCAGTTGTCTCCTTTGTTTTCATCTATATTGTAGGTCATGCATGGATAAAATATTGCATCGCAGCCTTTTTCTATAAGGTTTTCTATATGGCCATGAACAAGCTTTGCCGGATAACACACTGTATCTGAGGGTATAGAACGCTGTCCTTTTCTGTATATTTCTCTACTGGACACATCTGAGATAACCACTTTAAAGCCCAGTGAACTGAAAAATTCATTCCACGCAGGCAACTGTTCTATCATGTTAAGGACAAGGGGTATGCCTATTCTTGGGGCCTGGTCTCTTTGGAGCTGGTTCTTTTCTTGTGTACTTTTTATGAGTTTCCTTAGTTTATCCAGCTTGTGCTGATACATGTCCGGGATTTCTCTGTTCATTGCTTTTCCAAGTGGCTTTTCGCAGCGATTTCCTGAAATGTATCTTCCCCCATTTTCGAATATATTTATATTAAGATTGCAGTTGTTGGTGCACAGGCCGCATTTAGCATTTTTTACGCTATGTCCAAATGTCTTGAGCTCACTCCTGCTTATAAGTTTTACATCTCGCTCAGAGTTTACTCTTTCTTTTGAATAAAGGGCTACTCCAAAAGCTCCCATGAGTCCTGATATGGAAGGTCTTATTACATTTCTTTCTATTTCTTTTTCAAAGCTCCTAAGTATGGCATCATTTAGGAAGGTGCCTCCCTGGACTACTATGTTTTCTCCGAGTTCATCTGCACTGTTTATTCTTACAACTTTGTAGAGGGCATTCTTTACTACGCTTATTGAGAGGCCTGCAGATATGTCTTCCATGGATGCACCCTCTTTTTGCGCCTGTTTTACTGATGAATTCATAAATACTGTGCATCTTGAACCCAGATCTATAGGCTGCTTTGAAACAACTCCCATGGTGCAGAATTCTTCGACGCTGTGACCCATGGATTTTGCAAAGGTCTCTACAAATGAACCGCATCCTGATGAACAGGCTTCATTTAGCATTATATTATCTACGCGTCCATCTTTTATCTTAAAGCACTTCATGTCCTGGCCGCCTATATCAATTATAAAGTCTACGTCTGGACAAAAATGTTTTGCTGCGATGTAATGTGCTACAGTTTCAACTATACCCCAGTTTATTCCAAAGGCATTTTTTATAAGATCTTCTCCATATCCCGTAACACCTGAACTCTCTATGGTTATGCGGTCTTCACAAAGATCATATATCTCTTCAAGCTGATGCCTTACTATCTGAACTGGATTTCCTTTATTAGAGCTGTAATACTGATAAAGAATCCTGTTGTCTTCGCTTATTAAAACTATTTTCGTAGTCGTGCTTCCACAGTCAATTCCAAGGTAAGCCTTTCCTTTGTAAAATATGGCCTCTGCCGATTCTACTGTATCTCGACTGTGCCTTTCTACGAATTCACGGTACTGGTCCATGTCATTAAAGAGTCTGGGAAGGTGTTTTGTATTGTTTGCTATCTCCCTTGTTCTTGATGTTTTATCAATTATTTCTTCAAAACTGTAAAGCGCCTTATTTTTTCTGCTGTGATAAGCTGCTCCTGCTGCTATTGCATATGGACCTATTTCTGGAAAGTGCGCATGCTCTGGTCTAAGTCCAAGGGTCTCAATAAATCTTTTCTGAAGTCCTTTATAAAAGTGGAGCGGGCCTCCAAGAAAAAGCACGTCACCTTCTATGTCTCTACCCTGAGCCAGTCCTGAAAGGGTCTGATCCACCACTGCCTGAAATATACTCATTGCAATATCTTCTTTTCTGGCTCCCTGATTTAAAATGGTCTGAATATCAGTCTTTGCAAAAACTCCGCATCTTGAAGCTATAGAGTATATTATCTCAGATTTCTCTGAAAGAATGTCCAGTTCTTCTCCTGTAACATTTAGAAGTACTGACATCTGATCTATAAAAGCACCTGTCCCGCCTGCACAGGTCCCGTTCATCCTTTCTTCCATTATCCCAGTAAGAAATATTATTTTGGCGTCTTCTCCCCCAAGCTCTATAACAACATCCGCCTTTGGAACAAGGACTCCAACCGCATGCCTGGTGGCAAAAACTTCTTGCACAAAATCAAGCCCACTGGCTTTTGCCAGCCCAAGTCCCGCTGATCCTGTTACCGATACTTTTATTCTACTCTCATTCAATACGTTTTTTAAATTATTACATCCCGCCATCTCAAGTATCATTTCAGAAGTTTTTTCTCTTACTTTTGAATAATGCCTGTCATATTTTTTGTAAAGAATATCCGTTCCCTGGAGCAATACAATCTTTACAGTTGTAGATCCTATGTCTATGCCTAATAAAATCTCCATGATGATTCCCTATCTGCTTCTTTCTCAGCCGTCAAAGATACAGGCAAAAAGCCTGTATCTACTCACACTTAGTATTTTCTTTATAACACATTATACTACAATTTTTTTTTAATAACAGTAGTATTTTTCTCTTAAATACAAGTTTTTAACTTTGTCATATATCATACTTTCTTTTTTTAGGAGGAAGCGGTATAAATACTGAGGTTACTTCCTTGTAAGACTTGTATCCTGGTCTTTTTTCAAAGCTCTTTTCGAGCATAGGTACTCCTGATACAAAAAGCAGAAGAAAGGTTATGACAAAGGGGCTTATGAAAGATATTATTCCTGCTCCCGATCCAAAGGCTGCAAGTCCTATGCCCCACCACATTGCAGATTCTCCAAAATAATTTGGATGCCTTGTATATTTCCACAGGCCTGTTCTTAGTATTGTCCCTTTGTTTTTCGGATTTTTTTTGAATTGCTCAAGCTGGTAATCTCCCACACTTTCAAAGAAAAATCCTATTATCCAAAGCAGGGCTCCTGCTGCTGTTATCCATGTGAATTCAGACCACTGCATGCTGTTGAGTATTATAAACGGGCTTGCCACTGTCAGCATAAATATGCCTTGAAGCATATAAACCTGAAAAAATGCTCTTGGAATGACCCATCTTCCCCACTGCTTTCTCCATGCTGCGTACCTGAAATCCTCTCCCTTTCCTCTGTTTCTCTTGAGTATATGCGTAAATAGTCTTAAGCCCCATATAGTTACTGCAATTGTTATTATTATATTGGGCAGAAAAAAACTATTGCTCAAAAAAAGTGTAAACCAGGCTATTATAACAAATCCCAGGCCCCAGCCAATGTCTACTATGGAGTTGTTTTTAATTATAGTTCCGACTATGAAGAAAATAAAAAAATAAAGTGCTACCAGTATTACAGTCTGTTGTATTATATACATACTCATTTGTTTTCCCCCTCTTATCCTATTACTGAAACCGCAACTGCTCCTTCTCCAACATGTAGGGCAGTTACTGAAGAAATTTCACATATATAAACCGGCGGTTTCCCTGTTATCTGCTCTATATTTTCTACAAAACCTGCTGCTTTTTTATAGTCTCCTGAATATGATATTGCGTATTCTGATATCTCATCTTCTTTCATTTTAGTGCGGACCATAGTGTATATTTTCTCAAGCAAAGATTTCCTGCTAAGAGATACAAATGGCACAGTTCCTGAACCTTCACTGTCAAGAGAAATCACGGCCTTGAGACCTATGGCTGCTCCTGCAGAAGCTATTTTTTTTGAAACTCTTCCGCTCCTGCTTACATTTTTCAAAGTATTCAGCGCTACATATATCTCTGTTTTTTCTGCTATAGACCTTGCCATGTCAACTACAGTGTCAAAATCTTTACCTTCTTCAATCAGCTGTGCGGTCTTTAGGACCATTAATCCCTGAGCCGCCGAATTAAGTCTGCTGTCTATTATCTTTATTCTGACCCCTTTTTCTTCGAGTTTGCTTGCCGCCCTGTGGAATGTATCATATACCCCGCTTAGCCTTGAAGATACACTTATTGCAATGATAGATTCATAGTGATGGCTGAGAAGTTCGAGTTTTTCCATGACCTGTATATCATTTGGCATGCTGGTGCTTGGATAAAACTCTTTTTTATTCATATCTTTGTAGATTTTTTGTCTGCTTATTCCAATCCTGTCTATATATGTCGACTCTCCAGATTGAATATTTAGCGGTATTATATAAATATCATGCTTTTCAACTAGTTCATCTGGTATGTCTGCTATGGAATCTGTAACCAGGGCTATGGTCTGCTTTTTATCTTCAAACCTTTTGCCAACCATCATGTCATCAATTTTAGGTCTTTTTATAGCTCCAAATCCTGACATTACCTCAAATACATCTCCTGGAGTATTGCTGTGAACATGTATATGAAATACGCCGGCATGCTCTATGCATATTATACTGTCCCCATATTTATCAAGTGCAGTGCTAATTTCTTCAGCTCCAGAACCCGAACCTGTTATAAGGCATTCGCAGCAATATCTGTATTTCCCTGTATTGCTATGGTCATCAAGTGTTTTTGGAAAATCGCTGATTATGTTTTCCATCTGTGATTTTAAATTTTCGTTTTCAAGACCTTGAGTATCCCCACTCTTTTTTATGTGGAGGGAGTTTTTTATGCCTTCGAGAAAATATACAAATCCACTTCCACCTGAATCTACCAGATTATGTTTTCTGAGAATCTCAAGCTGACTCGTGGTGTTTCTAAGAGCGCAGTAGGCAGCTTCCATTGATTGTTCAAACATATCTTCAAAAGTCTCAAATTCTTCTCTGTTGTTTTCCAGATATTCACTCCAGGCTCTTATGACAGTGAGTATAGTTCCTTCAACAGGCCTGGAAACAGCCTTATAAAGTTTTTTGGAAGACAATATATTTATATTTATAAAATCATTCACATGAAGGCTTTCTCTTTCTCCTGATTCCTCGGCAAGCCCCATTATATACTGAGCAAATATTATTCCAGAATTCCCTCTTGCTCCAGAAATTATGGCCTCTGCCATAGAAAGCGTGGTCTGAGAAAAAGATTTGTCTACTACTGCAAATTCTATTGCGCTCTTCAGGGTGGCTTCCAGATTGCTTCCTGTGTCTCCATCTGCTACTGGAAATACATTTATCCGATTTAGTTTTTCTTTATTTTTTATCACCAAATCTGCACCCGAAACAAAAAGTCTGTAAAAATCTGTCCCATTTATGAATTCCGTTCCCATAATTACCTCCCTTGAATTTACAGGCTTAAATGAATTTATTTATAATAATATAGCTTATTGCCGAAGTAGATGCTGCCAGAAAAGCTCCCCAGACAAGATCAATAACCGTAATAAAAATTGGCCATCCCTCTAGTGTCGCCAAATTTGTAAGATCATAGGTCGCATATGCAATAAATCCAAAAAATGCTCCGGCAAATATAGCATACCTGATGCTCTGATTTTTGACCGATGGCTCTATTACAAAAAACAAAAGTCCCCCTACAAATATCATATAAAAAACTCCTGCTGCCCACCATACAATGTTTTTTGCCATTATATAACCCAAATACTTTGAATAAATTCCCTTTGCAATAAATCCAAGCCAGATTGCGTCTATACACAAAAATACTGCTATAGATACTGTATACATCTTTATCCAGACAGCCATATAGTCCTCCTTATATTTATTAAAATTAATTCCATCAAACTTAAGACATTAGCTTATTAATATATATTTACCCATGTATAGAAAAAAATTTCTGTTTTTACTATTTTATTTAAAATTAGTGGTATATATATAATATGACAATAAAATATGAAGGAGATTTCTTTATGGATAATTCAAATAAATATTTAAAATGGCTGGGGTCACAGATGGATATATGGGTTGAAAAAAATATTATATCTGATGATCAAAGGCTATCGATAGAAAATGTATATGAAGATATGCCTTCTTCAAAAAGTGAGATACTCCCCGTGGTCCTTGCTGTAATAGGAAGTGCTCTTGTAGGGCTGGGCATCATTCTTCTGCTTGCAAAAAACTGGTCTGAATTCTCAAGACCTGTCAGACTCATAATTTCAGTAATACCTTTTACAGTGGGGGCTCTTGCTGCATTCTTTATAATATACAAGGAAAAAGAAAAATGGATGCATGAGGCTGTGGGCGTATTTATACCCATTTCTATAGTCGCAGGACTTGGTTTGATAGGGCAGACCTATCACAGCGTCGCTCCGGCGCAGAGTATATTTCTCATTTCTGCACTCCTTTCCTTACCCTTTGTGTATATTATTGATTCTTCAATAGCTGCCATAGTTTATATGTTTTTGAGCTCAATATTTGTAACAGCTTCTCCAGTGGAGTATATGTATATAGGTCTTCTAAAAGCTCTAGCTATGATTCTTCTTATATATCCTTATATTTTTCTTATGCAAAAAGAAAAAAGAAAGTTTGAAAGCTCATGGGTCAATACATTTGCTGTACTTTATGGATTTATATGCCTTATTGCAACTACCAACCAAAGTTCATATTTTATGGAAAATCTGCTTGTGTACGGCCTCATTATAATAAGCATTTTTGCTTTTAGATCAGAGCGTTTTTCTTTACCCTATGCTTGTGCCATGGTTCTGGTATTTGTTATCTTTTTTATATCTACATTCCAGTTCAGGTGGAGGTATGATTTTGCAGGGAGTTTTGACAGGGAGTCATTCCTTATTATTCAGGCTATGTCCCTGGGTTCAATGGCCCTGTTTTATATGAATTTAAAAAGCAGGAACAAAGATGTTATCAAATATGCAGCTTTTCTGGTAATCCCTTTTGTCGCAATAATATATAGCACTTTAAAGTACTCGGTATCAATTGAAAATACTGTAGTCTGGTCTTTCAACCTGGTCTTTTTTGTAGTAGCTATAGCTATTTTTGTAACCGGCTCAAGACTTCTTCTAAGAAGTGATGCCAGTATAGCAAGAGCTAATATGGGACTTCTCCTTATACTTGCTATAATATCCAAATGGTTCTTTGATATAGATATAAGCTTCCTTGCAAGGGGTATACTCTTTATATTGCTTGGCCTTGCTTTTCTAATCTTTAACTTTGTATTTAACAAAAAGAAGAGGGGTGTCACAAATGTTAAATAAGAAAAATAAACTTACTCTTCTACTCATATTCACTATAGTTGCTCTTTTCGCCATTGTACTGACAGGTCTTAAATCTGAAATGGCGCTAAGACTTGGTGATTCCTATAATATCAAAATACAGGGATATGATCCCTATGATCCCGTGCGCGGAAAGTACATCATGTTTACAATGGATACATCCGGGGTGAAAACTTCAGAAGACATAGGCAATTCACAAACTCGTGTATGTTATATAAGTCTAACTAAGGACAAAGATAATTTTTATGTTCTTGACAAAGCTTATCTTGATAAACCTCAAGACCTTCCATACATTAAGACTTTAATGCATAATTATTCTAATGACGGATCATATTTTTATGCATCCCCTTTTGACAGCTATTTTCTCGCTGAAGATATTTCTCAAAATGCCGAAGATGTTCTCAGAGAAAATATTGAAGATGCATATATAAGCATCAGAATCTGGCAGGGAAGCGGTGTAGTATCTGGTATGTACATTGATGGAAAAACTATAGAAGAACTTGCAACTGAAAAGCAGTAATATGTATTTAGCCAGGTTTATGGACATAAAAAAACACCTGGCAAGCGCTCAGGTGTTCTGCAATTGGCTACGTCCTACTTTCCCAGGAGGCTGCCCTCCAAGTATTATCAGCGATGCAGGGCTTAACTTCTGTGTTCGGAATGGGAACAGGTGTATCTCCTACTCTATTGTAACCATATTACTTTCATAGTATACCATATATTAATTACTATTTCAATACCTTTTTCATTAAAATAAGGAGCAGATTTATGACTACAAAAGAATACATCAAAATGACGGCTGCGGCGGCAGGCAAAAAAAAGTCAGATCTCGTACTCAAAAATGGGCAAGTGATAAACGTATTCACCAATAAAATCGAAATTTGTGATATAGCTATATGCAATGGCATTATAGTAGGGATTGGAAGCTATGAAGGAAT
>NZ_AUID01000023.1 GCF_000423525.1 Proteocatella sphenisci DSM 23131 | reverse complement strand
CTAATAATAATATCCAAAGTGAAAAAGGTATATTTTATCGTCAGATACGTTCTATCCAGACCGAAGGTCATTTTGGAGATATCAAAGAAAATGATAATTTCAGAAGATTTAACCATCGTACATCTGAAAAAGTATACAAAGAATTTCTTTTATACGCTGTAGGAAGAAATTTAAATAAATACTATCGCTTCGCGAAGGAAAAAATCAAAACCTACGAAGCAAAAACAGCCTAATCCTATCAGATTTTTATGAGTCATGAGAAAATATCAAATGGCTTTTTTGTCATACAATAAATATTAAATCAAACAAAAAAATCCCAAATTATTCGGTTCTCTACATTTTTGTAGATGTTGAATAATCTGGGATTTTTAATTATTAAAGTTTAGGGGTCAAAAACGTCATTCTCCGACAGCCCCTTTAAATTAAATTGAAATTTATTATCTAATCTGAGATGCTATATCAAAAAGAAGCTCTACGCCATATCCAGTTCCGCCTTTTCTGCAGTAAGGAATATCTTTTTCTGCAGCTGAAGTTCCTGCTATGTCTATATGAACCCATGGAGTATCATTTATGAATTCTCCTATGAATGCACCTGCAGTACTTGAACCGGCATATTTTCCACCAGAATTTTTAAGATCAGCTATATCAGATTTGTTTTTATCTTTTATGCTGTCGTCCAGAGGGAGCCTCCAGATTTTTTCGTTTGACATTTTTGAAGCTTTTTCAATTAATTTATAAAATTCATCATTGTTAGTTACGACACCTGCATAATCAAGACCCAGTGCTGACAGGACAGCTCCAGTAAGAGTAGCTATATCTACGATTTTAGTAGCCTTTTCATTTTCTTGTGCAAAAGTTACTGCATCAGCAAGGGTGAGTCTTCCCTCGGCGTCTGTATTAACCACTTCTATGAATTTTCCAGCCATAGATCCAATTAAATCACCTGGAAGATAAGCTTCTCCAGAAATCATATTTTCACATGCAGCAATAATGGCAACTACATTAACCTTGAGTTTAGCCTCGGCTATGGATTTTATAGCTCCTATAACTGCAGCAGAACCAGCCATATCTGTTTTCATGGTCATCATGCTGTCTGTAGGTTTGATTGAGTACCCACCGCTGTCGTAGGTAAGTCCCTTGCCTACGAGGGCAAGTTTCTCGTCTGAATTTTTGTTACCTTTATAATTTACAACTATAAGTTTTGGTTTTGAAGAAGATCCTTTTGCTACAGACAGGAATGCAGACATTCCAAATTTGCTTATGGCATCTTCGTCGTAAATGTTGATGTCAAGATTGAGTCCATCAAGAAGATCCTTTGTTTTTTGAGCAAGATCAGCAGGCTTCATGAAATTAGCAGGTTCATTTACCAGATCTCTTGCAATTATTGTATTTTCAGCAAGTATGGAAGCTCTTTTTTCACAGCGAGGAGCCTCGTAATATTGTGAGTATATATCAAGCGAATCAATTCTGTGTGTCTTGTCTTCTTTAGTCTGATATCTTTCAAAAGCATATTCAGCAAGAATCATGGCTTTGCATGACTTTAGAAAAGAGTCTACCTTGTTTACGCAAGGGGCAATATTTTCCATGAAAACAAGAGGTTTTTTAGCCTTGAGGGTCTGCAGAGCTGTGACAGCTTTTCCAAAACCATTCATGAGTACATCAATACTTAGGTCTTTTTCTTCTCCAAAACCTGCAAGTATGATATTGACGTGCTTGCTGGTTCCTTTAAAAAATGATGTAAAACTGTATATCTCTCCTTTTTTTGCCTTGAAAAGTTCTGAATCCAGGTAAGGTTTTACAAGATCACAGAAATCTTCTTCAAAAAACTCTGGCATAAGAGCAGGAGAAGTGAACGGGATAACATAGGAATCATAATCCTGCATTATTTCAAGACTGTGCAAAATATTTAATTTCATAATAGCCTCCTTATATGGTTCAACGTGGATTTCAATTCATTCTTTAAACCTATTTTAACCCAAAACAATGCGGGTGTACATAGGTTTTTACCTTGACAAAAAAATATATGAAATATAAACTGTAATTAAAGAAGGGATTTAAATTTAAAGGTGGAATATATACAAGCAAGGAGAAAAAATGGAAAAGATAAGAAAAATAGACATAGAGACTATAATTAAACAACTGGAAATAGAAAAATCTCAAGAGAGCCTCAAGCAAAAACCACTGAGTGAATTCAGAAACAATCAGAAAAGTTTTCAGTATGATTATGAAGAGGACTTGTATGAGCCACATAGAGAACCTTATGTAAACGAGGATTATTAATAAAAATCAGAAAAAATATTTGCATGCAATAAATATTTATGTTATAATACTGCGGTATGAGATTTGCGCATATAATGCGAAGGAATGAAAGTTTCGGTTCTCATCTTTCTGCTCATTAAGAGCCGTATAGTCCAAAGGGAGGTGAAATGTAATGAAAAATTATGAATTGATTTATGTACTAAAAACAAACATTGAGGATGATGCAAAAACTGTTGTACTTGACAAAGTAAAAGCGATAATTGAAACATCTGGAGAGGTTGATAAGGTTGACGTATGGGGAGCAAGAAGACTTGCATACGAAATACAGAAGCTAAACGAAGGATTCTATGTTCTTGTAAACTTTAAAGCAAGCACAGAGATACCTAAGGAGCTTGATAGAAACCTTAAGATCAGCGACAGTGTTATACGTCACATGATAATCAACTTGGATGAGAAGTAAGAGGTAAACTATGAATGTTGCAATACTGATTGGAAGACTTACCAAGGATCCTGAGCTAAGATATATTCCTTCAACAGGAAAAGCTGTAGCTACATTTGCAATTGCAGTAGACAGACCATTTACATCGAAGGATGGCCAGAAACAGACGGATTTTTTTAACATAGTAGTATGGGGAAAAATTGCAGAGAATTGTGCCAATTATATTTCTAAGGGAAGATTAGTTGGGATAAAAGGTCAGATCCAGAACAGAAGTTACGATAATCAAAACGGCGAAAAAAGATACGTAACTGAAATAATTGCCGATACAGTTCAATTCTTGGAAAAAGCTCAGGCAGCTTCACCAAGAACTGATTTAAGTCAAGGGTTTTCAAATGCTGGTTCAGATGTATTTGAACCATCCGGTTTCCAGACACCAGAAGGATTTTCTCCAAAAGGACTGGATGACGAAGGATACAGGGCACTTGAAGACGATGACGTACCATTTTAAAAAGGAGGTTTGGTCATGGCAGCAGCACAAAGAGGCATGAAAAGAAGAAGAAAGAAAGCAGATCCATTTGCAGGCGACAAGATAAACATGATAGATTACAAAGACGTTTCACTTCTTAAAAAGTATATCTCTGAAAGAGGAAAGATACTTCCAAGAAGAGTTTCGGGAACATCTGCAAAAGCACAGAGAAAACTTACAGTAGCTATAAAAAGAGCTAGAAATCTGGCACTTTTACCATACTCAGTAGAATAGTAAAATCAGGCACAATGATATCATTGTGCCTTTTGATTATTCAAATAAAAAATAGTTAATTAATAAGAGTTGTAATTTTCATGAGTAATATATTAACTAAAGGGTATAAAATTTATGTTAAGATATAAATGATCATGGCAATATATAATGACTTGATTAAAGGAACCGCAAAACGAAAGAAGGGTAGCTTATGAAGATTAAATCTTTTTCCTTTGGAAAATTTGATGTAAAACAGACAGGCATGTTGATACTTATTGCAGCAATAGGAGTGATTTTTGCGTTTTTTGGAACCATAATAAGCTTTCTTGTGGATCTTTCCTGGTTCAGAGAAGTCGGATATACAGATACATTTTTAAAAATGGTATTCTCCAAGCTTATAGTGGGAGCACCTATCTTTGTGTTTTTCTATATATTTCTGACTATATACCTGAAACTGATAAAGAAAAAATATTATGATACTATGGACATTATACCTGATCCAGAAGTGGATAAACGTTCTGGTAAAATGAAAAATATTGCAGTTGCAATAGTATCTATATTATTTGCATTTTCAATATCAAACATTTTCTGGATGGACATATTAAAGTTTATAAACAGCACGGTTTTTGGTATTACAGATCCTCTGTATAACAGAGACATATCTTTTTATGTATTCAAGCTTCCGCTTGTGAACAACTTGTTTGCTCTGGCGCTGAATGCACTTATATCTTTAGTCATAATAACAGCAGTGTATTTTGCCGTGCTGATAGGACAAGATCCTCCGGCGAGAGACGAACATAGCATGCACGATGACAATATAAGAGATATGTATCCTGAAATGAGAAACAAAGAATCGATGAACAAACTCCTTGAGATGGGTTTGTCTATTATCATTAAAATAGGGGTTGTATTCTTCCTTGTGCTTGCTCTAAGAAATGTACTTTCGACTTATGAACTGCTTTACTCTGCAAGAGGAGCAATATATGGAGCAGGATACACGGATGTAAAAGTAACACTTTGGGTCTACAGAATAAAAGCGGTTGTGTCGGTTGCAATAGCTGGAGTGCTCCTTTTTGGAAGTAAAAAAGGTGATAGCAAAAAACTTGTACTGGGAGGAATTTCGGCACTTGTAATAGTTACACTTCTTGGTGCTGGAGCAGAGATAGCAACGCAAAGTCTTATAGTTGCGCCAGATGAACTTTCTAAAGAAAGACCCTATATTCAAAATACAATAAAATATACAAACCTGGCTTATGGTATAGATGATGTCGAGATAAGAGATTTTGAAGTAGATCAAAACCTTACGGTTGATGATATCATAAATAATAAAGAAACCATAACAAATATAAGTCTTAATGACTACAGACCTACAAAAGAAGCATTTAACCAGCTTCAGGGTTTAAGAGGATATTACAGTTTCCATGATGTAGACATAGACAGATACGTAATTGATGGAAAGATTACCCAGGTATTTCTTTCGATAAGAGAGATAGATAAAGAAAAACTGGAAGCTAATGCAAGAACCTGGATAAACACTAAGCTCAAATATACCCATGGTTACGGGGCAACTGTAGCACCGGTTAATCAGCTTAATCCTTCAGGGCAACCAAACATGATACTCAAAAATGTACCGGTCAGCACAAATGCTGAAGCGCTTAAGCTTTCAAAACCTCAGGTATATTTTGGAGAGCTTACAAATGACTATGTAATAGTAAATACAAATGAAATGGAGTTTGATTATCCAAAGGGTGATTCAAACGAAATGACAAAGTATGACGGACAAGGTGGAATAGAATTAGGCCTGTTCAACAGAGCCTTGTTTGCGGCAAGAGAAAGAGACCTTAAGATTCTTATATCCGGAGGTATAAACTCTGATTCAAAAATTCTTATAAACAGAAATATAAAATCAAGAGTACAAAAAGTAGCTCCTTTCATAAAATTTGATGAAGATCCATATGCTGTAATAGCAGATGGCAGAGTGCATTATATAATTGATGGATACACAACTACCAATGCCTACCCATATTCCGAACCTTTCAGTGAGGAGAGTAATGTCAATTATGTAAGAAACTCTGTTAAAGCTGTAGTTGATGCTTATGATGGAACAATGGATTTTTATATATCTGATGAAAGTGATCCAATAATAAAGACATACTCAAAGATATTCCCGGGATTATTTAAAGCCATGGATCAAATGCCTCAGTTTGTAAGAGAACACATAAGATATCCTCAGTTTCTGTTTGATATTCAGGCACAGATGTATGCGACATATCACATGAGCAATCCTGATGTATTCTACAACAGAGAAGATAAGTGGGATATACCAGTCGAAGCTTACGAAGGTGAGACAGTGCCTATGGAATCACTTTATTTCACATTCAAACTTCCTAAAGAAGAAAAAGCAGAATTTGTATTGAGTATACCTTATACTCCAAAACAGAAACAGAACATGACTGCTTTTCTTGTTGGAAGAAATGATGGAGAGGCCTATGGAGACCTGGTGCTCTACAGTTTCCCTAAAGATAAGAGTATAATTGGTCCTCAGCAGATGGAAGCCAGATTCAGTAACAACGACATGATCTCAAAAGATCTTTCACTATGGGATACCAGTGGATCTCAGGTTTTAAGAGGACATATCCTGACAATTCCTATAAAAAGCTCAATATTATATGTTGAACCGCTTTATATAAGAGCAGCTTCAGAAAATGCTATACCTGAAGTGAAAAGGATAATAGTTGGATACAATGATAAGGTTGTCATGGAAGAAACTTTGGACAAGGCACTTGAAAAGATTTTTGGCAAGCCTGAAGATTCTGGTGAAGTGCTTGCAGGAAGTGTGGTGGACGACGAAGGAAATCCTGTGGACATTATAGATGAAAATGGACCTGATGCTTTACCTTCAGGGACTCAGAGTGAATTAAGTACCATAGCCTATGCAAACAAGCTATACGAAGAAGCACAAGAAGCGCTTAAAAAAGGTTCTTTAAGTGAATATGAATCAAAAATAAATGAGCTGGGAGAGGTTCTAAAACAGCTTAGTTAAAAAAATATATATTTTTAACAAAGGAAGCAAGTTTACAAGCCTTGCTTCCTTTGTTTTGAAATACTTTTTTTGAAAAGTATTTTTTAATTAGCTTATATATAGTATAATGTCTTAGTGAAAGTAAAAAATATAGAAGTCTGAATGTAAATGAAATCAGATTTTGGGGGTAAAATGAATAAAATTGCGGTGATATCGGATACGACTTGTGACATACCAGATGATATAGTGGAAAAGTATGGAATCAAGCTCTTACCCATGCAAGTAGTATACAGCCACAGAGCTTTTAAAGATAGAGTGGATATAGACGTGGAATATGTATATGACAATCTGGAAGATGAAATTCCAAGATCATCACTTCCGCTGATTTCTGATATTACGTATGCTTTGGAACAATTGAAAAACGAAGGCATCACACATATAATAGTGATCACTCTTTCGTCGAATCTAAGCGGTACTTATAATGCGGTTAGAAAAGCGATTGATGAATATAAAGATATATTCTGCGTGGAAATCATTGACTCTAAATTGATATCCATGGCTATGGGATTTGCTGTCATAGAGGCAGCCAAAGTAGTAAAGGAAACATGCGATTTTGAGAAGGCTGTAAAAAGAGCAAATTATGTTTTAGAGAGAAGTCGCGGTTATTTTACAGTTGACAATATTAAATATCTTGCAAAAGGCGGCAGAATAAGCAGTTTTGAAGCGAAAATAGGTAAACTTCTAGATATCAGACCAATAATTGGAGTTGATGCAGAGGGCAAATATTATGCTGCAGGAAAAATAAGAGGAAGAAAAAAATCACTTCAGGAAATGATGGACCTGGCAATGGCAGACGTTAAGGGCAAGCGAAAAATCAAATTTGCATCTATGCATGGTAAATCACTTAAAGATGCACAAAGGCAGTATGATATTTTTGCTGCGCTTGAAAACGTGTCACAAGAAGACAGGTATATTATAAATGTAGGGCCTATGATGGCAGGACATTCGGGACCTGGAACGGTGGGCATATGTGTTAGTTGGGAGGACGATGATGCATAAAATTGGTATATTGACAGATACGACCAGCGACTTAAACTTAGAAGTTCAAAATAATGAAAATATAAAGATAATACCCTTGCAGGTGATATTTAATGATGGAAGAACCTTCAGAGATAAATATGATATAAGCTACAAAGATTGTATGTCATCTCTTGATAGTTATGATACAAAGACATCATTACCTGTAATATCAGAAGCAATAAGGGCTTTTGATGAATTTTTGGAAGAGGGATATACTCATATAATTGTAATGACCATATCTCAAAATCTTAGTGGAACATATAATATGGTAAAGACTGTATCCGAGGAATACAAAGATAAACTTGTAATTTCAAATATAGATACAAAATCCGTGGCATATGGCATAGGTCATGTAGTTGCGCAAACGGCTAAAATGGCAAAAAAAGGCATTGATTTTGAAACTTTGAATCAATATGCTACAGACAGCTTTAAAAATCAGCAGATCAATTTTGCAGTAGAAACTCTTAAATACCTTCAAAAAGGTGGAAGGATAAGTAGAATCTCAGGTACTATTGGCGAAGCTCTGGACATAAAGCCCATTATAAATATGACAGAAGAAGGGCGACTTGTTCCTGTAGATAAGGTAAGAGGAAGAAAAAAATCCATTCTTAAAATTGAAGAAATAACTAGAAATATTGCACAAAAACATGACATCGACAAAATTTATATAGCCCATGGAGACAGAATGGAAGATGCACAAAGGCTCAAAGACAGGATTAGGGACATAACAGAAAAAGAAGTGGATATTGTAGATCTGGGAACCCTCGTATCAGTACATGCTGGACCTGGAGTGCTGGGAACTATTTGTATATGGAGCTGATAGGCCATTGTTAAAGGAGTGAAATTTTTATGAATGAATTTGCAATAATACTGATGAAAAAAGATAGTGACAACATGATTACAGAAGAAGTGGCAACTATAGATATTGGAAGTGATGCAGAATATATAAACAGTATATTTATCACAGAAGATAAGAAAAAAGAGATTCTAAACATTCAACTTGCTACAAGAGCTGGAGTAGAAGACTGGGAATATACAGCTATATATGACTACTATGAAGAAGATAAGGTATCTGAAGCTATAGCAGAAATTGTAAAAAATCAAGTAACAGTTTCCATATGTGACGAAGAGTTCAACCCTGCATGGGAGTATAGCTTTCCCTTGGAAGACGACGATATTGATTTACTCGAAAAGGTTCTTAAAGACCTAATTCAGATCCATAAAGACGAATTACAAGATGTTTTTCTTGCCATAAAGGATAAAGAAGAGGAATATCTGTAATATATATATTAGTGTTTACTTGGCCCCACTAATAAAAAAACAAGAAAGGTAGAAAAAAATGAACACAGGAAAAACCAGATTTATAGTATATACCGCTATAATAGCAGGCATATACGCATCACTTACGATTTCTATGGCTCCAGTAAGCTATGGAGCTATCCAGATGAGGATTCCAGAAATACTTACGCTTTTGGCGTTCGTCAACCCGCAATTTGCACCAGGACTTGTACTTGGATGTTTTATTGCAAACTTGTTCAGCCCTTTTGGGATCATAGACGTAATAGTAGGCACTTTTGCTACAGCTCTTGCGGTCTACTCCATGAGGTATGCAAAAAACATGTGGATTGCATCACTCATGCCAACTATAGCAAATGGTGTAATAGTTGGTCTTGAAATTGCACTTATTGCTCAGCTCCCTATAATCCAGACTATGCTTTATGTTGCTCTTGGAGAATTTATAGTTGTAACTGTAGTAGGAGTTCCAGTATTTAAAACTCTATCAAAAAAGATAATGCAGCATACAGATGCTCATTTTTCTTAAAAATAGGATAATTTTAAAAAAAAGGGCGCATGATCATCAAATTGATGAAGTGCGCCTTTACATATTTGCTGCAAGGAGGTAATATGAGTGAAATAAAAATAGATTTAGAATTGATTTTTTTAAATGTAGAATATATAGACAAGGTGGAGGCTATAAGAGGAATATCACGCGAAATGCATATGAGAGGATATGTAAGAAAAAGTCATGCCGATGCAGTACTCGAAAGAGAGCAAATCTTCCCGACTGGTATACCAGAACAGGGGCTTGGCTTTGCTATACCTCATGCAGATTCGGAACATATAATTGAATCGGCTATTGCTATTGCAGTCCTTGATAAACCTGTAAAATTCAATGTGATGGGAAGTCAGGACGAGACTTCTGATGTGAACTTTATATTTATGCTTGCGATAAAAAAACCGGAAGACCATATAAAAATTCTTGGAAAAATAATAGGAGTGCTGATGTCATCTGAAAAAGCTGATAATCTTAAAATGTGCAAAGATAAAACCCAGATAGGAGATTTTCTCAAAAATGAGATTATAAATTAAAAAGGTCGAAAGCTTAATTAAGCTTTCGATCTTTTTAATTAAAGATTTTCTATCATTGAAAGTATTTCTTCCTTAGTTTTTGGATATATTTTTTCTGAGATTTTTTCTCCATTATTGAATACTAGTATTGTAGGTATGGTCATAACCCTGAATTTCCGAGCGATTTCTTTACTGCCATCAATATTGAGTTTGCATACTTTTACCTTGCCTTCAAGTTCTTGAGCAAGCTCTTCTATAATTGGGAGCACTTCCTGGCATGGCCCACACCACGGTGCCCAAAAATCAAGAAGTACAGGAAGCTCTGACTCGTAAACCTCTTTTTCAAAATTATCTTTATTCAATTCTAATGCTGGCATTTCTTGCTCCTTCCAAACTATTACAAAAATATCAATTTAAATTACAATAAACCAAGAAGTGGGGTAATGACAAGGCCTATCACCACCATAAATATCAATATAACTAAAACTACATTGGGGCTCTTGCGTTTTTTCATCTAAAGCGCCTCCTTAAACTTTATACCATCGATCATTAGACATATAGAGTCGAAATATTTTTGATTGTCTCGGCTGGTGTCTACATAAGTGTGAAGGATTATTGACTGTGCAAGCCCAAATATTGCAATGGACATTGATTCTGCATCACATTTTTGTATTTCATTATTGTATATACCGCTTTCCACAATCTGAAAAAACATATCCTGAACGCTCAGGTAGAAAAATTTGAATTTGTTTTCAAAAACTGAATTATTTTCCTTCAAGAACATAAGTACCTTAGCAAGTTGGAAAAATCTTTGTGAATCAGCTTTGGAGTCAAATATAAAAATTGAAAGCATTTTTTTGATTTTTTCTGTTGAAGAAATACCTTCTTCAAGCATTATGGAATCAAGATTAGAAACCAGTTCGGAGAAAAATGATATAGATACTTCGAAAAAGATTTCTTCTTTGTTTTTAAAATATTGATATATAGTGCTCCTGCCCATCTTGCAGAGTTTTGCTATATCAAGAAGTGTAGTGTTGTTATATCCTTTATCTAGAAAAACCTGTGTAGCAGATTTGTATATCTCTTGTTTTTTTTCCTGAACATCAACTATCTTTGGCATTTGGACCTCCTAATTAATAATGCTTTTTATCAAACAGTGCATATAATCATAATATAATTATTTCGCGATAATGTCAAATGCACAATTAGATATATTTATATAAAAGAAAATCTTCAAGCTTGTTTGCTCTCTTAATTATCCCACAAATATTTGCTATAATATGATATAATTAAATCTGGAATAAACATGTACTAAGAAAGGAAAAATTTAAATGTCTAAAAAGATTATAAGAGATACAAGTAAAAATAACAATACAAATAAGGCGAAAACTGATAGAAATGTCGAAAAAAATAAAAATACTTCAAATAAGCCCCTTGTTAATCAGATTAAATATACAAAACTAACAAAATTTGTCAAGAAAAATAAAAGGCTGATTGCTTTTGCCATGGGAGCATTAATAATGGCCATATCAGTATATTATGCATACTATATGAAAATTCCTTCTTTGGATGAAACTCACAAGAAAGCTATAAATGGAGGGGTAGAGTCATATGACGGAGACATACATCCCTTTGAAATACTCTCATCAAACCGAGAAAGAATGACAGATTTTAGAGGAGCCCCTGAATCTAAGGGAGATGCAAAGACTCAAGACACTAAATTTGTAGTATATAAACTCAAATGGTTTGGAAAGACAAGAGAAACTGTGATGTTCTATGATAATAATGAACATTTCAATAGAATAAAACTCAATGTTGGGAATGAGAGCGCCAAAGATCTCAGTGAAAAACTCATCCTTAATTTTGGAGAGCCATTTGAAAGCCAGTCTCCACAAACAAAGGGAGGCTATGCTATATGGATAAAAGATGCGGTGCAGTATAAACTGGTGCATCATGGATCCTATGCCACTATAGAAATGAAACTTGCAAGATATGAAAATACCAACAAACTTCCTGTAGGAGATGCGCCTGTGGTTATACAAAGGCTCTTCAAACAAGATGTTAATAAAGATGGAAACTTGGAGAGTATAATTCTTGTGGGTAACAGAAAAAACAGTCTGTCCGCAGACTTTAAGAAACTATATTTAATAGTATGGGATGGAAAGACTCATATTGGGGAAATGGCTGAAGGTATAGATGGTGGACTTTATCCGCAGATAGAGTTTTATGATACGGACAAGGACGAAAAAAATGAAATAGTGGTGTCAGGAGATAATAACGGTGTAGTTAAAAACTATAATGTATTCAGATATGACGGGGATGGTTTGGAACTTATATACAGCGGATACGATGAACCATAGTAAAAAAATTAAGGAGATTTTATGGAAAAAAAGACTATAGCAAAGCTTAAACTGTTTTTTTCTGGAATAGAGAGCAGATATGACGAGCAAAAAGATTTTTTCAAAGAAATGAATGTGGCTTTTAAATCAGGAACTAAAACCTTTACGGGAAGTTTTAAGGACAATGAGTTATATTTGAATAAAGAAATAAAAAATATGGAGTTTTCAGAAGCTCTTAATGCTTTTATAGATGAAGCTGCAAAATTTGAAGCCCTTGAAGCGGTCTATATTGAGCGTGGAACCCACGTGATAATAAGCGCAGACAGTAAAAATGTAAATATAAGATATGAAGAACCAAAGCCTGAAATGGAAGTCAAAGTAGAAAGCAAGAGAGATTATTTTATAAAAGCTTCAAAAGCGCCAGCGCTTCTTAAAGAAATAGGAATAATGACAAAAGATGGAAAAGTAAAAAATGATATGATAAGGAAGTACAATCAGATAGATCATTTTATAGAAGTGGTTGAGCCAATTTTAAAAAATATGGATCCAAATGAGCCTATCACTATAATGGACTGTGCATGTGGAAAAAGTTATCTTACATTTGTTTTGAACTATTATATAAGAGAAGTCATGAAGCGGAATTGTTACTTTATAGGCATAGACTATACAGAAGGTGTAATAAAGAGTTCCAGAGAAAGAGCGCAAAGGCTTGGATACAAGAATATGGAATTTATACAAGAAGATTTGAGAACCTATGCGCCTTCAAGAAAAATTGATATGGTAGTGAGTCTTCATGCATGTGATATAGCTACAGACTATGCAATATCTGCAGCTATAAGAGCCAAGGCTGGAAGCATGATAATAGTCCCATGTTGCCACAAGGAACTGATAGACCAGATCGATTCTAAAGAGCTTGAACCAATTTATAAACACAATATTTTCAGAACAAGGCTGAATGATCTTCTTACGGATTCGCTAAGAAGCATATTTATAGAGTCATATGGATACGAGGTTTCGGCTCTTGAGTATGTTTCGCCTCTTGATACACCAAAGAATCTTATGATAAGAGCGGTAAAGACTTCTGATGAAAACTTAGTTGCAAAAAAAGAATATGAAGATATGAAAAAAATATTTAATGTACAACCAACGATGGAATACTATGTGCATTAATTACAGGGGGAATTATGAAAAAATATAATATTGGAATAGACATAGATGGAACACTTACATTTGCAGGTTATTTTCTTCCATATCTCAATGAGTATTTTGGAAGAAATGTGGGATACGAAGAGCTTAATAAATACGACTTCAGGGACATTTACGATGTTTCTGACGAAGAAATGATGAAATTTTTTAAAGGAGAGGGAAAAAACCTTATTTTTAATGTGGATCTTCTCGATGGGGCCAGAGAGACTGTTATGGAACTCTCAAAAAAGCACAATGTGTGGATAATAACCGCCAGAAACCCAGATATGCACGAAAAAACCAGAAGCTGGCTTGATTATAATGGACTTGAAAAAATTGAACTTATAACACTGGGAACGCCACACAAACTGGAAAAGGCCACAGAACTTGGTTGTGAGATATTTATAGAGGACCATCCCGATGCATCTGTAGATATTGCTGCGGCCGGTATAAAATTATATCTTGTGGACGCCCCATACAACCAAGTATCAGTACATGAAAACATAACCAGAGTCCACGGCTGGGAAGAAATAAGATCTATTTTCACACGAGAGGGAATTCTGTAGTGATAATAAAGCTGTTCTGGATATTCTTCAAAATAGGGGCCTTTACACTTGGCGGAGGCTATGCCATGCTCCCACTTATTGAGAGAGAACTCGTGGAAACTCATAAAATGTTAAGCAGTGAGGAGTATTATGATGCGGTAGCGCTTTCTACAAGTTTGCCGGGTGCTATAGCTGTAAATTGCAGTATCTTTACAGGGTATAAAATAAGAGGGTTTTTAGGGGCGCTCGCTGCTGGTTTTGGGTCAATACTTCCAGCCTTCGCAGCTATAATAGCAGTAGCAACATTTTTTGATGATATATCATCTCTTGAACCAGTAAAACTTATTTTTAAAGGAATACGCCCAACAATAGTAGTAATGATAATTTATGCACTTATAAATATGGCTAGAAATACAGACTTTTCTGGAAAAAGAAAATATATAGCTGTAGCGGCACTGGGACTACTTATGCTCAATGTCTCGAGTTTCTATATAATACTTGCAGCTGCTTTATCCGGAATGGTCTTCAAGAAATTGGAAAGAAGGTGAAAGTGTTATGCTTAACCTGTTTTTAAGTTTTGTGAGAATCGGGGCCGTAAGTTTTGGGGGAGGCTATGCTGTCATATCTATGATTCAGCAGGAAATACTCGAAAAATACAATGTTATAGATAAGAGTCAGTTTATTGATATGCTTGCACTTTCAGAGATGACGCCTGGCCCGCTTGCGATTAATTCTTCGACCTTTGTAGGTTTCAAGTCTGGGGGAATAATGGGTGCATTTGTTGCTACGCTGGGAGTGATAACGGTTCCCGTCATACTCTCGCTTACTCTGGCCTCTTTTTATAAAGGAAACAGCACTGGAGGAACTATATCTAAGCTGCTTTACGGCATAAAGCCTTGTGTAGTTCCTATAATACTCTTTGCTGTAATAAAGTTATTTCCAATGTCTATAACGGATATTTACGGATTTCTTATCGCTGCGGTGATGGCAGCACTTTATCATTTCAAAAAAACATCCCCCATATTAATGATAATAATCGGGGGATGCTTGGGATATCTGGTCTATGGCATTGCAATACCATATTTTATATAGTAATAAACTAGCATATATCAAGATAGTTCTTGGATTGATAAAGATTGTTCAAGCGCATGTATTTTTGAATACCATTGAGAACGTAACGCTTGTCTAGAACCCATAAGGGAGCTAACAGGCTTTCTTTTTTTCCATCGCCTGTAATACGGTGAATGACCATATGGGGGGGAAGGTAGGTAATCAGATTACTTATAAGCTCTATATATTCATCGGCAGAGCGCAGATAAAACTTGTCGGAAAGATAGTGCTTTTCAAGATCTGTGTTTTTAAGAATATTAAGCATCTGAAGCTTTACGCCCCAGACTTGCTTGCTCGAAATATATTCCAAAGTATTTCTCATGTCGTCAAAATTTTCGCCAGGAAGATTTAGAATAATGTGAGATACAGTTTTTATTTTAAGGCTGTTGAGATTCTTCATTGCAGTATCAAAAGTACGCAGTCCATAGCCACGTCTTATAAAGTCAGCTGTCTTTTCATGTATAGTCTGAAGACCAAGTTCTACCCATAAAAAGGTTTTAGAATTATATTCAGACAAAAGTGAAAGAACATCAATGCTTAGACAGTCGGGTCTGGTAGCAATCGCTATACCCACTACGTTTGGGAAGGCAAGGGCTTCGTCATATTTTTTTCTAAGACTATCAATATTATCGTATGTGTTTGTAAAATTTTGAAAATATGCAATATATTTACTTTCAGGCCATTTTGTTTCCAGAAGAAGAGACTGATCTTTCATCTGCTGAGTTATGCTGAGTTTTCTGTCACCTGAAAACTCTCCTGAGCCCTCTTCGGAACAGAATATGCATCCTCCATATGCCAGACTTCCATCTCGGTTTGGACAGCTGAATCCGCCATCTATTGAGAGTTTGATGACTTTGCAGCCAAACTTGGACCTAAGATAACTATTTAAAGAAGAATATAATTCTGTATTTGACATAAAGACATCCTTTCCAAAATTGATTTTTAACTATATACCCATTATAGCTCAAAATATAAAAAAATACTTAAAAAGCATTGAAAAACCTTGCAAAATCTGTTATTATAGTAGATATACAATATAAAAACGGGCCAAAAGAGTGGGAAAAACCCACTCTTTCGTTTTAGAATAAACAAAAAAAGGAGGGTAAAACATGGCAAACAAAACAGAAGAAATGGTAGAATCATTGGTACTGGAAGTCCTTCCTCAAGAATATGAATTAGTAGATACGGAGTATGTAAAAGAAGGATCTGACTGGTATTTAAGAATACTGATAGATATAAAAGCTGAAGATGAAAAAATTAGTTTAGAAGACTGTCAGAAATTCTCGAGAATAGTAAGTGAGATGCTCGATATAAAAGATCCTATACAAGAGCAGTATATGCTGGAGATTTCTTCTCCTGGAATAGATAGAGCACTTAAAAAAGAAAGAGATTTTGTAAGAGAAAAAGGAAAAGAAGTTGAAATAAAGCTCTACAAACCGATTGACGGGCAAAAAGAATTTGAAGGAATTCTTTTAGGACTAACTGAAGAAGGCATTGTACAGATAGAATTCAACAA
Source organism: Proteocatella sphenisci DSM 23131 (assembly GCF_000423525.1). Lineage (GTDB taxonomy): Bacteria > Bacillota > Clostridia > Peptostreptococcales > Filifactoraceae > Proteocatella > Proteocatella sphenisci. Next base: position 27,180 of record NZ_AUID01000023.1, on the reverse strand, counting down.
TAGAGTTATTGAATTAAACAAAAAAGATATTGCTATAATAAGACTTAAAGTAATATTTTAATTTTAGGAGGTAAATTAACAGATGAACGCTGATTTCATAACAGCACTGAACCAGATTGAAGCAGAAAAGGGCATAAGCAAAGACGTAATTATAGAGGCTGTTGAAAATGCATTAGTAAATGCCTACAAGAAAAATTTTGGGGCTACAAATAATGTAAGAGTTGTAATAGACAGAGAAAACGGAGACATAAAAGTATACACATCAAAAACAGTAGTTAACAAGAGAGAAATAGACCTTTTGGATGGGGAAATTTCACTTGAGGGAGCTCAAGAAGTAAATATGACCTATGAAATAGGGGACATAGTAGAAGAAGAAGAAACTCCGAGAAACTTTGGAAGAGTAGCCGCCCAAACTGCGAGACAGATGGTTGTTCAAAAAATCAAAGAAGCCAGCAGAGATATAGTGTTTGATGAATTCTCACTTAAAGAAACTGAGATAATGACAGGAGAAATAGTGAGAAAGGTCAATGGACCTCAAAGAGCTAATGTGCTTGTAAATCTGAGCATAAGAGGGAAAAATGACCTGCTTATTGCAACTGAAGCAATGCTGCCTTCACAAGAACAAATGCCTACTGAAGAATATGAGGTAAATGACAGAATAACTGTATACCTTATGGAAATAAAAAAACAAAATGGAGTGCCGCAATTGCAGGTATCCAGAAGCAATCCAGGGCTGGTAAAGAGGCTTTTTGAAAGAGAAGTCCCAGAAATCAGCGAAGGGATAGTTCAGATAAAATCGATTTCAAGAGAAGCTGGATCCAGAACAAAAATGGCAGTATGGTCATCAGACCCTGGAATAGACCCTATAGGAGCATGCGTAGGATCTAAAGGTCAAAGAGTAGAAAACATAGTTGATGAACTCAGGGGCGAGAAAATAGACATAATCGTTTATAGTGATGATCCGATAGATTATATTTCCAGTGCGCTGAGTCCTGCAAAAGTAGTGTCTGTGGAGATTGGCCTTGAAGAAAAGACGGCAAGAGTAGTAGTGCCGGATTATCAACTTTCGCTTGCAATAGGAAAAGAAGGACAAAACGCAAGGCTTGCAGCTAAACTTACGGGATGGAAAATCGACATAAAAAGTGAAAGTCAATCACTTATAGCTGAAGAAATGGCTGAAGAACTAGCCGAAGAAATAAGTGAAGAGATAACACCGGAAACATCAGACGAACTGATTACAGAATAAAAGTGCAGGAGGGCAACTATGGCACAAGCAGTGAAAACCAAAAAAATTCCTCAGAGAAAATGCATAGTCTGTACAGACAGAAGCGATAAGAAAAAACTTATAAGAATAGTAAAAAATAAAGAAGGTCAGATATTTGTAGATCCTACAGGGAAAGCCAATGGAAGAGGTGCATATATCTGTCAAAGCATGGAGTGTATGGAAAAAGCAATAAAAACTCATGCTCTTGAAAGAAGCTTCAGGGTAGAAATCCCGAGTGAAGTATATGACCGTCTTAAAGAGGAGCTGATAAAAGCTTGAAACAAAAAATAAAAACAATGCTGGGATTTGCAAAAAAAGCAGGAAAAATAACCTCGGGAGAGGGAATTACCCTGGAAAATCTCAAGAACTCAAGAGTGAAACTTGTCATACTGGCAAGTGACGCATCCAACAACACATCTAAACGAATAAAAGACAAAGCCAGCTACAGGAACATAAGGGTAATAGAAGACCTGGACAGGTATGAAATCGGAAGAGCAATCGGTACAGAAGAACGAGTAGTAGTAGGAATTACTGATAAAAACTTTGCGGATAGTATCAAAAAAATAGTTGGAGGTGAAGAACTTGGAAAAGATACGAATACACAAACTAGCTAAAGACCTTGGGCTGCCAACAAAAGAATTTATAGATATGCTAAGTAAGGTCGGATTCAAGATTGACAGCCATATGGCTGCAGTTACGGAACAAGAAGCTCAACAGATGATGAAAAAATTATCTAATGTTAAGATTGACATGGAAGCAAATAAGAAGGATAATAAACATGGTAAAATAGAATCGAAAACAAACGATGAGATAAAAAAGGACGATATGGAAAACAAAATAGAAAACAAAACAGAAAAAGAAACTCAAAAAGATGCAACAAGCCTGGGTAAAAAAGAAGAACAAGCGCAAAAGCCAGAACAAGCGCAAAAACCACAGGGAGAAAGAAAGCCTTATCAAGGAACTCAAAGCGGAGAGAGAAAACCTTATCAGGGAACTCAAACAGGAGAAAGAAAACCTTATCAGGGAAGCTCAACAGGAGAAAGAAAACCTTATCAGGGAAATTCAACAGGAGAGAGAAAACCTTATCAGGGAAGCTCAACAGGAGAAAGAAAACCTTATCAAGGAACTCAAACTGGAGAAAGAAAACCTTACCAGGGAACTCAAACAGGAGAGAGAAAGCCTTATCAGGGAACTCAAACAGGAGAAAGAAAACCTTACCAGGGAAGCTCAACAGGAGAAAGAAAACCTTACCAGGGAAGCTCAACTGGAGAGAGAAAACCTTATCAGGGAAGCTCAACAGGAGAGAGAAAACCTTATCAGGGAAGCTCAACTGGAGAGAGAAAACCTTATCAGGGAAGCTCAACTGGAGAGAGAAAACCTTATCAGGGAAGCTCAACTGGAGAGAGAAAACCTTATCAGGGAAGCTCAACTGGAGAGAGAAAACCTTATCAGGGAAGCTCAACTGGAGAGAGAAAACCCTACCAGGGAAGCTCAACTGGAGAGAGAAAACCCTACCAAAAGGGTGGTCCATACAACAAGTCAGCTGACAATAAAAAGGATTCAAAAGAGGATCTTACAAAAGAAGAACTGCTTATAGAAATTAAAAAAGAAGAAAAAAGAAAAGAACTTAAGATAGAAGAGACAAAAAAAGCAACAGCTGACAAGTCAAAAAAGAAAGATAACAAATTTGCATCTGGCGAAATGAAGTATGCCAAGCGAGACCTTACTAAAAAAACTCACAGCAAGAAGAAAAAAAGAGGAAAATCTGACAACGTAGTAATAGAAGATCCAGAAGTAGTTAAAATTGAGGGAAGTGCAAAAGACGGTATACTTTCAATTGGAGAAACTATTGTTGTAGGAGAGTTTGCAAAGGCGCTTGGAGTTCAGGTATCAGAAGTAATATTAAAGCTTGTAAAAATTGGTATAATGGCAAGTATAAATCAAGAAATAAAATTTGAAACTGCAGAAAAAGTAGCAGTGGATTATGATATCATACTTATCCAGCAAGAAGTAGAGGAAGAACCTCAGGATCTTGTGGATATAGAGATAGAAGAAGATGCTGAAGAAAATCTTAAACCAAGAGCACCAATCGTTGCAGTAATGGGTCACGTTGACCACGGTAAAACAACTCTGCTTGATACAATAAGACACACTGGAGTTGCAGAAAAAGAAGCCGGTGGAATAACGCAGCACATAGGAGCTTCGGAAGTTGTTGTAAAAGGTCAGAAGATAGTCTTCTTGGATACTCCTGGTCACGAGGCCTTCACAGAAATGAGAGCCAGAGGAGCCAAAGTAACAGATATAGCAATAATAGTAGTTGCAGCAGATGATGGAATAATGCCACAGACAGTAGAGGCAATAAACCACGTAAGGGCAGCAGGAGTACCACTTATTATAGCTATAAACAAAATAGACAAACCAACTGCAAACATAGATCAGGTAAGACAGGAACTTTCTGGCCACGGACTTCTTGTAGAAGCTTGGGGTGGAGACGTAATAGATTGCCCAGTATCAGCAAAAACTGGAGAAGGAATGGAAAATCTCCTTCAAATGGTATTGCTTGTATCTGAGTTAGAAGAATTTAAAGCAAACCCAGACAGAAATGCTGTGGGTTGGGTAATAGAGTCAAACCTTGACAAAGGTAGAGGACCAGTTGCTACAATAGTTGTATTAAACGGAACTCTTAAAGTTGGAGATGCAGTCGTAGCAGGTTCATCACATGGTAAGGTAAGAGCTATGATAAATTCCAAAGGGAATCGTACGGGCAAGGTTGGACCTTCAACTGCAGTTGAGATACTTGGACTAAACGAAGTTCCAAATGCTGGAGACCAGTTTGTAGTAGTAGAGAATGAAAAACAGGCAAGAGCAATAGCGGAGAAGAGAAGAGACAAGATAAGAGAAGACTATATGAAGTCAACTTCAAAAATCCATCTTGAGGACCTATTCTCTCAAATGCAGCAAGGTTCGGTTAAAGAACTTAATCTTATTGTAAAAGCTGACGTTCAAGGTTCTATAGAGGCACTTAGAGGATCGCTTGAAAAGATAAGTAACGAAGAAGTTACGGTAAAAGTTATTCACTCAGGTGTTGGAGCTATAACTGAATCAGACGCAATGCTGGCTTCTGCATCCAATGCAATAATAATAGGATTTAACGTAAGACCTTCAATTGGAGCGGCATTTATAGCAGAAAGAGAACAGGTAGATATGAGAACCTATTCAATAATCTATCAGGCTATAGAAGAAATTGAAACTGCTATGAAGGGAATGCTGGATCCGGAGTTTGTAGAAGAAGAGCAGGGTAAAGCAGACGTAAGAATGGTATTCAAAGTGCCAGGTGCAGGTATGGCTGCTGGATGTTATGTTACAAAAGGCAAGATTGCAAGAACTTCTAAAGTAAGACTTGTAAGAGACGGCATAGTTGTATATGATGGAACTATAAACTCACTTAGAAGATTCAGAGACGAAGTTAAAGAAGTAGCAACAGGGTATGAATGCGGAATAAGCTTAGAGAAATACAGCGACATAAAAGAAGGCGATATAATTGAAGCATATTTCATGAAAGAAGTTAAAAGAAAATAAGAAATGCAGGTGATAATATGTCATACGCAAGAACAAGTAGAATAAGTGAAGAAATAAAAAAAATAATTGGAAAAATGCTCTTTGAAGGTCAGATTAAAGACGTCAAAGTAAGCGGTTCAAGATCACTTATATCAGTTACAGGTGTAGAGGTGGTAAGAGACCTCAGATACGCATATGTTTATATAAGTGTACTTGGAAAAGATCAGGGAAGTGTAATGCAAGGGCTCAAGCGTTCTGCTGGATTTGTAAGAAGAGAAGTAGGAAAGCAGATAGACATAAGATATATCCCTGAGATTATTTTTAAGGTTGACGACTCTATCGAAAGAGGAGCGCATATGTCAAAAATTATAAATGATCTGAACAAGGAAAGCGACGATAACAGAAAAAACAGAGAAAAAATGGAAAACACAAAGGACAACAAAGAAAACAGTGACAACAGCGAAGAATAAAAATCAGCAATATAAATAAAAATGGCGGTGAACTTCTGAGTTTTTATCAGGAGCCTCACGGCCATTTTTATATGGAATAAAACTTGCTTTTTATTGTAAACAAGTATGTATATCTGATATAATCAAGATAATAAATACATTACCAGGGAAGAGAAAAATATGACCAAAATAAATAATATAGAAAAAATTGTAACAAAGATAAACAGCTCAAAGAATTTTATTATAACATCACATACAAGCCCTGACGGAGACAATATAGGTTCGTCTATAGCCCTGACGATTTACCTGAGACAGCTTGATAAAAAAGCATGGCATGTAATCGACGACAGTGTTCCAGAAAATTTAAGATTTCTTCTTGACGAACCCGGGCACAGGGTAAAAAATGAGAGCGATTTGACAGGCAGGAAACACAGAATATATACAAGCGAAGAATTTCTTGATACACAAGCGGGGAAATCAGTAGTTGACAGTGGTGATTATGTGCTGGTAATCCTTGATACCTCAGATGAGCCAAGGATATGCATCTCAGAAGAAATACTAAAAAATGCATCATCTACTATAAACATAGACCATCACATTTCTAATGACTGCTATGCAGATATAAACCACATACAGCCTGACGTAAGTTCGACTTGTGAGGTATTATGTAAGATTTTAAGATCTATGGATGAGAAAAAAGTGACACCACAGATAGCGACAGCAATTTATACAGGGATATCAACTGATACAGGAAATTTCCTCTATGATTCGGTAGATGCTTACACATTTGAAAATGCGAGTTTTTTGACTAAAATGGGAGCTGACAGAGACACTGTAGCAAATCGAATATATCAAAATACCAGCTATAATTATATAAAACTCACAAAAGAGTGCCTGGATACTCTGGAAGTAGAAGCTGGGGTAGGAACCATGCTGCTTACCCTCGAAATGCTTGAAAACAACCAAGTTGATGCCAAGGATACCGATTCACTTGTGAACAACATCATAAACATTAATGGAGTCAGGGTAGCAATCCTTATAAAAGAGAAGGGACATGACGAGTACAAGATATCTCTTCGATCAAAGGATGCCACTGATGTATGCGAGATAGCAGGCAAATTTGGCGGTGGCGGACATAAAAGAGCCTCTGGGTGCACCATAAATGGAGATATAACAAGCGTAGTTAAGAGAATAAAAGATGCAGCAAAGGAGCAGATATGTATAACGGATTTATAAATGTGCTAAAGCCTACGGGAATGACATCAAATGATCTAGTAGGTAAACTCAAGTATCTGACCAGAACCCACCTTGGTGAAAAAATCAAATTTGGTCATACTGGGACACTTGATCCTAATGCTGCCGGCGTAATGATGGTATGCTGCGCAAGGGCTACAAAATTCAGTCAGTATGCAGTTGAAAAGAAAAAAACATATATAGCGGAAATAACTTTTGGAAAGACTACTGATACCATGGATACCTATGGACAAGTGACTGAGGAAAAAGAACCCGGAATTTTGAGCAGACAAGAGATAGAAGACGTGCTTTCAAAATACAAAGGCGAAACTATGCAGATCCCTCCTAAGTTCAGCGCAATAAAGATAAATGGGCAGAAGCTATATGATCTGGCAAGAAAGGGTCTTGAAATACCAGAAATAAAATCTCGAAAAATAAATATTACAAAACTTGAAATAATTGATTATTCACATCCGCGTATTAAAATTGAAGTGGAATGTTCAGCTGGAACATACATCAGAAGTCTGGCACAAGATATAGGGCAAGATTTGGGAGAATTTGCTCATCTGAGCCTTCTTATCAGGACTAAAGTGGAAGATTTCTCTATTGAAGAAAGTTATAGTATTGAAGAACTGGATTTTTTGATTGGTCAGGGGAAATTCACACAAGTGATTGTAAAACCTGAAAATTTGCTTTCCAAATACCCGAATCTTGTGATAAAAGATGAATGTCAGAAATCATATCTCAATGGAATGCATCTGACTCAGAGAGATTTAAAAAGTGAAATTGAAAAAGAAGTGTTAGATTCCAGGCATAAGGTATATAATGAAAGTGGTGACTTTTTGGGGATAGGGAACCTCAAGAAGAACTACAATTCAAACTATGTGTTAAAATCAGAAACTCAAATATAGACAAGAGAAAGGTATAATTAGATGACATTCCTGGAATATATAAAAATGACAGAAATAAAAAGGGATACTGTGATTACGGTGGGAAATTTTGATGGACTACATCTGGGGCATATGCAGCTTATAAAAAAAGCTGTTCTTATAGGCAAGAGAGAAAACCTTGAAAGTATAGCTTTCACTTATGATATACACCCGCTAAGCTTTTTATATTCAAAGTCTGTCCATCTTCTTATGAGCAATCAGGACAAAGAAAATATACTTATTTCAAGAGGAATAGATCGTGTGCTGCATGTGCCATTTGATGAACAGATAAGAAATATGACCAGTGAAGAATTTTGTGACATTATACTCATAGACAAACTAAGAGCAAAGCATCTTGTCATGGGAGCCGATGCAAAATTTGGTAAAGAGAAACAAGATATTTATAAGATAAAGGACTACTGCGAAAGTCGTGGAATAAAAGTTCACATCATACCTCTCCTTATTATGGACGACAAGCGCATATCAAGCTCTCATATAAGAAAACTTGTGGAACATGGAGACATAGAGACCGCAAATCGTTATCTTGGGAGGATGTTTTCTGTAGAAGGAAAGGTTGTTCATGGTAAGAAACTTGGAAGAAAATTAGGATATCCAACTGCAAATCTGCACATAGATGCTGACAAGGCAGTTCCTGCAAAAGGGGTCTATGAAACAGAGGTAGATATAGATGGGAACCTATTCATAGGAGCTACAAATGTAGGCAACAACCCTACCCTTGGAGAGAAAAAGCTAAGAGTTGAAACTTACCTTGTTGGATTTGAAGGAGACCTCTATGATAAGACCATCAAAATCAGGTTTGTAAGAAGACTCAGAGATGAAATAAAATTTGACAGCCTTGATAAACTTGTTGAACAGATGGCAGAAGATGTAAAAAATATAATGGAAAACAGGTCTAAACATGTTTACGAATAATAAGCTATGTGATATAATAATAAAGATTGATTTTGCCTGAAACTAGGACTCACGACACTCCGACGTAAGCCTTGGTCCAGGACATGATTGATAAAAAAACTAAAAGGAGAAAAAGAAAATGACTAAAGTTGAAAAAGAACTTATAATCAAAGAATACGAAATTCATGAGGGAGACACTGGTTCCCCAGAAGTACAGATAGCTATTCTTACACACAGAATCAATGAGCTTAACGGCCATCTTGGGGTTCACAAAAAAGATTACCATTCAAGAAGAGGACTTCTTAAAATGGTAGGTAGCAGAAGAAACCTACAAAAATATCTTAAAGCCAAAGACCTTGGTAGATACAATACTCTAATTGCAAAATTAGGACTTAGAAAGTAAAGGAAAAAAAGAGCGGGAAAAAACCGCTCTTTTTCTATAAAAAAATGAAATTAAACTTATGTATAGAATTAATGTAATGGAGGTATCGATGATACAAAAATTTGAAATGCAATTAGGCGGCAAAAACCTTGAAGTAGAAATAGGTAAATTAGCAGAGCAGGCAAACGGAGCTTGTCTGTTAAGATGCGGAGATACAGTAGTGTTTGTTTCTGCTACAAACTCAAAAAGCCCAAGAGAGGGGATAGACTTTTTCCCTCTAAGTGTAGATTTTGAAGAAAAGCTTTACTCAGTAGGAAAAATTCCAGGAGGTTTTATAAAGCGTGAAGGAAGACCTTCAGAAAAAGCAGTACTGACATCAAGACTGATAGACAGACCCATAAGACCACTTTTTCCAAAGGGATACAGAAATGACGTACAAGTAGTGGCTGTGGTTATGTCAATAGATCCAGATGTAAATCCAGATACTCTTGCAATGATAGGTTCATCAATATCACTTTCAATATCTTCAATTCCATTTAATGGTCCAACTGGATCGGTAGCGGTGGGACTTATAGATGGAGAATTTATAATAAACCCAGATCTTGAGCAAAGAGCAGTCTCAGAGATGTATCTTGTTGTATCAGGAACAAAAGACGCAATAATGATGGTAGAAGCTGCTTCAAATGAGATTTCAGAAGAAGTAATGCTAAAAGCTATACTTTTTGCCCACGAACAAATCAAGGATATAGTTGAATTTGTTGAAAAAATAGTTAAAGCTGTTGGAAAAGAAAAAGACGAGTACGCAGTTTTTAAAGCACCTGAAGAAATAGAAGCGGAAGTAGTAGCTTATACAAAAGATAAGATGAAAGCTGCTATTCTTACAAAAGATAAGCTTGAAAGAATGGATAACATGGACAAAGTTAAGAAGGAAACTCTTGAACACTTTGCTCAGGTATATCCAGACAACATCAAGCACGTAGATGAAGTAATATACAAGATAACAAAACAAGGTGTAAGAGATCTTATACTGATAGACAGAATAAGACCAGACAACAGAAGCATGGAAGACATAAGACCTATCTCGTGTGAAGTTGGAACTCTTCCAAGAACACACGGAAGCGGACTCTTTACAAGAGGACAGACTCAGGTAATGAGCATTACTACGCTGGGATCACTAAGAGATGCACAGTCAATAGATGGACTTGGTGAAGAAGACGAAAAGAGATACATGCATCATTACAACTTCCCATCATACAGTGTAGGTGAAGCAAGACCATCAAGAGGTCCGGGAAGAAGAGAAATAGGTCACGGAGCCCTTGCAGAAAGAGCACTTGAACCAATGATTCCTTCCAAAGAAGATTTCCCTTATGCAATAAGAGTAGTTTCTGAAGTACTTTCTTCAAACGGATCAAGCTCACAGGCAAGTGTATGCGGAAGCACACTGTCGCTTCTTGATGCAGGAGTACCGCTAAAAGCTATGGTAGCAGGAATTGCTATGGGTCTTATCAAAGAAGATGATAAAGTAGCAATACTTTCAGACATTCAAGGAATGGAAGACTTTTTGGGAGACATGGACTTTAAAGTTGCAGGAACTGAAAAAGGTATAACTGCAATCCAAATGGACATTAAGATATCAGGAATAGATGAAGAAGTGCTTACAAAAGCGCTGGCTCAGGCTAAAACAGGTAGACTACACATACTTTCAGAAATGCAAAAAGCAATAGCAGGGCCAAGAGAAGAAGTATCAAAATATGCGCCACTTGTTATCAACATGCAGATTAACCCAGATAAGATAAGAGACGTAATAGGGTCAGGTGGAAAAGTTATCAACAAGATAATTGAAGAAACTGGAGTTAAAATAGATATCCAAGACGATGGAAAGATATTCATACTTGCCATTGAAAGAGATATGGGTAAAAAAGCAAAAGCAATAATCGAAGGCATAGTAGCTGATCCGATTCCAGGAACAGTCTACAAAGGTAAAGTAACAAGACTTATGCAGTTTGGAGCATTTGTTGAGATACTACCAGGAAAAGAAGGTCTGCTTCACGTATCACAGATTGATATAAAAAGAGTAGATAAAGTTGAAGATGTGCTTAAGCCAGGAGATGAGATTGAAGTACTGCTTCAAGAAATCGACTCACAGGGAAGACTTAATCTTTCAAGAAAAGCTCTTCTTCTTAAACAAGACAAATAATATCAAAATATGCATTCTGAAGTCAGGCTATTATAATTACTGATTTCGGAATGTTTTTTTAGAGGTAGGATATGACAAGTGCAGTTATAGTTGCAGCTGGAAAAGGTACAAGGATGAAGTCCAGCAAGGGGCTAAGTAAACAATATATTGAAATTGTGGGGAAACCCATCATTCTAAGAACTATAGAAAAATTTGTAAAATCAGAAGCCATAGATGAGATAATAATCGTGGTTAGCAAAAAAGATGAGCAATATTTAAAAGAAAAAGTGCTTTCAAAAATAAAGTCGGGCAAGCCAATTAAAATTGCATACGGTGGAAAAGAACGATTTGAATCCAGTCTAAACGGAATAAATGCTTCATCAAAAGACTCTGATACTATTCTAATTCATGATGCAGTAAGACCCTTTGTAAAGATAGAGGAGATTGAAAAAGTTGCTGAAAAAGCAAGAAAAACTGGAGCTGCAGTACTTGCGGTAAAGTCAAAGGACACAGTAAAGCTGGTTTCAGACGGAATAATAAATTCAACTCCTGACAGAGACCAGGTATATCTTATACAGACTCCACAGGGTTTTTCAAAAAAACTCTTACTCGATGCTTACATGGATCTTATAAATTCAGATGAAATATTTATGCCAACTGATGATGCTTCAGTAGCAGAACGTTATGGAGCTAATGTTCATGTTGTAGAAGGAAGCTATGAGAACATAAAAATAACTACGTCATCGGATATAGGCTTTGCAGAATCTATAATAAAATCGGAGTGTGGTATATGAGAATAGGAATAGGATATGACGTACATGCTTTTGAACATGGGAGAAAACTAATAATTGGGGGAGCAACAATACCTCATGAAAAAGGGCTTGCCGGTCATTCGGACGCAGATGTGCTTCTTCATGCCATAACAGATGCAATGCTCGGAGCGCTTGCGCTGGGTGATATAGGGAAACTTTATCCGGATACTTCCAAGGACTTTAAAAACATAGATTCAAGAATACTTCTAAGAGATGCCTTTGCGCTCATAAAAAGCAAAGGTTACGAAATAGGAAATGTAGACGCTGTCATAGTGGCCCAAAGACCCAAAATGGCCCAGTATATAGACCTTATGAGAGAAAACGTATGTATGGACCTTGAAACTGACAAAGACCGTATAAGTATAAAAGCAACGACTACTGAGAGGCTCGGGTTTGAAGGAAGAGAAGAAGGTATATCTTCGCAGGCGGTGATACTGCTTAAAAAGAAAGGGGTATAAAATGGAATTTAAAATAATTCACAATAACATTAATGTACTGAACCTGGAAAAGAGCATTACTTTTTATAAAGATGCACTGGGCATGGAAATAAAGAGAGAATATGAGCCGCAAGATAAGAGCTTCAAACTGGTTTATCTGGAGACTGGATCAGGAACCCACCAGCTTGAACTCACATGGATGAGAGATAGAGTAGAATCTTACAATCTTGGAGATAATGAATTCCACCTTGCGTTTGAGACAGATGATTTTGAAGGAGCATACAAAAAGCATAAGGACATGGGTTGCATATGTTTTGAGAATAAAACTATGGGGATATACTTCATATCAGATCCGGATGGGTACTGGCTGGAGATACTTCCTTCAAAGTAGGATTGTGAAAGTATTTGTTTTTCTTAAAATCATCTTGCTTTTTCAGTAAAAATGGTATAATATGTTATGGGTATAAATTTTAATAATACACACTCTGTGCATTTTGCAAAAGGGTGCCTGAAACAGGGCTTTTGCAGAGGTAAGCGCAGCGGAGGAAAAAACCGGAGGAGAAAAAAATGGGCGTAGTTAGCATGAAGCAGCTTTTAGAAGCTGGAGTACACTTTGGACACCAGACAAGAAGATGGAATCCAAAAATGGCAAGATTTATCTTTACAGAAAGAAACGGAATCTATATAATAGATCTTCAGAAAACTGTTAAGAAGATAGAAGAAGCATATGAGTTCATAAGAGAAGTAGCTGAATCAGGAAAGCCAGTTCTTTTCGTAGGAACAAAGAAGCAAGCTCAGGATTCAATAAAAGAAGAAGCTGAAAGATCAGGAATGTACTATGTAAACGAGAGATGGTTAGGTGGAATGCTTACAAACCACAAGACTATCAAGACAAGAATAGACAGACTTAGAAAACTTGAGAAAATGCAAGAAGACGGAACTTTTGATGTACTTCCTAAAAAAGAAGTAATAAAGCTTATGGCAGAAAAAGAAAAGCTTGAGAAATATCTTGGCGGAATCAAAGATATGCCAGAACTACCAGGAGCACTTTTCGTAGTTGACCCAAGAAAAGAAAGAATAGCGATAAAAGAAGCTCAAAAACTGGGAATACCAGTAGTAGGAATAGTTGATACAAACTGTGATCCAGATGAACTTGATTTCCCAATACCAGGAAATGATGATGCTATAAGAGCTGTAAAACTTATTGCAGGAGCAATTTCACAGGCGATAATCGAAGCTAAGCAGGGAAGTATTGAAGTTACTTCAAACGAATCAGCTGAAGAGACAGTAGAAGCTACTGTAGAAACAACAGTAGAAGCATAATAAATAATTCAAACTCAAAGTAAGGTATCCTCATTAAAATACTCACCCACCAAGGCAAGTGTGGTAGTCTGGGTACCTTATTTTAATATGCACAGGAGGAAAAGATAAATGGAAATAACAGCTAGTATGGTAAAGGTGCTTAGAGAAAAAACTCAAGCTGGAATGATGGATTGTAAAAAAGCTTTAACTGAAGTTGAAGGCGACTTGGAAAAAGCAATAGATCTTCTAAGAGAAAAAGGACTTTCAAAAGCAGCTAAAAAAGCAGACAGAATAGCAGCAGAAGGACTTGTGAAACTTGTAATAGCAGATGATATGAAATCAGGATCATTAGTAGAAGTAAACTCAGAGACTGACTTCGTTGCAAAGAACGAAGAATTTATAGGATTTGTAGAAGATCTTGCGAAAATGGTACTTGAGATAGCACCAACTTCAGTAGAAGACCTTAAAAACAAAAAATATATGGGAACAGAAGAAACCGTTCAGGACGTTCTTAACAATAAGATCTCAAGAATCGGTGAGAATATGAACCTGAGAAGACTGGCAAGAGAAGAAGCTAAAGGAGCAGTTGTGGGTTATCTTCACGGCGCTGGTAAGATAGCAGTTCTTGTAAACTTTGATTCAGATGCTGCAGCTGGAGATCTTCAAGAACTTGGAAAAGACGTTGCAATGCAGATAGCTGCAATGAACCCAATGTACATTTCAAGAGATGATGTAGATCAGTCATACATCGAGCATGAGAGAGAAATTCTTACAGCTCAGGCTATAAACGAAGGTAAGTCAGAAGAAATAGCGAAAAAGATGGTTGAAGGAAGACTTAACAAGCAACTTAAAGAAGTTTGTCTTCTTGAGCAGGTATTTGTAAAAGATTCAGATTTCACTGTAAAACAGATAATAGAAAACAAGGCAAAAGCTCTTGGAAAATATATAAAAGTTGCAGGTGTTCAGAGATTTGAAGTTGGAGAAGGAATAGAGAAAAAAGAAGAAAATTTTGCAGATGAAGTTGCAAAACAATTAGGAAACTAAACTGAATTAGTAGAGAACACCTTGTGATGCAGTGAAATAAATCATCTGTCGGCTATGAGAGTGTTCTCTTTTTATAAGCGGAGGAAATAATCAAATGGGTGAATTAGCATATAAAAGAGTACTTTTAAAACTTAGTGGCGAAGCGCTTGCAGGAGAAAAAGGATTTGGCATAGACACCAGTATGGTTCTGGAAATAGCAAAATCAGTTAAAACAATCATGGAAATGGGAGTTGAAGTAGCTATAGTAGTTGGAGGCGGCAATATTTTCAGAGGTAGATCTGGAGAGAACATGGACAGAACAACAGCAGACCACATGGGAATGCTTGCAACTGTAATAAACGCTCTAGCACTTCAAACTTCACTTGAAAACATTGATGTAGTTACAAGAGTTCAAACTGCAATTGAAATGAAAGAAATAGCTGAACCCTATATTAGAAGACGAGCTATGAGACACCTGGAAAAAGGAAGAGTAGTTATATTTGGGGCAGGAAGTGGAAACCCTTATTTTTCTACAGATACAGCTGCAGCACTCAGAGCTGCCGAAGTAGATGCAGATGTAATACTGCTTGCAAAAAAAGTTGATGGGGTATATGACTGTGATCCTGTTACAAACCCAAATGCGGTTAAATTCGATAAACTGACCTATCTTGATGTACTAAACAGAGATTTGAAAGTAATGGATTCAACAGCAACCTCCCTTTGTAAAGACAATAAAATACCTATAATAGTATTTTCACTTGAAAATCCAAACAACATAATAAAGGTTATAAACGGCGAAAATATAGGGACAATAGTAGAGTAGTATATGATATAATAAACTAAAAAGCAAAGGAGTATTACTATGAGAACAGAAGTGCATGAAAAGCTTGAATCCAAAATGGAAAAAACAATATCTGTGCTAAAAGAGGACATGGCAGTAATAAGAGCTGGAAGATCAAATCCATCAATGTTAGACAAGGTAGTAGTAGATTATTATGGAACGCCTACGCCACTTAAACAGATGGCAGGAGTATCAGCGCCAGAACCAAGAGTAATACTTATACAACCATGGGACAAAAGCTCTCTTAAAAGCATAGAAAAAGCCATTCAAATATCTGATCTGGGATTCAATCCAACTAATGACGGAATCCAAATCAGAATTGCTATACCCCAACTTACAGAAGACAGAAGAAAAGATCTTACAAAGCTTGTTGGAAAAACTGGGGAACAGGCAAAAATAGCACTGAGAAATGAGAGACGAGAAGCTAATGAAAAAATCAAAAAACTTGAAAAAGATGGAGATATTTCAGAAGACGACGCAAAAAAAGCTACAGATGAAGTACAAAAGATAATAGATAGATATACAAAGACTGTAGATGAAATGGTAGTTAGAAAAGAAAAAGAGATAATGGAAGTATAATGGATATAAATGACCTTATTTCTAAGCGTTTAGAAGAAGCCGAAGAGATTTTAAAGGCTAATAAAGAAAAATATAAAGTGGAGTATACTTGTGGAGGAAAGGATGCTGATATCCTTAAAGATATGTATGTAATACGGGCATTAAGAAAACCAGAAGGAATAATACTTACATTGACAGGCTTTAAAACAAAAATATAAAATTTTACAAATACAGACTCAGCGGAAAATCCGCTGAGTTTGTTAAAAAATATAAATTCGAAAACAACTCACGTTAACATATATAATTCAATGATTCAAAAAAGAGGATAGAAAATGCAACTTAACAGAGAAAATATGCCAAAACACATAGGCGTCATAATGGATGGCAACGGAAGATGGGCAAAATCTAAAGGACTAAAACGTACCATGGGTCACAAGCAAGGCGTTGAAAACCTGAGAACTATAGTAAAAGAGTGTAAGAGACTGGAGATACCATTTCTTACAGTATACGCTTTTTCTACGGAAAACTGGAAAAGAACTCAGGAAGAAGTTTCATCACTTATGTGGCTGCTTGAGCAATATATGACCAGAGAGCTAAAAGAGCTACACAAAGAAGGGGTGCGGATAAAGACTATAGGTGACATAAATGAACTCCCAGAGTCCACGTGCAAAAAACTGACAGAGGGCATAGAATATACAAAGGATAATCGTGACCTTACACTTACTCTGGCCCTTAACTATGGATCAAGATCTGACATAACTCAGGCGACAAAGCTTATAGCAGACAAGGTGAAAAATGGAGAGATCCTTTTGGAAGAAATAAATGAAGAAACAATATCCAATCATCTAAGCACAAATTTCATGCCAGATCCTGATCTTATAATAAGGCCAAGCGGAGAATACAGACTTTCTAATTTTATGATGTGGGAATCCTCATACAGTGAATTGTGGTTTTCAAATATTAACTGGCCGGATTTTGGAGCAGACCAGCTTCAACAGGCTATTTCAGATTATCAAAATAGAGACAGAAGATTTGGCAATGCCAAATAAGGGGGATTTATGCTGACGAGAATAATTTCCGGACTGGTACTGCTTCCACTTTTATTTTTTGTAATAATAAAAGGCGGGATATCGATATATCTGGGAGCACTTATATGTTCACTTATAGGACTGTATGAATTTTTCAAAGTGTTTGAGAGCAGTGGCTACAAACCGCTTAAAAGTACAATTTATGCCGCTACTGTAATAATGTATACTGCCATGACATATTCGGGAATCTTGTATTCACACATAGTGATCTCTATAATATATATTATTTTTGCAGTTGGTGCTGTATATATAATGAACCGTAAGGTGAGAGTCGAAGAT
Organism: Proteocatella sphenisci DSM 23131; assembly: GCF_000423525.1. Classification (GTDB taxonomy): domain Bacteria; phylum Bacillota; class Clostridia; order Peptostreptococcales; family Filifactoraceae; genus Proteocatella; species Proteocatella sphenisci. Next base: position 9,937 of record NZ_AUID01000023.1, on the reverse strand, counting down.
TTAATGATAAGCATAATGGGGTATATATATATACCTGTATTTTTGTCTCACATAAATCTTATGAGTATGCAGCAGACAATATATATATGGCTGGTGTTTATATTTGCGTGGGGGAGTGATACCTGTGCTTACTTTTCAGGTATGTTCTTTGGGAAACACAAACTTATACCTGAAATAAGTCCTAAAAAGACTGTAGAAGGCTCTATTGGTGGAATTGCGGGAACAGTAGTGATGACACTGGTTTTTGCTAAATATTTTCAAGAACCCAACCTCATGTATTTTATACCTTTAGCAATGATAGGGAGCACAGTCTCTCAGATAGGAGATTTGTTTGCATCTGCTATAAAAAGAGAATTCGGAATAAAAGATTATGGAAATCTTATTCCAGGTCACGGAGGAATATTGGATAGATTTGACAGCATACTGTTCACTGCTCCTTTGACTTATTATGGAATAACATTCATAAACTATATTCAAAATCTGTAACCTTTAATAGGATTTAAGTTAAGGAGAATAAATGAGTATAATAATAGCGATACTGATATTTACATTCCTGGTTCTTATACACGAACTGGGACATTTTCTTACAGCCAAAATATTAGGCGTAAGAGCATATGAACTTTCTATAGGAATGGGACCTAAAATATTTGGAAAAAAATATAAAGATACCGAATATACACTTAGGGCAATACCCTTTGGTGCATATGTAAGGTTTGGAGATGAAGAAGACTCTCTTTTTGAAGAGGGAGACAATTTTATGAATCAGAGACCCTGGGACAGGATAAAGATAATAGTTATGGGGCCGCTTGTAAACATAGTTACAGCGCTTATGCTTATGATACTTGTGGTATTTATGACAGGAGTACCTGTAAACAAAATAGGATCTTTGGCTCCTGACATGCCTGCAATTGAGGCTGGGATGCAAGAAGGAGATTCAATTATAGAGATTGAAGGCACTAAAGTAAAATCGTGGAATGACGTAGTAGCAGCTATTGAATCCAATTCAGACCAGGTAATAAGTGTGGTAGTGGAAAGAGAAAACAAAGAGACCGCAGCACTTGAAATAAGGCCTGTTGAAAGCGACGGAAAGATGATGATTGGTATTTCCCCGGCTTTTGAAAAAAATCTGGGACAGTCAATTTCAGCGGGGACAACAGCAACACTTAAGATGAGTACTATGATGATAGATGTAGTCAAGCAACTTTTTACAGGCAAAGCAGATATTAACAGTTTTTCTGGTCCAGTGGGGATAGTGGCTATAGTAGATGATGTGGCTTCGACAGGAATGATAAATTTGATTTATCTTACGGCCATACTGAGTCTCAACCTGGGGATACTGAATCTTCTTCCAATACCGGCACTCGATGGAAGCAAGATACTGATATATGGATTTGAAGCTTTGAGTGGAAAGCCTATGAACAAAGATCTGGAAATGAAACTCACAATGGTTGGATTTGCAGTTCTTATGGCATTTACAGTCTTTATAACATTCAAGGATATAATTAGACTTATTGGTTAGAGAATAAACTGGAGTAAAAAATGATAAATAGAAGAAAAACAAAAACCACAACTATTGGAGATGTTAAAATAGGAAGTGGTCATAAAGTAAGCATACAGTCTATGACAAATACAAGAACATCAGATATAAAAGCAACTGTTGCACAGATAAAGAGGCTTGAAGAAGCCGGGTGTGAGATTGTAAGAGCATCTGTTCCGGATGTGGAATCTGCAGAAGCCATAAAGACCATAGTAAATAAAATCAACATACCTCTTGTAGCAGATATACATTTTGACCACAGACTTGCTATAAAATCTATTGAAAATGGGGTAGATGGACTTAGAATAAATCCTGGAAATATCGGGGGAACAGAAAAAGTAAGAGAGGTAATACAAAAAGCCAAAGAGAGAAACATAAAGATAAGAATAGGTGTCAATGGGGGCTCTCTTGAAAAAGAAATTGTAAATATATATGGCAAGGGCTCAGATGCCATGGTGCAAAGCGCCATGAGTCATATAAAAATACTTGAAGATCTGGATTTTTATAATACAGTGGTATCACTTAAATCAAGTGATATATTCAAGACTATAGAAGCATACACCAAATTTGCGCAAATGACAGATTATCCTCTTCACCTTGGGATAACAGAATCGGGAACGATGAAAAAAGGCACCATAAAATCTGCGATAGGTATAGGCCACATGCTTCTTAATGGGATAGGAGATACCATAAGAGTTTCACTTACAGCAGATCCCGTAGAAGAGATATATGTTGCAAAAGAGATTCTTTCATCACTTGAATTGCAAAGAGATGGATTAAGGATAATATCATGTCCTACATGCGCGAGAACAAGGATAAACCTTATAGAACTGGCAGAGAGTATTGAGGAAAAAACAAAAAATATAAAAAAACCGATAACAGTTGCTATTATGGGGTGTGCAGTAAATGGACCTGGAGAAGCAAGTGAAGCTGACATAGGAATTGCAGGTGGAAATGGGGAAGCCATACTCTTTAAAAAGGGAAAAATTGTAAGCAAGTTCAGCGAGGATGAAATAGAGGCTGTCCTTCTTAAAGAAATAGAAAACTATTAGAAAGAAAAGCCATGCAAAAAGTAAAAGAATATTTTCGAAACAACAATATTTCACTGGAAAACATAAGTCTTTATAAAGAAGAAAAAAAACTCGAATTTACTGCGAACTCAGACACTATAGTAAACTACAGAGACATAAGAAGTGTTGAAGAGAGCTTTGTAAGAGAGAATCCAGATATCAAAAAAGCCCTTATAAAAATCAAATATAAGGGAAACAAAGATAAAGATCAACTGCTTCAGGCATATATTCCAAACATAGAATATATGCTTGAGGCTTTTTGCCCTGCTGTAAAGTGTGGTAAAAATTATATTGAAATCAAGTATGAAAACAATCCAGAAGCCCAGGTAACCCTTGATGTTAAAGATAAAATGGTATTTAACAGCATAAAAACAAAACGAATAGATTCTGAGCTGAAAAATATCATGGCTTTTGATTTAGGGGTGGATGTAAGGGTCAACATAAATGATGTCAGCATATCCCAGGATACAACAGATTTTATTAATAAAAATTCAGAAATGATTAAAAAAGAAGCTGATATAATAAGTCAAAAAGCTGAAAAGGGACGAAAAGCATCTGCTCCCAAAAAACAGGTAAGTGATCAAGACATTATCCATGGAAGAAAGATAAGTATTGAAACTGTAAAGCTTGCAACAATCAGAGATATAAGTCCTAATATTGCATTTGAGGGAGGCGTTTTTGCAACGGATAAAAGAGTTCTTAACTCCGGAAAAGTAATTCAGACATTTTCGGTAACGGACTTTACAAATTCCATGCACTGCAAGTTATTTACAGACACCGAAGAAGATATTGTCAAGAAGGGTGACTATATAAGGGTCAGAGGAGACGCTCAGTACGACCCCTATGCAAGAGAGCTCATAGTGATGGTAAAAGATATAAACAAAGCGGACCAAATTGTGAGAAGAGATTTTTCTAAAGAAAAAAGAGTGGAGCTTCATATGCATACTTCAATGTCCATGATGGATGCAGTATCAAATGTAGAAGACCTTGTAAAACAGGCAAAAGACTTCGGTCATAAAGCTGTGGCAATAACAGACCACGGAATAGTTCAGGCTTTTCCAGATGCCATGAGTGCGGGGAAAAAGCATGATATAAAGATACTCTACGGGGTAGAAGCATACCTTATAGATGACCTTGGAATGGTACTTAAAGATTATAACAATCTTACATTTGACCAGACCTTTGTGGTGTTTGATTTAGAGACTACAGGGCTTTCAGCTTCTAATGAAAAAATAACCGAAATTGGAGCAGTTAAAATAAAAAACTGTGAGATAGTGGAACGCTTCAGCGAACTGATTAACCCACAGATGAGGATTCCTTCAAAAATAACAGAGCTTACAGGAATAACAAATGACATGGTAAAAGATAGCCGGACCATAGAAGAGGTGCTGCCTGATTTTCTGGATTTTGTTGGTGATAGCATGCTGGTAGCCCACAACAGCGACTTTGATACAGGATTTATAAGAGAAGCCTGCAAAAAACAAGATATAATATATAATCTCAAGGCCCTGGATACCGTTTCAATTTCTAGAGTTTTGCTTCCAGAATTAAAGAGGCATAAGCTAAATGTAGTTGCAAAACATCTTGGCATAAAGCTTGATAACCACCACAGGGCAGTCGATGATGCCGAAGCTACTGCAAATATATTCCTCAAATTTATAGAAATGTTTAGAGCTGATGACATAGAAATTCTTTCTCAGGTAAATGAGAGATATACAGACAAAGATTACAAGACCAAGAGGCCTAATCACATAACCATACTTGTAAAAGACATGATTGGCTTAAAAAATCTCTATAAGATGATATCAATTGCCCACATAGAAAATTTTTATAAAAACCCAAGAACCCTGAAAAGTGTTTTAAGCAAGTATAGAGAAGGTCTTATAGTTGGAAGTGCATGTGAAGCAGGAGAGGTATACCAGGCTGTACAAAGAAAACTTTCAGATAAAGAGATAGATAAAATAATGGCTTATTATGATTATATAGAGATAATGCCATGTGAGCATAATTCCTTTATGATAGAAAAAGGGATAGTAAAGGATGTAAATGAATTAAAAGAGATAAATAAAAATATATACAATCATGCAAAAAGAAATGGAAAACTTGTTGTAGCAACTGGGGACGTCCACTATAAAGATCCATCGGATGGAATATACCGTCATATATTAAAAGTAGCACAAAAATATTCGGTTACAGAAGAAGATAAGGCTTTTTATTTCAGAACAACTGATGAAATGATAGAAGAATTCACTTATATGGGCACAGAGATAGCGCATGAGGTAGTCGTTGAAAATACAAACAAGATTGCGGACATGATAGAATTTATAAAACCCATTCCAGACGGGACATTTGCGCCTTTCATAGAAGGATCAGATACAGAGCTAAGAGAAATGTGTTTTAAAAAAGCAGAGAATATATATTCAAGTCCTCTCCCAGAGATAGTCCAGTCAAGGCTTGACAGAGAACTCAATTCTATTATAGGAAATGGCTACGCAGTAATGTATATAATAGCTCAAAAGCTGGTTACAAAATCTATAGCAGATGGCTACCTGGTAGGATCAAGAGGATCTGTAGGTTCTTCATTTGCAGCAACCATGAGCGATATAACAGAAGTAAATCCCCTTTGCCCTCACTATGTCTGCAAAACCTGCAAATACAGTGAGTTCATTACAGATGGGAGTTATGCTTCAGGCATAGATCTTCCTGATAAATACTGTCCTGATTGCGGAGAGAAGCTCATAAAAGATGGGCATGATATACCATTTGAAGTATTCCTTGGATTCGAGGGGGATAAAGAACCAGATATAGACCTCAACTTTGCCGGAGAATATCAGTCTCTTGCTCACAAATACACAGAAGAACTATTTGGAGCAGATTACGTTTTCAGGGCGGGAACAATAGGCACCATAGCAGAAAAAACGGCATATGGATACGTGATGAAATATCTTGAAGAGACTGATTCTGTTGCAAATGGGGCAGAGATAAGCAGGCTCAGAGAAGGGTGTACAGGGGTAAAGCGTACATCAGGCCAGCATCCTGGCGGGGTAATGATAGTTCCAGATTACAAGGATGTATATGATTTTACACCCATACAGTATCCGGCCAACGACCCGACAAGCGGGGTAAAGACAACTCATTTTGATTATCACTCCATAAGTGGAAGAATACTCAAACTTGATATACTGGGCCATGACGTCCCTACTATAATAAAAATGCTGGAAGATTTTACAGGAGTGATAGCGACCTCTATAAAACTTGATGATCCTGATACTATGTCTATATTTACATCTGCAGATGCCATAGAGTGCAACCTAAGCGAAATAAAATGTGAGACAGGGTCTTTGGGCATACCTGAATTTGGAACAAAATTTGTAAGGCAGATGCTTATGGATACAAAACCCAGTACCTTTGGCGAACTCGTAAGGATATCGGGTCTTTCACATGGAACAGATGTGTGGATCAACAATGCTCAAGAACTCGTAAGAAACAAGGTCACAACTCTTAAAGAGGTAATATCTACAAGAGATGACATAATGAATTATCTTATGCTAAAAGACTTGAAGCCAAAGACCGCCTTTAAGATAATGGAAAATGTCAGAAAAGGAAAAGGTCTTACTGAAGAGCACATAGAAGACATGAAAGAACATAATGTGCCTCAGTGGTATATAGAATCATGTCAGAAGATAAAATATATGTTCCCCAAAGCTCACGCCGCAGCATATGTAATGATGTCTTTTAGAGTTGCATATTACAAAGTTCATCATAAAGAAGCGTTTTATGCGACGTTTTTTACTACAAAGATAGATGATTTTGATGCAGACCTTATATGCAGAGGAAAAGAATATGTCTATGATAAAATAAAAGAACTTGATGTACTTGGGAACAATGCAACTGCAAAAGAAAAAGGAATGCTTATAGTTCTGGAAGTTGCCTATGAGATGTTTTCAAGGGGAGTAGAGATAAAAAAAGTAGATCTGTACAGATCTCATGCTAAAAAATTCAAGATTGAAGACAATAAGCTTCTTCCGCCTCTTTGTTCAATTCAAGGGCTTGGAGAAACGGTTGCAAAAAATATAGAGGCTCAGGCAGATAGAGAATTTATTTCTCTGGAAGATTTTAGAACTCGAACCAAAGCTAATAAATCAGTTACAGATATACTCATAAGTCATGGATGCCTTCAAGGGCTTCCAGAGAGCAATCAGCTGACACTTTTCTAAATTAACACAAAGTAAATAAAAATGGATTTTAAAGGAGAAAAAAATGAGCACACTTAAAGTAAAACTTATAGCACATACACCTGAGCCTGATAAAGTTGTATCAATGGCTGCAAAGCTATGCTATTCACATGTTGGGGTTGAGGAAATGTCAGAAAAGATGACAAATCAAGAAGTTGATAAATTCCTGAGTATGCTTATGAGTCTTGGACATGAAAGTCCGGTAGAGCATACTAGCTTTACCTTTGCCATAGAAGGTATATCAAGGGCCTGCTCTCACCAACTTGTCAGGCATAGAATGGCTTCATATTCCCAGCAGTCTCAAAGATATGTAAAGCTTTCACAATTTGAATATATAATACCTCCTACAATTGAATCGGATGAAAAATTAAAGCAGATATATGTCCAAGCTATGGATAGAGCTCAAAGCGATTACAATACAATGGTTGCAGAACTTATAAAAAATGGAAGAACAGAAAAAGAAGCAATTGAAGATGCAAGATATGTCTTTCCGAATGCATGTGAAACCAAGATTGTAGTTACAATGAATGCAAGAAGCCTGTTTAACTTTTTTGAGCACAGATGCTGCGAAAGAGCTCAGTGGGAAATAAGAGAGCTTGCTTACAAAATGCTTGAAGAATGCAAAAAGTCAGCTCCTATACTCTTTAGAAAATGTGGACCGAGTTGTTACAAGGGATCATGCAAAGAAGGAAAGATGAGCTGTAAAAAACCAGAAATATCAAGAAACAGAATAGAGCAGATGGAATTGCAAATTTAGAGATTTCACCGGAGGGAAAATATGCAGATAGAAGGAAGAAATGCCGTACTCGAAGCCCTTAAAAACGAAAGGGAAATAGATTATATATACATTAAAAAAGGTGATAATGAAGGATCTATCAACAAGATAATTGGGAAAGCCAATGATATGAAGATCATGATAAAAGTCGTGGATAAGAACAAGCTTGATGAAATGTCAGAGAGCAAAAATCATCAGGGGGTAATTGCTGTAGCCAATGAATACAAATATTTTGACCTTGAAGATATAATAGAGCAGACCAGGGAAAAAGAAAGCTTTTTTCTGATTCTGGATGAAATAGAAGATCCACATAATTTTGGAGCTATGATAAGAAGCGCCGAAGCCAGTGGAGTAGATGCTATAATAATTCCTAAAAGAAGAGCGTGTCAGGTAAATGCAACTGTTGAAAAAACAGCGGCTGGAGCGACCAGTCATGTAAAGATAGCAAGAGTTACAAATCTGGTTCAGGCTATAGAAAAACTCAAAGCTTCAGGAGTGTGGGTCTACAGCGTGGATATGGATGGAACCCAGTATACAAAGACAGATCTCAAGGGTAATATCGCACTTGTGATAGGAAATGAAGGCAAGGGAATATCCAGACTGATAAAGGAAAAAAGTGACTTTACTGTCAGCATTCCAATGAAAGGGCACATCAATTCCTTGAATGCTTCGGTTGCAGCGTCTATTCTGATGTTTGAAGCCGTAAGGCAAAGAGGATAGGTGAGTGAAAAGGAAAATAAAAGAAATACTTGTAATAGACGGGTATAATGTCATAAATGCATGGGACGAGCTTATTGAAACAGCAGAGATTAGCCTTGAAAACGCAAGAGAAAAACTTAATTTCATGATAGCGGAGTACTCATCTTATAAGGGTATTTACACTTATATAGTATATGACGCATACAAGATAAAAACTTCTCTTTCCAGAGAAGAAAAAAACAAGGACATGACAATTATATATACAAAAGAAAATCAGACAGCAGACAGTTTTATAGAAAAATTTATTCATGATTTTGAAGATAAGAGAAATACTATAATAAGGGTTGCAACAGATGATATGGCCGAGCAGAATATGGTCTTAGGAAAAGGCGCAAACCGGATGTCCACCAGAGAACTCCATCTTGAAATTAAAGATAGCCAGAAAAAAATAAAAGAAAAAATAAGCGGTAAGTATGCGAGCAAAAACACTCTGGATACTATACTTAATCAAGACGTAGTAGACAAACTGGAAAAAATGAGACGAGGCAAGTAAGATACCAAACTTAAAAGGTGGTGTGTCAGTGGAAAAACCGAGAAAGCAAGATAGGGAATCTGCAAGCTATAAAGATGATGAATCAGTTATAAGAGCACAAAATGGAAATAAGGATGAACAGGAATTAATACTAAAAAAATACAAAAACCTGGTCAAAAAAACAGCCAGTCAGTATCACATTAGAGGAGCTGACAGGGAAGATTTGATTCAAGAGGGTATGATAGGTCTTTACAAAGCAATAAGAGATTTTAATCCTGAAAAAAAGGTTTACTTTCATGTATTTGCACAACTTTGTATCACAAGGCAGATAATGACTGCAGTAAAAACTTCAAACAGGCAAAAACACATACCGCTAAATGATTATATTTCCCTTAGTTCAAGTGCAGATGAAAAAAATGAAGACTTGCTCGAAAATATAAATTTAGATTTTTCAAAAAGTCCGGAAGAAATTTTGATTGAAAAAGAAAAAAATGAAAATATACGAAGAACTATAAAAGACAAACTTACAGAAAAAGAAGCCAGGATTGTCAACCTTTTTATTTTGGGTTTCAGTTACTCGGAAATGGCAGATATAGTAGGTATAAGTGATAAAGGAATAAGCAGCACATTACAAAGGGCTAAAAAGAAACTCAACTCCATATCATACAAAGATTAGACTTAAAAATAATTATAATTTTACAAAAAAACTGGCCTTCTATATGAAAATCAGTTTTTTTGTAAAATTTTATCAGTAGTGCCGAGAATACCCCCGCCTCTAAGTCTCCTTGCTCGCTTTAGCGAGAATGAAGGCGGGAGATGAATCGGTTGCAAGTGTTACAAGTATAGATAATAGTGGTATAATATTACTATATTAACATTGAGGCGAGGTGAAGAAAATGTTGAAACACAAAGCATACAAATTTAGAATATATCCTACACAAGAACAGGTTGTTCTAATCAACAAAACTATAGGTTGTAGCCGATTTGTGTTTAATTTCTCACTTTCACAGCAAAAAAATGAAGAGCATCTTTGGTATCTCGCAGAAGAAATGTACCAAAGCGGTCAACTTCTATTTAATAAATATAAAA
>NZ_AUID01000022.1 GCF_000423525.1 Proteocatella sphenisci DSM 23131 | reverse complement strand
TTTTCAAAGTATGACAGATAGGACATTCTCTGCCGGTATCCTGTCATATTTCCCATTTTTTTGTAAAGCATGAGGTGCTGAATCTCCGACAATGTGAACCCGATTTGCTTCAATCTCTGTATCTCGAGATAGTCACTCATGCATTTTTCGTCAAATTCATACTGATTGCCTGCCTTTTCAGGCAAAAGTAGCCCCAGTGACATATAATGCCTTATGGTATCTATGCTTGTATTATTAAGCTTTGCAAATTGTCCAATTTTCATTTGTTGTATTTACCTCCCTAAAGTAAATATTGCCGATATCAGGTTAATGAAAACATGTGTAAATGCATGAGCGCACATAGAATATGCCAGTCCACGCTTCCAGTATAGATACCCAAATCCTATGCCGCCTATGCCATTGAGAAGAAATGTTCTTGCCAGTACAGGCAGGGATAAGCCTATGATCTGTGCTGTAAATGGAATATGCCCTGCCGCAAAAAGTGCAGCCGAAATAAAGATTGAAGATATATATATCCAGCCAGGTATATTATTCCTGTCGCTGCCTCTTGAAAAAAACTTCCACAGCGCTAATACAAAAAATGACATGACAAAAAGCCTCAGCATTATCTCTTCAATTATACCACCGTATAGAATGCCTGTGACAAGATACAGGAGCGAAAATTCATAATTCGCAATTTCAGGAGGCAGATACCTCACAAAGATCAGCCTGTCCGAAAGCACTATGACAGCTGCCGTCAAAAACCCGATTGCCATAGCAATCATGAGCGAGTTTTTGTCGAAACGGAAATTGAGCCTCAGACTTACCTTTTCCGCAATAATAAGTCCTGCAAATGAAGATATCAGAGTTATTATACCGCCCTGAACAGCTGCAATGGCTATAAGAGCCTCTGTCGATCCCAGCTGCAGGATAATCTGATTCTTAATTGCATCACTGAACATATCCAGCTGATACATAGCGGCAAATGTGCTTGCGACTATCCCTGCAGCTGTAAATAAAAGGCTTATCTTCAGATTTCTGCGGTTTATTTTATTTTTCATATTACTGACCTCCAAAACTCTCCCTTAGCAATCGCAATATACTAAGGTACTCGATATCTATACCCTTTTTTTACAAATATTACTCTCTGTGATATATCCTCAGCCGGTTTTCCGTCTGGGTGTGAACCGATGCCTACATATATTTCCGATTTCAATGATTGAATTATTTGAAGTTTTTTCTAAGTTTAATAATTTTCGCTTTCTATTTTTAGCAATAATATCCTTAACTTTATAAATTCCTTCTACAACAAACATGGTTTCTAAATGATAATTTACAGTTCCTCTCCATACAAATGTATATCTATTTGCATTGCTTCAATTTTGGTACCATCTATGAACAGGGGTTTTAAAGTAACGAGTCGCTTTTTTCTTTGGGAGCTATTTCCCGACAGCTCATTTTCATTAAGATTCAGTTTATCATTTCACTGTCCACTCTTTCCTTATAGTCCAGAGCCCTGCCTGTATGCTTCCTGCAGCTTGAGATTCGGGTAGAAATTCGTAAGCACGACATCGCTTTCTCTGGTGATTCCGTAATCTCTGAGCATCTTTCTAAATTCCTGTTCGTCCTTTTCTGTCTCGCCTATGTATTTCAGGCTGAGTATCTTGTTCCAGTCGTACATGTCAAAAAAAACAGCCGCTTCTACAGGAACCTCGAGCTTTATTATCCTGCTGTCCCCTGATGCCTCTACGCTGTAAATATCCTTGAAAGCTCAGTACGGGTACTCTGCATTTTTAGGCCTCGCAACATATTTTCTCTTTGAAAAGCACTCTCCGTCACGCTCAATTATCTGTAGAACTGCCTCAGCCTGAGATGAATACAGGATTATCTTATTATTTCTGATATCCATTCTTTTATTACCTCCCATATGTTTCCATAGCATTTGCTGCTCCAAAGGATTATGCTCTCATCAAAAAGCCCGCTCCAGCTTTCAATTATACTTCTCTTTATATGCGGATAAAACTGTGACATATATGCCTGCGCATCGCTTGTTCTATACTAATCCAGGTATTTTCTGTGCCTTATCCTGTCCTGATCGTCTGAAGGAATATAGGAATAGTTAAGTATGGTCCCCCACTTGTCTATATTCACCATAGTTATGATATCCGGATCCACGGTAAGGTCAATTATGACCGTTGCCTTGCTTGGGAGCATCGTCGCCTCTCTTTCCATGGATACCCATATTATAGTTTATCCCAAACCACTGACCTTTTGCATGGATGTACAGTTCAGTCCTTGATGACGATTCATGTTTAAACATTATCAAAACCACTAATACTCCTGCCATGCAGAGCGCTATAATGTAAGAGAATACGAAATAATAGCTTTTGTGTATATCCAGCAGCAGACCGGACGTGGAAACTCCTGCTATTGCCCCAATGCCATATGCTGTAAATACAAGACCATAGTTGCGAGCGTAATTCTTCGCGCCATAAAGCTTCATCGTTGAAGCAGGAGCAATTGCAAGCCATCCCCCGAGATTGAACCATAATATGGAAAATGAGATGATATATACAAGCTTATTATCTTTACCCGCAACAATAAGCAGCAGAGATGCAGCTATAATAAGTGCATATGACAGCAGCATGGCTTTTTTGGAATCCAGCCTGTCCGTTATCCATCCGAATGAAGGTCTTCCCAGTCCATTGAATATGGCAAATAGAGCCATAAAGCTTATTACCTCTCCTGTTTCCATCCCGGCAAATTCAACACCAGTGCTCGTGGTCATCCCTATTATCGTAAGTCCTATCATAGTTCCTGCTACAAAATTAAGGTAAAGACCATTAAAGCTTCTTGTCCTTACCATCTCGGCCATCGCAAGATCACGAACGTTTTCCCCGGATGCCTGGATCTGATTGAGATCCCTGAGTTCTGACTCTGCTGGATACTTGAACGAATATGATAAGAACGGCAGCAATACTGCAAAGCCTATTCCAAGAACAAGAAAAGCCTTCAGCACGCCAAAATATTCAACCAGTTGTCTTGCGAGGGGAGCCGTGACCAGTGGCGAAAGCCCAAATCCAATCAGCACCATTCCAACGGCCAGGCCCTTTTTCTCTGGAAACCATTTTGCAACTACGGACATAGGAACTCCATATGCGATTCCTACTCCGGCACCTCCAATGCATCCATATGCAATCGTAAGTGTAACTATTCCAGTTGCAAAGGATGACAAAATCCATCCCGCAGAGACCAGAAACCCTCCAACAAGTATTATAACCCGGGGATTAAACCTCTCAATATACCTTCCTGTAATAAACATGAATATGGCATAGAAGGCAAGTGCCGTCATATATGGCAGCCCGCTCTGCGCAGACCCAATATCAAAGGCCTGCTCCAGTGAAATTCTGAAAACGCTGTAAGAATATACAGTTCCAAGAAACATCATTATTATTATTCCAAGGATAACATACTTCCATCTCGATTTTTTCTTATTTTCAATCATCAATTACTTTCCCTTTCTCTCCTGATTTTTTATAATAAAAAAAGCCAATAACGATCCTCATCCAAGAGTATCGTTACTGGCTAACTTCCGACTGGTTAAAAACCTTTCTAAAAGCCTTCCAAATCAATTAATCTGATATCATTTCCTCAATGTTCTTATCTGACACTATGGTGATTATCTTCTCGCCCGTCTTTGTGCTGACATCTGAATATGTGCTTATTATTTCTATATCTATAACAGACTTTATTACCGCTTCAAGTTCTTCCCTCGCGTTTTCAAACAGCGCAGTTCTGATCTTCTTTATCAGCTCGACGCCGTCCTTGTTCTGAGCAAGTTTTTTTCTGAAGTGCTCAGAAAACCTTTCAGCCTTATTATTATAAGATCCTGAAATATGATCGTTCTTATCTTCTCAGGTCCTCTTCCCATCTGTTCAATCTCAAACTTACTTATTGCTTCGCTTAGCTTCGATTCAATTTGTCATTTTGTCATGAACATCCTCCTTTATAATACCATATTTTAGAACTGGAATACAACCTCAAACTCCTCGAACACTACAAGTACATCCTCATTGAACTCAGCTCCAATTCCCTCAAGCTCTCTTGTGAAAAAATTTATATGAGCTCTTCTCCAGTAATCCAGAGACTTACCGCCCTCTCCTTCTATCATGGCATGCTCCTCACTTATGTCCCTGAAATGAACTATTGTGACATTTTTGTCCCTGATTATCGCAGAAACACCATGACTGGTACGTCATTTCAGTAGACTCCGGATTTTCTCCAATAGTCATGAGATATCTTTCCCACATTCCCTTTACTGATTTATCTTTGTCTTTCATTTTTCTGCTCCTATCATATGCCTATTTTCATATCTTTTCATGTCAAAGTCGCTGAATCTGTTCTTTCCTGATTTTTTTGCCTCATACATAGCAAAATCAGCATATTCTATCAGCTCATAAATATTTATCGTGTCTCTCAGGTAGGCAGCCATTCCGGCGCTGCAGCTTATATCAAGAGATGTTCCATCTATAAAAACAGGATCCTTCAGGATATACTTTTTTATTTTTTCCCAAAGTTCATTCACGTCATTCTCACCCACGCTGTCATATCCATGTATGTAGAGCCCAAATTCATCTCCGGCAATCCTCATGCATATTATATCGTAATAAGGTATTTTCATCATCCTTGATGCAAATTCCTTGAGATACTCGTCTCCTGCGGCATGCCCGTAAGTATCATTAATATTTTTAAATCCGTCTATATCAAGAAAAACATATATCCCCTGCCTGTCAGGTGACTTGGATATCATGAGTTCAATTTCTTCACGATACTGATACCTGCTCACAAGTCCAGTCAGCGCATCCTTTACCAGACGGTTGTTCAGATCCTCATTCAGCCTGTTTAGCCTCGCGTTTGATTTTTTAAGCTCTCTCTGCAGATTCAAAAGATTGTTATTCAGCTTCTGTATCTGCTCAAACTGAATCCTTATGGTCCTTTCATTGTCAGAAGTGAATTCTCTGTCCATGTTTTTTACCATTGAGCTCATGAACTTGAGTATTATGTCATTGCATGCAGAAGTCATGCAGTCCCTTCCAAGAATTGAGGTATCCTGTCCATAGACAAGAAATATGTCATTATGTGAAATAACAAAAATCGCCACCCTTATATCAGGTGTTCTTATTCTGAAATTCACATCAAATATCTGATCCACATCTTCAATAAGTACAGTTTCTACGAGCCTTGAAAGCTTTTCACGATCTCCGTCTGCAAATATATTCAGAAGGTTTTTTTCGAATGGTGATATAAGGTATACTGGCTGATACCATATTGTCTTTGTAATATTCCAGTCTCTGTCACATTCCATAAGGAACGATATCTTTTCAGCCATAATAAACTCCTTACTTATCTAAATTCCTCTTCTGCCAATCTTACAAGATCTGTAGCCTTTTCAGAATAAAAGTCAACTCCCCACACCTTCCAGATATCGCTCGTATAGTCAAATGCCTGGCCCCCTACCGCTATCTTGATATCAGGATAACGCTCCCTGATTGAGCTTACGATTTCCCTGCAGTCGACAAGGTAAATCGGCATGGTTACAGAAAGAGCCACAAGATCCGGCTTATGCTCTTCTATCGATCTTATCAAAGCCTCTCTTGGCAGTGCTGCTCCCATATAATATGTATCCCAGCCTCTGTATTCAAAGATATCTGAGAGCATCCTTATTCCCATTTCGTGAAGTTCTGTTCCTACAGTGCAGGACAGCAGGGACTTGTTCTTTCTTGGACTTGCAAATATCTCATCATAAAAGCTCGACATTATAGTCTGTGTTACCGAAGTAGCATAGTGCTCCTTTTCTACGGTGATGATATTTCTGTGCCAAAGGCTTCCTATCTCTACCATCGTTCTGGCTAGTATGCTTTCATATATTTCAACAAGCGGGACTCCCTGTTTTCTTGTTTCTTCTATGAGATCCTGAGCTTTTCTTGTTTCGCCTTTGAGAAGATGTTCAAGATAAGCCTTGCGTATTTCATAATTACTGCCTTCAGAAAAATTCGAAGACAGCGTGATGTCCGTTACAGAGGCTCTTGTAGATTCTATTGCGCTGCTGAGATACCTTGCAGACAGCTCAATGTCCTCTTCAGAAACCATACCTCTGGCTTTTTTCTTAAATATCTCCGAAAGGATCTGATAATGACCTACCATGTGCTCCATTATCCTGTCCCTGTCAAGGTCCTTCATCAGATTGCATAGCAGCTCATATATCCACTTAGCATATTCGGTAAACACTCTCTCATCTTTGAGACTTACCGCTGTCATCAGAAAACTGATATTATAAACGACATCATCATACATTAGCCGCTTTCTTCTCTCGTCCATCTCAAGCTCGAGCTTTGGATCCCTCTTAAACTGCTCCTGAAAAACAGCCTGCGCAATTTCAATATATCTATATTCTGAGTTGTTTATTAAAAGACTCATTCTAGCCTCCCGTTTTCCTCAATTAAGCATTTATAATATTTACTAACTGTTCTTTTCTTATTTCCCACATAGTTGTCTACAGAATCATTTCAGAAGAAACCGAAAGCCATATCGGGTAAAAAACGCCTTCTGGGCTCGGCACTATTTTTGAGGCATTTCTTGAATACCAGTCATAGAGATTCAGATAACATTCTTATGCTGCCCCTTAAAATCTAGTGGCGCCCTTAGCACTTCAAATATTCTGTATATAAGTTTTTCGATATATGCTTCAGTGTTAATATTTCTTATCAGAATGTATTCAGAAGTGCAATCACCATATTAATTAACAAACCCATAAATATTTTCTCCATTCTGGATAATAGTTCATCTGTAATGTAAATTATAAAGTATTTCCAGAATTATTACAATGCAAACTAAATGTAAACTAAATTATGTTTTTTTCATAAACATCCAGCTCTGCCAGTACATTTTTGAACTGCCTTAAGAACATAAGGCTTGTCACAGTGACTGCTATTACATCCGCAACCGGCTCTGCCAGAAACACTGCATCCACCTTGTTTTCGAAAAAAATCGGCAATATATAGATGAGCGGTATAAGAAGTATTATTTTTCTAAGCACAGCAAGAAATACCGAAGTCCTTGCATTGCCAAGCGCTATGAATGTCTGCTGGCAGCTTATCTGAATCCCGAATAATAATGAAGCCGCCATATATATCCTCATGGACCTGACTGATATTCCAATGAGCTCAGCATCTTTTGTGAAAATCACAGCGAATATCTGCGGATATATCATAGCAATCGCCCAGAGAGCAGCCGAATAAATCAGAGATATCTTAAGCAGAAGAAGAAACGCATCTTTTACCCGACTTCCATTTCCTGCCCCATAATTGTAGCTTATAATCGGGGCCGCGCCCTGTGTCAGCCCTGACAGCGGCAGCATCGAAAACTGCATTACACTCGAAAGTATAGTCATTGCCCCTACAGCAAGATCTCCGCCATATTTCAGCAAAGATGTGTTGAAAGATACAATGAGTATGCTCTCTGTAGACTGCATGATGAAAGGAGACAGTCCGAGTGCGAGACACGGAAGCAGCACTTTGAAATCTATTTTCAGATGTCTTTTTCTGATTTTAAGCACAGTCATGTTTCCTGTAAGGAATCTGAGAACCCATAACGCAGACACCGCCTGGGATATTATGGTTGCAAGTGCTGCCCCCTTTACTCCCATGTCGAGCCCGAAAATGAAAATCGGATCCAATATAATGTTCAGCACGGCTCCTACGAGCACAGTAATCATGCTTATCTTTGCAAATCCCTGTGCAGTGATGAATGCATTTAGCCCTAAGGCAATTTGCACAAAAATCGTTCCGCAGGCATATATGTTCATGTAATCAAGCGCGTATTCAACGGTATTCTCGCTTGCTCCAAAAGCCATGAGCATATTTTCCCCAAACAGCAGCACAGCGGCAGTAAGAATAACTGATATAAATACAAGAGCAGTAGTACAGTTTCCCATGATTTTCTCAGCGGAGTCCTTATCACCCTTCCCCATCATTATCGAAGCTCGGGGAGCGCCTCCCATACTTACAAGCGCAGCAAAAGCCGATATGACCATAATCACCGGCATCGTCACGCCCACTGCGGTAAGCGCCGTGGCTCCTACACCCTCAATATGTCCTATGTACATCCTGTCCACAAGATTGTACAGCAGATTTATTATCTGAGCTGTAATCGCAGGTACAGCCATCTTGAAAAGTAGACTGCTTATTTTTTCATTTCCCAGTTCATTATTATGTCTGTTATTCACGTCGTTTTGTTCCTTTCTTTAATCAAACTTTCCTGTTATGTTACTGTGCATCTTGTCGAGCGCAGTTTTCATAGCTTTGTATTCTTCCTCGCTTATGTCATGCGTGAGGATCTCAAAAAAGTCCTTCTGCAGCTCCTGCAGCTTATTCACAGTAGGTAATGCTTCAGGCTCAAGCTTAAGATGAATGCACCTTTTATCGTCTTCATCCACGACATAATATATAAGGCCTTTTCTATGCAGAGAGTCCACAGATTTCGATATCATGGATTTTGACATTACCCTGTATCTGACTATCTCGCTTGCCGTGTCAAACTGTCTGTTGTTACTCAAAAACAGGAGCACGTCAATCTCGCTCTGAGTAAGATTCAGCTCCTGTGATGTTTTCTGAAACATCATCTCATATGTTTTTTTGAGTTTCCAGTTGAATATTAAAAAGATGCTGTTATTAACATTTATTTCTTCTTTTCTCATAAGGTCACCTTCCGAAATATAGTTCAATATTGAACTATATTATCATATTTATTCACACAGGTCAAATCCGCACAATAATCAGTTTCTGTATTCACCCTTTAAGGTATACATCTCAAGGATATGCCCATCCATCCGTCTGTACAGCTCATTGTAGAAGAATCCATTTACAATGCCCTTGCTCGTAACAACCATTTCTGTTCCTCCCATTCTACACTTGTTCACTTTTCTTTTTTCCTGAGCTTAAGTACAATATTTTTTTCGCGCTGCTGCTGATTTTAAAACCTCTGTAGCAACAGCAGCCTTCTCTTTGACTGTAAGAGATTTTATGGATACCTCTTCCTCTATTTCCTTCGCTGCTGATTTCAAATCCTCAAGCTCCAGCAGATTTACCGCCATGCAGAAGAAGCTTTTCCTTCAGCTCAGAGTGGTATCTTTCCGTTCCAATCGAGATTAATATGTCCATTCTTAACTATTCTATACTATTCCTCTTTTTTACTTTTCTTATCAGTTTGTCTAGGCCCTCTCTTTGACGGCTACCTTTACGCTGTCCCCAGGTTGTTTTCCGATTTTCGCCCTGATATCTTTTCTAATCCCAATGATATAACATACAGATCCATCCGCATTTTTTACGCCCATGTTTACTATACTGCCATTATAAGCTTCCCCGTCAAAAACAGCATGCACTTTAACTCTTCCCTTCCCAAATTCCTGCTTCAGGTCATGAGGAAATGCTACATAAGCTCCATCTATATCTTGAACTTTCTGGATTACTGCTTCAAACTCATATGTCTTTTGATTCATAAACCATACCTCATTTTTTCATTAAATAATATATTTTTTTATTACGATTCTCATGACACCGGCTACTGTTGCAGAATTTAAGTAAGGATGTCCAAAATGAAATGCTGTTTTCTTTAACTCATCTTCAAATAGATCTTTAAATTGAATTTCATCATCTATATTTAATCTACTTAATTCTTCTTCAAAAGACTTACCGTATATAAATTCATATTCCTGCATCCCTTTTAAAAACCAAAACGTATCATAAAATGATGTACCATAAGCCCGAATCCAATCCCACATTATTTCAGGATCAGTAACATTTGGATTTTCTAAATGACATCTATGGCAAAGTAAAACTAAATTCGAAGGTTCGTCTTTTCCACCCAAAGAGTCCGGAATAATATGACACTTTTCAAGTGTATTTTTATATCCACATCTCCAACATCTTTCATTAGCTTCTAATGCATCCACACTTAAACCACATTCATCTACTCTAGAAAACCAATACTCTGAGATTTCACAAACTTTAGTTTTAATACTCATGACATTGTACCTTCCTTCTACTTTATTAACTATTTGACCCTTATCTGCCCCATCATTCCAGCTTCTTCATGCTCAAGTATGTGGCAATGATACATGAAAATACCTTTTTCCTCAAACTGAACCATTATTTTAACTATTTCACCAGGGGCAACAAAAACTGTGTCCTTCCAGCCAAGCTCATTGCTGCTAAGCTGGCCTGAGCTTCTTGACAAAATCTGAAATTGCACACCATGAATGTGGAAAGGATGCCCCATGCTGTGCATCATCGAAGCTGCACTCGTGATTTCCCATACCTCGATAACTCCAAGCTCGACAACATCATCTATTCTTTCCATGTCAAATTTTCTGCCATTTATTGCAACCATGTGGCCCATCCCATCGAGCTCAATCCTTTTAACAGGTGTCGAAGAATCAATCTTCATTCTTTCAATCTCTGCAAGCTCATCTGGTATAATTGTATCATCTTTCTGAGAATCAGCAATTCTGAAATACATCACATCAGAGTCACCGCTCTTCATGGCTACAGTCTGGCCTTTCTCAAACCTGCTGAAATCAACAATAATTTCGGCACGCTCACCCGGAGAAATGAACAGGCTTTTTTCGAGAACCGGACTTTCTAAAAATCCTCCATCCGACGCTATCTGATGAAATTGCGCACCATCGTCCACAGTAAGGTTGAAGTTACTTGCATTCGCACCATTAATTATCCTGAACCTCATTTTTACCTGGCTTACCTCAAGCGTAGGAGCAATTGCCCCATTCACTATGATCGTGTCCCCGACAGCCCCATCCATCATGTTTGAATTATAGTTAAAGCTGCCATCACTATTAAAGCTCCTGTCCTGCAAAATGAGGGGTATATCATCGACCCCATATGTCTTTGGCAGATCAAGCTCTTCGCTTACATCATCCTCAACAATCATAACCCCTGCAAGACCATAATAAACCTGACTTGCAGTGCTTCCAATCACATGAGGATGGAACCACAGCGTTGCAGCAGGCTGATTTATGACAAATGAAGGCTCCCAGATTTCTCCCGGCTTTATTGTCTGATGAGGTCCTCCGTCCTTGTCCCCGCTCACCTTCAGCCCATGCCAGTGAACCGATGTATCCTCGTCCAAGTCATTTTTTACATGCATATTCACTTGTTCGCCTCTTTTTACAATCACGACCGGTCCCAAAAAGTTTCCATTGTAGCCCATAGTCTGAGTTTTCTTATCTTCAAAAAATGTACTGCTTCCAAACTGAGCAGTCAGCTCATAATCTGCTACTTCTGGATCTGAGTTGCTATCCTCAAGCAGCGCAGGAACCGGGAGGCCTGCTGTTTCAGCCTCTTCAAATGCCGTATTTCTTATGTCACTGCAACCGGGGATTGCTGCTGTCGCAATTATTGCAGATAACAAAATGTATATATATTTATGTTTTTTACTCATCATTATTCACCTCACTGATCTTCCTGATTATAAACATTAGCTTATCTAAACATATATACCCACAAAAAGACAACCTCCCACAATCGAAAGGTTGCATATAATTTACTTTATCTCTTTCACACTGCCCACAATTCCGCTCTCAAGCATTCCCTTTATGCCGTGGTGATGGTCAGGTGAATTCGTGAGGATCCTTCTTACCGTACCCTCTGTAAGTTTTCCACTTCGCTGATCCTGCTTTTGTACAACCATCACAGTCAACCCGATCTTGATATTTATTCTCTTTGTTCCATCCATTTTACAATCCTCCAGAAATCATCATTTTGAGCAGTATTGCATCCCGAATTATGAATACCACAGCCGGCTACGATTAAAACATCAATACCTGCCTTAGGCTCTTCAAATAGCACAACCTTTAATTTTCTAGCGAGTACACTTGCAATCTCCAATCGCTTTAACTCTCCACCTGAAAACATATTAACCTTATAATTGCAATTGAAAGCAAAAAGTGCCTGATTCAAACCATCAGGCACCTTCAAAATTATTAAGCTTTATTCATTTCTGCTATATAAATCTTTGAATTCATTTTCCTTGCAATAGCTACTGCTTTTTTAGCATCATCTTTTGATAAAATAAACCTTCTAGATATCACATCTTTACCAATATGCATTTCTACATTGGGTCTGGATTTGATTGAATCTGTATGAATTGTATTTATTGCATTCCAGTCCCACATATTATGAAACTTCGTTCCACAGACAGTATAAAGAATATCCACACCTTCTTGTGAAATTACATGTTTTCTGTCAGAAAAAGTTGCAAGAATCATGATAATTCCAAATGGCAGGTAAAGCAAGTTACGATTTACAACTGAGTTATAGAAAGTGTAAACTCCCAATATTATAACTGCAACTTTTACCCACGTTTTTCGTTCTGGCATGATTCCGTAATATTCCATATTATATCCTTTCGTATATTGATAGTATTAGCTGATTTTTTTCTGCAGGCCACTAAGATTCTCCGCATTTCTTATTTCTGCAAGAGCTTTCATAGCCTTTTCATATGCTTCTTCTGGTGCAGCAGCTGGTCCGCGACCTTTTATTAGTTTACCAAACGCATTGGTTCTTGATCCATCAGCATATAAAATATTTCCACCCCAGCTTGCAGTAACAATAGCATAAATAGGGTTTATTATATTCATGAAGCAATATGGCAAGTATGAAAGTGTTGGAACACCCAGTACTGCTGCATGATATGCACCGCAAGATGACCAAGGAATAAGTGGTGACCATAAAGTACCACCATCTTCAAGTGTTCTTGAAAGCATATTTCTTCCAAGACCCATTTCGTCAAAGTTATCCTTATACATTGATGCAGGAATTATTAATCCTAAATACTGGTCACACATAGTTGTAATACAGAACATTGAAGTTGTAATGGTAACTAGAATTAACTGGAATGGAGTTTTAACTTTCTTGATAAGTCCACCAAGAAGTGATTCTACTGAACCAATTTTTTGAAGTACACCACCAAAAGCAACCGCAACTATTACAAGGTTGTTAGTCCAAAGCATACTATCCATACCACCTCTGTTTACAAGTTTTGTAAACAATGCGTTTCCTGATTCAGCCTCATATCCATAGTGGAGCATTTGGATGCAGTCAGCGATTCCAGCCCCTTGGAATATTAAGGCAAATGCACATCCAATCAAAGAAAGAAGTACTACCGAAGGAATAGCTGGCATCTTTATTACCGCTACTACTATAATCAGTAAAATAGGAATAAGAAGAATTGGGCTCATATATGTATAGTGTTCAACGATTGCCGCTGACAGCTCATTTGCAAGCGTAGGGTCATAACTTCCAACGTTTGAAAGTGAGAAAAATGCAAATATGCATGTTGCCATAATTAAACTTGGTAAAGTTGTAGTTACCATTGCTCCCACATGATCAAAAAGTCCAGTCTGTGCAGAACCTGCAGCCAGATTTGTTGAATCTGAAAGTGGTGAGAACTTGTCTCCACAACACGCTCCCGAAAGAACAGCTCCTGCAATAAGTGCCGGGTTTAACCCCATTGTTGTCCCTATAGCCATAAATGCAATACCAAGCGTTGCTGATACTGTCCATGCCGAACCCAGTGCAATCCCTACAACTGCACAAAGAATTGTCACAAATGGAAGGAATATAGCTGGTGTAAGTAGCTTTAGTCCATAATATACTACTGCTGGGATAGTTCCAGATGCAGTAAATGAACCAATCAGGCATCCTACAAGAAGAATTATAATTATTGCTTCAAGGGACTGATTAACCGCTTCAAGTCCTGCCGCAAGCATTTCCTTATAGTTATAGCCACACAGTTTTCCAATAAGCATAGCAACTCCACATGAAAGAGTTACAGGAATATGAGGATCGAGTCCCCACCCAAGTGCATAGTTTGTAATCATTATTGTCAAAAGAAAAACAATTGGAATAATGGCTTCTACTTTGTTGGGTAATCTGATCACTTTGTTCTTTTCGTTCATAAAAACACCTCCAAAAATATTATAATGTACAAAATTACAATTTCAGTATAACATTCTCTCCGTCAAGGAAGTGTCAATAAAATGTCAAGGAAGTGTCAATGCATATTAATAAAAGCATTAACTTCTTCCGCCCAAGAATATTGAGCCATGTATTCTCCATGATAGAATTTTCTTCCCTCCACCATATTTTCTATCCACTTAAAGTAGTCACACTCTATACATTCTAAGTTTGCCAATCCAACCTGCCCTCTTTCACTATATATTATTTTTCCACATCCAAGTTCGTTAAGCACATCCTGCAAATCTTTTTTCAGCATCCTATAGTAAGAATCATGCCCTTCTTCTTCCCATAGATTTGCAATTACTTCCTTTGAAGTACATCTTGTGCCCTTTCGATGAACAAGATATGCTAAAAGTTCTTTTGTCTTGTCAAATTTAAATTTTACAGGTTTTTCATCTATAAGTATATCAAAATTTCCAAAACAGCTTATCTGTATCCTCTGCTTTTCTTCCCCCACTGGACTTTCTTGAGATGAATACCTTAGATTTTCAAGTGCGTGACGTATCTGCTCTACGTTCGCTGGCTTCATTATATAATCACTTGCATCGAGTCTAAAGGCCTCTCCCATATGGTCCGAATAACCAGTCACAAATATAAAATTAGTCTTCGGGTACAATTGCTTAATCTTATTTGCAAACTCTATTCCATTTAACCCTGGCATTTGTATATCAACAAAGCAAACATGAAACTGTTGTTTGGCAAGTTCCAGTGACTTAACAGGATTAATTTCTGTTACAACTTCTGCTTTTTCATCAACTTCACGTATTAATGCTGCAAGATACTCTGCTGCAATTATTTCATCGTCCAATACTAAATATTTCACGTCTTTCACCACTCTCCAATCTTGTATTTTTTCTTTCTCCAGGAATAATAATTCTTACAGTTGTTCCAATTCCTATAAAACTTATAATTTCCATTTCTGCCCTGACCATACTTTTTAGCCGTTCCTTTACATTATGTATCCCAACATGTGGTCTTCCATCATTTAATGCTTTGTCTATTTCAAAACCTATTCCATTATCTTGAATTGTTATGATATGATCTCGCCCCTTCTTTTCTGCAGAAATTTTTATGGTTCCACCCTCAAGTTTGTTGCATATTCCGTGCTTAACTGCATTTTCCACAATTGGCTGCAAAGTCAGAGTTGGCATATTAAAATCATCTGATTTTATATCATATTTTACCTTTACTCTATCTCCAAATCTCAGTTTTTCTATATCCAGATAAATATTTGTATGTTCTAGTTCCTGAGAAAAAGGATTTGTGTCATTTTCGCCCATGCTGTACATATTTTCCCTAAGATATCCAGAAAATTTTATAGTTGTTTCCTCTGCAAGCTTCGGATTTACTCGGCAAAGTGCAGTTATTGTATTTAATGTATTATATAAGAAGTGAGGCTGTATCTGTGAAAGCATCAGTAATAATCTTTGTTCCCTGAGTTTTAGTTCTTTTTCCTCATTTATCTGCTGTGATATATATACATGTATTACAAGGTAATAAAACAAAAATGCTACAGCATAAGTTTCGTTCAATATTCCTACAC
The DNA here is from genome assembly GCF_000423525.1 of Proteocatella sphenisci DSM 23131. GTDB lineage: Bacteria > Bacillota > Clostridia > Peptostreptococcales > Filifactoraceae > Proteocatella > Proteocatella sphenisci. The sequence continues at coordinate 30,739 of NZ_AUID01000022.1, read as the reverse complement.
TCATCCCTATTGATTCCATAATATTTGCTGCCATTAGACATGCTATGCAGAAGAAGGCTTGAAGTTGATTTATATTTTTATTTGTGTAAAATTTCAGATTCAATATAAGAAGAAGTATCACCCAATATACCCATTCTGTAACAATAAAGGCATGCCCTAAAAGTGCAACTTCCAGGCTTCCACCAGCTCCAAAATAAAATACATTGTTTTTAAAAAATGCACCACAGTAAAAAAGAAAATTTACTATGGCGGGAATATAGATTGTTTTATTTTTGGGTTCTACCATATTTATCAGTATCGCCATAACTAAAGGCTTTAGAGAATAATAGATTATACCTGTTATGATGAGCGATAATCCTAATACAGCCTGGTCTTTAAGATAATTCATATAAAATTCCGACATAGACAGAATAAAAAGCAGAGTCATATTTATAACCATCCGTTTTTTTATAAATATATCTACCGCTGATTCCATGGTAACAACAAAATATGTACCTACCACCATTGCAATGAGTGTATAGTTTTCAACAAGATAATTTTGCAAATATATCTCTTTCACGTAGTTCACCTCTTACTTTAGTATCCATAATACATCCATCCTGCCTGGCGATGCCTGCAGCCCAGGCTCTTTGCCCACATGCGTGCACCAGATGCTTCTTCCTTGTCTTCTCCTTCATATATAGTTCCTAAGAAATCAGCAAACCCGCTTAATCCACCGACATCATCCAGCACAGATACACCCACTTTGTTAATACAAACCGGTTTGTGCTTACTTATTACAATATCTTCTGCCACTTTAAGTTCATATTCATCAATAATATTATTCTTGAGAAGATCTTCGCAATCTTTATATTTGGTTATCTTGATTTTCCAGTTATCGCCAAAGTCATAATTATAGATAAGTTCTTCAGTTACATGGGAAATTCCTTCTAAATTAATATCTTCACCTTGAGCCGCAATAACTTTATTTACTTCTAATCGTTCTAACAAGCTTTCGGTTCCACCATCAAGAATAATAGATGAATTCATCTCCTGCAGGGTTAACTCAATTAATGGAGCTTTTTTTATTATTCTCATTTCAGAATTTTTATCTTTTTCTGCTCGTTTCCAATATTCACTGAAGGGTTCCCTAACTTCTAACATTTTAAAACGCTTTAAGAGTCTCTGCACATCTTGTCTTGCTGCTTCGGGATGTTCCATAGTTCCTCCATATATGTACGGACCTGTGTACTTTTTCTTGAGCCAGACTTTTAAACTTCCCTTTTCATAATCATCATTCCAGAAAATATCAGCTTCGCATTCAGATGGAGGCTGAAATAGTATGCCTACCAGATCAGACCAGCCTTTGACAGTACCTCCTGTCAGTTTGTTATATATATCCTCCGGTAAATAAAAACTGCGCAGGTGCGAGTTTTGCCATCCAAATAACTTTTGAATTGTATAATGAAGATTGTGAAGTGGCATATCAGAAGGAATCAGAATATCCCTTATGATGGATTCCCCACTTGCAGATTCGCCATATCTTTTTAGCATTCTTTTCTGATAATCCGACAGATAATCACATTTTAATTCTAAACGCAGAAGAACCGGCGTAATTTTATTTTTTATCGCACTTATATTTTCTTTCATTTTCCGCACCTTTCCATTTCTTTCTCATACTTTATATATAATTTCTTTTACCAGAACATTTCGCATGGGTTCAATATATTTATTTTACCATATTTTTTATATTTAGGGATTTCTCATTTTGACTTGTACTATAGGATGATTGACAATTATTGTCGTTTGTATTAAAATATTCATCGGATGATTGGAGGATTAAAATGAAAGCGATAAAATATTCTATACCTAAACAAATTGCAGATGACATAGAGAGGCAGATAAAGAATAATGTTTTTACTGTCGGGCAGAAATTGCCCACTGAGCCTGAACTTGTAAAACAATACGGTGCAAGCAGAAATACTGTTCGTGAAGCAGTGCAGTCTTTGATTCATGCAGGTATACTTGAGTCGAAACAAGGAAACGGAACTTATGTAATTGCTAAGGATAGGCTACAAGTTGATTTGTTTAGTCTGATGACTGAAGTAACTCAAGAAAACATTGTGGAAGTGCGAACATTATTAGAGGTATACATTGTGGAATCTGCAATTCTGCATATGAATGAAGACGATATTAAAAAGATAGAACAATGCTTATTGCTACGTAACAATATGTCAACAGAAATCAAAGAAAATACACAAGCAGATATTAATTTTCATATATCTATCGCCTGTGCTACCCATAACTTATTGTTAATCAAAATGTATCAATATGTTACACAGTTTTTTTCGGAATTTATAGCATCAAAGACAATATGCCATATTGATGAACATCTTTATATAGACGAATTGCATAGCAATTTAGTGTCTGCTATCAAAAATAAAGACCTTGCTTCTGCAAAAAATACTATAAAAAAAATTATAAATTTATAGGGAGAACCTGCTAATGAGAAAAAAAGAAAAAATTTTAATTATCCTTGGAATAATATTTATTTCCTTCAATCTGAGAGCACCCATCACAGCCGTAGGATCTGTTGTAAACCTAATTTCAGAAGAATTTGATCTTACAACAGGAATGGCTGGATTTATTACAACTTTACCTTTAGTTGCATTTGCTGTGGTTTCTCCTTTTGTATCTAATATATCGAAGAAGCTCGGATATGGAAAAACCATGCTTTTCGGTCTTATTATCATTATGCTGGGTGAAATCGTACGCTCTTACACAGGTGTGTCTGGTTTGTTTATCGGCACAGCTTTATTAGGTATCGGCATTGCCATCGGCAATGTACTGATTCCAAGTATTATCAAGCTGAAATTTGGAAAAAATATTGGTAAAATGATAAGTGTTTACACATCTTCAATGTGCATTTTCGCCGCTGTCGGAGCAGGTGTCAGTATGCCGCTTGCAAAAGGCTTTAATTTAGGTTGGAAAAATGCACTCGCAGTATGGTTTATGCTCACGCTGTTTACACTTGTCATTTGGACGCCACAGCTTAAAAAAGAAAAAACTGATGAAAGGAAAGATACGGTATTAACTTCAGCTTCTACTTCCTCAACCTCAATATGGACAAGTAAAACCGCATGGTCTGTAACAATATTTATGGGTATACAGTCACTTCTTTTTTATTCTATGGTTGCATGGCTTCCCACAATAATTCTATCAAAGGGTATGGATCACTCTTTCGCGAGCAATATGGCACTTACATATCAGTTAGTTGCTATTCCTGCTACATTACTGATACCAGTCCTCTGCGATAAATTTAAAAATCAAAAAGGTTTGGTTATGGCTACCTGTTCAACTTATTTAATTGGAATGTTGCTATTTTTAATAGGGACATCTCCATTTGTTTTAGTGCTTTCTGTATTGCTGATGTCTTTAGGTATGGGCGGAAGTATAAGCTTATCTATTGCTTTTATTTCACTTAGAAGTCCAAATCCCCAAAAGGCATCTGAGCTTTCGGGAATGTCGCAATCTGCAGGATATTTGTTGGCAGCAATTGGCCCTACTTTGATGGGAACAATATATGATTTTACGTATAGCTGGTCTGTTCCAATTATGATTTTTATAGGTTTAATTATTTTGCTTTCTTTTATCGGTTTACAAGCCGGTAATGATATTACAGTTAAAGAATAGAAATACGGAAGTTGTCAATTATGTTGGCGCTTCCGTTAATTTTTTCGGTTGTAGAGTTGGACCTTATATATTCTCGACAAATGAATCTTCAAAAAATTCAAATCCACCCTTACCATTTCTTTTCACTTCATACATTCTGGAATCTGCATTTCTCAACAAAGTTTCACTGTCTTTACCACTGTCAGGATAGATTGCAATACCAATAGAAGAGTTCATATAACATTCATTATCCCCTATATGCATAACTTCCTGCAATGCCCTATGGATCTTTTGAACTACATTGCCAATCTCTTTTTTATCTCTAATACCTCGTAGAATCACTGAATATTCATCTCCACCCATTCTTGCGGCTGTATCTGACTTTCGGATATACTTTTGAATTCGTTGTCCTACAGATATTAAAACCTCATCCCCAGCTTCATGCCCATAGCTGTCATTGATGTCTTTAAATCCATCTAAATCAATAAAAAGCAGTGCAAACTGAGTATTATCTCTTTCACTTTCAAGAATTAGTCTCTCTAATCTCTCAAAAAACAATCTCCTGTTAGGAAGTCCTGTTAGCTTATCGAAGTTGGCTTGTTTTTCCAGCTCTATTTCCAATTTTTTGCGCTCTGTTATATCTGTTGCTGAACCTACAATGTGAGACACTTTATCATCTTCAATAATGGGAGTTAAAGTCGTTAACCAAATACGTTCCCCAACAGGTAAATTTAATTCTTCTTCATATGCGATACTATTACAGGCCACAACGCATCTTTTATAGTTTTCTGAAACAATATCTCCCATTTCTTTACCAAGCAATTCTTGTGGAGATTTATTCATTATCTGTTCAAGAAGAATACCTGTCTTATTCTGATGGGCAAGATTATTTCGAACATAACGGAATTCACCATTTTTCAGTACTTTTATCAGAAACATGGCATCCTGAGTCCCATTAAATACTTTTTCATATTCTTTAGTTAGCCTTGTAATCTCTTTTTCTTTTTCTTTCAGGTCCGTGATATCAGTATGCGCTCCCAGCATACGAATGGCTTTTCCATTTTTGTCTCTTATAGCTAAACCCCTGCATCTTATCCAGACCGTAGACCCATTTTTATGTTTGTATCGTACAATTTGATCATATGGATGATTAGAATCTGCACAATGTTTTCCAAAATTCTCTATAGCTAATTTCAAGTCTTCCTGAAAGATAATATCCTGCCATTCACTTGCCAAATGCTTTTTTTCATCTGGATTATAACCCAGTGTTTCCCAGAATTTAGGGCTCATCCACTCCATTTCAGGATTTTCTAAATCCCAATACCAGATCCCATCTAAAGAACCTGATTGTATAAATTCAAAAATATTGGTATCGTTTTTGACTAAATTATACAACTCATTTTTCAAATACATTCCTTCCATAAATAACTCGATTCCTCTCTTCACATATTTACTTCTATATTATAACTTCTTTTCCCAGAATATACCTCATGCGGATACTTCTGTCATCAATTACTAATGCATTGAAGCAATATCCCTCGTCAAATGCCCCCACGTTATTGAAATACCTTCCACCTGAACGGGTTGCCATATAGAAAGCTTCTGATAGTTTTGCAGTTGCATCCTGGCAGTGAACCGCCATACAGTTCGGATTTTTCATTAATGCCAGAACATCATCATCCATGAAAATGCAGTGCGCCATTATAGTTGGCCTTTGTCCAATCAGCTTGTTCTGATAACTCGATATAATATTCAGGGCTGTTCTGATCCATATTAAGCTTGCCTGTGAACGCAAACAATCCCCTTTGCTCAAGTATGTCGAACAGAATTTCAGATGATTCATAATGAATAGAAGGGAAACAGTTCACATGCAAAGTTCCCTGGCGTAACAGCTCATCCACAAACCAGGAATACACCTTTCTTGCATATCGCAAAAACCAGGAATGATAAGATGATTCCCCCAGTCTATTATATTTTCTCTGGGAAAGCCGTCTGGAAGCTGACTGCAGATTTCTTTTACAAGTCCATCAGCAACCAATATATATTAATTATCTTTGCTGAGCAAAGTATCTTTATCCTGGCTGTATATTACATTCCCTCTATATGCTCTGTAACTGCTGTATTCTTTCATATAGTTCCTTTCTTTTGGCTTGGGGTAGTGAAAAGTGCCCCAAAAGCCTTTGCATGGTACAATTCATGTGTTTTGGCAGGTTAATGTGAATATTGTTTTCTCGTTTTAAGTTTTACTAAATTTTGGCATAGGGCCTTTCTTATACAAGAGGTGTATCTGCGCACCCAATGGATCAAGTTATTTATATCACTCTGTTTTATGCTCTCATAATTTACAGACCATCTCCTAATGCCTTAAGAGAGTAATAATTACGACAATACCATTTACTTTGTAACATTTTTGTTTTTTTAATCGTAAATTTAAAATTTTTCTATAAAATCGTCAAAATAATTGTCAACTTGCTATTTTACGTCCTCACTCTCTATTATGGTTTGTATTTCTCTATCTTTGGGTTCTTTTAGTTTTTTCTTTAAAGCAAACCCATCACTAATTGTCGGAATTATAAAGAATATTAACTCAATATATAAAAAAATTAATAATTTGTTTTGTAATAAATACTCTGATAAATTCAAATAATAAAAGCCAATTAAAGTTATAGAAAACACAATGAGCATCTTTTTACTAGTTATATATAATGTATTTTTATTTTTTGTAGTAAGAGTGGTATACAGCTCATCAATAATAATTTCTCTTACTTTTTCATCTGAGTATTTTTCTGAACTTTTTTTTGTTTGGTTTTTAATTACACTCTCATATGCTTGATGAGCTAATTTTTGAGGGCTGGATAATATATTTATACTTATCTGCATATTAATAATCCAATAATTTAACATATAAATAGGTGATGTTAGTGATATAGATATAAGTATTAATTTCCATAAATCCCATTCTATAAAATATGATCTTTTGTAAAAAAATATAAATATTGTGCATGGTACAATATTAGTGGCTACCGCTAATATTATACCGTACATTGATTCTATCTCGTTGTCATTTCCGTTCATCAATCCCTTAAGTTTTTCTAACTGATCTATCATATTATTTACCTCGTTTCAAGCAGTTCTAATATACCTAACTCTTCATCACCTATCCATGATAAGCCTTAATTGTTCCTTTTTGATTTTAAATCACACAAAAATATATTAGTGATCATATACCGTCTATAATTCTACTATCATTATATCAACTACATTTGGTAATTTACACTTCAACTAGGTTTTCACAATTGGAAACCACTGAGAAATCCGTTATTCTTTAGTAGTGCTATTTTGTACTCATTAAATAATCCTCCGAGTTTTTAGAGTTAACTTTAAAAACTTTAAAAAATCGTAAATTTGAGTTTTTAAAGCTAACTATATTTACTTAATTAGATTATTTCATCTCCGAAGGATTATTTTAAGTTACCGACAATTTGTCGTTTACGATAGAAACATTGAGAAGTTAAGTAATTTTTTATTGATTCATGAATAAAACTGGAAATTGATGGCTATTTTGCTTCTTGAACCTCTTTCATCAGTCTCTTAGGATCATTTCTTAATTTCCATAATTCATTGTTATGTCTTATCTTTATTGATACCTTATTAGATTTCATAAATTCGTTGATCTTACCGGAAGAGTATCCCTCCATTTTTAAGAACCGTTTTAACTCTCTAATTGTGGCTTGACTTTTTTCAAAAACAAGACGATCTTCAGCCTCAGCTCTATTAATTCCCCAAAATTTATTTAGAACACGAATAATTTCATCATCAACAACATCTGCATCATATAGTGCTGCTATAGTGTTTTCAATTCCTACTTCAATTGCATCTGAAAAGGCTACCTCTCCGGCTTGATTTACACTATCTCCGTATAATTTTATAGCTAAATCTCTAACAATTTTTCCACCTTCCAAAAAATATTCCTTAACATAATCGCTGTTGATTTTAGTCATAACCACTCCTCCAATCATGATATTCTAACTATCTTTCTATTATAGAAATAATTTTAATTATATATGAATCTACTTATGCTCATTAACTAAAAACATTCCCCGATACATTTCTAATCAACCTACAAAAGTCATCCCATTCATCTGGAAACTTGTTATCACCATACTTCTTTATATTTCGACCACTTTTAATAATTTCTAAACTCCACTGAGTACCATCACAAACGTCAGGCTCTATATACTTAGACTTCCAGTCTAGCAAATTCAGCATTTTTAACTCATCGATAAACTTATAAAGAGTATTCTGTCTGATTGTCTTTTCATAATAATCTTCTGCACCGGCGCATAAATGGCTCCACTTGAGCTTCCTGTTTTCATAATCTATATCCACTTCAAAATAGCCACCAAAATAACCACCAACTGATGTCTTTATTCTTATAATCTCATTATATGCCTTATCAATAGATATCTGCCTACCCCATTCATTTTCACAATCCTTACAGTAATATTCCGGTTCTGAATCAGTGATGCAGCAACTACCAAGCTTTATCTTTCCTTCCTCAGTCATCAAGAAAGCATCGTGAGTTTGCATACCATAGATAATTTTGATTACATTTAAAGAGCCGCATCTAGGACATTTATTGTACTTAATTGCCACAACATCACCTCTTTCCTTAAAATGACGAAAAATAAGTTATTCTTCTCTAAAAAATAATTTCAAACTCTTCTGTATAGCTTACTGTTGGTCCAAGACCAAATCTATCAACAAATTCACCTATTAAATTTTCATACTCTATTCCTGCTTTTTGAACAAACTCTTTATTTTGAACCGAAGGGATGGCAAGCGTTATATTTGCTTTATACTTTCCTCTATCTAAACCAACTCCTTTTTTCCCAAGTCTACCAAAATCAAATTCTCCTTTATCTACTAACGACTTATTTTGCGCTAATAACAAACCATTACAATTTCTCAAGGAAATCATTAATGATGCATTATCAAATAAATTAGTCTCACCCTTTATGTTAACTGTATTGTCACTGTTCTGGTAGATAGTAATATCAAAGGTAACCTCTAAGCCCGCTGCATTGATTGGTATCGTTTGTTTATATTGATATTCTTTTCTTTCAATTTCTCCAATGTCTATCTCATTGTATTCTTCATCAGATAGATTGATGGTTTTTTTCCAGTACAATGATTGCTCCTGTATTGTATCGAAATTCAATTTAGCGTCTTTTAAACACTTTGAAATCTGGTATCTTTTTGAACGAATATTTAGCTCTTCCTTCTTTAACCACAAAACTACATTATCAAGCTGCAATGCGATTTCTTGAAAATTATTTAAGTATTTATTAAAATCTTTATTTCTTGAATTCCCATAGTCACCAAACTTTAAAAAGAACTTAGTTATTTTACTTGAATTATCAAAGACATAGTCTTCTAGATCCTTCATTTCCTCACTCTCAAAGGCGTTCAACATATATTCATAATGTGGTTTGAACGCATCAAAAGTTTTCATATTTTGTGTGTATAGAATTTTGTCATCAACAAAGACATATTCATCATAATAATCTGCTAAAGTGCTATAAGACTTTTCAAAACGCCAAATATATCCTAGTTCGTCTACTTCACCAATTAAAAGCGGTTTAAATTTCTCCTCTAGAGACTCTCTAATCCATTGCCCTCTGATCATCCAATTCTTCATAATATAGTCATCGCCATTCTTCGCAATATAAACCCAAACAACATCATTCTTATCTTTGTAATGCTTAATGATCTGGATTCCTATTTGTTTAATTTCTTCAATCCGTAGAGATTTATTTAATACCGCCACAATAGAGCATCGTCTAGCACCCGCATGAGAAATATCTTGTACTTTAAGAATATTGTATGCACCATGCAAATCAAAATTTATTTTCCTGTACTTCTCCTTCAGATAATCTGCAACCGATGGAAACTCAGGATATATTGTAGTTTCATTAATGTCATATTTATCATCCAATTCCTTCTTAATTACCTTCTTATGCTCAAAAGGAATCCTTATCTGCATTGTTGGTTCTATTGAATCGAGTGGAAGTACGGACTTCTGAAACTCCGCACCTATTATTTTATTACCACATATTGCAAAAGTACCTTTTTGACAATATAAACGTTCATTAGATTTTTGAAGCTCCATTGAATTCTTTAGAAAAGCCCCTCCTGACGCAAATTCAACTATTTCTTCTTCTGTTATTTCATCTAAGTAACATTCAGAAAATGAATTTTTAATAGTCTTTATATCTAACGTATCCAATGTCGCAAGGAGCGATAATAGTTTAATTCTTTTGTCGTTAAGATTATGCTCAGGTTGAATAAACACATATACGTTTCCATGTGAGTCATCATCAACATTTTGAACAGCAAAGAAAAGTGCAATTAATGGATCAACGGATAAATCCACAAGTCTCGTTGGAATACCATAATGTTGCATTTTTGACAATCGTTCAATAGGGGTTGGCAAATCCATGAATTCTATAGATTTCATTTCTACAGTTTCGTTGAAAATTGCACTTTCGTTAATTGTGTATCCTTCATTTCTAGATATACTTGATGTGATACTCTTATATTTTTCCAATTGTCCTCTGTAAAAGATATTACTATAAATATCATACCTCGATAGCTTTTTTAAATAATCATCAACTGTGTTTACCTGCTCCATACTATTATCACCTCTATCATTCACACATCTATTTATTAAATCTATTTCTTAATCACATCACGAAGAACACCTTTTATGGATTTTTCAAACTTAAACATATTCATTGTCATGAAAGATATCATTTTATCCAAATCCTCCTCATTGAATACGCTAACATCTTTAAGCCAATATTCTATCCTGCCGCCTTTTACCCTCATTCAGTATTTGTCAGTAAAACTAATCTCCGAATGACAATTCAATTCTGGCCTTGTATGATTCATAGATGCTGTAAAATAGTTCTTTGTTCTCTTATTGCAATCCCTTGGTTAAACCATAGTTAAATCCTTGCGTAGTTTACAGTAACAAAAACCATATATGCCAAGCCGCTGTAGTCACTACCACAACCTATCCAATTATCCTTAGACGGAATAATGTTTTAAAATAGATCAGACCTCTCATTCATAGCTTGTAGTAGCTGTTTCCAAAAATCAATTCTACAAGTGTACCGTGTTTTTTCTTTTTATTTATAAACTCTTCTTGTTTCTTATTCGCTATTTTTATTAAGTATTCTTCTGTATCAATAATAGGGGTAATTTGTTCAGTATCTATAATAATCTGTCCATTTAATTGTAAGCTGTAGATAGTCGTTACCTTAAAATAATCCTTCGGATTTGAGATAATCTCATTAAATAAATCTAGTTAGCTTTAAAAACTTCAATTTGAGTTTTTATAAGCTATTAAATTATTCTACGATTGATTTTAATAAAGCCTCTCTTGAGTCTAAATAGAACTGGATGTCAACTTTAGTAGCCATATCATCCGATAAATCAAATAATTGTCTTCTACAGGATACAGGCATCAAGATAGACGTTGCTCCTTTTTCAACTGCTATTTCAACCAATGAGACCGGATTGTGAACCGTATCAATAGATCCTCCTAAATTTACTTCCCCAGCAACTATCAGACCACCTCGAACGCTCTTCTTAAGCATCGCTGTGCATAAAGCAATTAGCACACCTACGCCTATCTTCGCACCGCTTTTTGCCGAATCAAATGCTCTCAGCTGCAATGCAAATTCATGAGATCTAGGATCTTTATCACCAACTAATAACTTGCTTTTTGAATATAAATTCTGTTCAGCATAGCTAACACTTTCTTTAAAAGCTGCAGGAATAGGTTTATTGAGGATTTTAACTCCACTCCCAGGTCCTTCAGTAGCTTCGATTCTAAACAATCCAGGATGTTCATCGAATCCTCCAGGACTAATAGTCCATACTTGTCCCGGTTCAAGAGGATCAATTCCTATACTATTTTCGCTTTGCAGTTCAGGAGTTGAGACATATTTTTCGACTCCCTCTGTTCCCATAACATAGCTGAAATGTGTATTTCTAAACTCCGCTGCTCCAATCCTTTTTTGTTGTTCTTTTACTCTTCTTCTACTCTCCATTGCTAACCTAACAGCCCATTCAACATCTTCATCCAGAATTTCGCTATCATCTCCAGGATACATTAGTTTAAGCAAACCGCTAACTGTCTTATTAACTGCGTTTGTATCACGTCCACTTAATGCCCCACCAAAGTGTACTCTCCCCTGAATAGCTGAAACTCTACTTTGAAGTCTAAGTTGACTCATACACTCAGACAGAAAATCACTTACTAACCCAAAATGATTTGTCAAAATATCTTTTCCTATCTTCGGAACATCCCATCCAGGCAAATAGGAATGTATTCTATCCATAAGAGCTGTATCATCACGCATTTCTGCTGGTAACGGTCCAAACAAATGTCCTATCCTTTGTTGCTGCTCAACATCAACATCAAAGTTACCAACCATGACTATGCTTCCATCTGCTCTTATACTCTCTTTGCCTCGACTGAATTCACCTGATTCCATATAGCCTTTCATAATGTTAATTCCGTCTTTTTTATCAAATGAAATCCCTGAGACTTCATCAAAACATACTACATCATACTGACATACTAATCCACGTCGACCACTATTATTGTCAACAAACATCTTTGCTACAGTGGCTTTCCCTCCGGAAACCAGATGAGCATAAGGAGAAACCTGCTGAAAAAGATGACTCTTACCAGTTCCTCGTGGCCCTAATTCAACTAAATTATAGTTTCTCTCAACAAAAGGGACCATTCTCAAGAAAAAAGCATCTTTGCCGCGATTATTCAAGCCGCTTGGTTCTATCCCTATGCTTCTCAGAAGAAAATCTTTCCATTCCTCTGTTGTGAATTCCTTTCTTGCCTCTGCAAGCACATCGAGAACGTTTCTCTGAGATAACTGTATTGCACGAATACTCTCAATACCGAATGGTCTACCTCTATTTTCTTGAGCAATTGCAGCATCATAAACTAAGGATACTTCAGCATAAAATCCTCCAGTTAGTATTCTTTCATGCTCACTCACTAACTCCGCTGAAATACGAACATCTTTTAATTGTAAACTAGGTAGAGTCGCTACATACGAATCGCTTTTTTCATCTAATCTTGCGTTGATTATGTCAATTATTCTTACTTCGCCTTGCTCTCTGGCTCTAGCTTTAAACAGCTCTTGTTCTCCTGCTTTTACAGTTTTTGATTTTAGTTGCTTTTGAACAATTTCAATTCCTTCTTGGATCTCATCCTCATCAGTACTTGCGCAGTAACGCCCAAGCATAAACTCCACTACATAAGTAGGTACAGGAAATTGTCTGCTAAATGTTCTAACTAGATCTTTTTTTACTAAATATCCATCTAATGCTGAGGCAGCAATCTCATCAATTCTATCAAAACTCATCTTATTGCTCACCTCCAATAATTGTTGCTATTTGATAGACTACTTTTTCATTTTCATCTAATACTACTAGAAATGCTGACTTCCCTTCGTAAATATCATCATCCACAACTACCGAAGTTATTCCGTCTGAAGTAAATTCTTTTACTCCCATTACGATTGAGGTTTCTGGCATTGCAGGCTTCGTTCTAATATCTAGATTTAAACCCTCCACTTGGCCTTCAACAGCTACTTTACATCTCATACCCTTCCAAACAATATCTGTGATTGTAAGCGCAGTTCCATTACTATCATTTGGATCAGACACTATTAAATCGAGCAAAATACTTTCTTGAAGACTTATTCCTCCGTGTGTATACTCAGTATTCGCTCTATAACAACTAACTCCTTCAGCTAGAACAAAATGAACACTTGGATTCCAATACCATTGATAATAGTTACCGTCAAGTAGAGCTCCCGGTTTTATAGCAGCCGTCCTACCCCATTTGCTATCAACTAATGAGGCAGCAATCGTTGTCTTGGGAAGACCACCTGGCATCATTAACCAGCCGTGATCTGCTACGATCCTTACTTTAGACCACCCATTTGAAAATAGAGTCTCGACCTTATCAACAATTTCATCGATATACCGGTTAAAGTTTTGAACGATACGCCAGCCTAAGCTATGACCATCTTCATCTATATGGCTGTAATCCAGCCATGCATTGTCTTCTATTTCTCTTCTATAATCACCATGCTTTAATACTTTCCAACCTTTTTTCTTCATTAGGCTTTCTAATTTTTGTGAAACTGCTTTTTGGTTCGTTTCTTTAATCACAGGACAAAAATCTTCATTGTCGACTTCCAAACCAATCAATTCATCTGCTATTGGCATTAAAGCAGGTTTGCAGGTGGCCGTAAGTGAAGGAAGTTCAGCCAATCGAGACTGATTAATAACATCATATCCAAGTGCAGATAAGCTATTTGATACTTGCTTAGCCATATCGTATTTAAGTCCGTCAACAAACAACATACATTCTCCATCAATGTATTCAGAAGAAACGGTCCTAATTGGATTGTTATCAATTGCTTTTTGTAAATTTCTTGCACACTCATCAATCCAGGAAATATACATAGATCTTATAGCTTTAGTGATTGCATCAATATCATCTTGCTTTTTTACTAATTGCATGGCTCTAGAAACTGCGTTATCTACTTCCCAACCCCATTCTTCATATGCTTCAATTATTTCCGATGTGGTTCCTGTTATGATTTTCTGCGTATGCTCCGCAATAATATTTAACCAGTACAAAGCTTTTGCCAATGGAGCATCTCCACTATCCGCCCAGACAAAGTTTCTTCTTACCCCATGTGTTTTTTCTAATTCGATAACTTTATCTTTAGCATTATGTTCCGCCAACCCAACTAATTTATTTAATTCCTTTCTTAATATATCCTCCTGTTGATCATTCCACTGAGGTGATCTATCCGGTTCAATACCAAGCGGCATAACAATGTTGCGCATGACTTGTGGTATTGTATTATATTTTGCTGGTGCTTCACAAAATCTGTCCCACACCGAATCCCATTGTGGCTCTTTCCATGCTATTTTTTCAGCAGCGGTATATATAGTATCTTGCTCTGGGTTAAAGTGTAACTTTGAAATACAAATTTCAGAAAAAGCCGACCACTCTTCATCAGTTTTGCTTTTCTTGAATAAATCGGGATCATTTATCCAGTTAAGAACATCTCTTACAGGATCTCCACCTGTTAATAGTGCATTAAAATAATCCTTATCTAGATATTCATTTTTAAAAGAATCAATATCTTCAAACAAAAGCTTTACTAATGCTCTTTCAAGAGCTTCAATTGTTTGATCATCTTGTTGAATATTTAGTCCTAATCCACCTTTTTGAGTTTTAAAATATGCCAGCGGTGTCCAATCTCTAGAATTTACCTGAGACCAAATTGTTCCACGATACTGAAGCTCAGCAAGAGGTTTAAGCTCTTCAGGGCAACTTTCTACAGCTCTTATATCTTGTCTACTTACACCAGGTAAGTATAATACAGGTATATTTCCAATAGGAACTTTATAACTCCCAATGAATCCTGACAGAGCTACTCTTAACCATATCGCTGGTCCCATATGAACTTCAGGTTTATATTCTCCGAGCACAAGTAATTCTGGCATTTCGCCTCTAAGGGTTTCTACAGTCTTTTCCCAAAGCCTTTCCTTATCTGTCCATAGAATACACTGAGGCGAAGATTCAGCTTCAGGATTATAGTTTGCTGCCGTTCTTATGCTATTTACTATTTTATTGATTAGTTTCAACTGAATTTCACCTCATTTCTTCCCTTGCTTTTTTCTTTTCTTCTAGTGTTACGTAGTGATCATTGATTCTGTCTCCACCAAACAAATGATACCAAGGACTATTCTCTGTGTCCTTACCTCTGTCTTTAGTCCATTTTATATTTGGTTTATCACGTAATACCCCGGCACCTTTTTTCCCTACATCTCCAACACTCATAAAAGGACGAATATTAATGCGTACACCATCATTTAAATCTGGTTCCCAGCCTAAAGGCTGTTTATTAAGAGGCTTCCATCTGACAAAAATGTCATATGGAGCTTCTCCCTCAAGGATTAATTCTAGTTTCTTTTTCAAACCTGTAGCAGCATTTAATTTCTCTTCCGCACCTTCTATACCTTCAACCATAGCTGATTTCTGTTTGCTAATCCAGTCACCCAAATAAGTGTAAATTAGGGTTTCAAGATTCTTCCTATCAAGCTTGTGATAGTTCACTAGTGCTGAAAATCCATCTTTCAAACCATCCCATATTTGCCAAATGAATGGACGATGTCCAAACAATTTATAATGCTGTGTAAAGAACTTATCTCTAAGCCATGACTCCAAACTTTTTCCGGCATGATCGGCATCAGAGAGAAGTCCAGACAATATCATATTAATATCTTCATCTTTATATGCTGCCGCAAGTAAGTTAAGTAACCTTTCAGAAGCTGGGGCTTCACCTCTTACAGATGGGATGCAAACAATTCCATCTTTGTCAGCAAAAGATAATAACCCTTCACATTCTTCAGCTAAAGCTTTAGCTTCATCAGAAAGCTCCATTTCTTTATCTAATTCTGCAGGCCATCTATAACCCATTAGTCTTGCAACCGCTACCTGTAAAGAATCTGCTGATTTCCTTTGATGACCATGAAATATCCATTGTGTTGGGTCATCTGTGTAAGGTTTTGGTAATCCATTAGGATATTCTGTTTTTGCAACTTCACTCCAATGCTCAAGATCAATTGGAACTTGGATTAATGTATCACTAGTTACATTTAATTTCTTATCTAGCTTTCTGACTTCGTTTGCATAATAATTAGACTTACAATAGCAATAAATAGCTAATAGATCCTTATTGTTATTAGGAACTATTACACCTGTATTCTGGTCATACATTTCCCCTGTATAAATTGTAGTTTTTAATCCTCCCATCCTACTTACACATATACCTAATTTGTCGTATGATGGATTATCTTTAGTCGGTCTGAGCATTCCTATTCCTTTATTAGACCAATCAATAATTGATTGTCTTCCGGAAAATTCCACATTTTGATTTACAGCCGATTGCAACCACTCCCAGCTTGATAACTTTTTAGGCAGTTCCCAAAAACATCTTTTCCACCTTTCATTATCTCCATTGACTATTCCTCTTTTTGAAATAGCTAACGAATCTAGAGTGTCAAAGCTATTACTATACTCAATTAGTATTCTACCATCAGGATTTTGAAGTTGATCATACTGATTACATAAACTCATAGGTTCTTTCAATAATCCCTCACTTTTATCTGAATAGTTGCTCACATCGTATCCGGCGTAAAAATGATTTTTACTAGCTTTATGTTTATTCACAGATATCAATAATACTTTAACAACTTCACCAGAAATCGAATCAAATGCACCAGAACCAAGAATTGCAATGTTCCCTATTTCAAAAGTCTGTAGTATATACTCTCTAAAAGCTTTATAGCTTTTAGAAAACAACCAATTAATAGGCATTACACACGATACTACTCCATTTTTTTCACTTAATTCAAGCATTCTTTCAAAAAAAGTTGTTGAAAGATCGTACTTCGAGATTGGATACTGTTCTGATATTAATTCCTTCATTTTTTCATCTTGCTTTTTCATAGTCAGGTAAGGTACATTTGTTATTACCCATTGATACTGATTTGCAAGTAAGAGGAATGCTTTTTCTACGCTTTGTGCCAACACCCCCAACGTATCATTTTCATATGTTTGTTTATTTGCTAATCTTGTCAAAATAGAGTGTATTTCGTCCCACTTCATGTCAAATATGCTAGTGTTAGAAATTTCTTTATTTGGATTAATTAGGCTTCCAAGAATATTGGAATGTTTAAAGGTTTCATATAACTCAGTCATATGAAATCTTAACGATGGTTCATCTTTAACCATATCTAACCATTCTTCTTTCTTTAATCTCAAAGATTGACCACACCACGCAATTTGAATGTCAGGTAATTTTCTATAACCTCCTGCATTTGGATACTTCCACGCAGCCAATGCAATTGAAAAAACTGCAATTTCCACACAACGCTTATCAATTTCTAATCCAAAGAGATTCTCATTCAAAATACGATTACATGCTTCAAAAGCACTTAATTGTTCAATTTCCATCCGCATTGGGATTAATGTCAAAAAAATTGAAACTAAAAAATGTCCTGACCCACATGATGGATCCATAATTTTCAATTCCGAAAGTTTATCTGGCCACGTCTTAAATTCCCCAGCTGCAGGAATAACACCTTTATCAGTATTAATCATTTTTAAATAACTAAAATCAATATCTTTCGAAAAAGCCATTTCTTCTATGATAATATCATGAGATATTTTAATATCAGGACGAATTTCAGATAACTTTTTATTTACATACCATGCTCCTAGTGTATTATCTATTAAATATTTGACCATATATGGCTCAGTGAATAATTGAGTCACTATTGGTAATTCCTTATCACCAATTTTAGATTCAGATTTATTAATTAGTTCTTTTTTCTTATTTTGCCAGAACTGATACGCCCATCCCAAGCTATCAGAGGCCTGAAATACAACGCCTTCGATGTTTGAAACAAGATTTACAAGTTGCCTTTGCTTTTCTGGAGATAATCCAATTTTAAATACCGGCGAGTCAGCCCTAAATACTTGTGGCAACATTTTAGTTGCAAGTTTTGCCGCCATTTCCCAGCCATTTTTCAGTCCTAGCTCCTCAGCCAATTCATCACACTCAGATAACGTAACTGGGACTGCATTCTCAATGTCATCATCTTCATAATACATAAGCAAATCGTTTTCTGCCAAAAACCTTGCAAAAAGCATTCTATGCCAATGTTCATAGGCAATTTCTTCAACTAATCTATCAATTTCTTGGGTTTCTGTTTTAGAGTCACGAATGTCACCTAAATTTCGACCATGCGCTCGTAATCTTCTACGCAAAGCTCTCTTATCTTCTGATAAATAACTATATGGTGAAGCTTCACCTACTCCAAGTTGTTCTAAAGCAATTTTTGCTGCTTCTTCTGCTACTTCTCTAGCATTCTCTATTGTTCTTTCAAATTTATTTCTTAATTCCTTCGATAAAGGTTTCACTCATTTCACCTCCTGATTAGCGTACAACTATTGGTCCATCGACTAATTTTTCTTTAAGCTGATCTCTAATTTCTTCAATCCAACTATTAATATCTTCTTCTGACTTTAGTGTGCGTTTAGGTATATCTACCATCTGTAACTTTGGTTCGAGTTCTTTAGCTGTCATCTCGGTTGCTTTATTGAATTTTGCTTCTAATGCAGCTTCTCTATCAGCCCATGATTTAAGTAGGTACTGCTTCAAAGCACTCAATAATTCTTCATATGAGCCTAAAGCTATAGGCTGAATTTTTGAGAGACTGTTTTGTTTTAATATACTAGTTCTCTTATCTTCAGTTAATCTATTCCAAGATTCGTTATTAGTTAACTTCTTATATAAATAGTCATACACACTTGCATATTGTGAATACTTAGCATTTATTGTAGTTCTTAATGTGTTTTCCAAAGACTTCAGAAGCGGTACTATCATGTCAGGATCATGGAGAAGTTGACGTTCTTCTTTTATAGATCGAGCTTGATTTTTTATATCACTTATTACATCTTCATCAGAAACAAGTAACATCATCTTTTCGAACTTATCCCAATTTATTATTCTACTTTCAATATTCACTTTCAGCTTTGACCACTCTTCAATTAGAGTTTCCAATTCATTTTTATTTTCATATATCGACAGTAGTTGCTCATTACCTGACTGGAACTTAAGTTCATTAACTAACAATGTATCTGGCTTTTCTGGCCTTGGTTCTGCTCCCCCGGAGTCTTCTGCAAGCTCTAGCATATAGTTAATGAAATCATCAGATTTCAACGACTCGTTGCCAGCATCTGCCTTTATACCTGCTTTTTGGTACAACTTCCTAATCTGGATTCTTTGTATAGTAGAGATTGTCACAGATTCAATTTTAAAATTCATCTTACCAATCTGTTTTCTTTCAATATCTTTTGGATTAACCAAATTCCCGGACTCACCCAAACAGCGAATCAGCCCTGCAACCATTAATGCAAGTAATGATCCATCGATAGCATCTCCAGACCAACCATAAGGCGCATTTTCAAATTCCTTTCTGATATCTGTTCCTTTTTTGCCGCTACCTATATAATTCATAACTTTTTTACATACAGCATGTTCAGATACATCTCCATTGAAACCTACATATTTAAGTGAATCAGGTGCACCTTCTTTAGCTTTAGCAAATACTTTATTCCAATTTGGATTATCTGCAATGTCAAAATCCTGATATAATCTATGAATTGAGTTATTTGCAGCAGCTAGTATAGCGTCCTTTAGATTTCCTTCAATAATCTCATTTCCACCCGCTTGGAATACCTTAGCTTCAGATAAAGCTTCTCTTAAAAGTTCACCAATATTTCTTTCTGCATTGTTTTTAATTGTCTCCATGGCTGCCATAGCCTCTTTACCTTCAGGCGTTATAGGAGCCGGAGAGCCTTTTTTACTTAAAGTAGATGCAGAAGCTTTTGACTCCACTAGATAATTAATAATCTCTGGTCTCTTTGGGATAAATACGTAAATGGTAGGTGATTGGTTTCCTGATTGTCTTGCATCAATCCTTACTGAATCATCATCCGTGCTCCATTCATTTCTAACCCAAACATATACATTCTTATTAACATCTGCCGGTAATGTTGTGCCAAAGAAGAAATTAATATTTCTTACGACCTTTGACTGTCCATGCATAACTGTTGATTTCCCTACTGTTTCAACAAATTTCTTTTTGATTTTATCTTCTCTTTCAGCATTTACCCTATGCATTTCATTTCGAAGGATATTTTGATTACTCGCATATTCATCTAACCAGGCTAAATTTTCCTCGGTTTGTATTCTGTATTCATCATTAACTTTCATCAATATTTCGCAATCATCTAATAATCTACTAAGTCTACTTCTAAGATGTGAGCTTCCACTAGACAAATCTGTAACCATAAGATCTGCCAAAGTGTCTATATTCGCTTTTATTCCAATCTCATTGTTACTTCCAGCTAATTTATTGATTAGAAAAATCAGTCCGCAAGCTCTAGAAACTAGTTTTTCATTATATCCTTGCGTATGCCACAACATGGTTTTCTCATGCACTTTTCTTGGCAAAACTCTAGCATGAAGCATTTTATCTGCTAAATCATAGTATAAATAATCTGCAGGAATCACATTACCCAATGGTTCATTCATATTAAATTGAGCAGCTTTATGAACCATACTCAGTTGATTTCTTAACTGACTATCTGTACCTGTTTGATCTAAGACTCTCAATGTATTTTCCCAAAATCTTCTTCTAACTGGTAATATAGGGTAATCTTGAATAAAGTATTCTGCATCCCTTTGATTATGCCCAATGCTGGTTGCGCTTAAGTGTCTAGAAATTTCACCAATGTTTCTCTCCATTATTTTTCTTATTTCTTGAACTTTGTCTGGTTTCTTAGCCAATATTACTTTTCTAACAACCGCATCAACATCAGTATCAGATAATTCAATTCTTACTGTAAAGCGACCTTCTAATTTCTTAAGTAATGCTGTTCCTGTTACAGCTGTTTGCCCGGTTCCAATAAAAAGTAATTTACTTCCTATTTGTTTACTGCAGGCCTCAACAACTTCTTGCACATCCATCGCTCTTTGTGTGCTATCACCAATATATTGTTCAACTTCATCTAGTATAACTAAGGTCAAAGGCATATGTCCATCACTTGATAATGCATCTTTAATTGACTTAATCATTTCATCACTAGTGACATCTAACTTATTCGGGAACCTATTATTCAAAGTCTCAACACAGCTTTCAGGTGTTGGGAACAGGTTAGGTTTAACTTCTGATAAACTTTCATGAAGTCCTTCTGCCACATAAAGATTATCTAGTTCTTCATTCCACTCATATCCTTTAGATTCAACCTTTTCCTTAACTTGGTCGAAAATATTCTCAGCCTTCAACCACATAACAAATGATGCATTTGCATAATTTTCTGGTAATCCAACAGACTTATAAATAATTCGAAGCATTGCCAATCTTACACTTCCACTTGCTCCAGCACCCAATGTCCCTGTTGCCGCATGTAACCCACCATATCTTTTGGATTGAGTACTTAGTTCATGGAGGTGAATTTTTATGCTATCTGGTAAATCTGCTAATGATATGGCTCTTGCACCATCTTGAAATTCAACATCTTGCCAAAACGCAGCCAACATTTTAACTAAATGCGATTTACCTGAACCAAAAAAGCCGCTTACCCAAACCGCTGGCTGTTGCTCATGTCCTAATTTTCTCAAATAAACATCAAGGATATGTTCCATACCCTTCTCATATTGCCCATCACAAACAAAAGTTTCTACCTCATAACGAAGCACATTGAGGTTTCTATCATTAACACTTGCAACACCCTCATTAACGAGTTTGCGTTCTAATGGATTTATCATATATACATCTTTGTTAAACATCTATATCCCCCTAGATTTTCTTATTACACGTAATTGGTAATGCATGATAATTCCAACCATCATACCCATCAAGTAACCGATAATTATTGTTCTCATAACTTCCAGGAAAGAGCACCAGAAGTCTTCCTTTTACCATTGGTGATATACTATCAACTAAATCTCTCACCTTGATAAACCCGAATACTGAACCAACCCCAGAAATAGTAACTACATCTTCATCAGTAATGTCTTCGTTATCTATAAATTCTCTGAATTTCTCTTCGATGTATTCACCATATTTGTGAATAATATTAGACAGTAGTTTTGGATTTTTATAATAACTCTTTGCATATCGTTGACTATGCATCCACTCAGAAAATGTGTCTGTTAAATCGAATTCATACCAGCCATGATTCAAATTTCTAGAGATAATTTCAAACTCAGGAATCTTGGCTTTTAATCTTCTCTCATCAGATTCATTATAAACAGCAAATATTACTCTTTGAGCTGCCGCTAAGTCTCTCCAAGGTATAATTATGGAGTTTTCATAATTCTTCAATAATATGTCAATTTTGCTCATAAATTATCTCTGCCTCCACTTTTGTTATAAGATTTGGAAGTGAAATCTCCATCACGTTACCTATCCGCTTATAATTTATCCATCCCCGTGCTGAAGCATTTTCTGCAAGTTCAATTGCCATTTCTTTTGAGCAATCATTTATCTCCATATAATTTGTTTCAAAAAGTGCTGGTCCTCTCTCTCCTGCTAAATAACCAAGATAAATAGCATAAGCCACAGTGGCAGGAGTAGCTTTAGCTTGGGCCCTGACTTTCTCTCGTCTCCCTGTTAGGTGTCCACTTTTTGTCCAACTAGACAAAATATTTCGAGCCATTGATTGTAGTGTTGATTCGCTAAAACGATTTGGCTCCATATCATCAATCAGTTCTTCTATTGCTTTTTTTTGAACTTCAGTATTAAGTTCTAATGATCTAATTTCTTTGAAAGAGTGGTTTAGCACTCTGTCTCTACAAACAGCACAGAGCATTGCTAGAAGTGGTCTTGCTTCTTCATCTCGGTTCCAGAAAAATAATAAGGTCCGAAAAATTGATAATTTAGGATCAAGTGAGTATAATTCCGTTAAAAAACTTGCCGTTATTTTTCGTGAAGAAGACGACCTCTTCAGTAGACAATTCTGATTTATCATAGCTTCAACATATTCATCATAATGGGTCGCATCCGGTACAGCTTTTATCAACTTGGACAACTCTTCCAACATTATTGTCCGACCCGTATGTACGCTCCTTTTATTAAACTTAAAACCAAACTTCTCTAGTATTGAGTTCTCCATATAATCACCTTCCATTTATTAATAATCCTTCAACGCTTTTATGAGTAATTCATTTACAGCGTTCTTTTCACAAAAATCTATAATAAGAGCGCGAGCCATTCTATTAGGCACAACTTTATTGTTCTCCCATCGATTAACTGTTGAAAAGCTTACATGAACCGCATCTGCAAATTCAGTTTGAGTCATTTTAAGCTCATTTCTTATAGCTTTAATTATTTCAGAAATTTCCATTTTAATCACACTCCTCTAAATTCAATTATAGCATTGTCTATATAGCATTGTCTATAATCGTTTTAATATCTGTCGACCGTTTATCCCACACTGCCAGATACCTTTTTTACCCCAGAAAATAAAAATAAAACCATCTACAAAGCTTAACCCAGTAAATGGTTTTTATATCCCTCAAACCCCCATTCACTCATTCCGGATTCCTGGTTTTTATTCTTTATTTTTAATTCTGGCTTACTCACAATTTCTTTATATTTTAATGCTGAGTTTTTTGGGGAATAAATAAGGTCTGGTGGCTATGCCACCGGACTGAAACAGGACTTTATTTTAGTTTTAGCAAAAGTTTATTACTTTTAGCAGAACTTTATTATTGTTCTACACAACCGCAGTATGCTAGTCTGGTCCAATTATGTCGATAATATGCCAGTGCATATCGACTTAAAGGAGCCTTTTATCAGATACTTCAACAATGTCGTCATCAATGGAATTACCAATTAATTACCTCCACTTTACAGAGTGTATTCCATTAAGTAAAATTCCGTATTCCCTGTAAGAGTATCCTTACAGTATTTCTTCTTTATTTCAAAACCAATATTTTCATAACACCTGATAGCTCTCCTGTTAAAAATCCTTACTTCAAGTGCTATCAGACAATCAGGGAATCTCTTGCTGCACTCTTCAATTAACAGCTTCATAACATTTCCGCCAATACCTTGGCTACACAAAGATGGCTTTAAACCAATTCCTATAAATGATTTATCTTGAATTGCTATTAATCGGACAGATTATATATTGAATACTCTCCATCATATTTCCAGGTACAGATTTCTTTTGCATAGTCCTCATTCAAAATAGCTAAAACGTAATCACTCATAACGTCCTCCCGATTTGTATAATTCGTTTTTTAGATTATTCTCTCCTGAAATCATATTTCTCACCCGGAACATCTAACTGGACTCCATTAATTATAACTGTATCATCATCCAGCCATTCAACTGATGCGTTTTCAACTTTGTATTGCCAGTAGATATTCTTCGGTTTCTTATTCTCAGTATTAAAGTTGAGTTCTCCTCTTATTGCATAGGATGTAGTTGCCCCTCCATCTGTACTATATGATTTCAGGGTATATGTACCACCGGGCGACTGCACCTCAGATATCAATTCCCCAGTCGGAAGTCTGCTCATGTCATAGAAAGCCCAATAGATGGCATAGCCTGCTAATGCTATTGTAATCATTGCTGCAATAATTGCTTTTTTCTTCATAGCAGTATTTCCTTTCTGTCTATAAGCCATGTTTTATAATCTTAACCGATTCTTCACTATTATATAATTCATACTCAATGTCTTCCTGATACCGCCTGGAATCAAATAATTGACTCATTTCATGATTATTATTTAATTTAATCAATATATCTTCTTGAACATTATAAATACCTCTATTACCATGTGTATAGTAATCTTTGTCTAAATCATAAAATTCGCTCCCGGTATAATCACTTATGCTTTCAGGCAGGTATACTCTTATTTTGAATTTATTTTCTTTTCTGCTGTAATCTTTCAATTTCAAATTAATGCTTATTACCATTTCATCATTAGTTGAATTTATACTCATATTGGATTCTTCAATATCTACGGCTTCAAGTCCGTCCCCTTTTATCGAATGATAATTCGTTCTGCTGAAATCTAAGGTCCCCTTCATTGCCGGGACAAAGATTAATACAACAGCAATGAATATAAGCAGCTTGCTCTTACCTACAAATCTTTCGAGTTTAAACAGGCCTTTCATTCCAACTATGAACAGTGTCAATGGCACTATCCCTGAAAGGTAAATAACACTATTTTCCCCTATGATGGGCGGTATCAGGTATTGAATAATCGAATAGGAATCATGTGGAAGCCTGTAAGTTAATAATATAGTTATGAATATAATTCCTGAATATTTAAGTAGTTTTCTGTTTTCTTTGCTCAATGCTCTGTCTCCTATCTCAAATCACCTAATACAAGCGTTCCAAATGCAAACCAGGACTTATTTATCTTACACCTGACTAACAAGCAATGTATAGATTTCCCTTCAACCATATAATCATTGTAAATCTCCAGATTCTCAATTTTTTCAAATACAAATTCTGCATTTCCATTATCAGCCAGGGTTACTGCAGTAGGCTCTGCACTATAATCTGAAACTATATTCCCTCTTTCATCTACGATATAGTCATAAATTTCAAATTCATCTGTTTCAAAATTTAGAGCTTCAACAGAAATTTTATCTCCAAAATCAATGGCTGGCAAATCAATAAATCTTTTCCCTACCATAACGCTTTTTATGTACTCTTCAATGTCTTCTTTCTCTTCATTATTTCTATCAAAATAATAGATCACCTTCAATTCATTCGAATTGTGTGAAATTCTGATATCCGGTTCCGGAGTAGGGTTTTGGCAAGATGTTAAAATTAATAATGATAGTAAAAAAGTAAAAATAATAAATATATTTGATGGTTTTTTCATGATAGTTTTCTCCTTGAATATAATTTTTCAATTTGTTAACTATATAGTACCATATTCCATGAGTATTATATCAAATAAAAAAAAGATATAGGCCTGTTCCAAGACTTATATCTTTCCTTTAAAAACTCCAATTTACGATTTTTTAAAGTTTTTAAAGTTAACTCTAAAAACTCTGAAGATTATTTAATGAGCACAAACAGCACTACTAAAGAATACAGACTTTCTCCGTGGTTTCCGATTGTGAAAATCTGCCGCGAAAACGGTATGACTGTAAAAGCATGTTGAGAGTGAATACTTGGATTCTCTTATTCACATCAATTCCTCTCCAGCTTGTTAATCCCATATGATCCTTTTTATGATTTGCCCTTGTGGTTATTACTTCTGCCGCTGTATTTCCGTGGATTGCATAGTGCATTTTATTTTGAACAGTGGCAAAGAAGTCCCTGGTAATTTTGCTGTCTTTAGAATAGTCAACGGCGGTTGAATATATATCAGTAATCTTCTGATAAAACCGTCTTTCACTAGCCCTTATTTCCTGAATTTCAGAAATCAAATGTTCAAAATAATCTTCATCAAAAATTTGTCCATTGATTAATCTGTTTTTATCTAAAACGTATCCTTGCTTTGTGAAAGTATCCAATACTTTAGTTGCCCACTGCCTAAACTGTAATGCTCTTTCAGAATTTGTACGATAACCAACAGCAATTATAGCTGATAATGAATAGAACTTATATTGATAGGTTTTACCATTATCAGCAACTTGTGCAAAATTTGCACAAGTTGAATTTTCATCTAGTTCACCTGTTTCAAATATTTTTTTCAAATGCTTTGTCACTACACTTCTATCCACATCAAATAGCATAGATATGGCTTTTTGAGTTAACCAAACATCACCATCTTGTACACGCACTTCTATGGAGTCACTTCCTGCATCTTTAGTAAAGACCATAAAATCTACTGTACTATTTCGTATTTGTATATTCTTACCTTCCATATTAAAATTCCTTTCTAATCCTTATATTTAAACTAAGTTTATTCAGATTCTATTAATGTTTATGGTAATATAAAAACACATTAAATGGAAGTTAAAAATACAAAAAATAATTGCCAGCACCATCCAAGATTGCTTTGCTTGCATAATATATATGTCCTTGTGGCTTAATGTTTATATCACTGTCAATACTTCCCGCAGGAACAACCAGCAATTTTCCATCCATTTTTATATTTGGCAAAGCTGATCCGCAATTAGTACAAAAACATTTTATTGCTTATATCTCTACTTAGATCCATGGCAGTGTCTATTCTGCGATAGAAATCATAAGTAAGTCAAGTATGTTAGCCTATAATAAGTTATTTGATTTTGCGGAATAAATAGTTTTCAGCTGTTAGCTTATACTTCGGTCCTTTGATCTTCTCTTTTACTTTTACTAAGTCAACATTTTTATTTTTTGGTAATACAAAATAATCATCCAGTTTGGTATCGATGATTCTATTATTCTTACCGATGACTCCAATGAATTCAAAATCATCATCAAATCTGGATAAAGTGGCATCTCCATGACTATCATTGCACAACAAAATACCACCCTTCTTTAAATATTTTTTCGTTGCCTGTCCAACAAAGCCAGCATATTGAGAAATGATCAAATCAACAGGTTCAACATCTATTTCTCCTGTATAGTCTTGACCTCTGAAAACTATGTCACAGGGTTCCTCATACTCTTTATTCTCAGCGATATAATTTTTTATCATTTCCATGTTCTTAAAGAAATTAATCGCCCCTTTGAAGTTATCAACATAAATCACCTTAGGTATAACCAAAGATGGCGCAATATCAATATGGCTTCCTGGATACAGAGCGCTTGCTACACCATACCTCTTAGCAACTATTCTGTAAAGTTCTGTTCTATTACCTATCTTGTCTCGATATTCATAATATTCCTCAATGATAGTTCTGCTTTTCAATACACTACACCTCTCAATACTTTTGTTTGTTGTAAGATATTCCCAAATATTTATCAATGTAAACCCGGATTAACTAAAAAAAAACCGACTCATATCATTTTGATCCAAGTCGGCCAGCTAATCCCTAATTATTACCCATTAAACTCCATCTCCGTTCCGTCCATAAAGCGGATTATGATTCTCTCTGTTTCATAGACTTTGATTTGGTCCACTTATTTGAGCTAATTCTTACAGAACAAAAGACGAAATTTCCTCTACGCTCTTTCTTGGTGGCGCTGATTTAGGCTGATCTAAAGGATAGCCTATGGCAATAAGATTTGTCACTTTCTCATTTTCAGGGATATCGATATACTGACGTATCTTTTCTTCATCAAACACCCCTAAAATCACACTACCAACGCCTTTTAAATGTGCTGCTAAACAAAATGTCTGGGTAGCAATTCCCGCATCAAACATTTCCCAGCGATCTTGTTGAGATGTTGAAAAACTACCATCCTTCTCATACCCGCTTGTATCCTTCACTACAGATATTATAACAAGAGCATTACTTCTTACAATGGTTTTTGCATTAAAATCAAAGCTTAGTACACAGTTTTTGGCTATTTTTTCTTTCATATCTCTATTTTTGATTATGTGATATCTTACAACTTGTGTATTTTTCCATGAAGGTGAAAACCTGGACAAGTCAAGTATTTCTCGGATTGTATCTTCAGTAACCTCTCTTTCTGAATATTTTCTTATACTCCTTCGTTCTTTGATGCCATTTTCTAATTTCATATCATTACTCCTTTTATTTAGTTTGATAACAAACCAATTTTATCGTATATATAGTTTTGTGTCAAATTTTATTGATAAATAATTATTAAATTGTTATAATCTTATTATCTGTAAATGGAGGTGTAAGATGATTAAAAATGATAAAATTTATATTAAAACAATTAGAAGTACAAGGCATTAATGACTTAATCCCTTCTCATGGGAATATTTTAACAGATCTCTTCACAGGTATTCGAAACAGCCTATAAAAATTTTACCGATGAAGAAAAATATAATTTGCTATCACTGCTGAAAAAATTAAATCAAAATTTCTCTGACTAAATGAGAAAAGTTAGGCGATGAAATCTACCACCTTCGTGATGAAAAGCAAAATGCTCAGCTCGAGAACCTTGGTCGGGATGAACTGCAAAAACGTATCACCGGCATGAGCGCATTTCTACAGGAGCAGCCAACTGCCTTGCTCTATACTATTCTATATTATTACATCGGCGTATTAGTTCTTTCATAAACTCTTCACGGTTCATAGGCGATATAAATGTTGTACCTGTAATATAACCTTTACCATGCTGCCGTATTTCAATGCGTTTTGTTGATAATGCCATTGATGATAGCATGTTCTGCGAAAGCTTCACCGATTTAATTTTATCATAGATTATTCTTTCAAAAAACGGACCACTCCTGCAGTAGAGGTATTCATCCCTGAATTCATAATATGTACCAAAGTATATCCAAAGCATAAAGCATATCATTGGAACACCGACTAAATATCCAATGATTTTTTCATTTTGTGGCACAATCATCATGCTAAACAACATTATTAATACCGATCCGAGTATTATAATTTTTAGCCAAAAGTCAATCTTTGATTTTACTCTCATTCACTTGCCCCTCTCGAATTAAATTGCAGATACCAGATTTCCCTTTTTTTCTAGCATCATTAATGCAATATTCAATAAAATTCTTTCCTCTTTCATCAAGTTTACGGAAAACACGGCCCTCAGGAATTCGTTCTTTCAACCATTGTCTTTTTACTCCGAAGCCAAACTGATGTTTTTTATCGGCAATGGCACAGCATATATGTTCACTTTCCAGATTTTCAAGAGTGATGTTTATAAATCTTTCGCTCATAAATAGCCTCCTCGAATAATTGTTTCGTTGCTCATAATCTCTGTCAAAACTGAGCTAATTGACAAATCTTACTTCTTTTTCTTTGATTTCATCGCAGGAAGTTCATCATACATTTCCTGCACCATGCTGCACAATAATTCTTTGTTATCAATATCATCAACCAGAACCAAATCCTTAGCACCTTTGTATGGTGGCATACTCTCCGCCTTGGGCAAGTATTTTCTACTGGCATCAGTAATTTTCACCATAAACCCCGGTTCGTATATCCCACCGAATATCTTTTTTTTATAATAAAAAATATACCCACCCATCATCGGTCTGGAAGTAACACCATCAATTTGCTCAAATTGTTCCAGTGAACTACCCACCACTTAAGAAGTAGGGGCTTCCTGGTCAATGCTTCTGATGAAGCAAGATTCTCCAGGCTCTAAGGGCGGTACCCTCCCCGACTGACACTGTATCTTGTATTTACATTGTCAGTTTCAGTAAGTTCAGACTTGCATTGTAATCTCTGTCTATCTCAAGACCGCACTCTGGACAGACATATATTCTGCAGCTCAGGTCCTTTGTCTGACTCGACCGGTTACCGCAGTCAGAGCAAAGCTGAGA
>NZ_AUID01000021.1 GCF_000423525.1 Proteocatella sphenisci DSM 23131 | reverse complement strand
CATATTTGCGTAAAGCAATACTGCAAATAACATAATAGGGTTATAGCCTTTTCTTCCCTTGTTTGAGTATCTAGCCAGTAAGCTAGAAAAATCGAAATCCTCCAATACATTTATTAGGGTATAGACTGGATCGTCAGCAGGTAAACCTATTGTGTAAAGATTAAAATTAATAACCTGTTGTCCTTTTTCAAAAAATTGGTTATAATATTGTTTCATGGGCAGTTATATTATAAAATATAACGGGAAAAGATGGCAATATTATTTTGTCATTTTTTTTTGTTTTTTTTGCATTAAAAAAAGCGAACTAGTCGCTTTTTTCTTTGGGAGCTATTTCCCGACAGCCCCTTTTTATATTATAAATCTTTAAATTTTATAGATAATATCTCCAGATTTTATTGTAGTAACTACCTTTATTTGGTCTATAAGGGACTGGTCTACGCAAAGTATGTCTCTGTCAAGAATAATAATATCAGCCAGTTTTCCAGATTCCAGTGTTCCTTTGATATTTTCCTCAAATATGGCATATGAAGAGTTTGAAGTGTACATTTCAAGTGCCTCGTATACTGTGATTCTGTGTTTTTCCACGGGATGGTTTACCGCAGCTGAAATTCCTACCAAGGGATTGTAATCCGTAATATCACTGTCAGAGCCTCCCACAAGAAGTACGCCGCAATCTATTATTTCCCTGAACATATTAGTCTTTACATAATTTTGTCCCAGACGTTCAAAATACATCTTGTCCGGCCCGCCCCAATATGTCTCATAAGTTGGGTTCATAGAAAAGATGATTCCTAATTCTTTTGCTTTTTTTATGTGGTCTATAGTAGCGAGTTCAACATGTTCAAGTCTATGGCGAAGTCCCGTTATTCCAGTATGATAAAGCGCATATTCATGGGCAGCCAGTGCTGAACCTATAGCGCGGTCTCCTATTGTATAAAGAGATAATTGCAATTTATTCTTATAGCACTGGGCCACAAAATCATTGAGCTCATTTTGCGTATACCTTAGACTTCCCATTATTCCCGGACAATCTGCATATTCAAAGGAAAGGGCCGCTGTTCGAGCGCCCATGGTACCATCCACATAAAGGCTTCCGCCAACACGCTTCAGGTTATTGAGCTTGACTTTTTCCAAGTCCAGAGACTGATAAAACAAGACCATGTCTACAGGGAAATCACTTTCATATTCAAGTATAAAATCCGCATCTTTATCGCTGTACATATAACCGCCTTCCATAGCGTTGACGGTAGTAATTCCAGTCGACAGCAGAGCAGGGATCATATCAGACACCACTTCTTTTCTATACTTATCAGTTATGGTATCCAAAATAGTTTTTCTTAATACAGCATTTGCCTTGCCCCTTATAACTCCAGTTGCAACATCATTGGCATCTTTTTCAATACCATCCATATTAAAAGGTATCTTATAATACAAAAGACCATAAGTATTAAGCATGCTTACCTGATAATCCAGACTGTTTATCCACAAGGGCACATTTTTGCAATATTTATCAAGGAGAAGTCTGTCGGGGAAGGTTTTTTCTTCCAGATGATCCATTTGAAGACCTATGCCCATGATACTTTTTCCTGGATTTTTGAGTAGGGCATTTTCTATCTCACGTCCTATATCATCAAAGCTCTTTACCTTGTTTAAATCCATACTCTTTGCGTTAAGTGCAGTCTGAACAACATGGAAATGGCTGTCAATAAATCCAGGAAGCACGGTATTGCCCTGAGCATCAATAATAGTGGTGTTTTTGCCAATCAGGTTATCTTCTTCTCCACTTAGACCAAGAGAAAGAATGTTTTTACCTTTTATTGCAATCCAATCACCAACAAATCCATCCTTCATGGTTAAACACTTTGCATTTTTTATCAATATATCTGCTTTCAATTTATTCCCTCCAGCCATTTCCCATATTGTTAAACTAAGAACCTAAAATACTCTTCTTCCAGCTATATAAGTCTGGTTGACTTTGATATCTTTCAGATCGGATTCACTTGATTTAAATGGATCAGAGTCAAGAACCACTATATCTGCAAACTTTCCAACTTCGAGTGTCCCTAAAAAATCCTGCTGACCGGTAGCGTAGTGGACATTTTTTGTAAAGATTTCAACAGCCTCATATACAGACAATTTTTGCTCAGGGCCGTAACCGCCAGGGGGATTTCCATCTTTATCAGCGCGGGCAACAGATGCGTATATTCCAGATATAGGATCAAAGCTTTCAACAGGACAATCAGAGCTTCCTGTCTGAATAAGTCCGGCATCTTTAAGCGTTTTCCATGCATAAGCATTTTTTGCTCTTTCTGGTCCAATTCTGTCTTCAATCCAGCGATAATCCGTACACAAAAATATTGGCTGGATGTCAAGCACTACAGGTAGTTTTTTCATTCTCTCTAACAAAGAATCATTTATCATCTGTACATGGATTATTCTAAAAGGCAGGCGATTTGTCTGTTCTTTTTGGGTCATTCCCTTTGATCTTGAAATTTCAAGTGTCTGTTCAATAGCAGTAAGGGTCATATCAAGAGCCCTGTCTCCAATAGCATGAATTGCTGGCTGAAGCCCACTTTCATAAGCTTTGAGAACATTTGAAGTAAATTCATCCTGAGAGTAGAGAACAAAGCCTTTTTCCCCGGGCGCATCTGAATAATCTTCATAAAGAGCCGCAGACCTGGACCCCAAAGAACCATCAGAGAAGATCTTGTATCCGCCAAACTGGGTCAATCTGTATGGATCGGATTTTTGCTTATCAGTAAGCTTTTCCGGGTTGAAAAGTTCATCCATATACACAGTTACTCTTACGGGAAGTTCTCGAGAAGCATCGAGGTCTCTATAAGTATCTATATCTTCATTATATTGCCAGATTTTTGCGGCGTAGGTGTGAATGCTGGTAACGCCCTTAGAAGACATATGACCAAGCACCTCAAGCATAATCTTTCTTTTTTGAGCCTCATCTAAAAGAGGATCAGGGATTATATCGTCAAATACTCTTGTGCTTTGTTCTTTCAAGATACCATTAGGGTATCCATCTTCTTCAAACTCTACTATACCGCCAGAACCTGGATCATATCCAGGACCTACCCCGGTAATTTCCAAAGCAGACGTATTTGCAACTACCGCATGAAGACAGCAGCGCTTTACAACTATAGGGTGTTTAGTACTTATTTTATCTAAATCATGTCTTGTTGGAAATATGTTTTTTACAAACTTTGTCTGGTCAAAATTCACACCTTTAATCCAGTTTCCTTGTGGAGTTTCCTGAGCTTTTATGGACATGGTAGCAACAAGCTCATCTATGCTTCTGGCATGTTCGAGATTGACAAAAGTCTGGTTTTGGCAGTATGCGTACATATGCATGTGAGAATCAGCCATGCCAGGGATTAGAGCTTTTCCACCCAAATCAACTGTATGCCTGCTTTCATAATCCTCAGCAGCCTTGTCTGTTCCCGCAAAGACGATCTTTCCGTCCTTTATACCCAGTGCCTCAACTTTTTTGCCTTCATATTCCATTGTATATATATTTCCGTTTTTTAGCAATAGATCTAATTTCATTTTGTCACCTCATCCGTATATATTTCTTCAGTATCATTAATATTATCAGAAGGAGAGTCTACCTTCCACACAAACATACCAGTAATTGCATAGAAGAAGGCTATTACTGGAACTGCCCAGCACAATATTGCATATGGAGCGTATTCAAGCGGGCTAACCCCTAAAACTCCTGAAAAATAAACCGCACCAAGAGACCATGGAAGAAGCGGGTCAAGGCATATACCCGAATGTTCTAAAGTTCTTGAGGCAACAGTTCTCTTTATACCTAACTTGTCATATCCAGCTATAAACATCCTTCCTGGAATCAAGATACTTACATAGGGACTTGCGGTAGCCGCAATAGTTGCAAATCCTGCAATCATCTGGGTGATTATAAGGTTTCTTGAATTGCTTGTAAAAGCCCGGGCACTAAATAGCAAGGTATCCAGCACCCCTGTTTTTTCAAGAATTCCGCCATAGGAAAGCCCAAGGTATCCTATAGAAACGGTCCACATCATAGACTGAAGCCCACCCCTGTTAAGGAGTTTATCTACGTCAAAATTTCCAGTGTCGATTACATAGCCGTAATTCATATAGCTCATCATGTCGACAAGGTTATAGCCTTGAAATATAATGGCAATTAACATACCTGTAAGTGCACTTATTACAATTGTTGCCAGCGCATTGAACTTTCTAAGAGCAAGCACAACAACCAGTATCATGGGGATTAAGCTGATTATAGCATACATGGGAGTTATGTTGAAATTATCACTTAAAATATTAAGAAGTGGTCCGATTTGCTGATCGTTTATCTGCCCACTGGAATATTTCATTCCCAGAAAAACGGAGACTACAAGAGCAATTATATAGCCGGGAACTGTTGCAGTAGCTACACTCTTTATGTGGTCAAATACATTTACCTCGCAAGTTGCAGATGAAAGGTTTACAGTGTCTGAAATAGGAGATAGTTTGTCGCCAAAGATAGCTCCAGAGACAACCGCTCCTGCAGTCATAGCAGGGTTAATTCCAAGGCCTCCCCCTATTCCCATCAATGCAACCCCAAAAGTAGCAGCAGTTCCCCACGAAGTTCCCGTTGCCAGGCATGAGAGCGAACACACAAGAGTAGCCGTTAATAAAAAGTAAGTTGGAGATATAATCTGAACCCCATAGTAAATAAGTGAGGGAATAGTTCCAGCAGCAATCCATGCCGGAATCATAACTCCAATAAACATCAAAATCATCATGGAGATAGTGGCTATCTTAGAGCCATGAATAATACCTTCCTCAACCAAAGAAAGCGGGGTTTTGTTGAATACACATAACATCACTATTGCAAATACTGCTGCAAAAATCAAAGTCATATGTACATCTGGCGAGCCTATAGTAATTATCTGTGCTGCAAAACTGACAAATAAAAACAGTACTATGGCCAGGGATATCCCTAAAGAGGGCTTTTTAAAATCTTCATTCATTTTAGTTCTCCTTTTGTAGTGTATTTTTCTATATTATAAACAAAGAGTGTTCTTTGACCCGTTGTTTTTCTTATAACATATAAAAATACTATTTTTTTGATTCAACACCTTTCTCAACAACTTTTTGTGTCGACATGTGATACAATAAGGATAATTTACAAAATTGGCAAGTAGGATAATTTAGGATGAAGGTGAATGTATGTTAAAAATATCTTTTTTGGGGAAACTATATTTTGAATATGATGGCTTTGAAATAACAGATAAAATAGGAGCAAAGACCGCTGCACTTGTGGCGCTTTTAATGCTGCGAGAAAATAAAAATATGAGCAGGGAAAAAGCAACTTCCTATCTTTGGCCTGACAGCAATGAAGAATCTGCAAAATACAACTTGAGATATACCTTCTGGATGCTGAAAAAACTTATAGGAGAAGACTCTAAAAAAGAAAAATTTTTAAACATAGACAAAGAATACTGTGGAATAAATTCCAAATACAGGTTCAAATGCGACATATTAGAACTTTTGCATTTTGATGAAAACAAAGAATATGACATTAAAGAGCTTTTAGAAATAAAAGGTATTTTACGAGGAGATTTTTTTGAGGGGCATTATTTTAACAACTGCGACGAATTCAATGAACTCATATTATTTGAAAGAAATAATTTTGAAAATAAAAAAATAAAATTATTAAAAAAGATGGTAAATGTATATCAAAATCTTGAAAAATACGAAGAATGCATTAGTATACTAAATGATATATTCAAGCTTGATCCCTACAGCGAAGAAACAGCTGTAAAGGCTTTAGATATACACTACTTAAAAAACGACAGAGCCGGAGCCGTAAAATTTTACAAAATTTTTTCTAACAAACTCGTAAGTGACCTTGGAATAAGGCCATCATCTGATTTAGTTTCAAAATATAACGATATAAAAACAGAAAAAGCAGAAATTGTATCAAAAGCCACCAGCCATATTTCAATGAGCCGCGTTGACATCAGCACATACTGCATGAAAGATATAGAGTTCTTCTGGATAGCGGAGGTTATCGAAAATATAACAAGAAATAAGAATTTCAATCCACCCGTTTTTGAAGAATATGTATTAAGAGATATTTCATATATTGTCCCAGATATATGGGAAGATAATATAAAATATGATGAAATCTTTGCCGTGCCTCAGGTGAGAACAGTAAAAGCCTGCATATGTTTCATAAAGCAGGCCTGCAAGAATAATTTACTGGAGATAAGGATTGAGAATTTTAAGGATATGGACAAGATATCTTATGGAATATACAAGCACATAATAGATCTGAATATTGAAAACATAAAATTCATATTACCTTAATTCAATGTAATGCGGGATTAGGGCGATATGAATTTTATGTCGTAATATCGTATATAGTCCTCTTCTATTTTGAAATCATTATCCGCAGTTTTCCTTAACAGTAGCTGTCCCTTGTCTGAAAATTCAAAGCTCCTGCTGTCTTCGGTCTCAGCAGTATAAGTAATTGTATAATCATATGCAATAGCGTCATCTTCTTTTTTAGCTAATTTAAGATCTATATCCATGTTTTTTATAGAAACTATATTATTCTCTTTAAAGAACTTAAGGCGTGCTCTGTAAATTTCATTATTCAAAAAGCTTGCATACCCTTCTTTGGTAAAGTATTGCTTATAATTATCATACAAATATTTATACATTACGGTCACTTTTTTTTCAAACTCATCTTCGCCAAAGCCGCCTGTATCTATGGTAGCTAGATCTATATATAAGAGCGTCTCAAGATACTCTAAGGACATTTCATCAGACGGAATTGAATGATCCTGATTATTGGGAAGGAAAGTATCCAGGTTAGTTGATATTAAAATAATGCTTAGATACTCTTCTGAAGAATTAATATATGGCTTAACTAAATCAATTTGAATATAATAATCATTAATTTTATTTTCCCAGGAAGATCTCTCTTCAAAACCAAAACGATCTCCTGATGTTCTTTCACTTGGAAATTTAGTAGTGTTTACAGTATCATATTCTTTTGAAAAAACATTATAAAGCTGATGCTTATTTTTAAATCCACCGTTTAGAATAGTAGCAAAAACAATAAAATTTTCCCATTCACTTTTTGGTAATGAATATTCATTGTTATAGTACAAAGCTGCTGAAACATTGAGAAATGTTTCTCCATCTTTTAAACCACTTATAACATTACCAATTAATTCATCATCTTTTCTAAGATTATATATAGTTTGGCCCTCAACAACAGGTTCTTGTTCTTCCACAGTCCATGAAAGACCGGCTTCTTGTAATGCGGATTCAACAGTAGTAATGTCGAGGGGGTACTTTGGAACTGTTAAAGTCTGATTTGTACAGCCACTAAAAAAGATAAGAGAAAAAATAAAAAATACTGCTAATAAAAAACTACAAATACGCTTGTTTAGATTCATAATTTTCACCTCGGTTCAGTTAAGATATTACTCAGAGTGTATCGTT
Organism: Proteocatella sphenisci DSM 23131; assembly: GCF_000423525.1. GTDB lineage: Bacteria > Bacillota > Clostridia > Peptostreptococcales > Filifactoraceae > Proteocatella > Proteocatella sphenisci. Next base: position 40,399 of record NZ_AUID01000021.1, on the reverse strand, counting down.
TACTATGTAGGGTGGTTCTTAATTGGATTTGATTATAGGCGTTTAAATAAAACGCTAAATAGTATAAAAATCCCTCCGAAATAATGTTGGCTGGCCAGGACTCTCAGGTGTGTAAGCCATGCCTGATGAGCAAGAACATAATCACTTCTTGGTCTGAACCATACGCTCATCAGGAATAAACCAAGTCCAAACTGAATTCCAAAGATTATCAGGCTTAATATGATTTGATTCTTTCTGATTTCAACATTTTTCACAGACAGATATGTAACAATCAGCAATGTGAAACTCAGGATATATAACGGAGCAACTTTAGAAATTGGCGCCATTTCATCTTTAATGTATATTGACAGAAAGAACATATACAATAATACACTCACAAAACTACTAATAATAAGCTGACGCAGATTTAGATTTTTCATTGTGTAAGCCTCCCTGTTAAATATATTTTGAGCATCATTCAAAATCAGATATAAGCTTTTTGCCGGGAGCCACAGTTTCATCATAAACTGACTTCCACAGCTCCTCTTTTTGAGCATCAGAATAGTTCTCAATCCTCTCTATCACAGCTTTGGTGCTGACTTCAAAATCGGATTCAGCTGATTCTAGTGCCTTGTCCTTAACTTTCTTATAGGCAGAAGAAATGCTCTTCATCTCTCCGGCAAGCAGCCTGGATGGATATTCGTAGTTCCTGATATAGTCGGTGTAATCATACTTGTCTTCAATTTCCAGTATAAGTTCATTAAAAGAATCTTCAAGAACTTCTATATGAGACTGAGCTTCTCCAAGGCTGATATCATCATCGAGCTCAATCTTCGGGATGGTATTTGTTATGACTATCTCATCCAGAGCGGACTGAACCTCTTTTGAAGGCCCGCATCCAGTGAGCGAAAAGGCAACAAAAACAATGACGAAAAGGTACATGGCAATTTTTTTATACAATAGAATACCTCCTATTCAGTTTTCCCTATCCTCATTATAAAAGGTGAAATGATCAGTATACATATACCCGTAACCATTATTATATATTCTATCTTTACCGCATCACCGAGGGGTCCAAACAGGAGCATCCCAAGAGGCATCACAGAAGAAATTATAATCTGAACTATGGAAAACACTCTTCCCAGCATATTTTCTGCTACGTTTTCCTGTATAAGTACAGTTTCAGCGGTAGCAAACAGAGGCATGAAGATACCCGAAATAAATATTATAATAAGATACGCCCAAATGTTGCTCGCGAATCCAATAAGTGTCAAAGTGATTCCAAATCCTACGCAGCTTAGTGTCATAGTTGCGAGTCTGTTCTTAAATCCTCCCCATAACGAGATGATTATTCCCCCGATTATGGAGCCCGCGGTCCATAAAATTTCATTCGCTGTCAGTTTCCATACCTCGGATCCAAAACTTCTTTTTACAAGAAGCGGAGACAGAAATGCGACAGGAGTTACAAGAAAAAAGAACAACATGTAAAATACAAGCAGACTGCGAATAAGTGGATTGCTCTTTATATATATAAAACCTTCTTTCATGAACGCCAAGGTTGAAACCTTGGCCTGGTCAGCTTCTGACGGTTTTTTTTGATGTACATTTTCATATTTAAGGGCAGCCATTATAAGGATGGCTACAAGAGCAGAAAACACATCCACGTAAAGCGTAGAAGCAAAACCCATGGTTCCCAGAAGTATCCCTCCTGCGGCAGGCGAAGCTATCAGAAGCACTGACGTGAGTGAAGAGTTGATGCCGTTTACCCTCGTGAGTTTGTCCTTAGGAACCAGTTGAGGGAGGATTGCACTCACTGCAGGCAGCTGTATGCCCGTACCTATTGACCTGATTGCATTTACGAGAAATATCATGCCAAGGCTGAAGTTTCCCCCTGCGAGAAATATCACAAGAAAAAGGCTTGCCAGAGCAGACATAAGATCTGACAGCATTATTATAACTTTTCGGTTGTAACGATCGGCCCAGACCCCTGCAAAGAGTGATATTACTATCTGAGGAAGAAACGACGTTATTATAGAAAGCGCCATTACCTTAGCAGATGAAGTCTCAAGCGTTATATGCCATATTATTGCGTAACTTACTATGGAAGAGCCAAATATAGAAAACATCTGACTTGCAATAAAAATTCCCGTTCTTTTTTTCCATGCCTGTGAATCATATTTTAAAATTTCACTCATATATTACTTCCTTTTTCCATTCAGTATACAGTGAAAAAAGCACACATACAATCATTTTGTGCTGCTCAGATTGCATTTTGTGCAAGCTCGATAGCCCTTGAGTATCTTGATATGATATAATTATAGAACAAGAATAATATAAAGAAAAGAGGTAAAAAATGAACTATCAAGAAGTTATTGCAAACGCAAAAAAAAATATAGGACCACACTGCAAGGTATGTCCGCAGTGTAACGGTATAGCATGTAAGGGCGTTATTCCAGGACCTGGAGGAAAAGCAAGCGGAATCGGATTTATCAGAAATTATCAGGCCTTCAAGGCGGTATCACTAAACATGGATACTCTGCATGATGTAGTAGATCCGGACATATCCATAGAGCTTTTTGGAAAAAAATTCGACCTTCCGGTATTTGCAGCACCGGTAGGCGCAGTGCAGCTTCACTACAGCGATCTTTACGATGATCTTAAATATTCAGAGATTATAATAAAAGGAAGCAAAAATGCAGGAAGCATAGGCTTTACAGGGGATGGAGTTGTAGCATCAGTATTTGACGGTACGGCAGATGCCATCAAGGCATGCGGAGGACACGGAATCCCAACAATCAAGCCGTGGAGCAAAGATGAAGTGATTGAAAAAATAAGAACTGCCGAAGCAGCAGGTTCTTTCGCGGTAGCAATGGATGTTGATGCGGCAGGCCTTGCAATACTTGCAGTACAGGGAAAACCTGTATATCCGGTATCTGAAGAAGTGCTTAGACAGATAATATCTTCAACAGAGCTTCCATTTATAGTAAAGGGAATAATGACAGCAGAAGCAGCCCTCAAAGCGGCAGAAGCTGGCGCATATGCAATAATCGTATCAAATCACGGAGGAAGAGTGCTTGATGATACACCGTCAACGCTGAGCGTGCTTCCCGAGATAGTGCAGGCAGTAAAAGGAAAAGTAAAGATATTTATAGACGGCGGAATAAGAACCGGACTCGATGTATTCAAGGCTATAGCTCTTGGCGCAGACGCAGTGCTTATGGCCAGACCATTTGTTACGGCAGTATACGGCGGCGCAGAAGAAGGCGTGGAGCTGCTTTACAATCAGATTGGATCGGAGCTTAAAAATGCCATGCTGATGACTGGCTGCAAAGACCTTGCTTCAATAAATGAAAAGCATGTGAGAAAAACCCATTGACAAAACTTTGACAATGATATAGAATGGTATAAATCCAAAATTATTATTTTTACACTGAAAAATGCTGATCCTGAAGGTAAAGGAGTACCTGACCCTGATGGATCAGCTGTAATTTCGGTAATACAAATATGATTTATGGTAAAAATTAAATAGTGTGAAATTTTTCTGATGGCCCAAGGGGTAAAAACCTGGGATAAAGTTAACTTACAGAGATTATAAATCTGCCTTTTAACACATCAGAAATGGTGTGTTTTTTATTTCACAAAAAATAAAGAGATATAAAAATAAAAATTTGGAGGAAAAGATGGATACCAAAATAGCCATAGTTAGCATAATAGTCGAAGACTCTGAGAGCAGCGCCCCAACAAATGACCTGCTTCACGAATTTTCAAACTACATAGTAGGACGTATGGGCATACCCTACAGGCAAAGAGGAATAGGGATCATATCAGTAGTTGTAGATGCCCCGCAAAATGTTATCAGCAGCCTTTCTGGAAAACTTGGAATGATAAAAGGAATAAATGTAAAGGTAACAGTATCTAAAACAGGAGAAAAATAAAATAGTGCAGAAGGGAGGTAATATGGATAGAAATGCCACCAAAGAAAAATCATACCTTATAGACAGCTTGTCCCAAGGATACTTACCAGAGCCTGAAGAACTCATAACCCTTCTTGAGGGCGGCATAGACGAGTATCTTTTCCAAAAAGCGAATGAAATGACCCTTGAAAGAAAAGGCAAAAAAGTAGATATAAGAGCTATACTCGAATTCTCAAACTACTGCAGATGCAGGTGTACATACTGCGGTCTGAGCGCCGAAAACCCAAATGTAAACAGATACAGACTATCTGAAGAAGACATAGTAAAGACGACTCTTGAGGCTGCTCAGGCAGGCTACAGAACAATAGTGCTTCAATCAGGAGAAGATCTCTTTTATACAGAAGAAAAGATATGCAAGATAGTAAGGAAAATAAAAGCGCAATCAGACATATCAATAACCCTGAGCATAGGAGAGCGCCCATACCAAGAGCTCAGCGCCATGAGAAAAGCAGGGGCGGACAGATTTTTACTCAAGCATGAAACCTCAGACGAAGATTTTTATAAAGAGATCCACAAAGGTGATCTTCTAAAAGACCGAGTAGACACTCAGAAAAATCTCAAATCCCTGGGCTATGAGACTGGAGGAGGGTTCATGATAGGAATACCAGGGCAGACCCTTCAAATGATTGCAGGAGACCTTCTTCTCATAAGAGAAATTGGCTGCGAGATGGCAGGAATAGGACCATTCATATCCCATGAAGATACTCCGCTCAGAGGTCAAAAAAGTGGAGATCCACTGCTTACAAGAAGGACCGTAGCAATAGCAAGGCTTCTGCTTCCAGATGCCAACCTTCCGGCAACGACTTCACTCGGGGTAATTGACAGTTCTCAGCTTGATCTTATATTCAAAAACGGAGCCAATGTAATAATGCGAAAAGTGACTCCCTGGAGCGAAAGAACCAAATACGAAATTTATCCTACAAATTTTGGTGAAGAAAAAGACATAAAAACCGCAAGAACAGAACTTGAAAAATATATAGAGTCGTTAGATAGAATTCCCGTTTAGAAGAGGAGAAAATATGTATAATTCAAAATCAAAAATAGCAGAAGAATTTATAAATCACGATGAGATACTGAAAACCATCGAATATGCAAAGCAAAACAAAGACAACGCCGAGCTTATTGATTCAATACTAAAAAAAGCTTCAAAATTTGAAGGATTAGACCATACAGAAGTAGCAGTGCTTCTTGAATCAGAGGACAAAGAAACAATTGCAAAAATCCATGAGACTGCAGCAAAGATAAAAGAACATATATATGGAAACCGAATAGTTATGTTTGCCCCTCTTTATCTGTCAAACTACTGCATAAATGAGTGCAGATACTGTGGATACCACCATTCCAACAAAGAGATGACAAGAAAAAAACTTACTCAGGAAGAAATCAAAAAAGAAGTAATCGCCCTTCAGGATATGGGACACAAAAGACTTGCGTTAGAGCTTGGAGAGGACCCCGAAAACAGCTCACTGGAATACCTTCTTGAAAGCATAAAGACAATATACTCTGTAAAACATAAGAACGGAGAAATAAGAAGAGTAAATGTAAACATAGCAGCGGCAAGCGTGGAAGACTATTTAAAGCTCAAGGAAGCGGGAATCGGAACCTATATCCTCTTTCAGGAAACATACAACAAAGATACTTATGGATACATGCATCCAAAAGGTCCAAAGCATAACTACGCATACCATACAGAGGCTATGGACAGAGCCATGGAGGCTGGACTTGATGATGTTGGAATAGGCGTACTTCTGGGGCTTCATGACGACTACCACTATGATGCAGTAGGCATGATGCTTCACGTAAAACATCTCGAAGATACCTTTGGAGTAGGACCTCACACAATGAGCTTTCCAAGAATCAGAGCAGCAAGTGACGTGGAGATGTCGCAATACACTGGAATCACAGACGAAAAATTTTATAATCTGGTAGCCATATTCAGGCTGGCAGTCCCATATACAGGCATTATAATCTCCACAAGAGAGACCATGGAAAGCAGAGCGGACCTTTTGAAACTTGGAGTATCACAGCTTAGCGGAGGCTCATGCACAGGCGTAGGCGGATATGATGAGATGGCAAAACTGGAAAAGGCAAACACATCACAGTTTGATGTAGAAGACCACAGAACGCTTGACGAAATAACTCTTGATCTCGCAAAAAACGGCTACATTCCAAGTTTTTGCACAGCATGTTACAGAGAGGGCAGAACAGGTGACAGATTCATGGCCCTTGCAAAAGTAGGCCAGATAGGAAACGTGTGTCAGCCCAATGCCCTGCTTACACTTCAGGAATACCTTATGGACTACGCTTCGCCAGAGACAAAGGAAATTGGAGAAAAAGTTATAAGAGACCAGGCTCAAAAGATACCAAATCCGGAGATGAAGCAAAAAACAGCCCAGTGGCTCGAGAGGATAAAAAACGGAGAAAGAGACTTTAGAGTATAGATAGCATAGATAGTTATAGAATAAAGGAGGCGACATGGCAGTAAACGAACTAAACGCTACCCCAAATGCCCTAAGGCTTCACATAGCCATATTTGGAAGGCGAAACAGCGGAAAATCATCACTCATAAATGCCATCTCAAATCAAAATACAGCGCTCGTGAGCGATGTGGCTGGAACGACCACAGACCCAGTATACAGGCCAATAGAGATACATCCCCTTGGACCATGTGTACTTATTGACACAGCAGGCTTTGATGATGAGGGCGAGCTCGGACTTATGAGGGTTGAAAAGACCAGAGAAGTCATCTCAAAGACAGATCTCGCAGTAATGGCAGTAGTAGCAGGTCAGAGCGATTTTTCAAAAGAACTTGAGTGGCTGGCGTTTCTGGACGAAAAAAAAATACCAGTACTGCTTACGATAAATAAACTGGACACTGTTATGACTTTGCCACTGGGGTCAGGCGTCCATGAGGCGAAACCGAATGAGCGCTCTGCCATTAATCTTCCCCAGGAGCTTGAAGGCCTTGAGAGAGTATATATAAGTGCAAGAGAAAATACCAACATCGAAAAATTCAGGCAAAAACTCATAGAACTTGCGCCTTCGGAGTATGAACTCGACTCCATAACAGCCCACCTTATAAACAAGGGAGATCATGTGCTGCTCGTAGCGCCGCAAGACATACAGGCTCCAAAAGGAAGGCTTATACTTCCTCAGATACAGACTATAAGAGACCTTCTGGACCACAAGGCCATAGTATCAATAGTTACTACAGACAAGCTCGAAGAAAGCCTCATGCTTTACAAAAATCCACCAAAGCTTATAATAACCGACTCTCAGGTATTTAAATATGTAAAGGACAGATGCCCCAAAGAGACCCTGCTTACATCGTTTTCGGTGCTTATGGCAAGGTACAAGGGCGACATAGACGAGTTTGTAAGAGGGGCCGCGGCCATAGACTCTCTCAGTGAAAAAAGCAGTATACTCATACTCGAGGCCTGCAGTCACAATCCCCTTGATGGAGATATAGGAAGAATAAAAATTCCAGCAATGCTCAAAAAACGCTTTGGAGAGAATATAAAATTCACATGGAAGAGTGGAAATGACATACCAGCAGACGTCTCAAGCTTTGATTTAGTAATTCATTGCGGGGGCTGCATGCTCAATAGAAAGAATGTAATATCAAGGATACAAAGGTGCAAAGACCAGAAAATACCAGTTACCAACTACGGAGTTTTTATCGCTCACATGAGTGGAATCCTCTCAGATGTGGTATATTAAATAGTATAACTCTAAAATGAGTATCATTTGATTAACATCTGGAGGGGTAATTATGAAAACTGTATCAAAACATAGAAGATCCAGGTCACTATATAAAAGATTTCTCGCACTACTGACCCTGATTATAGTATCTTCATACCTGACGACAGCGTGTGCGGTATTGCCTGTAAAAGACTCAGTACAAAACTTTACAAAAGAGTACCTGGGCAAGGTTCTCAGCGAAAGTTTTAAAAAATCCAAAGAGGATTTCCCTGGAGAAGATCAGGCAAGCAGACTTAAATCAGAAAAATATATCCAGAGTGAATTTGGAAAATATTTTACAGATTCAGGCTATGAGCTTTTTGTCAGTGAAGAAATATTTGCCAGAAGACTTGGATATTTTAGAGAAAATGATATACAAAAGATACTCAATATCATAATAACCGTCAGTGCAAGCCAAGGCAGCGATGAAAAAGAAGACGAAATAAGCTATGACTACAGGATCGAATACTATGCAATAGACTCAGATAACGGATCCGAAAAAATAACAGACTCTGGAGTGCTCCAGGTAATAAAAGAAAACGCAGGAAGCTACATCATAGATTCAGATGAGATAAATTACAGCGATGTATTTTCTTAAAAAAATAATATCACAAACAAAAATACGGGATCATGAGATCCCGTATTTTTCCATTCTCCTATAAAGCGTCCGCAGGCTTATGCCCATTTTTTTTGAAATGTTATTCTTGCCCTCAAGAGAGCAGCCATATTCATCAAGAAGCTCAAGTATATGTTGGTGCTCAAGCGTATCCAGATTGCATTCCAAAGATTGACCAGAGACTTCTAAAGCGGCATGAGTAAGGGCAGGAGGCAGGTCGCCTATAGACATCATTCGCCCATCTGAGAGATTGGTCGCATATTCTATGACATTTTGCAGCTCTCTTATGTTTCCGGGCCATGAATACCTGAGCATGAAATTCGTGACATCTTCATCAAAACCCTCAAGACTTGTGTCCATGCGATTCTTGAGAGTTCGCAGATAATCAGAGGCTATAGGCATTATATCTTGAGTCCGGCTTCGCAGAGGAGGAAGCTCCAGGTTGATTACCCCTATCCTGTAATAAAGGTCCTGCCTGAACTTGCCTGATGTCATCATATCAGATAGATCTCTGTTGGTGGCTGCTATAACTCTTATGTTGAGTGAAATCTTTTCAGTAGAGCCAACCCGCTCGAGTTCATAATCCTGAAGGACTCTGAGCAGCTTTGGCTGGGCATGCAGGGGCATCTCTCCAAGCTCATCAAGAAACAGAGTTCCGCCCTGAGCCATCTCTATCTTTCCTGTTTTTCCACCTTTGCGGGCACCTGTAAAAGAGCCCTCTTCGTATCCAAAAAGCTCACTTTCAAAAAGATTTTCAGGAATGCTGGAGCAGTTTATGGCCACAAAAGGATAGGTCCTGCGACTGCTTCTTTCATGGACAGCTCTCGCGACAAGCTCTTTTCCCGTCCCTGTTTCACCTGTTATGAGAATTGGGGTAGGGCTGTCGGCAAGCTTTTTGACAAGTGAGTGGATTTTTTTTGTCTCACTGCTGGCTCCGACCATGCGGTCGAGATAGTCACGCTTTTTGTCATCTTCAAATATTTCATTGGAAAACCTCAGCACTATTGCCACCACGACCTCATTTATGACAACATTGCTGGTAGTAAGCCTTGCACGATAATTTTCCATGGATATCTCATTTTCAAAAAACTCCTCCCCCGCTAGTACTCGCTTTACTATATTATCAGGCAGGATATGCCACAATGAAGAAGACATCAGGTCACACGAAGGCATGTTCTTTACAGCTATGGAATTACACTGAGTTATGACTCCGTTGGAGTCAGTAAGGAGCATAGAAGACCTGGATACATCAAATATTCCGTTTACATAGTGCTCTGCCTTGAAGGCGTGTCCCTGTCCGTTTTGATTAACGATGCTTTCCCCTATAAGGCCAGAAATTTCCGTTAAAACATCTCGATACATATCTATATTTGAAGAAATCCTCTGATGACCTTCCTTTGTAAATGAAGTCATTGCAATAACTCCCATAACAATCCCATCAGCCTTTATGCAGCTGAGGATTTCAATTGTAGAAGGGCAGTTGTCCTTAAAGCGGCAGCCAACGCACGATGCCATCTCACCCGGCCGATTGACAAGCACACTTCCATAACTGAGCACCTCATTTATAGAAGGTTCATGAACGGTCCTTCCCTTTCGCTTGAGATATACAGGAGTAGAGTAAAAAAGCGCTGCACTGTTGTCAAAAACGGCAATTTCAACCTTCATTGCATTAGCAACTGCCTGGGTGATTCTTTGCACTGATGAACGTACTTCTTCCAGAATATACAATCTTACACCACCTTACATAATAAATTTTCAGACTATTGGGTCATTATATAATGAATTGTCAATGTTGACAAGTAAAAAACCTGCTTGCCACAAATATTGTCAAAGCATATAGTGTTTGCCATAAAAACTGACAAATAAATTGTGGGATATGACAAATTCCCGCCTGTAAAGGATTTTTTTGGATAGACAAATCATTTAAAAAAATTACAAATGTCATTGTTTGCAGCGCTTACATATAAGGAATTTAATTTCCTATATAAAAAAACAGAAAAGTGGCAATGTTGGCACGATTAATGCATTAAATATATTACATGAAAAATAAAATTACATAGGAGGAATTAAATATGCTATACAAAAAAGATTTGCTTGATTTAACAGGTAGAGTTGCCATAATAACAGGAGCAGGTTCAGGAATAGGTCTGGGAACGGCTCAGCTTCTTTCTGCCTACGGTGCAGCCGTAGCAATGGTAGACGTTAGTGATGCAGCAGAAGAAAAAGCTGAAGAGATAAGAAAAGAAGGAAGACAGGCAGCATTTTTCAAATGTGATGTAAGAGACGAAGCTCAGGTAAAAGCTACAGTAGAAGCCGTAAAAGAAAAATTTGGAAGAATAGATATACTTTTCAACAATGCCGGAGTTACTGTAAGAAAGACAGTTCCAGAGCTTTCAGAAAAAGAATGGGATTTTGTTCTCGATGTAGGCCTTAAAGGACTGTTCCTGTTCTCTAAATATACAATACCAGTAATGGAAGAGCTTGGAGGCGGAAGCATAATAAATACCGGTTCTGGCTGGGGCCTAAAAGGCGGAGACATGGCAGCGGCGTATTGCGCAGTCAAAGGCGGAATTGTCAATGTTACAAGAGCAATGGCAATAGATCACGGAGCAAAAAAAATAAGAGTAAACTCAGTAAATCCGGGAGATACAGATACAGCAATGCTAAGGGATGAGGGAGTACAGACAGGGCTTGTCAAAGATGAGAACTCCCAAAATGCATATCTGGAGGACTGTGGAACAGGAAGACCACTGGCAAGAATAGGAATGCCAGAAGACATTGCCAACGCAGTTTTATACCTTGCAAGCGATCTTTCAAGCTGGGTTACTGGAGCAGCACTTGTGGTAGACGGAGGCGGAATCGCTTAAATAAGATTAACAGAGGAGGAAAGATAAATGAAGGGATTTAAGAATCACCCATATATACCAAACTCAGATCCTGCAATCCAGAAAGAAATGCTGGAATACATTGGACTGAGCTCTTTAGAGGAACTTCACGAGGAGATTCCAGAAGAGATAAAACTGAAAGCACCGATGGATATGGAAGAAGCCATACCATCTGAATATGAACTAAAGAGACACATGATGTCAATTCTTTCAAAAAACATGGACTGCACAGAAAATCTTTGTTTCCTTGGAGCGGGATGCTGGCCTCACTATGTACCGGCAATCTGTGATGAGGTAAACAGCAGAGGCGAGTTCCTTACAGCTTATGGTGGAGAGCCATACAACGATTTTGGAAGATTCCAGACGCTGTTTGAATATCAGAGTATGATTGCAGAGCTTGTTGACATGGAAGTTGTCAATGTGCCAACTATGGACTGGGGTCAGGCAGCAGCTACATCTATAAGGATGGCAGGAAGAATAACGGGGAAAAAAGACGTTTTCGTATCGGGAACAATAGCTCCAGACAGACTGAGTGAAATCATAAACTACTGTAAATTAGATCTTAACATCATAAAAATAGCCTATGATTCAAAAACAGGACTCATGGACCTTCAAGATTTAAAATCCAAGCTGACAAAAAATGCAGCCGCAGTATATTTTGAATATCCATCGTATCTTGGATTTGTTGAAACTCAGGGAAGTGAAATTTCCAAAATAACGCATGATGCAGGAGCAGAGCTTGTGGTAGGAGTAGACCCAATATCACTGGGAGTGCTTGAATCACCAAGAACGTGGGGAGCAGACATAATATGTGGAGATCTTCAGCCGCTTGGAATCCACATGAATTATGGAGGAGGCCAGGGCGGATTTATGGCAACCATGGACGAAGAAAAATACGTAATGGAATATCCATCCAGACTTTTTGGTATAGCACCAACCTCAAAAGCGGGTGAGTACGGATTTGGAGACGTTGCATATGACAGGACTTCCTTTGGAAACAACAGAGAAAAGGGAAAAGAATACGTAGGAACTCAGACCGGTCTTTGGGGAATAACAGCGGGAGTATATCTTGCGATCATGGGACCAAAAGGAATGCAAGACGTTGGAAATAATATAATTCAGAAAAACCTTTATACAAAGCAGGAGCTTTCAAAAATAGACAATTTATCCCTTAGATTTGACAGTTTTGGATTCAAGGAATTTGTCGTAGATTTTGGAAAGACAGGAAAGACTGTAAGTGAAATAAACAAAAAGTTAATTGAAAAGAACATATTTGGAGGAAAAGACCTTTCAAAAGAGTTCCCAGAGCTTGGACAATGCGCACTATACTGTGTGACAGAAATCCATACAAAAGAAGATATAGACTGCCTTGTAAACGCGATAAAAGAATCAGTGAAAGGAGAGTGCTAAAATGAAAAAAATAGACAGAAGCAACATAGTAAGGGACTTTCATCAGGCAAAATGGGACGAGCCGATAATATTTGAACTGAGCACTCCCGGCGAAAGAGGTATAATCGTACCAGGACCAGGACGTGAAATAGAATCACAGGTAGGTGATGCAGTATCTGCAATACCAGAAAATCTGAGGAGAAAACAGGCACCGGCTCTTCCTGAAGTTGCACAGCACAGAGTACTTAGACACTATACAAGACTTTCACAGGAAACACTTGGAGCAGACGTAAACCTTGAGATAGGCCAGGGTACATGTACTGTAAAATACAGTCCTAAAATAAATGAAGTAATAGCAAGAAGCTCAAAGATGACAGAGCTTCATCCAGAGCAGGATCCATCAACAACACAGGGAATCCTAGAAGTTTTTTACAAGATGGACAAATCCCTTCAGGCAATATCAGGTATGGACAGATTTACATTCCAGCCATCAGGAGGAAGCCAGGCAATATATGCAATGGCTGCCCTGGTTAGAGCATATCATGAAAAAAATGGAAATGCAGGTATAAAGGACGAGATTATAACAACCATATATTCACATCCATCGGATGCAGCAGCTCCGGCAGTGGCAGGATACAAGATAAAGTACATCTACCCTGACAAAGACGGATATCCAGATCTGGAAGCCTTCAAAGAAGCAGTATCAGAGCGTACAGCAGGTTTCTTTGTAGCAAACCCAGAAGACACTGGAGTATACAACAAAAACATTCTCGAATTCACAAAACTTGTACATGAAAACGGCGGACTTTGCTGTTACGATCAGGCAAATGCAAATGGACTTCTTGGAGTTACAAGAGCAAAAGAAGCGGGATTTGACATGTGTTTCTTCAACCTTCACAAGACCTTCTCAACCCCTCATGGATGCGGTGGACCGGCATGTGGAGCGCTTGGAGTAACAAAAGAAATAGAAAAATTCCTGCCTGCACCGGTAGTAGAATTTGACGGAAAATCATACATCCTCGATTACGATCGCCCAGACTCCATAGGAAAAATAAGAAGTTTCAGTGGAGTGGCACCGGTTGTACTTAAAGCATATACCTGGATCAGAACTCTTGGAGCAGAAGGACTTTACGAAGTTGCAAAAGTAGCTGTGCTGAACAACAACTATATGTTCAGGAAACTTATGGAAATCGACTGCGTAGACGCACCATATATAGAAGGAAAACAGCGTATAGAGCAGGTAAGATACACACTTGAAAAGATGTTTGATGATACAGGAATAAGCACAGGAGATATACAAAGAAGAATGATGGATTTTGGAACCCATTACTGGACAAGCCATCACCCTTATCATATTCCAGAGCCGGCAACACTTGAGCCTACAGAGTCTCCTTCAAAGGCGGATATAGATGAATACGTTGCAATATTAAAGCATGTATTGACCGAAGCATACGAAAATCCAGAGATATTCAAAGATGCACCACACCGAAGTGTATCGCATCAGGTAGATGAATCAGGCATGGACGATCCACAAAAATGGGCAATCACATGGAGAAGCTACAATAAAAAGTATAAATAAAAAATGCAGATAAAATAAACAAATAAAAACAAACGGCATAGCAAAGTCTATGTCTTTTGTTTATCCAAAAAGGAGATTTTACATTGAAAAAAATAGGCCTTATAGTAAACCCAATAGCAGGAATGGGTGGCAGCACAGGGCTCAAAGGCACAGACGGGATGCTTGAAGAGGCCCTTAAAAGAGGAGCAAAACCAAACTCTCCAGGCAGAGCAGTCAAGGCCCTTGAGATTCTTACAGAAATAAAATCAGAGTTTTCAATCCTTTGCGGAAGTGGAGCGCTTGGTGAGGATGAAGCGCTTTTGGCAGGACTTTCTCCAGAGCTAATAAACATAGAGGCGCAAAACAATGCACAAGACACCAGAAATCTCTGCCGGGAATTTTTAAAAAATGAGGTAGACGCAATCATTTTTGCAGGTGGGGACGGTACCGCAAGAGACATACTAGATATAATACAGGACCAGATTGTAGTAGTTGGAATACCAGCTGGAGTGAAGATTCACTCCGCAGTATTTTCACAAAAACCCGAATATGCAGGTCAGCTGCTGAGAAAGTTTATCTTAGGAGAACTAAGAGGCACAAGACTTGCAGAAGTAATGGATATAGACGAAGAACTCTACCGGGCAGGGACTGTATCATCAAAACTCTACGGATATATGACGGTGCCTTTTGACAACAAGCTGCTCCAGGGCAAAAAATCAGGGAGCCTTCCATCAGAAGCAGCTAATCAGCAGTCCATGGCCTGGGATATAACGGATTTCATGGAGCAAGACGTTATATATCTGGTGGGACCAGGATCCACGACAAGCTATATAATGAAGACTCTTGAGCTTCCATACACACTGATAGGAATAGATGCAGTGATGAACAAAAACCTCATTGCACAGGACCTTTCAGAACAAGGAATACTGGAGCTAATGGATAAATTTCCAGCTCAGAAAATAAAGCTCATCCTTACCCCAATTGGAGGTCAGGGAATAATCCTGGGCAGAGGTAATCAGCAGATAAGCAGCAGGATTTTAATGCACATCGAGAAAAAAAACATAATCGTCATGGCATCAAAAAACAAGCTGGCAGAGATTAGAGGCAGAGCATTTATATTAGATACAGGAGACAAGGCTACCGACGAAAAATTCGGGGGATACATGAACGTAGTTACAGGCTACAAAGAATATGTCATTTACAAAGCAGAATAAAAAACCCCTGATATCAAAGGATCACATGTTCCTTTTGATATCAGGGGTTTTACTTTAAGGATTAAACCTGCGCTTCAGAATCTTCTATATCCTGGAAATTGTGTTCTACAATATCTTTGATCATAGAATTCGCATAATCTTCATCCATATCATATTTCTTTATATAGTACTTGTGAAGAACGTTTTGGAGTACAACTAGAATTGCAACTCCAATAGGAAGAAGTACAAAAGGACTCACTCTTGTAAATCCATATATAGTGTAAAGCACAGCTATGACACCACCAACGGTAAGTGCATAAGGAAGTTGAGTCTGTACGTGATCTATATGGTCAGCCCCTGAAAATATGGAAGCCATAACAGTTGTATCAGATACAGGAGAAGCATGATCTCCAAGTATAGCTCCAGAAAGCACTGCGCCAGACATTGCTATGGCAACGTTTACATCTCCAGTAAGCGAATAAGCAAGAGGTATAGCGAGTGGAGTCATTATAGCCATAGTTCCCCATGAAGTACCAGTTGCAAAAGCAACTCCAATAGAAAGAAGAAGTATAAGCGGTGGAAGCAGTCCAAAGGGGATATTGTCACCAATCAGATGAATAACATACTGAGCCAGTCCAAGTTCCTTTGTTATAGATCCAAGAGACCACGCCATTATAAGGATGGCACCGGTAAGTACCATGAGCTTAAATCCATCAACTATACATGTCATAGTTTCATCAAAATTCATTATTTTGCTTGAAAGAGCGATTACAATTCCAGTAAGAGCCATTACAAAAGAACCCCATAGCAGAGCAGACCTTGCATCACACGTCTCAAGAACTGCCATTATGCCCTGGGGTGCAGCTTCTCTTCCAGTCCAGTATATACCAATTAATATAGTGGCAAGTGAAAGCACTATAGGAAGCACAAATGATTTTATCATGGGCTTTGTCTTTTTTGGTTCACCAAGGTCAGAACCAACATTAAGCATAGGGTTTGCGCCGTCTCTCGTAAATTTTCCTGTAGTCATGCATCTCATCTCAGCCTTAAGCATTGGTCCGTAATCTTTTCCTGTATACATAAGGATTCCTACAAATATAAGGGTAAGAATCGAATACATGTTAAAGGGTATACTTCTTATGTAGGCAGCAACAGGTTGTATCTCGGTTATTCCGGCAACGTCGAGTCCCTGACCTATCATTCCTATCTGATAGGCTATCCAGTCAGAAATAAATATAGCAGCCGCTGGAGCCGCAGTAGAATCCAGTACATAAGAAAACTTTTCAGATGAAATCCTGTATTCACGGCAGATATCACGAAATACGTTTCCGTCAACCGCGGCAACAAGACAGTCATTTATAGACGTTCCCATTCCAAGTCCCCATGTAGCAAGACATACAGAGCGTCGAGTCTTGAACCTCTTTTTAGCAGCCTCAGCAAGTGCAAAACTTCCGCCCAGTCTCCATATAAAAGAAATACCAACTCCCATAAACATGGTAAATAAAAGCAGCATAGCATTAGACGGGTCCGTCATGTTTTCAATAATGACCGCCAGTGAATATCCAACTCCAGCTATGGGGTTCCATCCCGAAATAACAAGAGCCCCAGTAAAAAGTCCAGCAAAAAGTGAAATAAGAACCTGCTTTGTGATAAAGCAAAGAGATATTGCAACCACGGGTGGAAGCAGGCATAAGATTCCATAAGAAACATCCATAATTTTTTTCCTCCTTTGTATTTTTACTATATATAAGCATTAATCGTGCCAAAAAGGCACAATTGACAAGAGTAGATGACAAATTGCCACAGCAATCAACCCCAATGTGGCAATAAAATAATTATCAACAATTACTCACAATATCTTAAACTATTTTATAAAATTGTCGATAGTACTTCTATGATGATAAAAAATTAGAAATCAACATAGAAGCAGGTGTTAGATGTTTAAAAACAGTTCCATAAGAAGAAAATTAATAGCAGGAATAATACTGGGAGGAATGATACCAAGTCTCATAGGAAGCATTTATATTGTTGACAGTTCAAGAAACTGGATGTACAAAAACAATTTAGATAACAACAAAATCATGCTTGAGCAGATGGCAGTTTATGTTGATGGAGTAATTTTGAAAAATATGGAAGGCATTGTCGGTGCGGTTTCACAAGAAGAAAGACTTATGACAGCAAGCGGCAGTATAAAAAAATATACAGAATTTTCACCTCAAATTCTCTCTCAGGAACCATCCCAAAAAGAAAAAGAAATCTATGACTTATTCAAAAATATAACAGAGAATAACGAAAATATCACCTTCATATCATTTGGGACTTCAGATGGAGGTTATGTTGAATATCCGCAGTTCAATCCAAAAGAGTCATACGACCCAAGAAGTAGAGACTGGTACAAAAATGCCCTGGAAAAAGAAGGGGTATCCATATCAGAACCCTACCTTACAAAAGTTAGTGGCGAGATAGTGGTAAGCGTTGACAAAAGAGTAATAAATGAAGGAAAGACGGTCGGTGTAATTAGCCTGACCATAAACATAGAAAAATTCATATCAAGCCTTAAAATGACAAAATACGGGAAAACCGGATATGTGAGCATACTTAGCAGCGAAGGAGTCTTTATAAACTCGCCCGCAAATCCAGACTGGCTTATGAAACAATCATCAGAAGTCCTTCCTCAGGTGTATGGAGAATATAGGAGTGTAGACGGAGATTTTTATGAAAGTGAGTTTAAAGGAGAATCGGGAACAAGCACAAAGGTAATAAGCACATATGAATCCCCTTACAGTGGCTGGAAATATATATCAGTAATAGACAAAAGCGAAGTAATGGATGAAGTAACCAGATGGGTAAGCTTTTTGATAATCACAATCACCTCGATAATACTCATAACAGTATTTATAATAATATTCCTTTCAGGCTATATAACAAAACCCATACTTAAAATATCAAAAATGATAAACAAGATGTCATCTTTTGACTTCGAAGATTACGAAAATCGCAGTCTCGAAGAATACAATATAAGGAAGGATGAAATAGGGGAAATATCCAGAGCAATGAGTGGAATGCAAAAAAACTTTACCGAGTTGAAAAACAATATTTATGATATGGATCTTCAAATCAAGAATATAGATATCAGCGAAAGTGGATTAAACAAGCTCACAATGTCAAAAGAAAACCCATTTTCAAGAGTAGCAGACTCTGTAAACGATCTTCTTGGAAGAGTCAATAAATATGTGGAAAAAATAAAAACACAAAATGAGCACATACACTTTCTTGCACATAATGACATTATGACAAAGCTTCCAAACAGAATCAGATTCAATGAAAAACTCCAGGAAGTTATAAATTCAGGGGCAAAGGGTGGAGTAATCCTAATAGACATAGATGATTTCAAAGGAATAAACGATTCCATGGGCCATATGTATGGAGATAAGGTAATAAGCACAGTAGCTCAAAGACTGACTGAGATATCTGATAAACTAACCTTCGTATCAAGATTTGGAGGAGACGAATTTCTCATACTCTATGAATACAAAGATGACATTCACGACCTTGTAAGCTATATACTCAATATATTCGTAGCGATGGAAAAAGAATTTGAGATAGAGCAAAACAAGATAAAAATAGAGATTAGTGTAGGGGTATCAGTATTTCCTAAAGACAGCTCAGACGTAGATGAACTCATGATGTATGCAGATATTGCCATGTACACAGTGAAAAACTCTGGCAAGAACAACTACGCCTTTTTTAACATACCAATGGCACAAAACCTTAAAAGGAACATGGAGATAAAGAAAATCTTGAGTGAAGCCATAGAATCAGAAGCATTCAAGATACTCTATCAGCCCCAGGTAGAATTAAAAACTGGGGAAATAGTTGGATTTGAAGCCCTTGTGAGACTGAAAAATCACAATATATCACCTGGAGAATTTATACCAGTAGCAGAAGAAAATGGGACCATAATACCAATAGGCAGACTTGTTACCAGAATGGCCATAGAACAGATGAAAACATGGAGTGACAGAGGACTTGAGCCAAAGCCCGTGGCCATAAACTTTTCAGCAGTCCAGATACATGATATAGGCTACAAGAGCTACCTTATGAGCCTGCTCAAAGAAAACGAAATAGATCCGCAAATGATAACAATAGAAATAACAGAAGGAATATTTTTGGAGCATAAAGACACCACCATATATCTACTCAAAGAACTTAGATCACATGGAATAAAGATAGCCATAGACGATTTTGGGACAGGGTTTTCATCACTGAGCTACCTTACAACCCTGCCCATAGACTGTATAAAATTTGACCGTATGCTGAGCATGAAATTCCTTGAAGTTGAAGATATAAGCGTTATAAAAAGCCTTATATCACTGTCACACGGCCTGGATCTCAAAGTAGTGGCAGAAGGAATAGAAGACCTGAAACAAGTTGAAAAACTAAAAGATGGAAACTGTGACACAATACAAGGCTACTATTTCAGCAAACCTCTTGAGGCAAAAGACGCAGAAGCCATATATAATCACAAATATGAAGTGTAAAAAATATTATATATACAAAAACAAGAAGATATCCACAAAATTATGCAAAATTGTGGATATCTTCTTGTTTTTGTACTAAACTTATCTGTTGTAATAAATAATCGAGTGAAGCGAGCAAGGAGATGATGACGAATTTCTGTACTCGTGAGCCTTATCAGCATGAAATCTGATAGAATCACCCTCAGACAAAAGGTAGATTTGACCATCTATACTCAGTTCAAAACTGCCACAACATACATATATGTATTCATCAACACCGCTTCCATGAGACTCAGACCTGTGTACACAATCAGACTCCAGATCCACTATAAGGACCTCAAAATCCCTCCTGGGATCATATTTAAATGTAGGATATATGGTGTATTTCGAATTCATGTCAGTAATGTGCTGCAAGTCTCCCTTCTTGATTATTACAAGTTCTTCAGGCTTTTCCTCAAAAAGCGAAGTAGAAGATATATGGAGTCCGCTTGATATCTTCCATAAGGTAGACACAGAAGGATTGGTCTCACCACGTTCAATCTGGCCGATCATCCCCTTGCTGACACCAGTCATTTCGGAAACCTTATCCAGACTCAGCCCCATATTTCTTCGATACCTGTTAAGATTGTTTCCTATGATTTTATTGATATTATCCAAACGCGTCGACTCCTTTATGTAAAAAAAATGTCTATAAATAATTTTATCACAAATATTAGCATCACTCAATACACTAATTTTTCGGATAAAAATATGTTGTACACTGCAAAACCACATGATATAATATAAAACGTTGTCGGTACAAAATAACGTACTAAAGAAACAATATATTAGACAGAATAAAGGAGATTTATTTATGGAATCAAAAGTATCAAAAGTAAACAATGCAGAAGTATCAACTGCAGGCGAGCTTAAAAAGACACTTGGCCTTGTTCCGGCACTTGCAATAGTAGTAGGAATGGTAATAGGATCAGGAGTATTTTTTAAACCCACAGCCGTATTTACAGCTACAGGAGCTCCTGGACTTGGACTTATAGCATGGATAATAGGTGGGGTCATAACTATATGTGGAGGTCTTACTGTAGCAGAAATAGCAGCAGCAATACCAAGAACAGGTGGAATGATAACGTACCTCGAAGAAACATACGGACCAGTGTGGGCGTATCTTCTTGGCTGGGCACAGACAGTAATATATTTCCCCGCAACGATTGCAGCTCAGGCTATAATATTTGCAACACAGGCAGTATCACTGATGACGCTGTCAGATTCACTCATTACCCCGATAGCAATAGCAATAATGCTCTTCCTTATATTCATGAATATACTGGGGTCAAAAACAGGCGGAATCATACAGACACTTGCAACTATAGGTAAATTAGTACCACTTTTTGGAATTATAATAGCAGGACTCATGACTGACGGTGGTGGTATAGTAAGACTGGTACCAATCACGGCACTTGATCATCCCTTTGTAACGAGCCTTGGTTCAGCACTGATAGGGATAATGTTTGCATACGACGGCTGGATAAACGTTGGAGCAATAGCAGGAGAGATGAAAAATCCAGGTAAAGACCTTCCGAAAGCAATAGTTGGAGGACTTACACTCGTAATGGGAGTATATCTTCTGGTAAACGTTGCATATCTGTTCGTACTTACAGCGCCAGAACTTGCAGGAACACCTACACCAGCAGCAGACGTTGCAAATGTGTTGTTTGGAGCAAGCGGTGGAAAAGTAATAACAGTAGGAATCCTTATATCAATATTTGGAGCACTTAACGGATATATAATGACAGGAATGAGAATTCCATACGCTATGGCAAAAGAAAATAAACTGCCATTTAGTGAATTTTTTGCAAAGCTTCATCCAAAATTCCAGACACCAGCAAACGCAGGACTACTGCTTGCAGCAATATCAGTAGTAATGATATTTTCAGGAAAATTTGATCAGCTTACAGACCTTGTAATGTTCGTAATCTGGATATTCTATACAATGACATTTGTATCAGTATTTATACTGAGAAAACAACAACCAGATCTACACAGACCATACAAAGTGCCACTATATCCAATCGTACCTATAATAGCAATAGCAGGTGGAGCATATATAGTTATAAACACTTTGTTCACGCAGCCACTTAATGCAGCTATAGGACTTGTGATTACAGTAATAGGACTGCCTATATACTATGTGAGAAAAAGCAAATTTACGAAATAAACCATTGATAAAATAATATAAAAACCAAATGACTCTCATTTCAGATAAGAACCCTGAATTGAGAGTCATTTTCAATTGACATCGAAAAGTAATTGTGATATGCTAAAAACGAAAATTATGAAAATTGAATAGTGTTTGAGATTATATCTCTGTATATAAGTGCCCTATGTATTACAAAGGGCTTAAAAGGGAAGTTGGGTTAAATGCCCACGCGGTCCCGCCACCGTAAAAGAAGAGTTGTTTCAGTATGCCACTGGGAAACCGGGAAGGTTGAAACAATGATGAAGCTTGAGCCGGTAGACCTGCTTATAAACAACACGCAATCCTGCGAGAGACGGGATCTGTGTAAAGCAAAGGCGGATAAATCTGTCTGTAACTTTAAGCATTTCTGTGTCACAGGGATGTTTATTTTTTTGGAGGAAAATATGATATTAAAAGAGATTGGAAAAATCAAAAGCCCTTACAAGGTAAAAGGGGAAGCGCCAAGACAGGGAAAGCTGTCAAAAGAAACTATGATCCTGGAGATGTTTCCTGAATTCAGAGATGCCATGTACGGACTCGAAGAAGGCCAGAACATAGTGGTGATCTACTGGGGAGATAGGGCAGACAGGGCAGCTCTGAGGACAGTTCCACCGGGAAAAGACAGGGAATACGGAGTTTTTGCGACCCGTTCTCCAAACCGTCCAAACCCGCTTGCTCTCAACGTAGCAAAAATAATGAGCATAGATGAGGAAAAACTTGAAGTCGTAGGACTTGATGCCTTAGACAACAGCCCGCTTCTGGACATAAAGATATATATACCTGCAATGGACAGCCTGGAAAATGAAAAGAATGAGCAAGAATCATGATAAAGAACGCCTATGAACAGCAGACACAGAGAAACAGATATATACTCTCGGCGCTGGCTCTGGCAATCATGGTTTGTGCATATATCGCACTAAACACAGGTTCGGCCCAGGCACATATTGGCAGCGTATTAAAAACCCTGATCCTTCAGGGAGATAAATTTGCAGATATCGTAATATGGAAGATAAGGCTGCCTCGAATCCTGGGAGGTATCGTTGCAGGAGCAGGACTTGCCGTCTCAGGATGCATAATGCAGACAAGCCTCAAAAATCCTATAGCATCACCATCCACGCTGGGTATATCAAATGCAGCCGCATTTGGAGCCAACCTCTCCATTGTTCTGGCAGGAGAAGGGAGATACAACAGCTCCTCAGCAAATCCCATATTCATCGAGAACCCGTATATGGTGAGCATATTTGCATTTTCATTCTCTATGATAGCTATGACATGGATACTGGCCCTGGCCAGAAACAGAGGATTTACCCCGGAATCAGTAGTACTTGCAGGAGTTGCAATAGGCTCTCTTTTTACTGCAGGATCAACCCTTCTACAGTACTTTGCCGACGACGTCCAGATAGCATCCATGGTGTTTTGGACATTTGGAGACCTGGGGAGGATAACCTGGAAAGAACTGGGGATAATGAGTATTACAGTAGCAGCCGGAACACTTTACTTTCTGTTCAACAGATGGAACTATAATGCCCTTGACAGCGGAGAAGCAACTGCAAAGAGCCTCGGGGTAAACGTAGAAAATCTGAGATTTACAGGGATGTTCCTGGCATCGCTCATAACAGCAGTCACTGTCTCATTCGTGGGAATAATAGGATTTGTAGGACTTATAGCGCCTCAGATAATGAGAAGGCTGACAGGAGAGGATCACAGGCTGCTTATACCATCAGCAGTTCTGACAGGAAGCCTCATACTTCTCGTATCAGACACGGCAGCAAGGACAATCATAGCACCTATAGTGCTTCCCGTAGGGACCATAACCTCCTTTCTGGGGGCACCGCTGTTCCTGTATCTTCTTATGAAAGGAGCAAAACAGAAATGAGATTAAGTATCGAAGGAGTAGAATTTTCATATCCAGGAAATCCCGTACTCGAAGACATCTGCTTCAGGGCGGCACCGGAAGAGTTCGTTGCAGTGCTTGGAACAAATGGGACAGGCAAGACCACTCTTTTGAAATGCATAAATCTGATCCTCGAACCGGAAAAAGGGACCGTGCTGATAGAAAACAGATGCACCAGAGACCATTCCCGCAAAGAGCTTGCCCAAAAGATGAGCTATGTAGAACAGAGGAAAGTCAGCAACCGGATAAAAGTATTCAATGCCATACTTCTTGGAAGAAAACCCTATATAAAATGGGATGCCACAAGAGAAGACATAGAGATAGCACACAGAGCAATAGAAAGCCTGGGGCTGAAAAGATATGAAAATAGGTACATAGACGAGCTGAGCGGCGGCGAACTGCAGATGGTAATGATAGCGAGAGCCATAGCACAGAATCCCAAAGTCATACTTATGGACGAGCCAACGAATCATCTCGACCTGAGGAATCAGCTCGATGTACTTGACGTAATCAAAAAAGCAGTAAGAGAAAATCATCTTACAGCCATAGTGGCAATGCACGACATAAACCTCGCCCTGCGCTATGCAGACAGATTCATACTCATGAAGGACAAGGGAGTTTTTGCAGCCGGCGGAAAAGAGATAATAACGGCCTCGAATATAGAAGAAATATACTCAGTGCCGGTGAACATAATAAAATGTGAAAATCATACAGTGGTAGTACCTAAATAGGAGGAAAAATGAAAAAAATCATAAACTGCTTACTCATCATTACATTATTAGCGTCCCTCATGACGCTTACAGGCTGTACAGGAAGCGCAGGTTCAGCAGAATCACAGCCAGATTCAACGGAAAAAAAGCTTATCGCTGACATATTGGGACGTGAAGTAGAAATTCTCGGTTCAGTATCAAAAGTCGCAGTTACAGGCGTAGGCGCACTGAGACTCTACGCATACTCAGCTGATCTTGAAAAACTTGCAGGTGTAGAGGCCGTAGAGCATGAAGACGCACCGGGAAGACCATACACACAGATAAATCAGGAGATCTTCAGATCTCTTCCTGTGATCGGACAGGGTGGACCAAATGGCGGAAACGACCCTGAAAAGATCCTTGGAGTATCACCGGACGTGATATTTACGACATATGAAAATCCAGACGAGCTGCAAAGCACGCTGGGAATACCTGTAATAGCAATAGGATACGGAGCAAACGGGCTTTTTGACGAGCAGGTATACCAGTCGCTAAATATAATCGGAGAAGTAATGGGAACGCAGGAAAAAGCAGAAACAGTAGTTTCATACATGCAGTCGTGCGCAAAGGACCTCAAAGAGCGGACTGAGAGCATAGAGACACAAGATAGGGCACAGGCATATGTAGGAGCACTGGGAAGCAAGGGAGCCAAAGGCATAGAAAGCACAAGGGGAGGCTTTGTGATATTTGACTCGCTCAATGTAGACAACGTAGCAGATGAAACCGGAAAAACAGGAAGCCTTATGATAGACAAAGAACAGCTTTTCGTATGGGACCCCGAGTTTATCTTCCTGGATCTGAATGGACTTGTTCACGTAAAAGAAGACTACATGAACAACAAAGAGTTTTATGAATCGCTCAGTGCATTCAGGAATCACAAAGTATACGGGCAGATGCCATACAACTTCCTTACTACAAACATAGATACAGCCATGGTAAACGCATACTTCACAGGCAAGACCGTATATCCGGAAGCATTTGCAGACCTGGATCCAGAGGAAAAAGCAGACGAGATATATGAGACGCTTCTGGGAAAGTCATTCTACCAGCAGATGAAAGACACGTTCGGTGGATTTGGACCCTTGGAATCACTTGAGTAAAAAAGAACCGTCGCAGTCCTTGGGATGGCAAACAGCGGACCTATCGCAAGATACCCCTGGCACACAAGTATTATCCAAAGAGTCACCTGCCATGCAACCGTACTTATAATGTAAAACTTACCCAGAACAAGTACAAGCAGATATGCAAACGCAGGACTCCTGCTTGCTGTAATATCAGTATCCATACTTAGAAAACAACAGCCAGATCTACACAGACCATACAGAGTGTCACTATATCCAATCATACCTATAATAGCAATAGCAGGTGGAGCATATATAGTTATAAACACCTTGTTCACTCAGCCGCTCAATGCAGCTATAGGACTTGTTATTACAGTAATAGGACTGGCTATATACTATTCAAGAAAAAGCAAATTTACGAAATAAAAGATAAAAATATAAAAATTCATGTGTATTTTATAAAAAATCAGCGCCGTTGAGACGCTGATTTTTTATTGCGTCTTTTTCTCTTGTTTTTACTTATATGAATTTCAAACTAATATGCTGTTTAAATAAATTTCTAATATGTTATACTTAAGGAAGACAATTGTGCGTTCAAATTTATGCAAAAAGGTGGGATATTATGTTGAAACGGGGAATTTATGAGCAGGTAATAAGTAGGGATATAGGTAGAGCGCTTGACGATAATAAAGATATTATCAAGACGGTTGAGAAGATAGATGAAGCAGAGTCCTCAACTATATTAGCAAAATACATAACAGAAATAATTGAAAAGGGTCTAAATCAAATCAATGACGGAAAAGAAGTAGTAAAAAGTAAAATAGAATTAGTTAATAAGATAGTTAATGTGATTTCAGAGACAGTTGGAGACTTAGATTTCGATGATTTTGCTGTAGATGAAAGAGCTGAACAGTTACTAGCTATATTGGATTCTAAAAACAATATTAATGCAATTACCAATTCTACAGAAGTAGTCAGGCCGGAGACTTCAATGTCTATGACTTCTCTTTTTACAGGCTCAGGACACGAACCGAGTATGTATACAGAATTGAAAAAAGAGATAGTTTCAAGTAATCGAATAGATATGTTGGTTTCTTTTATAAAATGGAGTGGTTTGGTAAAGATAATAGAAGAATTAAGAGAGTTTACGCAAAATGGTGGAGAGCTGAGAATAATAACTACTTCATATATGGGAGCCACAGACTTAAAAGCAGTTGAAGAACTCAGAAAGCTTCAAAACACTCAAATACGAGTATCTTATGATACAAAAAGAACGAGATTACATGCTAAAACATATGTTTTTTATAGAGACACAGGATTTACTACAGCGTATGTTGGTTCATCGAATTTATCGAATGCAGCGATATCAGGTGGACTGGAATGGAATGTAAAGCTTACAGAAAAAGATTCCAAACAAACGATAAGAAAAATTGAAGCAACTTTAGAATCGTATTGGAATTCATACGAGTTTGAAGATTATACAGGAGAGAGTAAGGCGAAATTGGAAATGGCTTTAGAGGCCGAGAGGTACTATAAGGAAAAAAATAGTATGGTGTTCAATTTTGATGTAACACCATACCCATACCAACAAGAAATTCTGGATAAATTGCAAACAGAAAGAATTGTAAGAGGTAGTTACAAAAATCTCATTGTGGCAGCGACAGGAACAGGTAAGACCGTAATTTCAGCTTTTGATTACAAAAATCATTGCATTCAAAATCCAGAAAAACAAAATAATTTACTATTTGTTACTCATAGAAAAGAAATTCTTGAACAGGCGATGAATTGCTTTAGGGGAATTTTGAAAGATAACAACTTTGGAGAATTATTTGTAGGAGAATATAAGCCAAAGGATGTAAAGCACCTTTTTGTTTCAGTGCAGACGCTTAATTCTCAAAAGTTATGGGATAAATTTTCAAAGGATTTTTATGACTACATAATAATTGATGAAACTCATCACGCCAAGGCAGATTCGTATCAAGTAATATTTGATCATTTTACTCCTAAAATATTACTTGGGCTGACAGCTACGCCAGAACGTATGGACGGAGAGAGCATTCTTGATTATTTTGATAACAGGATAGCAGCAGAAATAAGGCTTCCAGAAGCTATAGAGAGAAAACTACTTTCTCCTTTCCAATATTTTGGAGTAAGTGATACTGTAGACTTGGATTCATTAAAATGGGCAAAAGGTGGATATGAAAAAAAAGCACTCTCGGAGTTGTATACCGGATATAAGAACGACGAAGACGGTAGTATAATAAAACTCGAAAACGTAGTTGCACAAAAACGTGCACAGCTTATTGTAAATTCTTTAGATAGATATATAGCGGATATGAGAGATGTAAAAGGCTTAGGCTTTTGCGTAACAGTAGATCATGCACAATATATGGCAGAGTATTTTAATAAGTGCGGTATTAGTTCTATTGCACTTACTGGGAATTCTGGTACAGAAGATAGAAATACAGCTAAAGCAAAGCTTGTAAGGGGAGATGTTAAATTTATTTTTGTAGTAGATATTTATAATGAAGGTGTAGATATTCCGGAAATCAATACGGTTTTATTTCTGAGGCCTACAGAAAGCATAACAATATTTCTTCAGCAATTGGGAAGAGGACTTAGACTTGCAGAAAACAAAGACTGCCTTACAGTACTAGATTTTATAGGTATGGCAAACAAAAAATATAATTTTTCAGACAAATTAGGATCACTTTTATCAAACAGTTCCAGAAGTGTAGAAAGAGAAATAAAGGATGATTTTATTTCAGTACCAAAAGGATGTTATATACATCTTGAAAAAAAGGCGAAAGAAGCCATACTGAAAAATATAAAAAGTTCACTCGGAACTACAGCGGGAATAGTATCAAAAATAATTTCATATGGCGAAGATGCTGAAATTCCAATTACTCTTAAAAATTTCTTAGATTACTATCACTTCAGCGAAAAAGAAATATACAGATGGGGAACGTTCTCGAGATTATGCGTAAGAGCAGGACTTAAAGATGATTTTAATGAAGAATTGGAACAAGTGATGGAAAAAGCACTTAAGAGAATATGTCATATAGACTCAAGAAGATGGATTAAATTTATTATTAACATTTTGAGTGATATAGAAGGCCTCGACTTAAGAAAATTTAGTCAAGGAGAGATAAGGATGCTCCAAATGCTTCAATTTACAATCTGGCAAAAACCATTAGAAGAATGCGGATTTTCAAATCATAAAGAAGCTTTAGATATATTTAAAAACAATCCAAATATGTTAGCTGAGTTTATAGAATTATTAGAATACAGATATGAAGAAATAGACTTTATAGATGAAAAGATCGAACTTGGATTCGAGTGTCCGTTGGACCTTTATTGTAACTACTCAAGAGATCAAATTTTGGTAGCTATGGACTATATGAAACCATTAAGCATGGTACAAGGAGTAAAATATTTAGAAGATAAAAATGTTGACATTTTCTTCATTACGCTTAATAAAAGCGAAAAGCATTACTCGCCAACTACCATGTATGAAGACTATTCAATAAATAATATCTTATTCCACTGGCAGAGCCAAAGCAAGACGGCTGAAAATTCGCAAACTGGACAAAGATATATAAACCATAAAAAAATGAACAGTCAAGTGTTACTGTTCGTAAGAGAACAAAAGAACGATATTCTGGGGGCTATGCCGTACACATTCTTAGGAAAAGCAGACTATGTAAGTCACAAAGACTCAAAACCTATGAGCATTATTTGGAAACTAGAAAAACCAACTCCAGCCAAGTATTTAATGAAAACATCTGTGAATTAAATTTTTAATTTATATGATTTTAATAACTGCGATAACTAAAATAATTTTTTAGAAATACTAAAAGGATGGGAATTGTTATGTTAGATCTTCAAAATCAATCTGTTATAAATGAAATCAAGCAAATATTAACTGAAGCAAGAGAAAAAGTTGCGCGAACCGTAAACAATGAACTTTTATTAGCTTATTGGAATATCGGGAGAGTTATTGTAGAAAGCGAACAAGCAGGTTCAGAAAAGGCAGAGTATGGCAAGCAATTACTAAAGTCGCTATCTAAAGAACTGACCAGGGAGCTTGGCAAAGGTTTTTCGCGCTCTAATCTACAAAATATGAGACTGTTATATTTAAACTATCCAATTTGCCAGTCACTGTCTGGCAAATTAAGTTTTACGCATTACTGTGAATTATTTTCGGTGTCAGATAAAAATGCTAGATCTTTCTACGAGCAGGAGGCACAAAACTCAAATTGGTCTGTACGTGAGTTGAAAAGACAGATTAATACATCTTTATTTGAGAGACTTTTACTCTCTAATGGAGATGTTAATAAGGAAAAGGTACTATCTCTTGCAAAGCAAGGTGCTATTTATGCTAAACCGAATGATATATTGAAAGATCCCTATGTATTTGAGTTCTTAGGTATTCCAGAAAACAAACCAATGCTTGAGAAAGATTTGGAAAAGGCCTTAATTGTAAAAATAGAAAAGTTTCTTCTTGAGCTGGGTCGAGGTTTTATGTTCGTAGGCTCGCAGCAGAGAATCACTTTGGGAAATACGCATTACTATGTAGATATGGTGTTTTACAATAAAATCCTAAGAGCATATGTTTTGATAGATTTGAAGATGGGGAGTCTCAAACCAGAAAATATTGGACAGATGAATATGTATGTAAATTATTATGCAAATGAGGTAAATGACGACGGTGACGATAAACCGATAGGTATAATTCTATGTGCAGATGCTTCGGAAATTGTTGCAGAATATGCACTTGGTGGTCTTGAGAACCAGATTTTTGCATCGAAATATGTTTACTATATTCCTAATAAAGATGAGCTTATTCAGCAAGTACAGTCGGTTATAAATGATATTGGGGAAATACAAGAATCAGAAAATATAAAAAAATAATTAATCTGGAGGAAATATGTATAATTCAAGTATTCAACGTGAAGAAATTGAAAGGGTTTATGGAAAGATAAGTCCCTTTGAGCTTAAAGATAAATTGATAAATCTTGCAGAGGATTCGAGAAAGGGAAGTGCGCATTCCTTACTGGATGCAGGCAGGGGAAATCCCAACTGGATAGCCGCAACGCCAAGGGAAGCGTTTTTTACTTTTGGACAGTTTGCGGTTTCTGAAAGTCGCAGGGTATGGAACGAAGGCGATCTTGCGGGAATGCCAAAGAAGGAAGGAATAGCGGGGCGATTTAAGGCGTACATAAAAAACAATCCCGATGCGCCGGGGATTGAACTTCTGATGAAGATGATAAATTACGGGGTTACAGTAAAATGTTTTAATGCAGATGACTGGATTCATGAACTTGTGGATGGAATAATAGGTGACAACTACCCTCATCCAGACAGAATGCTTCGTCATGTGGAACTTGTAGTTAATGACTACCTGATTCAGGAGCTCTGTTATAATGAACCTCTTGAAGGCAAGTTTGATACATTTGCGGTGGAAGGTGCAACTGCAGGAATGTGCTATATTTTTGATTCCCTTATAGCGAACAATATATTATCCAAAGGCGATAAAATAGCACTGATGACACCGATTTTTACTCCATATCTGGAGATTCCTCATTTGCCGAGATATAATTTTGAAGTAGTCAATATTTGCGCGGATGAAATGGATGAAGAGGGAAGACACACATGGCAGTATCCTGAGAGTGAAATGGATAAATTGAGAGATACTTCTATAAAAGCTTTGTTTGTAGTCAATCCAAACAATCCACCTTCAGTTGCGATGAGGCCTGAAAGTGTAAAACAGCTTAAGCATATAGTTGATAATTCCAATCCGGATTTAATGATTATTTCAGATGATGTCTACAGTACTTTTGTGGATAATTTCTGCTCCATAATGGCTGATCTGCCATACAATACTATTGGGGTTTATTCATATTCAAAATATTTTGGGGTTACTGGATGGCGCCTTGGAACTATAGCACTTTATGAGGACAATGTTTTTGACAAGTTGTTAAGAGAGCAGGATGAGGATAAAAAGGAAAGGGCCAGAAAGCGCTACTGCGGACTTTCAACTGACCCTGATAAAATTCTTTTTATAGACAGAATTGTTGCAGACAGCCGTCAGGTTGCCCTAAACCATACTGCAGGGCTTTCGACTCCTCAGCAGGTACAGATGGCATTCTTTTCACTGTTTGCAATAGTTGATAAAGAAAACCGATATAAGAAACTGACAAACGATATATGCCGCCGCCGCAAGCAGCTTTTGTTTGATGGACTGGGTATTAAGATGAAGGAAGATCCTTATGATGCATCTTACTACACTCAATTTGACCTGCTTGAATGGGCAAATAGAAACTATAATGATGGGTTTGTAAAGTATCTTCAGGAAAATTACAAACCGGTAGATATTTTAATACAGTTAGCGGAAAAGTCTTCCATAGTTTTATTAGACGGCGGCGGATTTAATGCTCCTAAGTGGTCAATAAGGATATCTCTTGCAAATCTTAATGATAAAGCATATTCTACAATTGGAGAAAATCTCCTGAATGTCTTGGAAATGTATGCTACAAAATGGAGAGAAAGCAAACGGTAATCTATTCTTGTTTGATCAATTCCATCAGTTTTTCTGGACTTATTGCAAAGCTGCGGACATCGCTGCCTGCAGTATGATCTGCCCACTCACGAGTATTGGTAAATGATACTTCACGGCTGCCGTCTTTTAGTAGGGCATTAACAGCATCTGCATTATCTACCAGAGCCATTAATAGCAATGCGTTTTTTCTAAACATATCAGCTGCGGGGTTATCTGGAGCACCATATTTTTCAATAGATTCAGCTGTAACTGAATACACAATTTTGATGCTGTATGGCTGAGAAGCGGTCTGGAGTTCAAGATGGTCATACTGCAAACCTTCTGGAACGGGAAGCAGTCCAAGCAGTGTTGAAACAGCGTTATTATCTCCAATATATTGCGTGCGGGCATTCCACAAATCTATAACATTATATTGCAAATATTCGCCTGCATTTGATTTATAGAGACTGGAAATAGAATCGCTGTCCCCTGCATTTATCTTGTAAATGCCAGAATAAGGTTGTTCGATGTAATTTTTTCTGCCGTCATTGTATAAATAAAATGTTTGCGTAGTTGAACCAAGGATGTCTATTTTAAAATAGTTTTTAACGCTTGGAGAGTCATTTACCGAATCTTTGAGCGTTTTATTTGTGTTTTCAAAAGCATTCAGCACAGTTTGAATATCTTTATTATCTGAGATTTCAATGGCCCCAAGGCTTATTCCCTCATTAATCTGTTCTATTCTTATGCTGGACACTTTATCATCAGGCGTAAGTATAACAGGTTCATTTTTGGGATTTGAAAGCAGGCCTGTTCCAATGATTACAACAATTATAAGTGTAACGCTGATTACCCAAAATGAAGGTTTTTTGTAGTTGAGTACATTTTTGACTCTTTCTTTTGTATCTCCTTCACCAAAAGCAAGCGGAGCACCTCCTGCGATTCGTCTGCCTGTTGAGAGGGTGAGAAGTGAAGCTGAATAATCTTTTTTTATGTCGTTTCCGAGCTGTTTGATCACGGCTTCATCACAGGCCATCTCCATATCTTTACTGCTGGCGAAAAATGAAACCCACACAAGTGGATTAAACCAGTGAATACATAATGCCAAAAAGCTTAGGATCTTGATTATATGATCAAATCTTTTGAGGTGAGTTTGTTCATGAAGTAATATATATTTCATTTGTGCACTGCTCAGATTTGCGGGCATATAAATTCGCGGATGGAAAACGCCAACAACAAAGGCGGTGCTGATTCTGTCTGAAAGAAATATATTATCTTCATAAAGCGTGGCATCTTTCAGGCGTTTTTGCAGATGCACCAGAGAGAAAATGCTGTATATCAGCAAAAGAGCTATGCCGATAATCCAGAGCAGGCTTCCGGCAAAAATCCAGATCTGAATAGGATTTACGCTTGCGTATGGAGTAGCTGAAGGGAGAACAGAATTTATAGCATTGTTTACGGATGCGATTCCGGTATCTATCTTTGGCGCATTCATGTAGATTATATCTTGTGAAATGGGATTTGTCCGCGCAGGCAAAAGGCTGTACATGCTCTCAAAGGAAAAAGGACACAAGAGCCTGAATATTACCACAGACCAAAGGGCATAGGAAAATGCCTTGGGAACTCTTTTCAAAAAGAGTCTTGCTGCCAGGACAAAAGCTATAACAAGGCCTCCTGTAAAGCTCATATTCAAAACCTGCAGAAATATTTTATCAAGCATGTTTATTCCTCCTTGTGATCATCAATGAGCTTTTGTATCTCTTTTATTTCATTTTCACTGAGTTTTTTTCTACGTGTAAAGGCTGCTAAAAATCTTGGAAGAGATCCATCAAATGCCTCACTCAAAAACTGTTCTCCCTTTGCCGCCCCAAATTCATTTTTAGACATAAGAGAAGTCACAGTACCATTATTGTTTTGAAATATTTTTCTTTCACACAAACGTTTGAGCATGGTATAGGTAGTGGAGCGTTTCCAGGCAAATTCGTTTTCGCAAAGCTCGGTAAGTGTGCGGGAACTGACGGGTTCATTTTCCCAAATCAGATCGGCAAATCGCTGCTCCATCTCGCCCAATTTATATTTTTCCATATTATAATCCTCCTGTCGTATATCATTAGACCATATTCAGTCTAACACCATTAGACAGAGGTGTCAATATCTGCAGATGTAACTCTTCTTACACTATGATATTTGATACAAAAATGGTACAATCAATGTATAAAAAAACACAGGATAATTAGTGAACAACTTGATGAATGGAAGGCGAATTTATGATTAATATTGCAATTTGTGATGACGAACCTCAAGAACTTGAGCGCGCTCAGATTTTTCTTGGAAAATACATACAAGAGCATCCACAATATGAAATAACAATAGTTTCATTTTCTGCGCCCTTAGAGTTGTTATCTTATGTGGAAGAGCATGGATCCTTTGATGTATTTCTTTTAGATGTTTACATGGCTGGGATGCTTGGTACAGATGCGGCGCGCGAACTGCGCCAGCTTGATGACAGCGGAGAAATTATATTTCTTACAACCTCACGAGACCACGCTATTGACGCGTTTGAAGTAGATGCTGCAAAGTATCTGATTAAACCATATACAGAAAATACTATTTTTTCAGCTTTAGACAAAGTGCTAGGTCGCTTAAAAGTAGAAAGACGTCACATAATTACACTCAAGACATCAGAGGGAATGGTTCGTCTTTTTACGAGAGATGTGGTATTTACTCAAACGGGTAGAAATAATTATCAGATCGTTCACACGATTCAAGGTGAAAGACTGGAAGTGAGAATGACTGCCTCAGAACTTTTTGAACACTTGACACCGGCCAAATATTTCGTAAAATGTGGTGCTTCGATAAACTTAAACTTAAAATACATCAGGCAAATCAGGAAAGATACAATCGTCTTGGATTCGGGTGAACACTTGGCGTACCCTTACCGTGTGTATAAAGAACTTAAAGAACAGTTTCTGTGTTTTCAAATGTCCACGGGGGAATAAGAAACGGAGGAAACCAATTTGATTTACAATATTTTAGTATTCTTATCATTTACAGAGTCAATTATTGGTTTTATACTGATGTCATCTTCAACTATGAAATTTCGGGAGCCCATCAAAAAACGAGTCGTTACAGGATTTTTTATAATGTTTTTAGGCATAAGTCTTCTTTCTTATATACTGTTTACTCAGGGAGCTCATCCGTTAGACAGTTTTTCAATCTTTATTATTTTGGCAATATCGATTTCGTGGTTTTTGATTTGCACAGATGATAGTTTTTTTGTATCGCTCTTTAGTTTCCTTACTTTCGTTAATATCTATGTATCAATAAGCTATGTGAGTGATAATCTGGCTTTCGCTTTCGATGGGAGTGCTTTTATTGGAGCGCGAATCGTGATACGCACTTTGATATATATGATTATTCTTCCGCTGTTGTATAAATATGTAAGAGTGCGTTTTCGGAGATTAGTGGAGACTTTGGATAAGGAGTGGCGACCGGCTACATTGGTGCCATTGATGTTTTTAATAATGCAAATAATGGTAATATATTACCCGACTCCTTACTGGTATTGGACTAATGCCACTTGGTCTAGATTTATTATTATCACTGTTTACATATTGTTCTTGGCAGTGTACTACCTCTTGTACATACAGGCAAATGCCATAGTGGAAAAGTATGCACTTGAAAAACGGCAATTATTGATGGCATAGCAGGAGAAACTCTGGGAATCGGAACTTATTCGACAAAAAGCTACAGCAGCACTGACTTTTCAGCAAAGGCATGATATGCATCACCATAATTCGGTTATAATGGGGCTTTTGCAAAGCAGGGATTTTGACAACCTGAAAGATTATATGACAAGTTTTGATGCAGCACTTGAGGCTAATAATTCCAACTCATATTGCCTTAATCCAATTGCTAACAGCATTTTAAACCTCTATGCAAGTAGAGCAGAGGAGGAAAATATAAAAACTGTTTTTAATGTAAATCTGCCCAATCGAATTGGCATCGATAACATCGATCTCACTTGTGTACTTGGAAATGCATTGGAAAACGCGCTTGAAGGCTGTCTTCGGATGCTAGAGAGCGAGGAAAAGAAAATTACTGTCACTGTTAAATATTTCGACCGTCGTTTACGGGTGAAGGTAGAAAATACCTGTAAATCAGACATTGAATTTCAAGGCGAAATGCCTTTGACACAAAAAACCGGTGGCGGAACGGGAACTAAAAGTATACTATATACCGCCGAACGTTACGACGGTACGGCGGGCTTTTCAGTAATAGATGGAAGATTTGTAACTCAAGTTGTACTAAATGAGAAGTGATATTATTTATAAATAAATATGTTGTGAATGGCTGTCTCTATAAAAGGCAGTCTTTTTTTGTGAAAAACAGGCAATTATACCTAAAATAATAGCAATTACCCCACAAACGGTGTTAATCTTTTATATTTGTTATGATGTAAAATATGTATAAATTAATATTTATTATTTATATTAAGAAACTAAAAACAACACATAGGAGGAGAAAAGATGAAAAAAAAGATACTTAGTACAATACTTACGCTGTGTATGATAGTGACTCTGATACCGATAGGAGTATTCGCAGATTCAGAGGGTATAGCGTTGAATATTGAAGATGGGCCAATTGTTATTGAAGATGATACGGCGAATAGTGACAAAATATGTATCTTACAAGCCTATGATGGATCAACAAATACTGATTTTAGCGTGGTAGATTCGGGTTTAACTACTTTTAATAACGTGCAAGATAGCTCGGTTGATGAAGATGTAGACATTCCAAATTCAGTAGTATCTGTTGACAGCTGGAGTAATCTCAAAACAGCTGTAGAAAATGCACCAACTGATGGAACATTGCAGACTATAGAAATAACCGGTGATTTCTCAAAAGATGGCGATGGAATTAATATTGGAGACGGAAAGAATATTGAAGACGGAAAGAATATTATAATTCAGAGTGGCGCAGGCGGGACTTATACCATAACTCGTGCTAATGATGAGAAGCGAGGTTTCTTTGGAATATATTATGAAGGCAATTCCTTAACGCTTAAAAACATTGTTCTTGATGGAAATGGGGAAAATATTACTGCTACAAGTACTATTATTCATAAACAAGCCGGTTCATTTATCATGGAAAGCGGCGCAGTGATTCAAAATTCGAGGATAGATGAAGGTGGAAATCGTGCCGCAGCTGTTAGCAACGGGGCAGGTGATTTTATAATGAAGCCTGGATCTGAGATTAAAAATGCAGAAAATATTGAAGCAAATGGATCCGGCGGAGTGGTGAACTTCGGAACCTTTATAATGGAAGGGGGAAGCATATCTGGGAGCAAGGGTGCACTCGCCGGCGGGGTTTGCAATTACGACAATGTTACTATAGAGGGTGGAACAATAAGCGGAAATACAGGTAAATATGCCGGAGGAATTCTTAATTATGGTACATTGAGCGTTTCCGGACTTATTAATATAAGTGATAACATAAATACAGATACAGGTGCACCATACAATGTTTATTCCTCAAATATAATCACCGTGGATACAGCGGGATTGGATTCTGGTTCAAGGATTGGAGTGACAATGGATCAGAGCCTGTATGAATCGCAGCCGGTTGATATCACGGGAAATAACAGTGCGGATAACAGCGTCAATTTTAGCAGTGATGATTTAAATTACACTGTAAAAAACAGTGGAACCGGCGAAAATCAGGTAGTGCAGCTTACTGTCCCGGATCCACCGGACACAGAGTCTCCATTCCTTACGGCCGGAGCGGCAGTAAGAACAGGCCATACGGCGGGAAGTGTAAAATTCACCTCAAATGAATCAGGAAGCTACTACTATGAAGTGGTTGAAGCCGGAGCAGGTGAACCTTATATAGATACAGAAGGAGATGGAGAATCCTGCACTACATCAGAAACTACAATAACTGATCCAGCAGGACTTACAGCAGGAGCAAAAGACATCTATATCAGAGTAAAAGATGCTGCAGGAAATGTAAGTTCTGCCATAAAGATAGAAATAGCTGCATACAAAGCACCGGACACAGTATCTCCATTCCTTACAGCCGGAGCAGCAGTAAGAACCGGCCATACGGCGGTAAGTGTAAAATTCACCTCAAATGAGTCCGGAAGCTACTACTATGAAGTGGTTGAAGCCGGAGCAGGTGAACCTTATATAGAGACAGGCGGAGCCGGAGAATCCTGCACTACATCAGAAACTACAATGACTGATCCGGCAGGACTTACAGCAGGAGCAAAAGACATCTATATCAAAGTAAAAGATGCTGCAGGAAATGTAAGTTCTGCCATAAAGATAGAAATAGAAGCATACAAAGAGCCAGACACAACAGCGCCAAGTCTTACAACTGGAGCCGTTACCAGAACCAGTGACACAGCAGGAACAGTAAAGTTTACTTCAAACGAAGCAGGAACTTACTATTACGCAATTGTAGCAGATGGATCCGCAGCGCCGGCAATTAATACAAGCGGAGCTGGAGCAGTCTGTACAACAGCAGAAACAACCATAACCAATCCGACAGGATTGACAGCAGGAGCAAAGGATATCTACATTAAGGTAAAAGATGCAGCTGGAAATGTCAGCACAGTAGTTAAGATAGATATAACGGCCTGCGTAGCGCCAAGTAGCGGTTCGGGCAGCGGAAGTTCTTCTAATGGAATCAGCAAGCCGACTATAGGTAGTGGCATCGTAATTGTAAACGGTAAGGAGCAAAACGCGGGTAATGAAACAAAGACAACAGAGAGCGGAAAATCAACTTCAACTGTGGAAGTCGACAATAAAGTAATTGAAAGTAAAATTGATGAAGCTATTAAAAACAACAAAACAGGGACTGGAAATTTCATCCAAGTGATCGTAGGGGACAAGACCTCAGATATTGCTAAGGTGGAACTTACTGGTGATATAGTTAAGAAACTAGAAGCTAGTAAATTTAATATTTCAGTTAAACAAAATAACATGGAATATATAATCCCGGCAGAAGAATTTGCCATAAGTAAAGTAGCAAAAAATCTTGGTGTATCAGAAACGGATCTGGTAGACATAAAAGTAGAAGTGAAAATTACAAAACTGGATGAAAAAGTTATTAAGGAGTACAAAAAAGTTGCGGAAGCTAACGGCTTGGATCTGATATTACCACCGGTATCTTTTGAAGTAGTAGCTAAAACCATAAAATCAGATGGGACAACTGGAGAAGCTTTGATAAGTAAGTTTAACAACTATGTAGAGCGAGTTATGGAGATTCCTTCAGGTGTAGAC
Source organism: Proteocatella sphenisci DSM 23131 (assembly GCF_000423525.1). Lineage (GTDB taxonomy): Bacteria > Bacillota > Clostridia > Peptostreptococcales > Filifactoraceae > Proteocatella > Proteocatella sphenisci. Next base: position 780 of record NZ_AUID01000021.1, on the reverse strand, counting down.
CCAGGCAAAATAACAACTGGTATTGTGTTCAACGCAGATGGAACGTATAGCCACGTACCAACGTCATTATACCAAAAGGATGGTAAGTGGTATGCGAGCTTGAATTCTTTGACAAACTCAAACTACTCTGTAATTTGGAATTCGGTTACTGTGAAGTCTGTAGAGAATCATTGGGCTAAGGATGTTGTCAATGATATGGCATCAAGACTCGTAATTTTTAATCCTGAAAATTTTGATCCGAACAAAGCTATTACAAGAGCAGATTTTGCAGAATATATTGTTAGAGCACTGGGACTTTACAGAGAAGGACCTACTCATGAGAATAAGTTCAAGGATGTAAGCAGCGCAGACGAAAGAACACGTGCGATTCTAATAGCAAATGAGTATGGAATTGTAGCAGGATATCCAGATGGAAGGTTTAGACCAGATGCACTTATTACTCGTGAAGAGGCTATGGTTATGTATCAAAGAGTCATGAAGGTAACAAAACTAACTGGAAGTGATAAAGATCGTTATCAAAGCTACACGGACTTTACAAAAGTAAACGACTGGGCAAAAAGTAGTATAAAAGAAGTATTAGCAGCCCACGTTTTTAATGGAAGTAGCAAAACAACTATTTCACCAAAATCAAATCTGACATCTGCAGAATCAGTACAGGCGATTAAAAATATTTTGGTTCAATCAAAACTGATTAATAAATAATGATACAAAAATGGGGCTGTCGGGAAATAGCCCCCAAAGAAAAAAGCGACTAGTTCGCTTTTTTTAATGCAAAAAAAA
>NZ_AUID01000020.1 GCF_000423525.1 Proteocatella sphenisci DSM 23131 | reverse complement strand
TGCAAATAACATAATAGGGTTATAGCCTTTTCTTCCCTTGTTTGAGTATCTAGCCAGTAAGCTAGAAAAATCGAAATCCTCCAATACATTTATTAGGGTATAGACTGGATCGTCAGCAGGTAAACCTATTGTGTAAAGATTAAAATTAATAACCTGTTGTCCTTTTTCAAAAAATTGGTTATAATATTGTTTCATGGGTAGTTATATTATAAAATATAACGGGAAAAGATGGCAATATATTTTGTCATTTTTTTTTGCTTTTTTTTGCATTAAAAAAAGCGAACTAGTCGCTTTTTTCTTTGGGGGCTATTTCCCGACAGCCCCTTTGTTTTATTAAACATTAATCAATTATACATAATTTTTCCATCTTGTAATTAAGTGTCTGCCTCGTAAGATTTAGTTTCCTGGCCGCCTCAGCCTTACTTTTACTATTATTTAGGGCTTCTTTAATCAGGCTTTTTTCAAAACTTTTCACCAATTCATCATATCCATATTCTATTTTATTATCAGAATTAATATCATCATTAATAGTCATTTTTGTCCTTATATTTTTAGGTTTTACTGTCTTTTTTGATAAAATATAATCAGGAACATCTTCTATTGTTATCAATTCCGATTCCGTCAGATTAAATGCACTTTCAATTATGTTTCTAAGTTCTCTTACGTTTCCTCGCCATTCGTGATCTTGAAATATTTTTTCTACTTTTTGATCAATCCCTTTTAGATTCATATTCATGGCATTATTGTAAAAATCAATGTAATAATCTGTTAACAACTTTATGTCGTTTTTTCTTTCTCTAAGTTCATTAAGTTTAAGTGATACAATATTAAGCCTGTAAAACAAATCATCCCTTAGCCGGTTGCCCAATATAGATTCAAACGGATCTTCGTTTATAGCTGCTATGATTCTTATGTCCGTCTTTATGTTCTTATGTCCACCTATCCTCCTTATGCTTCTTTCTTCAATAGCTTTAAGAATCTTGCTCTGAAGCGATATTTCCATAGAATTTATCTCATCAAGAAAAATAGTCCCTCCGTCAGCCAGTTCAAAAAGCCCTTTGTTAGTTATCGCCCCTGTAAAGCTTCCTTTTTCAGTCCCAAAAAGAGTACTTTCGAGCAAATTCGCAGGTATGGCGGCACAATTTTGAGATATAAAAGGCTTATCTGATCTGTTGCTTGCATAATGAATGGACTGAGCCACAATCTCTTTTCCAGTCCCAGTTTTACCCTGTATCAGCACATATGAATCAGTTTTAGCAATTTTTTTGATTTTTTTCTTTATCTCAAGCATATAGGGATCCTGAGTTATCAGGCTGTCTATTGTATAATTATTCCTCCCTTCACTCTTTACTCCCTTATCTTCATCTACTATCATTATAAATTCTTTGCTGAAGTTTGAATCCACAACTTTCATAGCTACTGCTACCCCTACTATTTCCTTATCTTTATATATCGGATAAGAACTGCTGTAGCCTTTTACCTTGTCACCTTTATAAGTTATGAGATCTTCTTTGAAGAGTATCATTGGTTTTCCCGTTCTTAAAACCTGGTAAACCTCGCTGTTTTTTTCATTAGACGTCTTAAACACATCAAAAATATGTTTTCCTGTTATCTCATCTGCTGTAAAGCTATACATATCCGGTATAAATATCTCACAATATCTTATTATCCCATTTTTATCAACAATAGATATCTCATCAAAAAAATTTTTAACTGCAAATATAGATGATATTGCCTTGTCAAACATAGAATCACTCCTTTTCCTTATTATATCAAAATATTTACAATTTCGCTTATTTTATTTACAAATAGACAATATTTTTTTTACAAAACTTTAAAAAACAATTTTCCATCCAGTGTAATAGTTGAAAAATAAAGCTTCTTGTTTTGGCACACTTCTTGCATATTTATTATAATAAAGAATTATAATTTTATTTTATATTAAATATTTTTTATTTAGATTGATTCGGAGGATTTATGAGACCAGAAATAAATAACAACCTTTCTATAATAGGTGTACCCATTGACCTTGGAGCTGGAACAAGAGGCGGCAATCTAGGCCCAGATGCTGTAAGATACGCAGGACTTCAAAAAAGGCTCGAAAATATAGGATACAATGTAGAAGACAAGGGAGATATTCCAGTAAATCGAAGAGAAGCCGTAACTGTTGAAGGATCTAACCTTAAAAATCTTAATGTCGTAGCAGATGTTAATGAAAAATTATGCACACAAGTATCTAAGGTCATGGACGAGGGGAGATTTCCACTAGTCATAGGAGGAGATCACTGCATTGCAATTGGAACTATATCCGGGGTTTTGCAGCACAAGAAAAATCTTGGTATCATATGGTTTGATGCTCACGGCGATATTAACACTGCTGAAACAAGCCCATCAGGCAACATACATGGGATGCCTGTAGCCGTTTTACTTGGAATGGGTCATGAATCCCTTACTTCAATAGGCGGAAAAGAAAGTGTAATAAATAAAGATAATTTTGTATATATTGGTTCAAGAGATCTTGATTCAGGCGAAAGAAAAGCAATGAAAGAGCTTGGAATTAAAGTATTTACGATGTATGAAATTGATGACATGGGAATCAAAAAAGTTATGGAAGAGGCTATAAAGATTGCCGGCGATGGAACAGACGGCATTCACGTTAGCTTTGACCTTGATGTGCTAGATCCCGAGGTAGCTCCTGGTACAGGAACTACAGTACCTGGTGGTATGGGCTACAGAGAAGCTCATTACGCACTTGAACTTATCGCAAAATCAGAAAAACTGGTAAGCGCAGAATTTGTTGAAGTAAACCCACTACTTGACCACGTAAATAAAACTGCAAAAGCTGCAGTCGCACTTGCCGGTTCACTTCTTGGAGAATGGTTGATTTAATAATAAAAATATGACTCTGACCAAAAGAAAATTCTTTATAAGAATTTTTTTTTGGTTTTTTTATTTTAATTAGTAATAAATATGTTGATCATTTTCAACATACGGTATATAATCTTAATTATCGAGAAGCATTACCACTATATATTGTATAGAAAGGGATAGGATTATGTTCCAGAAAATTATAAAAAGAGATGGAAGAACAGTAGAATTTAATATCGAAAGAATCGCCACAGCCATATATAAGTCGGCCAAGGCCGTAGGAGGACAAGATTACCACACATCTATGGAGCTTTCAAAAGACGTTGTCTCCTACCTTAGCAAAAAAGATATAAAGCTTCCCAGTGTAGAAGAAATACAAGATGCTGTAGAAAAAACCCTTATTGAAACTGGACATGCAAAAACTGCAAAAGAATACATACTCTATAGAGCAGAGCGAACCAGAATAAGAGAGAAAAATACACACCTTATGAAAATCTACGAAGGACTCACATTTAAGGATTCCAGTGAAAATGATACAAAAAGAGAAAATGCCAATATAGATGGCGATACCGCAATGGGTACCATGCTTAAATATGGGTCAGAAGGCGCCAAGCAGTTTTATACTACGCATGTACTTAACCGGTCTCATTCCAATGCTCACGAAAACGGCGATATTCATATACATGATCTGGATTTTTTGACACTTACTACCACCTGCTGTCAGATAGATTTGGAAAAATTATTTGCAAAGGGATTTTCTACAGGCCACGGTTTTCTTAGAGAGCCTAACGACATATCAAGTTACTCTGCACTCACATGCATTGCTATACAGTCTAACCAAAATGACCAGCACGGGGGTCAGAGTATCCCAAATTTTGATTATGCCCTTTCAAAGGGAGTAAGCAAAACATACGCAAGACTTTACCGACAAAACCTGGAAAAAGCAATTATGCTGCTGTGTGAGTTTGATGATGCCGAGATCTTTGTCAAAAATATGATGTCTGATATAAAAAATAAATTTAATCTTGTACCTGAACTTTCTGCAGATAGTGCCTATCAGGATAAAGAAGCCGAATTCCTTAAAGAAAATTTCGGAACCGTAAATGCATTAAAGATACAGGATTTTGTTCTAAAAAAAGCACTTGCAGAAACTGACAGAGCTTGTTATCAGGCCATGGAATCACTTGTTCACAATCTAAACACCATGCACAGCAGAGCGGGTGCCCAAATTCCTTTCAGTTCAATCAACTACGGAATGGATACGTCAAGCGAGGGAAGAATGATAATTAAAAACATACTCCTTGCAACTGAAAAAGGCCTCGGCAATGAAGAAACACCTATATTCCCAATACACATATTCAAGGTGAAGGAAGGCATTAATTACAACTCCTCAGATCCCAACTACGACCTTTTCAAACTTGCATGCAGAGTCAGTGCTAAAAGACTGTTTCCAAATTTTTCATTTATTGATGCTTCGTTTAATGCAAGCTTTTACAAAGGAACCCCTGAAACCGAAGTAGCATACATGGGGTGCCGAACAAGAGTAATGGCAAATAAATATGATCCTTCAAGAGAAATTGTAAGCGGACGGGGAAATCTTAGCTTTACATCTGTAAATCTTCCGAGAATTGCTATAAAGAACGAGCGAAATATAGAAGATTTTTTTTATGAACTTGATATAAAAACCGAGCTTGTAATAGATCAGCTCCTCGAAAGATTCGAAATACAGTGCAATAAAAAATCAAAGAACTTTCCTTTCCTGATGGGTCAAGGCATCTGGCTGGACAGCGATAAACTAAAGCCCGAAGATTCCATAAGAGAGGTTATTAGACACGGCACCCTTACGGTAGGATTTATTGGTCTGGCAGAGGCTCTCAAAGCACTTACTGGATCTCATCATGGAGAATCTGCAGATGCTCAGGAACTTGGCCTGAAAATAATTAGCCGCATGAGAGAAAAAACAGACGAAGCAGCAAAAAGATATAAACTTAATTTTTCACTTATAGCTACTCCTGCCGAAGGTCTTTCAGGAAGATTTGTCAGGATGGACAGAAAAAAATATGGAGAAATACCAGGAGTAACAGACAGGGAATACTATACAAATTCATTCCACATTCCTGTACATTACAACATAACAGCCTTTGATAAAATAAGACTTGAGGCCCCTTATCATGAACTCACAAACGGTGGCCATATAACTTATGTAGAGATGAATGGAGATCCTTCCAATAATCTTGAAGCTTTTGAATCGGTTATAAAAGCCATGAAAGAAGCTGGAATAGGTTATGGCTCTATAAATCATCCTGTCGATAGAGACCCCGAGTGCGGCTATACCGGTGTAATCGGCGAAGTGTGTCCTAAGTGCAAGAGAAGCGAATCTGCTGATATTCCATTTGAAAGAATCAGAAGAATTACTGGTTACCTTGTAGGTACTGTTAATCGATTCAATGATGCAAAAAAAGCCGAAGAAAGCCAGAGAGTAAAACATATGGATGCATCATCAGAAAGAAAAATGGAGATATTATGAAAATCGCAGGCATAATAAGAGAATCCATAGTCAACGGTCCAGGGATAAGGTTTGTTGTCTTTGGTCAGGGATGTCCTCACAAATGTCACGGATGCCACAATCCACAAACTCATGATTTTGAAGGTGGATTCGTTATTGATTCGGCTGAAATAATGACTGAAATAGAGAAAAATCCTCTCCTTAGTGGGGTTACGTTTTCAGGTGGCGAACCCTTTTGTCAGGCTGGTGAATTTGCAGATCTGGCTGCTGAAATAAAATCAAGGGATTTAAATATTATGACATACACCGGCTATACATTTGAAGAAATCCATGAAATTTCAAAAACCGATATAGACTATATGAGACTTTTGGTATTTACAGATATACTTGTAGATGGGCCCTATGTGGAGAGCAAAAAAGACCTGACACTTAAATTCAGAGGTTCTTTAAATCAGAGGATCATAGACGTTCATGAATCCAATAAAAATCACACCATAGTAGAGTTCGGTTCTGAATAGGAATTTCAAAAGTCAGGACTGATTATATCAATCAGCCCTGACTTTTTTTGATATTTATTATCTTTAAAAAACTTGTTAAAGCTTGGCTCCACATTCTCCACAAAATTTTGTTTCTTCAGTATTAGCCGCCCCACATGCAGGGCATACAACTCCTTTAGCTTCTGCCGACGATTCTGATGGTGCTGCAGGTGATTCTGACGGATCCACTTCATCCTTAAGCTTTTGAATGTCGTTCATTATTCCGGCTATTACGCCTTTACTGTTTTTAATATTTTCACATACTTCTGCTAATTCAGGAGAAAGCACTTCGCCCGCTTCAAACTTATTCCAGATTATTTCTCCGATTTTTTTCTGGTATTCGAGTATGTTGCGATTTTCCTCTCCTACCTTTGTATTAAGTCGTGTAACCTCCATTGCTTCGGTAGCTTTTTCGGTGACATTTCTTGCCATCTTATTGACTTTGTCAAATATTGACATGCAAATCCCCTCCCGTTATGTTACATATAAAACATCTATAAATTCCATCTATTTTATACCCGTAAACATGAGACGTAAATCATATTTGCTTTATCTAAGATTTGCGTTACATTCAATTTCCAGCTGAAGAAGTATTTTTTCTATTACAGGATTAATTTCTTCATCAGTCAGTGTTCTGTCAGCAGCTCTAAATTTCAATGAATATGCCACAGATTTTTTATCGCTTCCTATCTGAGCTCCTTCAAAGATATCAAAGAGCTTCACTTCTTCAAGCAGCTTCTTGCCATTTTTTCTGATGACCTTTTCAATTTCATTTACATACACGTCTTTATCGACAACAAGTGCTATATCTCTTAACACCGTTGGGTATTTAGGTATCTGACTATATATTATCTCTGTATTGGATACAGATTTTACCTCATCAACGAATATCTCAAAAAGATAAATTCTCTTTTTGATACCATAATTTTCCAGTACTGCTGGATGAATTTCTCCTATAACAGCTATATTCTTGCCATCTGCTACAACATTTGCGCATCTGCCCGGATGGAAAACTCTGTTTGTTTTTTCAGGTACATATTCATATTCTTTCAAGCCAAGCCCCTTCAGTATTCCTTCAAGCCTTGCCTTCATAATGAAAAATTCTTCTGCTTTTCCATAAGCTGCTGCTACCATGGCCTTTGCTTCTTCAGGCAGTTTATCTTCTTCTGACATAAAGAATGTATTTCCATATTCAAATGCTGCAAATTCATCATTTTTTCTTGAGGTATTTGTGTACATTACATCCAGCATCTCTGGGATAAGACTTGTTCTCATAACAGAGGTCTCTTCTCCAAGAGGATTGAGAAGCTTAAGGAAATTATGATATTTCATATCTGTAATGTTAGATTTTTCAAGTCCTTTTGGGCTCACGAAAGAGTATGTTGAAACCTCAGTAAGTCCATTATTCATAGCAAGGGATTTTAAAATATCTTCAAACTGTCTGTCTTTGCTTTTTCTTGCCTGAGTAACTTCTGCGTATATAGGTTTTGATTCTATATTATTGTAACCGTATATCCTTGCCACTTCTTCTACAATATCATCTGCTATTGCCATGTCCAGTCTGTAATGAGGAACTGTTACTTTTATATTGTCCCCTTCCACTAAACATTCAAAATTAAGACTTTGGAGTATATCAGTTATATCTGATATACTTAACTCGGTTCCCATAAGCCCATTTATATTTGAAAAAGTAGTTTGGATAATTGCAGGTACAAATTCCGTTTTCATTGTATCTACTATGCCGCTGCAAACAGATCCGTATCCTAATTCTTCAATAAGCTGACATGCTCTGTCAAGTGCAAGATTTGGCCTTAATATATCTATGCCTTTTTCATATTTAGAAGATGCCTCAGATCTCAGGCCCAGTCTTCTAGATGTAAGTCTTATGCTGTCAGCATCAAAAAGTGCACTCTCAATAACTATATTTTTTGTATTTGCATCTATCTCTGTATTGAATCCACCCATAACTCCGGCTATGCCTATTGGCTGTTTTCCATCTGTTATAAGAAGCATATCTGTATCCAGGGTTCTTTGTATAGCATCCAGAGTTGTCAGTTTTTCGCCTTCATGAGCTCTTCTTACAAGAATTTTACCCGACTGTATTTTTTCTGCATCAAATGCATGAAGTGGCTGACCGTATTCAATCATAACATAGTTAGTGATGTCTACAATGTTGTTTATAGGTCTCATGCCATATTCTATAAGCCTTCTTTGCATCCAATATGGAGAAGGACATATCTTTATATCTCTTATCTCACGAAGCATGTATCTTGGGCAAAGACATTCATCTTCAACATCTACAGATATTCTCACGTCTGCATCCGTCTCAGCCTTAACCTCTGGCACAGGTATATTTGCCTTTATTCCCAGAGTTGCCGCGGCTTCGTATGCAATTCCCATCATAGACTGGCAGTCAGGTCTGTTTGCAGTCAGCTCAAATTCAACAATTGCATCATTAAGCAGAAGTACTTCTCTTATGTCTTTACCTGTTTCTACCTCATGAAGAAGAAGTATCCCATCTTTTGATTTTTCATCTATATACTTTGAATCTATGTTGAGTTCTTCGTTGGAACAGAGCATTCCATTTGAAGCAACTCCTCTAAGTTTTCCATTTTTTATTTTTATTCCGCCAGGCAGCTTTGATCCATGAAGCGCTACAGGTACATAGTCTCCTACTGATACATTCTTTGCTCCTGTAACAATCTGTAAAAGTTCTTCTTTCCCGATGTCTATCTGAGTAACTATGAGCTTTTCTGCGTCTGGATGTTCTTCTATTGAAACAATTTTACCCGTAACTACATTCTCTATCTCTTCTCCAAGAAATTCTATTGCCTCAGACTTTGTGCCTGACATAGTCATCATATCAGCAAAAGTCTTGACGTCCTTATTTATATCCACATAATCTCTAAGCCATTTTAATGATACTTTCAATTTTGCACCTCCAATTAAAATTGTGACAAGAATCTGCTGTCATTTTCATAAAGCAGTCTGATATCTTCTATTCCATACTTGAGCATTGCTATTCTTTCTACTCCCATTCCAAAAGCAAAGCCTGTGTATTTTTTTGAATCTATGCCACAGTTTTCAAGAACATTAGGGTGCACCATTCCAGCTCCCAGAATTTCTATCCAGCCTTCTCCCTTGCATATGCTGCAGCCTTTTCCGTTACATTTAAAGCACGTAACATCAACTTCTGCGCTAGGCTCTGTAAAAGGGAAGTTATGGGGTCTGAATTTAGTCTTTATATCGTCTCCAAAAAACATCGATACAAACGTCTCAAGAGTAGATTTAAGGTTTGCAAGTGTTATGTTTTCTGCCACAACAAGGCCTTCTATCTGGTGAAACATAGGCGAATGGGTAGCATCTGGAGTATCATATCTGAAACATCTTCCAGGCGAAATCATTCTTATAGGGGGCTTATCTCTCATCATAGTTCTTGCCTGAACTGTTGAGGTCTGAGTTCTAAGCAAAAGATCCTCTGTAAAATAAAAAGTATCGCTCATTTCTCTTGATGGATGATATTTTGGCGCATTGAGCCTGTCAAAGTTGTTTGCCACAGTATCAACCTCAGGACCCTCTTCTATAGAGAATCCCATGGACATGAATATCTTCTCAATTTCAGATATAACAAGTGTTATAGGATGCATTTTCCCGACAAATCTTACATCTACAGGTATTGTTACATCTATTGATTCTTTTTCTAGTTTTTCATTAAGGAGTATTTCCTTAAATTCTATTTTTTTGTTTTCAATAAAATTCTCAATCTCAGTTCTCACTTCGTTTGCTACTTTTCCCATTTCAGGTCTTATGTCAGATGGTAGTTTCCCCATCTCTTTCATGAGGTTAGCCAGTTCATTTTTCTTTCCCAGAAAATTAATTCTAATTTCCTCAACTCTGTCAAGGCTTCCTGCTTCCTTAAGCTGGTCTATTGCAGCTTTTCTAAGGTTTTCTAATCTTTCTTTCAATTCTTTCACCTCTCAGATATTATTTGTCACATTGTAAAACGCCCGCATGCGCGTAGTTTTCCTTTTCCATTTCTCTTATTATTATGCTCACCGCTTCAGCAGGACAGTTTGTTGTCTCACATATTGCTGCAGTTACCTTTTCGATCATAGCTCTTTTTTGTTCTACTGTTCTTCCTTTTAAAAGCTCTACCTGTACTATTGGCATTTTAAAATACTCCTTTAATCATATCTTTCATTTAAATTAAAATTGTTAACACTAATTAAATTTTATTATTTTTTCTTAAGCTGCATAATTCTCTCGTTAACTGAAGCTAGCATTTCTTCGTGTTTTTCTTTCTTCGCTGTCTCTTCATCAACTAGGCTCTGTGGTGCTTTTGCAAGGAAGCCTTGATTGTTAAGTTTTCCTATTGCTCTTTTTATTTCACCTTCTTGCTTTGATTTTTCTTTTTCTAGTCTCTCTATCTCTTTTTCAAAATCTATAAGTTCAGCAAGAGGAAGGAAAAGTTTTGCTCCATCCATAACGATACTTACTGCGTCTTCAGGAATCGATGCTTCGTTTATAAATTCCACATCCGAAGCTGAAGCCAGGGTCTTGATATATATCTTTGCCACTTGTATGGCTTCTCTTACTTCTCCATCAGAAACTACCATAACAGTAGCTTTTTTAGATGGAGGCACGTTCATTTCAGATCTTGAGTTTCTTATCAATCTAACGGCTTCCATTACTATTTCCATCTGATGCTCTTCTTTTTCGTAATTTTCATTTTCGTCATAATGTGGCCACTGGACTACAATTATTTTTTCTTCTTTTCCAAGATATGAGTATATTTCTTCTGTTATAAATGGCATGAAAGGATGAAGAAGTTTTAGAATTTTTTCAAGTACATATGTCAATGTATAAAGCGCCGCGTTTTTGGCCTCTTCATCATCACCATAAAGTCTTGGCTTAACCATCTCAATATACCAGTCACAAAACTGAGACCATGCAAAATCATAGATTTTTTCAGCAGCAAGGCCAAGCTCAAACTTGTCTATATTTTCCGTTACATCTCTGGCAACTTTGTTTGCCTTTGATATAATCCACTTGTCAGACAGCTCAAGGTTGTTCATAGCTCTTTCTTTTGAAATTTCTTTGTCTCCAAAGCTCTCAAGGTTCATGAATATAAATCTTGAAGCATTCCATATCTTATTTGCAAAATTTCTGGAAGCTTCTACTCTTTCTACATAAAATCTCATGTCGTTTCCTGGTGAATTCCCTGTAGCAAGTGTAAATCTCAGAGCATCTGCACCATATTCTTCAATTACTTCCAGAGGATCAATCCCGTTTCCAAGGGATTTACTCATTTTTCTTCCTTGTGAATCTCTTACAAGCCCATGAATAAGAACATGTTTAAAAGGAACTTCATCCATAGTGTAAAGGCCTGAAAAGACCATTCTTATTACCCAGAAGAATATAATATCATAACCTGTTACAAGTACGCTTGTAGGATAAAAATGTCTTAGCATCGCACTGTCTTCAGGCCAGTTTAAAGTACTAAATGGCCATAGCGCTGATGAAAACCATGTATCAAGGACATCTTCGTCTTGAACAAAATGTGAAGACTTGCACTTGGGACAAATTAATGGCATTTTTCTTGATACCACTATCTCGTCACACTCCTGGCAGTAATAAGCGGGTATTCTGTGTCCCCACCAAAGTTGTCTTGATATGCACCAGTCTCTGATATTATTCAACCAGTTGTAATATATCTTGTCAAATTTGTCTGGAATAAGTTCAAAATCTTTATTCTCAAGGGCGTCTATGGCAGGTCTGGCAAGGTTTTCCATTCTTACAAACCATTGCTTTGAGAGTCTTGGTTCTACTACAGTATTACATCTGTAGCAATGACCAACATTATGAACATGGTCCTTTATAGATGCCATAAGTCCGTCTTTTTCTAAATCTTCAATTATGGCTTTTCTACACTCTTCTCTTGTCATGCCTTCATATTTTCCAGCATTTTCATTCATCTTTCCAAGCTCATCCATAACTATAATTTGCTTTAGCATATGTCTTTGGCCAATTTCAAAGTCATTTGGATCATGCGCTGGAGTTATTTTTACCACACCTGTTCCAAATTCCATATCTACATAACTATCCGCTATAACTTCTATTTCACGGTTTACATATGGAACTATAAGGGTTTTCCCAATAAGATGACTGTATCTTTCATCATCTGGATTTACAGCCACTGCAGTATCTCCAAGTATCGTTTCTGGTCTTGTAGTAGCAACTTCAAGTTTTTCATCAGAATCCTTAACAGGGTAGTAGAAGTGGTAGAATTTGCCTTCTACTTCTCCATGGTCAACTTCTGCATCAGAAAGAGACGTTTTGCAGTCTATACACCAGTTTATGATTCGATTCCCTCTATAAATATTTCCATCTTCATATAACTTTACAAAAAATTCAGTTACAGACTTGTTGCAGCCCTCATCCATGGTAAAGCGCTCTTTTTCCCAGTCACATGAATCTCCAAGTTTTTTCATCTGGTCAACAATTCTTCCACCAAACTCCTCTTTCCACGCCCAGGCTCTTTTTAGGAATTCATCTCTTCCGAGTTCTTCTTTTGACTTGCCTTCTTGCTCTCTTATTCTCTCCACAACTTTAACTTCTGTTGCTATGGAAGCATGGTCAGTACCCGGTTGCCAAAGTGTATTATATCCGTCCATTCGCTTTTGCCTTATGAGAATATCTTGAAGAGTATGATCCAGAGCGTGACCCATATGGAGCTGTCCAGTTATGTTTGGTGGCGGAAGAACAATGCTGAAAGGTTCCTTCGTTGCATCAGGTTTTGCACTGAAATATTTTCCATCCTCCCACATCTTATAGATTCTGTCTTCAAAATCTTTAGGGCTATAAGTAGTTGATAAATTAGCCATTTCTACCTCCAATATTTTTTTGTATTAAAAATCCCCCATCCTTATAAGGACGAGGGATAAAATTCGCGGTACCACCTTAATTCCAGACAAAGTCCGGCACTTAAAATTCATTTAACGCTGAACAGGCGTCTGCACTACTTTGTTTCATACAGAAACTCCAAAGCTACATTGCAAGTTTCCAGTCAAGTGATTTTTCAGCCTTAGAATCACTTTCTCTGATACTTTTCCCCCGCAACCTCTTTTTCACAGTTATGATAAATATTCTTCTATTAGTGAACTATTATATCACGATTCTTTATATTTGTTAATAAAAATTTCAAATTTATTTCAAAAAATTATTATGCTTTAATATAAAAAACCTTATGTCCATCTTTTTTTACTAGTTTTAATATATCTTCAAAATCCATTATCAAAGTAGCCGAATTATCATTTGGGTGGATTCCAAGATTTTTTGCATCCTTAAGGTCTTTATCAAATACAAATTCAACCGTCTTTTCTGGGTTATTGATAACCGCAAGTGGTCCAACCTGTCCTGTTACAAGTTTAAGGTGAGTAGCAAGCCTCTCATCTGATCCAAAGCTCAGTCTTGTGCTTCCAATTTGCTTTGCTATATCTTGAATGTTGATTTGCTTGTCTTTTGGAAGCGTTACTACAAAGTGTCTCTTTCCTTTTGCATCTCTGAGAAAGAAGTTTTTGCATACATCGCATCTTTGCGTTATACCCGCGGCTTCCATATCTTCAATAGTATGAACAATTTCATGTTCTATTATTTCATACTTCAGTCCCATATCCTGAAGTGCCTTTAGTGTTAATTCCTTATTATCCATTTCTGCCTCCTGTTATGTAAACTATTTAACAGTATCAGTATAACAAATAAGGACTTGCTTGTCGACAATCAAATAACAAATTTGGTGAAATACCCATCTTAATTTATTTCAACTCTTTTTCCATCTACTATATATATTATCTTTTCACAGATGTTAGTAAGGTGGTCTCCCATCCTCTCAAGGTATCTTCCGACAAAGAGAAATCTTGTACCTTGTGAAATGTTACTTGCATTTTCATTCACCTTATGCAAAATCTCATTATAAATATTTTTATACAGCTCATCTACGAGTTCATCTTCACTTCCTACTCTGTAAGCAAGCTTTGAATTTTCTTCTATAAAGCTTTTTTTTGTATTTTTTATCATTTCCGAAATTATGTTCTTCATTTTAGGTATGTCCTTAAGAGGTTTTATATGCTGCTCGTCACCAATGAGAATTGCTTCTTTTGCAATATTTACAGAATAGTCTCCCATCCTCTCAAGATCATTTACTATGCTCAGTATTGAAAATAGTATCCTTAAATCTCTTGCAGCCGGTTGCTGAAGAGCAAGCAGATCTATACATCTTTCTTCAATATCATCTCTTTGCGCGTCAATTACATCGTCAAAATTTATTGCCCATCTGGCGGTTTCCATGTCCTGTTCAATAAGAGACATTACGCTCTTTTCCATTATTTCATCAACATCATCCATCATCTGGACAACCTGAGTTTTCAGTTCACACAAACTTAAATCAAAACCTTCTCTTACCATGACGATCTCCTTTAATTAACCAAATCTTCCCGTTATATAATCTTCAGTTTTTTTGTTAAAAGGCGTTGTAAATATCTTTTTTGTCAAATCTTTTTCTATGAGTTCTCCTAAAAGAAAGAACGCTGTTTCATCAGATATTCTTGCCGCCTGCTGCATTGAATGAGTAACTATAACTATTGTATATTTTTTCTTAAGTTCTTGCATAAGATCTTCAATCTTTGAAGTGGCAATGGGATCAAGTGCCGAAGTAGGCTCATCCATAAGAAGTACCTCTGGATTTACAGCAAGCGCCCTTGCTATACAAAGCCTTTGCTGTTGTCCGCCAGAAAGTCCAAGAGCCGAACTCTTGAGCCTGTCTTTTACTTCATTCCAGATAAAGGCTCCCTTTAGTGAGGTTTCTACTATCTCATCTAGTTTTGCCTTATCTTTAATTCCATGAGTCTTTGGGCCATAAGCTACATTTTCATATATATTCATAGGAAATGGATTCGGTTTTTGAAATACCATTCCAACTCTCTTCCTAAGCTGATATACATCTATACTATTTTTGTATATATCTGCTCCATCAAGAAGAATTTCTCCTTCAATTCTGCAAGCTTCAACAAGATCATTCATCCTGTTAAGAGACTTAAGAAATGTAGATTTCCCACACCCTGACGGGCCAATAAGTGCTGTAATACCTTCTTTATTTAAATCTATGTTAATATTTTTCAGCGCCTGAAAATCACCGTAAAATAAGTTCATATTCTTTATTGAAAATTTATAGTCGTTCATAAAGTTCCCTTTCATCAGTTGTTATTTCCTAGTTTTTTACTCAGAAAAGTTGCTGAAAAATTAATCAGAAGTACTGTTATTATCAAAACTGTAGCTGTTGCAAACGCGTCTTCAAAAGATATTCCTTCTTTAGCTAACAGATAAAGATGTACAGAGAGCGTCCTTCCCGAATCCATTATGCTTCCTGGTATCTGAAGCACCGTACCAGCCGTTAATATTAGTGCTGCTGTTTCTCCCACCACGCGACCAATACTCAGTATCATAGCCGCCAGTATCCCTGGTGATGCTGTGGGCAGTATTATTCTAAATATAGTCCTTATCTTTGTGGCGCCAAGGCCATAGCTTCCTTCTTTAAATTCTCGTGGTACAGATTTAATTGTTTCTTCTGTAGATCTTACAATTGTAGGAAGTATCATAATGCTCGCTGTCAGTGATCCTGAAATGAGTGACCAGCCCCAGCCTAGTGTTTTAACAAAAAACAGCATCCCGAAAAGTCCGTAAATTATAGAGGGTATTCCCGAAAGACTCTCAGTTGCAAATCTTATAATTCTGGTCATTTTTCCTTGTTTCGCATATTCTGTAAGATATACCGCTGCAAATATACCTATTGGCCCAGAAATCAAAAGCGCTATAGCAACCATATGAAGTGTAGATATAATGGCTGGAATAATTCCGGTCTTCTCATTTATCAAAAAATCTATGTTGATTCCCGGTATCCCTTTTATGAGAATATATGACAGTATCCAGATTAAAAACATAAATGTTATGGCTGCTGATATATATACCATGATTTTCAATATATTATTATACATAGATCTCATTATCTGTCACCGCCAGTCTTTGTTGTAAAGTAATTCAGGATAAAATTCAGAATCATTATGAATACAAAAAGTATAACTCCTATCCCAAATAGTGCTTCTTGATGAAGGCCACTTGAATAAGACATCTCCATGGCTATTGTAGCAGTCATAGTCCTTAACCTGTCCAAAAGGCTTTCTGGTATTACCGGAGTGTTCCCCGAAACCAGGATTACAGCCATTGTTTCGCCTACAGCTCTTCCTATACCCAAAACTATAGATGCAAGTATACCCGATTTCGCAGATGGCAGAATAACCTTGAATATGGTTTCAATGTGAGTTGCACCAAGCCCAAGAGATCCCTCTTTGTAGTATGAAGGAACTGCTCTTATTGCCGCTTCACTAAGATTTATAATTGTTGGAAGTATCATTATACTTAGTATCAGAACCGTTGCAAGAAGGCTATTTCCGCCTCCTCCAAACATTTCGTCTATAAGTGGGACAATCACAACAAGCCCAAAAAAACCATATACAACCGATGGTATCCCTGCAAGCAGGTTAATCGAAGTACGCATTATTGCAGCTGTTTTAGGTGGTGCAATCTCGGCTAGAAAAACTGCCGTAAATACTCCTACTGGAAGTCCAATAAGGATGGCTCCAAGTGTCGCGTATATGCTTCCTACGATCATTGGCCATATTCCATAAAAATCTCCAGTTGGCTCCCACATTTTTCCAAATATAAATTCCTTAAATCCCACCTGAGCAATCGCCGGGATTCCCCTTTTCATTATATAAAAGGCTATGAATATTACTGAAAAAACCGCAAAAAGCCCACATAGAAAAAATGCTATCTCAATTGACTTTTCAGTTTTCTTCCTGGCATTTACCCTCTTTATATTGTCCATATCTTTCATGCTTCCACCTCTTTGCTCAGATTCAATCATAAGTCCCTAAAATAAAAGGAACTTATGTGATTTGCTTTTATTTTACTTTTATATATCCGTCTTTTTCTGCTTCCGCCTGACCTTGTGCACTCATTACATAATCCAGGAAAGTCTGATCTGTTTCTGTGATTTCTCCCTTAGTAACAAATACAAAGGGTCTTGCTACAGGATAGGTTCCTGCTATTATATTTTCAGCTGTCGCATCCGCACCTTCAACCTGAAGCGTCTTTATTGTTTCATCTATATAACCCAGTGATACATATCCAATCGCATTCGCCTTTGATGCAACATTTGCTTTTACAGCCCCTGTGCCTTCTGCTTGAAGAGCATTCGCTATCAGTCCACTGATTTTTTTGCCTTCAACTTCTTTCTCAATTTTTAGGATTTCTTCAAAGGCTCCTCTTGTTCCTGATCCTGACTCTCTTGAAACAACCAATATCTCTTCGTCATTGCCTCCAACTTCTTTCCAGTTGCTTATCTCTCCCATGAAAATCTTCTGAACCTGATCCTTAGTAAGATTTTGTACCGGATTTTCTGGATTTACCGCTACTGCTATTCCGTCTTTGCATATTACAAGAGGAGTTGCTCCTTCTGCTATTTCTTCGTCTTTAAGCTCTCTTGATGACATTCCTATTGTTGCACTTCCATCTAGTGCCGCTTTTATTCCTGCACTTGATCCAACCGCCTGGATCTCTATCTCGACATTTGGGTTAATTTCTTTGTAAGCTTGCGCCAGTTTTTGTGCCAAAGGATCCACTGAAGTCGATCCTACAAGGATTATTTTTGATGATGATCCCTCTGCTAATGACGGTTCCTCTGTTGTTGTTTCTTCTTTTGATACACATCCTGCAAGCAGGCCTGCAGATAATACCGCCGTAATAGTCAGTGCCATGATTTTCTTATTAAATAACATATTTGCTCTCCTTTTCAATTTTTTATTTTATTTTGTTTTCCTTACATACATATTTTAACTTAATTATCGTCATCGTTTGTTATGACTGTGTAAAGCCTATGTAAATTCTATGTAAATTCGCATAAAAAAAAGACCCAGGTTTATATTCCCAGGCCTTATTTGTCTTAAAATTCTGCTGATCCAACTGTTCTTGGAAAAGGGATAACATCTCTTATGTTTCCCATTCCAGTAAGATACATTATAAGTCTCTCAAATCCAAGTCCATATCCGGCATGTTTTACTCCACCGTACTTTCTAAGTTCAAGGTACCACCAATAATCTTCTTCGTTAAGATTCATTTCTTTCATTCTATCTGTTAAAACATCATATCTCTCTTCTCTTTGAGATCCTCCTATGAGTTCTCCAACTCCAGGAACAAGAAGGTCTGCAGCTGCAACTGTCTTTCCATCATCATCAAGCCTCATATAGAAAGATTTAATATCTTTTGGATAGTTTGTTACAAAGACTGGTCTCTTGAATACTTTTTCTGCAAGATATCTTTCGTGCTCTGTCTGCAAATCCGATCCCCACTCAACTGAATAGTCAAATTTTTCTCCAGATTCCTGAAGGACTTTAACCGCTTCTGTATAGGTTATTCTTCCAAATTCAGATTTTACGACATTTTCCAGTCTATCAAAGAGTTCTTTGTCAATTATCGAATTGAAGAATTCCATTTCTTCTGGTGCATTTTCCAGTACATATTTTATAACAAACTTCAGCATTTCTTCTGCATTATCAAGATAATCAGTTAAATCTGCAAAGGCCATTTCCGGTTCCATCATCCAAAACTCAGCTGCATGTCTTGAAGTATTTGAATTTTCCGATCTGAATGTAGGTCCAAAAGTATACACATTCTTATAGGCTAAGGCGAATGCCTCTGCATTAAGCTGTCCACTTACTGTAAGATTTGTTTCTTTTTTAAAGAAATCTTTGCTTTCGTCCACAAGGCCTTGGTCATTTTTTTGAGTATTGTTCATATCAAGAGTAGTAACTCTAAACATCTCTCCTGCGCCTTCGCAATCCGATCCTGTTATTATAGGTGTATTCACATATACAAACCCATTTTCCTGAAAGAATTTATGAATTGCATAAGATGCAATAGACCTTACTCTAAAGGTTGCATTAAAAGCATTTGCACGAGGTCTTAGATGAGCTATGGTTCTCATGTATTCAAAAGTATGCCTTTTTTTCTGTATAGGATAATCTGAATTCGAAGTCGCTTCTACAGCTATTTTATTAGCTTGTATTTCAAACGGCTGCTTGGTTCCAGGCGTTTCAACAAGCGTTCCTGAAACATTTATTGCAGTGGCAATTGGAAGCTTTACTACTTCTTTAAAATTTTCAAGTTTTCCGTCTTCAATTACTATCTGGATATTTTTAAAAAATGTTCCATCATTAAGTTCAATAAAACCAAATGTTTTTGAATCTCTTGAAGTTCTTATCCAACCTTGTAATGTTATTTCTTTTCCCACATACTCCGCAGGTTCTCTGAAGAGTTTTTTTATATCTACTGCCTTCATATAATTTATCTCCTTTTACATTTTTTGCCATTATTTTTTATTCTAAATATAATTTCTCGG
Organism: Proteocatella sphenisci DSM 23131; assembly: GCF_000423525.1. Classification (GTDB taxonomy): domain Bacteria; phylum Bacillota; class Clostridia; order Peptostreptococcales; family Filifactoraceae; genus Proteocatella; species Proteocatella sphenisci. The sequence goes on along the minus strand of NZ_AUID01000020.1, from coordinate 33,138 downwards.
ATTTACTGTAGCTCCATTTTTTCTGACTTCAAAATGCAGATGGTTTCCTGTAGAGTATCCAGTAGAACCCACTTTTGATATAAGCGATCCCCGTTTAACGCTCTGACCTGTCCTTGCTACAAGAGATGAATTATGTGCATATACTGTCACTATTCCACCGCCGTGATCTATCATAACTACATTGCCATAACTGTTCTTGTATCCAGAAAATATTACTACCCCATCAGATGCTGCATACACTGCGGTCCCTTTGGGCGCTGCAATATCAAGTCCCTGGTGAAAGCTTTTTGATCCATTTATAGGATCGCTCCTGTATCCATAATTGGAAGTTATGGTCCCTTTTACAGCGAGTGGCCAGTGCATTGTCCCGCCAGAGTAGTTTTTCTGTGTGGAGCTTTTGCTTGTTGGTTTTGCAATAAGTGACTGAATCTGTTTTTCTATAGCCGAAGATTCTCTTTGAAGTTCTTCTTCTTGAAGTTTTAGCTTATCTAGATCCTGGGCTATCTTATGTTTTTCGCTAAATTGTTCTCCAAGATTATCCTCCATTAAGAGCTTTTCACTTTCCATCTCTTTTTGAATCTTAGACATTTTTTCTTTGCTTGCTTCAAGTGATTTTTTTTGTTGCTCGTGTTTTTGTTTGCTTTGCTCCAGCTTTTCAAGGAGCTCTTTATCATGATTTACTACCCTTTGTATATTATTTACATTAGACAAAAGATCAGTGATGTCTTCTGAAGATAAGAGAACCTCAAGATAACTTATATCATTAGTCTTGTACATGACTCTGAGTCTTTCCTGAAGAAGTTCCTCATTTTTTTCAAGGTCTTTTTCTATTTCAGATATCTTGTTTTTTGTTGCTTTAATATTAACATTAAGTCCTGCCATCTGCGACTGAAGCTCATCGAGCTTTAACTGGCTCTGATTTATTTTCTGATCTAAACTGTATATGTTTTTATTTATATTATTTACTTCTTGTTTTTTCTGACTTATTTCTGCGTTTATTTTTCCCTTTTCAGTTTTTATATTGTTTAGCTTACTTTTCTGGGTATTTAAATCAGGTGCGGCAAACACTGTCGTAAAAGACAATGAAGCTATAAGTATTGCGCTCAGAATCACTCGCTTTTTCATTATTTATACCTCCAGATATCTTCTTACCGAAATCACACTGCCAACAGTTCCAATTCCAATTCCCATAGATATAAACACCTTTGATATTGTACCCAGGATGTCATTTATATTTATGAGATATCCATTTATAAAATTCATACTGCTCGATATGAGGAAGTCATACACTACTCCGTAAAGGCCATATGTCACAAATATTGCTATTACAGCCCCTATGAAACCCAGTATCAAACCTTCTATTATAAATGGCCATCTTACGAACCAGTTAGTGGCTCCTATATATTTCATTATAAATATCTCTCTTTTTCTTGCATAAAGTGTCAATTTTATAGTTGTAGCTATTATAAATACCGAAACAAAAGTAAGTATCGCCATAAGGGCAAGTCCAAACTTGTTTACAGTTGAAGCTATGCTGTTGAGTTGCTGAACTATATCCTTGTAATAGCTTATATCATCTATTTTATCAAGTTTTTGAATATCTGCAACCATCTGGTCTGCCTTCTGGGTATCTTCTATTTCGACTATATATGAATTTTGAAGCGGATTATCAATACCTTCAAGCAGATAGGAATTTTCTCCCCATCTCTGTTTTAAATTTACGAGTGCCTGTTCTTTAGTCTCATAAGTTATACTTCTGACATTTTCAATTTTCTCAATATTAGTCCTGACAGAAATTATGTCATCCTTATTCAAATCATCTTCAAGAAATACCTGAACTGAATTAAACTGTTCTTTTGTCTGCTCTGATATGAAGTTTATATTCAAAACTATACAAAGCATTATACCCAGAACAAAAAGAGACGATGCAACAGAAGCAATCGAAGCCAAAGACATAGATCTATTCCTTGTAAGTCCTTTTAGTCCTTCTTTTATGCTATAGATAACATTGTTTAACATTAGTGTAGTTCCCCCTTTGCACGTCACTTGTAACCAAACCTTTATCGAGGGTTATTACTCTCTTTTGAAGCTTATCTACTATTTCTTTTGCATGCGTGGCTATTATAACAGTGGTTCCTCTTCTGTTTATATCCTGAAGAATTTCCATTATCTCATCAGCATTTTGCGGATCCAGGTTTCCCGTGGGTTCGTCGGCAATAAGTATTACAGGATTATTTATAATAGCTCTGGCTATTCCAACTCTTTGCTGTTCTCCGCCCGAAAGTTGATTTGGATAAGATTTAGCCTTGTCGCTGAGTCCTACAAGAGAAAGTGCAACCGGGACCTTTCTTCTTATATCTCTTTTCTTTTGTTGAGTTATCTCCATTGCAAATGCAATGTTTTCATATACTGTTTTATTAGGAAGCAGCCTGAAATCCTGAAAAACAACTCCCATATTTCTTCTGAATTTTGGTATTGTTCTAGGCGAAAGTGAAGCTACGTCTTTTTCATTAACTACAAGTGTTCCTTCTGAAGGAACCTCTTCTCTCAATAGCAGCTTTATAAAAGTGGACTTTCCTGCACCCGAACTACCTACAAGAAAAACAAAATCACCTCTGTTTATATTTATATTCACGTCTTTTAATGCAAATTTGTCTTTTTTTTCGTATTTTTTACTGACATTTTCAAATTTAATCAATTTTGCCTCCTCTGAAACTACTTGTTTAGCGTTTCTCTTCTTAAACAGTAAATTCGATTTGATAAATCGGCAAATTCCATTATAGTAAGAGTCTCCCCTCTTCTTTTTGGATCTATGCCCGAAGCTCCAAGAGCTTTTTCAATAATATCTTTTTCAAAATCCCCGTAAGTCGATAGTGAGTTGAGAATTGTCTTTCTTCTTTTTGAAAAAGAACCCTTAACAACCTCAAAAAACAGATCTGAATCCATGAGATCCACACCTTTATCTTGCTTAACATTTATTTTCAGAACAGCAGAGTCAACATTAGGCGATGGCACAAAGGCTTCTTTTGGAGCTTCTGCTATTATTTTGCTTTCTGCATAATACTGCATGGCTACAGATAGACTTCCATAAGCTTTTGTGGAAGGTCTCGCTGCCATTCTGTCAGCAACTTCTCTTTGTATCATGATCACCATTGATGATAATTCTATATTCTCTTCAAGGAATCTCATTATTATAGGAGTTGTTATATAATATGGCAAGTTTGCCACAACCTTTATTTTCTGATTTGGTGAATACTCGCTTACCAGAGCGGCTAAGTCAACTTTTAGTATGTCCTGATTTATAATTTCAACATTATCATATTGTGATAATGTTTCATTTAATATAGGTATCAGTCTTTTGTCAATCTCTATCGCTATAACTTTTTTTGCTCTTTTTGCAAGCTCCTCGGTAAGAGTTCCTATACCTGCACCAATTTCAAAAACTATATCATTTTCTTTTATATCTGCACCATCTACTATGTCTCCCAGGACATTTGCATCAACAAGAAAATTCTGACCCAAAGACTTAGTGAAATTAAATCCATATTTTTTAACAATAGCTTTCGTAGCTTTGTCATTTGCTAAATTACTCATATATCTCCCTGTTTATGTTCGTTAGCGCTTCATCAAATTCTTCTCTTGTAATACCATAATTATTCAATCTTGATAAAAACTGTTTTGCATTTGCATAACCTATTCCCAGTTTCTGGCCAACAAGGTCTCTTCTTTTTCGCGAATCAAGGTTCATCAAAAGATCATTATCTATAAGGTCTTTATTAGTAAACTCCGTTCGTTTTGAAGTGCTCTGATACCTTGCACTTTCAAGAGCCAGAATTATAGCCTCAGGACTAGCATTTTCAACTCCGATGTCATCACCTTTAAGAGCAGATTCTCTTGGAATATATGCATGTTTGCATTTACCTGCAATGCTTATAATCTCTTTTCTTATTTTTTCTCCCGCATAATCAGGATCTGTAAGTACAATTATGCCCCTTGTTTGAGCAGCTTTTTGTATACGTTCCTTTACATCTTTCGGAAAACCAAAACCATTTGTCGCAATCATTTCTGCGTCTACGGCTTTCTTTACTGCGGATATATCGTCTTTACCCTCTACAACAATTACTTCTTTAATCAAATTTATCTCCAGACATTTTTTACAAAAAAACCAACGCATATGCATTGGTAATTAATGAGTATACCTGTAAGCCGAGTTCTGTCTTGAACAGTCATCTATCTAGGCCTGCTGTCACCAGCAGGCTCAAGCGACCTACCTACGGATAGGGACGGGCAGCCCCCTTTCTCGATCCTACTTGGTCTTGCTCCGGATGGGGTTTACATAGCCAATTGATCGCCCAATTGCTGGTAAGCTCTTACCTCACCTTTCCACCCTTACCTGTATAACAGGCGGTATATCTCTGTTGCACTTTCCTTAGAGTCGCCTCCACTAGGTGTTACCTAGCACCCTTGCCCTACGGAGCTCGGACTTTCCTCATGGTGTTACCCATGCGACTATTCGGTATACTCACTGAAATATAATACCACAATTTCCAATTAATTTCAACTTTTCATTAAAATTTGTTTTAGATGGTAATATATATTTATCATCTTATATATATGTGTCAAGTTTCTTGCATTAATATTTTAAAAAATTATTGTAATTGATTTTCTATTGTAGTAAAATGAAAGTTGTAATATAAACAAGGAGGACAATAAATGCTAATTCCAACTCATATGAGAATGTCAGAGCTTATATATTCAAATATCGAAAAAAATACTGATTTTTCACCCGGTAAACTAACATTCAAGACTGGAAACATGAGTCCTGATATGCCTTTTTATCACAAACATCTTAAACACTACAAGCATCAGAATTTCGATTATATACTTCAGATGATAAACGATCTTTCATCTGTTGACCCAACAGAAAGCATTACTACTCTAAATGTGTATTCTTACAGACTTGGAGTTATAGCACATTATGTATGTGATTATTTCTGTCTTCCTCATCATGACAGAAATACCTATCAGGATAATCTGAAAAAACATCTTATCTATGAAAAAGATCTTCATAAAGCAGTAAAACAATATATCCATAAAAATGAGATTCAGTTTAACGAAAGCCTTTCAGTAGAAGGAAGCGATTTGATATCTTTTTTTGATGATCTTCTTCAAAAATATCTATACGAGGCAAATTCATTTGAAAACGACCTTAACTATGCTATATCTGCGGCCTCAATGATTTGCTCAGCTATAGTACTCAGTTCACTCAACGTAAACGCTGAGGAACTCGTTTACGCATAATATAAAACTTAAAAGGTATATAGATTCTGACATTTGCCAGATCTATATACCTTTTTTAATTCCCTTATTTAAAATACAAAATATTACTTAAGTTTCTGCCAGGCGTAGTTATTAACTTGCCATTTGCATAGAGACCGCTCGATGCACCACCATCCAGATTCATCGCATCACTGCAGCCCAGGCTCAGCATTATTCCCCCTAGTTCACTCACTTTGGCAGCTGTAGTAACTATAACTACATTTCCATTTGATTTTATACCTATAGCCGATCTGGCTCCACTATTTGCAAGTATTTTTGATTCAGTAAATCCTTCATTTTTATAACTTTGAATGTCTGTTATCTTATTAGAATTATTTAAAACCATAGGACCGGCTCCGATTGCCAGCATGATATCGTTATTTTCAAGCCCGGCAACTTCATATTTCCACCTTACGACACTTCCTGCACTGCATCCTTGCGCAAATCTCAAAAGAGCTTCACTGTTTCCACTTATATTAAGTACAAAACCGCCTTGAGGTATCTGTACGTTCTCACCTGAAACTTTTTTAACAACATTTCCATCACTGTTTACAACAATATTTATTCCAGATTTTATACCCAAATCCTTTCCCCATTTGTCAGTATAAAGATATATTCCCTGAGCACCCACTTTTCGGTTTATTCCATAAACCCCCACAGTGTGACCAGTATTTTCAGCTGTAGCTGATATACTGGTTTTCAGCCTGCCGATTCGAGGGCTTCCATCTTTTGCAACAGTAAAGCTTGTGCCATTATCGTATTTATGTATAAGTTCTCCTTTATTAATCAAGTTCCCATTTGGAGAAAATGGTCCTTGTTTCTCATAAGCATTGAAAAAAGTTCCGTTTACAGCCACCTTCGCTGAGTATGCCTTAGCCATATTAGCCAGAGGCTGAACACCGCCAACCTTATTCTGCCCAATAGCAAGATAAGCCGTCATGTCTTTTGATGATACTTCTACAACATTTACGTTTCTTCCCGCAACAACCTTGGAGTAAGTCTTATAATTAGAAGCAGATTTGTTCTGCTCCGCATAAACTCCAACTCCCGAAATCATAACAATCAAGCTAGTCACAAGACTTAATACTTTTACACCTTTTGTTTTTTTCATATGCACTCCTTATTATATTTGATTATTTAAAAATATTATAACTTGAATTATATATTATATTAATTTTATATTCAACCGATTTACAAATTTACACTACAAATGTAAGAAGTAGTAAAGCGAAATGATTTGACAAAAATATATTATTTTGTTATACTTAAATAAGTTTACAGTAAAAAACATTATGTTTAAGTAAATAATTTGTAAATTGCGTTTGAACGATGTAACCATTGATAACACACGCTTACACTGAATAATATTTCTGTAATTTACTACTGATTTTATAACATTAAAAGTCAGCATTTTATACAATTATGATACATTGAAAGTATCTGGAAAAATTTTTTTAATTAAGGAGAGTGATTTATGTATTTAGAAGAAAAAACAAAACTACCTAAGAAGGTAATACAAAATTTAGATGGTGATATCGAAAACTTAAAAGTTTATCTTGTACAGGACTACAATTCCAACTTACTTAAACGTATGGTAAATTTTGGAGTAAATATATTTGGAGACCTTGGCATGGATGAATGGGGATTAGTACCTCAGATTCGACACGGTAACGTGTATATGCTACGTGAAGAAAGCAAAAAGAAAATAATTGGACTCGCTATACTAATGCGAGACTGGGAAGACACTGACAAGTGTTATCTTTTTGATTATGCTATTGCACCCGATTTCCACGGACAAGGACTCGGCTTTCACTTCCTGAAGGCTGTCATAGAAAATGTAAAAGATCAGGGATTCAACAAAATGGGTCTTACTGTAGATGTTGATAATGCCGGTGCTATAAAATTATATAAAGACAAAATTGGATTTGAAATTCTCGATATGAATAAAGATGAATACGGCGAAGGTCATGACAGGTATATCATGAACCTGGATTTCAACAATCTTAACTATAAAAAAAACTAATATACAACTTATAAAAACTGCATTTCTTCTCATAATATTAATGAGGATAAGATGCAGTTTTTTTGTTCAGCTTACTTTTGCTACCTGTTAATTCTATTTGTTATTGGGTATATTATAAAAAAACAAAAGAACAACTTAATCAAATTAACCATATTTTACTACATTTTTGAAAGGAGGAGCCTCTATCAGTAAGCCAACCTACTACATCCAGATCTATTTTATCCTTACGCTTTATTGGGCGTCTCTTTTTGAACTTTTTTCAGTTCAGATACTTATATACGGTCTTATCTTTTCTGTAATTACTGTTTTTATTTCAGAAAAACTCACACTTCATGATTCCTACTATAATCTTTATTATTTTAACATATTAAATCTGCCACTATACTTTTGTACTCTTTTAGTAGAAATATACAGATCCAGCTTTGCTGTCATACCTGCTATTTTATCCGGAAAATCAGATTTAGCAATCATTAGTATACCTACAAATATAAAAAACGATTTTCAGGTTTCTATAATGGCCAACTCCATAACACTAACACCTGGGACCATCACTATAGATATGAAAGAAAATGAGCTCATGATACTTTGGCTCAATCCAAAAACAAGCAACTCAAGTGCAGCCGGAGATATTATTAAAGGTAGATTTGAAAAAATTCTAAAGGAGGCTTCTAAATGAAAACAGCTACATTCATCCTGACACTCCTCACTTTAATAAGCGCCTTAAGAATCCTTATAGGCCCCACTATATGGGACAGGTTACTTGGATTGAACCTTGTTACATCAAAAATAGTGATAATAATGATTTTTTTTGCATCTATGACCCAGCAGACCTACATCCTCGATACCGCTCTAGTCTATGCTTTATGCAGCTTCACCGGAATCATATTCATATCAGTGTATCTTAATAGAAAAGGCAGATTTAAAGAAGGCGAGGATGATAATAATGATTAATATCATTTCAAATATAATAATATCTATGGGAATTGTTTTTGTGACCTTAGGGATAATAGGAATATATAGATTTGAAAGTTTTTATAAAAGAGCGCTCGTCTCTTCTATAGTAGACACCACAGGTTACTTGACGCTTATGTTTGGAATTATACTTAAGGAAGGACTTTCTTTTTTTTCTCTCAAAGTGTCTTTTATAGTCCTAATCACACTGATAGTAAACCCACTTATTTCACACGCAATAACAAGATCTGCCTATATAAGTGGATATAAACTAAGAAAGGACTGATATATGCTTGAAATCATGTTGATTTTATTGGTAATCTTTGCTGTGGCAGCTATAAACACAAGGCACCTGAGACACGCCGTTATTTATCTGGGCTTCTTTTCACTTTGTATTTCCCTTGTTTATCTGCTTTACAATGCACCAGATATTGCAATAGCTGAGGCTATAATTGGAAGCACTCTTTCTACAATACTTTACCTTGTGGCACTTCAAAAATACAAAATATTTACCATTTACTGTAAAGTCGATAATATAGACGAAGCTTCATATTCTGATTTAATAGATAATACCCAACTTATGAAGACAGTAAAAAAATTCTGCACCAAACAGGAACTGGAAGCTCAGATAATACATTCTTCACTGCCTTTAGAAAATATAGTTTCAAATTACAAATATGCCATTATTATAGAAAATTATTCATATAAATTCATAATTCACGGTCATTACGATAACTATCAACTTGAAAAACTGAATATTTTTTTAAAAAATGATCCAGATTTTCACGACTCTTTTGAAATAAACAATATAAGCGAGGTGCTCGAATGAGAAGACTACTCTTAGCAATACTTATCACCGGCATATCATTATTCGTAATTTCGCTTTCCAGGTACAGCACTTTGTCCACAAGCTATCCTGCAGCTCAATATTATCTTACTAATGCCTTTAGTGAAACAGGATCTATAAATTCAGTTACAGCAATTTACCTCTATTACCGATATTATGATACTTTATTCGAAGCTCTGATGCTCATGTTAAGTATCATAGGAATAGTCTACCTTTCTATAAACAACGAGGACTCAGAACATGATTAATGACAATTCATATTTAATATCAAAAATAATGGGAATCTCCATCCCATTTGTAATAATGGCCGGTATTTATGTAATTGTAAATGGTCATGCGTCTCCAGGAGGGGGCTTTCAAGGGGGTGCACTTCTGTCTTCTGCCTTGATTTCAAAATATCTTTTTAATCCTGTTAACGATATCTCTATAGCAAAAACACAATATGTAGAAAAACTTCTGCTATTCTTTATAATACTCATATTCGTCTCTTTTCTTGCCACTGGCATAAACAATATGAATATCTTTCCTGTAAAAAAATATATATTATTCATGAATATCCTTATAGGATTGAAAGTGACATGTGGTATGAGCATAATATTTTATCAATTTGTGTTTTTTGAAGGCAGGTGACCCAATGATTAAATCTCTTATTAACGGAGAAACTATAAGCACAGTACTTTTTTTCACAGGTGTATACGGGTTATGTTCCAGGAGAAACATAATCAAGACCATAATGAGCCTTTCAATAATGCAAGCCGCTCTAATCTTGTTCTTTGTATCAATAAATTCAGGTAGAAAAACAACGGGCCCAATAGGAAAATCCCTAAGTATTACAAGTGCCGCAGACCCACTTCCTCAAGCGCTTATGATAACTGCTGTCGTAATCGGCCTATCGGTTACAGCTATAAGCCTTACAATATTTATTGCCATGGCACATAAATACGGAACTACAAACTGGAAAAGAGTCAAAGCGAAGAGAGGTGAAAGCGATTGATGGATTATCTTATTTTGTTTGTGACTCTTCCAATTTTAGCTGGACTCTTTCTTTATCTTACCGGTAAATTTGTATCGGTAAATTTGTCAGCGCTTATACCTGCTTTGCTATTTATATTTTCATTGTGGATTTTTCTGACAATTGACAATCGGGAAATTATGACTAACTTGATGAGCCTGCCTCTTCCATATGGCATGTCTCTGAGGGTGGATTCTTTGTCGAGCCTTATGCTGGTCCTTAATAACTTTTTGTTCCTTTGTATGATAATATTCAGTTTTAAAAAGAAATATATGAACAAGCTATTTATTTTTATATTTCTTAGCCTCGAGGGCATAATTAACGGGATCTTCTTATCCACGGATTTATTTAATATATATGTTTTGATCGAAGTATCTACAATTGCCATAAGTATACTTATAATGTTCAAGAAGGACAGCCAATCAACTTATGATGGCATGATTTATCTCCTGATAAATATGGTTGCCATGGCTTTTTTTCTTTTTGGTACTGGATATCTATATAAAATTTCTGGAGCTCTTGATATTTTCAGTATAAAATCTGCGGTTGATTCTCATCCATATCCTAGAGCTTTTATACTACCCTTCTCTTTTATTTTTACATCAGTATGTCTCAAGTCTGCACTTATGCCTCTTTACAACTGGCTTCCCAAAGCCCACGGAGCAATCAGTTCACCTTCAGTAGTTTCAGCTATACTGTCTGGTATTTTTATAAAGACTGGCATTTATCTACTCATGCGAGTTCAGTGGATATTTGAAAGCGCAATAGACATTAGCTCTGTATTGATTTTTATAGGTTTTATTACTGCTGTTTCAGGCTTTATATTTGCCATCAGCCAGACAAACGTAAAGCTAATCCTCGCCTATAGCACTATATCTCATATCGGCCTTATTATTACAGGAATTGCGGGTTCGTATTATTACAATCCTTCTGGCGGATTATATCATATTCTGGCACACGGTATATTTAAATCGCTTTTTTTCCTCATTGCAGGATTACTTATACATCACTATAATACAAGGGACATAACACAGATGCATGGATTGTGGTATATAAATCCGTTGCTTTCAATATATCTTATAATAGCAATACTCAGCATAACCGGAGCCCCATTTTTCAGCGGAGGATATTCTAAGTACTTTATTTCAAAAGGGTATATCTCCAGGTTCTACACATCGTTATTCACTGTCATAAACGTCGGAACTATGATTTCTTTCATGAAATTCTTCAAAGTCGTTTTTTCAAAACCCGACAGAAGTTTTCATAAGCTTGTTCTGAAATCAAATGAGATAGCAGTATTGTCTGCAATGTGCATAGCATGCATTTTCCTGGGAGTGGGAGGAACTTCTGTAATGAGTTATATAAGCTCGTCACCCTTGTCTTATTCACTTTACTCACAATTAACAAAAGTTCCAATTTATTTAGTTACATATGCGATTGGAATACTTTTATACTCATATCTAATAAAAAACTTAAGAATCATTAGCATAATAAGGCGTTTTGACCTGTCTTTTAACAGTATGAGCATAGCCCTCGCTCTTTTTTTCTTAATGACCCTGTCCTATCTTACCTTGACTATGTAAATACACACATCAAAAAAGAATCCTTTTCAGGATTCTTTATTTTTTGTGTGTGTTTAATTTAAAATCTTTTTAACCATTTCGTTAATTCTTCTGCCGTCAACTTTACCTTTGGCGACAATCATAACCTTACCCATTATCTTGCCCATGTCTTTTATAGACTGTGCGTTTACTTCAGCTACTGCGTCTCTAACTACAACTTCCAGTTCTTCATCTGTAAGCTGCTGTGGAAGATATGAAGCGAGGATCTCAATTTCTGCTTTAGTTTGAGCTATTAAGTCATCTCTTTCAGCTTTTTCAAATTCAACCAATGCATCTTTTTGTTGCTTTAGTTGTTTTGCTATAAGCTCGACAACATCATCGTCAGTCAAGTCAACTCTGTCATCTACTTCCTTCTGTTTAACAGAAGCTCTAATCATTGTGATTACGGATTTTTTTAAAGTTTCTTTATTTCTCATAGAAACTTTCATATCCTCCATTAATCTTTCTTTTAGAGTCATGTTTTCACCTTCTATCAACTATCGTTTTTTCTTTCTTGCCGCTTCAGCTTTTTTCTTTCTTTTTACACTTGGTTTATCATAGTGCTCTCTTTTTCTAACCTCTGCCATTACACCTGATAATGCGCATTGTCTCTTAAATCTTCTAAGAGCGCTATCTAAAGATTCATTCTCTTTAACTCTTACTTCTGTTGCCATCTTTATCCCTCCCCTCATTACTAACACTTTTTAGATTGTTTGAAGTAGCTTTGTATTATGGGTAAACACTACTATGACATTATACACTTATTTTGAATTTTTTACAAGTTCTTTTTAGCCTGGTGGCCATGTCAGTTTCCTCTTTCCAAGAATATGGAAATGAAGATGATCTACAGTCTGTCCGCCAAATTCCTTACAGTTATTAACCACCCTAAAGCCTTCATCTTCCATGCCTTCTTGTTTTGCTATGATTTGTACTGCCTTTATCATATCATTTATTACACTGTTGTCAAATGGAATCTCCAATATATTTTCATAGTGAGCTTTGGGTATTAAAACTATGTGAACGGGTGCCTGAGGACTTATATCGCGAAACGCAAGTACTTTTGCGTCCTCATATACTTTTGTAGATGGTATTTCACCGCTTGCAATCTTACAAAATAAACAATCCATATTATACCTCCATTCAATCTTTGTTCCCTCTATTATATTCCATATGGCTACTGATTATCAAGGAGTAAATATATATTTTTTTATTAAGATTTTTGCGCAATTACAAAATCTTTTGAGATTGCAGATATTTTACATGCCACAACCTGATTAACAAGGTTTTCCTCTGTTTTTATGCCCGTTTTAACATAATTTTTCGTGTGTCCAACTGAATAACCATTTTCCCATGTTTCAATCAGAACATCTGCATTTTGACCCAAATAAAGCACTTCAAAATCTTTTTTGTTTTTCTCATTAAGTTTAATCAAAAGCTCACTTCTGTGACTTTTAACAGATGGGGCAACCTGGTCAGGCATTTCAGCTGCTTTTGTACCATTTCTTGGTGAATATTTAAAAATATGAGTTTCATATAATTTAAGTTCTTGTAAGAATTCATAGGTCTCCTGGAATTCTTGATCAGTTTCTTCCGGAAATCCCACTATTACGTCTGTTGTTATTGCCGCAAATGGGAATATCTTTCTTATTGTCTGTACAGCATCTTTATATTCAGCGGAAGTATAACGTCTATTCATTCTTGAAAGCACTGTATCACTCCCACTTTGCAGTGAAAGATGAAAATGAGGACAGAATTCTTCTATTTTTCCCAGTCTTTTTACAAATTCTTCCGTAATTATAAGTGGTTCAACCGAACTTGTCCTTATTCTTTCAAGACCGTCAATTTTAGCTATGCCCTCTATTACATCTATAAGCGATATGCCCCCTGTATCTTTTCCATAAGATGCGACATGTATTCCAGTCAAGACTACCTCTTTATATCCATTTTCTACAATTCTTTTTACTTCTTCTATAATGTTTTCCAGCTTTCGACTTCTTATAGGCCCTCTTGTAAAAGGTATTATGCAGTATGAACAGAACCTGTCACAACCGTCTTGGATCTTTACAAGAGCTCTTGCTCTGTCTCTGACTTCACTTATCTCAAGCTCTTCAAAATCTCTTATTTTCATTATATCTTCTACTATTATTCTTTTATCATCCGAGCTTATATCTTCAATCTCTTTTAATATAGCTTTTCTGTTGCTTGTTCCTAAGACAAGATTCACTTCTTCTATAGCAAGTAGTTCATTTGGGGCCTTTTGTGAATAACAGCCCATAACAACCACCACAGCCGATGGATTAAGTTTTCTAGTTCTTCTTATCATCTGTCTGGATTTTTTGTCAGACATAGCTGTAACTGTGCATGTGTTGACGATATATACGTCTGCATACTCTTCAAATTTACCGATATTATATCCATTACCTTTCAGTAATTCTTCTACGGCCTCAGTCTCATAAGTATTCACCTTACAACCAAGAGTCAGAAAAGCTACTGTTTTATTGCTGCTTTCCAATTTTTTCTCCTTTTTTATAAAACCGACTTGCAAAATGTTTTTCTGTGTATAGGGGTAAAACCCTGTTTATTAAGTCCCTCATAGTGAGATGCTGTGCCATATCCCTTGTTGCCTGCAAAATCGTACCCTGGGTACTTTTTATCGTAATTTTGCATAAGTCTGTCTCTGTAAACTTTAGCTACTATACTTGCGCACGCTATTGCATAACTTTTGCAATCTCCACTTACTACTGTTTCTTGCATCACGTCAAGGTCTTTTATCTTCTGATTCCCATCTACGAGCACCAAATCCAGTTTCCCTCCGTCTTGAGATATTTCTTTGGAAACATGGTTTATTGCTGAAGTCATGGCAAGAAAAGTAGCATTTAATATATTTATCTGGTCTATCACATCATTTTCAATCATACCGATTGCACAATACCTGCTCTTTTTAACTATTATATCATATAGATATTCACGTTTTTCAGGGGTCAGTTTTTTTGAGTCATTGATACCTTCGATAATATCATCACTATCCATTACAACGCATGCTGCAACTACAGGTCCTGCAAGTGGCCCTCTGCCTACTTCGTCAACTCCGGCAAGAATAATTCCATCACCCGAGTACGAATTATCAAAATCCGTCATACTTTTCAGCCTTGAGCACTCTATCTCTGTCTTTATTTTTTGCTTGTTGTAGGATTCTATTATTTTTTTTACACCACTTCTCTCATCAGACATAAGCTCTCTTATATAGTCTTCTTTTTGAAGTTCATCAAAACTGCTTAAGATACTTTTAATATCGCTTATACTTAATGGTTTTTTCATATTAATCCTCTACATCCGATTTATTATCATGCTCCGGGGGAGTTTCCAGCGTTACTTTTCCTATTAGCCCTGCTCTGAACTCATTAAGAATGGTCTGTCCTGTTCTATGATAATCTATCTCTTTTCCTCTTAAGATAAATTTTCTCTCGTATGCTATCTCGTTCATAATCTCTATAGTTTCTTGTTCTGGGTCAACTTCAATCCCATACCTTTTTTCAATAAGGGTATGGTCCATATTCTTTATTCTATGAAGCAGTTGAAATCCTATTTCTTCTACATTTAAAACATCATCTTTGATTGCTCCTGTAAAAGCAAGAAGCATCGCCACTCTGTCATCTTCAAATTTAGGCCACAATATTCCTGGAGTATCAAGCATTTCAAGATTTCCCTTTACTCTTACCCACTGTTTTCCTTTTGTAACTCCAGGTCTGTCGCCGGTATGCGCTGATTTTCTACCTGTAAGTTTGTTTATGAGCGATGATTTCCCTGAGTTTGGTATTCCTACTATCATTATTCTTGGAGCGCGATTGATCATTCCTTTTGACAGAAACTTCTCCTTTTGCGCTGAATATGCCCTGTCAATAGCGGTTATAAGCCTGTCAAGACCATTACCACTGCTTGCATTCATAGCTATTGCTATAAATCCCTTTTTCTGGTAATAATCTATCCACTTTCCCGTCATTGACGGGTTAGCAAGATCCTCTTTGTTTAGCACTATTATTCTGGGTTTATTGGCAGCTATTTTATCTATATCGGGATTTTTGCTGGCAAGCGGGATTCTGCTGTCCACAACTTCTACGACTATATCTACTAAAGACAGACTGGTCTGAAGAAGCTCTTTTGTCTTTTTCATGTGTCCAGGGTACCAGTTTATATGCATTCTTTCTTCCATTTTATCTCCTATTACCTAATTGGTATCTTTCACGTATTGCTTTATTTGAATTCATTATCAAAAAAGGAACTGAAATGTCCAGTTCCTTTTTGTCCGATATTATTCTTAGAATTTTCTCTCTTTGATTTTAGCAGCTTTTCCAACTCTATCTCTAAGATAGTTAAGCTTAGCTCTTCTCACTTTACCTCTTCTTGTAACATCAATTTTTTCAATTGATGGAGAGTGTACAGGGAAAGTTTTTTCAACGCCTACTCCGAAAGAAATCTTTCTTACTGTAAACATTTCTCTTAATCCGCCGCCTTGTCTTTTAAGCACAACGCCTTCAAAAATTTGAACTCTTTCTCTTTTACCCTCTTTGATTCTTATGTGAACTTTTACAGTATCTCCAGCTCCAAAATTAGGTAAATCTTGTTTAATTTGCTCTTGTTCAATCGCTCTAATGATTTCCATTGTATCCTCCATAGGTTCTGGAGTGTTCTTAATCCACTTTGACCAGCGGAACACTCAGTAATATTAACTACAATATTTTAACATATTATTTATATTTATTCAATACTTTTTCATATATTTTCTTTTGAATCTTGCTTAATTTTTTTAAATCAAACATTTTAAAAAGGTCTGGTCTTCTCTTTAAGGTTATTTCCAAAGATTTTTCAAAACGCCACTGGTCAATTTTACTGTGATTCCCATTGAGTAATACCTCTGGAACTTCAAGTCCTTTATACTCTCTAGGTCTTGTATAGTGTGGATACTCCAGTAAATTATCAGAAAAACTTTCATCCATGTGGGACTCCGCTTTGTTGAGGACCCCATCAATAAGCCTTGCGGTGGTGTCAATTATAACCAGTGCTCCGATTTCACCGCCAGTCAGTATATAATCTCCAATTGAAATTTCCTCATCAATTATCATATCTACAGCTCTTTGGTCCACGCCTTCATAATGCCCACAAAGTATTATCAAATCCTCATACTGGGTCAGCTCCTGAGCTTTTTCCTGAGTAAGTTGCTGACCTCTTGGTGACATATATATAGTTCTGCATTTTGTTTTATAGATTTGATTGGATTCAATTATGTGCTCAAAGCACCCATCGATTGGCTCGACGCTCATAACCATACCCGCTCCGCCTCCAAATGGAGAATCATCAACTTTTTTGTGCCTGTTTTGTGAAAATTCTCTTATATTGTAGCTCTTGATTTCGATTATCCCATTGTCTTTTGCACGTTTTATCATGCTGTGGTCTGTCGCTGAATCTATAAATTCAGGAAACAGGGTCATTATATGATATCTCATCAGTCAATCATTCCTTTTATTGGGCTTATTATAATTTTATTATTTTTTATGTCAACGATAGGTACAAATTGCTTTAATGCCGGGATAAGATATTCTTTGTCTTCAGCTCCTTTGATTACGTATACATCATTTGCAGAGTATTTGAGTACGTTTATTACAGTCCCCACAGGAGTAAGATCTTCTAGATATACATTAAGACCTATAAGGTCTGATATCAGATGTTCATCTTCTTCCAGCTCTCTTCGATTGTCATCATCAATATAAAGATTTTTTTCTTTCAGTTTCTCTGCATCTTCTATTGTGTCTATGCCTTTGATCTTAAGAAGTACCATTTTTTTCTGATACCTTACATTTTCAATATACCACTTTTCATCATTATTTTTTTCTATATAAATATAGTCAACTTCTTCAAATCTTTCCGGATAATCTGTGTATGGGTATACCTTCATGTCACCTTTTAAACCGTGAGTATTAACAATCTGACCTATTCTGTGTTTTTTCATATTATCACCTTCTGTTATATCTGTAATTTAATCTTCATGATTTTTCAGCATACATTTTATTTTGTTTATTGCCTTGTCACAGGCACTGTATGAAAACCCTTTGTAATTTAATGTGTAGTATGTTTTTTTAAGTATTTCATCATCACTCTTGTTCTTTAGAGTATTGTATTTTTTCAAGGCTACATTCACTGCATTTTCAACTTCCTGATCGTCATCAACTTTAGAAACAGCTGTTTCAATATCTTCTTTTTTAATGCCCTTTTTATATAAATTGTTTTTTATCTGTCTAAGAGAACTATTTGATTTAACTGCTTTTCTTGTAATGTTTGCCGCAAGTTTCTGATCATTTATGAAGCTGTATTCTTCAAGAAATCCTATTGATTTTTCGATAGAATCGTCACCAAACCCTTCATTTTTAAGCTTTTCGACTACCTTTGCTGACGACTTTGGCGAATCTGTAATTATCTTAAGCGCCCTGTTTTTACACCGTTTTATTTCGTCTTCTCTTACGATTTCATTCAAATATCCGGTATTTTCTATTTCCATGCCTGTTTTAAGCCTGGATTTATAGAGGCCCTCATCTGTAAGCGTAAAGGCTAGTTCTTCATCTATATAAATATCATAATTTAGTCTATTTTTTTTGATTTTTGTTATTATCATAATGTTCTCCCAGTGATTAGTGTCCTGGTTTATATACAAAAACCTAGATGACTTTCTAAAAGTCTCTAGGTCCCTATACTACTGCACGATTTCTACAATAACTCTTTTGTTTTCTTTATTCGCTGCTGCTTTTACAACAGATCTTATAGCTTTGGCAATTTTTCCTTGTTTTCCTATAATCTTTCCCATATCCTCTTGCGCCACTCTCAGTTCTACTAGTGTAGATTCCTGTCCAATGATCTCTGAAACAGTTACCTGTTCGGGATAGTCAACAAGTGCTTTTGCTATTACTGCTACTAATTCTCCCATGCTTTTCCTCCTAAGAGAAATGGTAATTATAGTTCAAACTATTTTTTTGAAGCTTCAAACTTCTCTAATACACCATTGCTTTTGAATAAATTCTTTACAGTTTCAGTTGGTTGAGCTCCATTGTTTAACCATTTAACAGCCTTTTCTTCATTGATACTTACAACTTTTGGTGTAGAAATTGGATTGTAGTAACCGATTTCTTCGATGAATCTACCATCTCTTGGTGAACGAGAGTCTGCAACTACTATTCTATAAAAAGGTTTTTTGTTAGCACCCATTCTCTTTAGTCTTATTTTTACCATTGTTTTTCACCTCCTTAAATTTTTAATCATTTATTGTAACCTCTAATTAAAAAGGAAACTTCATTTTTCCGGGGCTCGTTGGCATTTGGAATTGACCTTGTCCTCTTCTGCCTTTTTTGCCACCTTTGTTCATTTTTGTCATCTGCTTCATCATCTTTTTGCTCTCTTCAAACTGCTTTATGAGTCTGTTTACTTCTTTTATGTCGAGTCCACAGCCTTTTGCAATTCTTTGTCTTCTTCTTACATTTATTATAGATGGCTTTTGTCTTTCTTCTTTTGTCATCGAAAAAATTATTGCCTGTATCCTGTCAAACTGCTTTTCATCTATATCCATATCTTTGACTTCTTTTGGCATTCCTGGCATCATCTGAAGCAAACTTTTTATGGATCCCATTTTTTTGATCTGCTGCATCTGCTCCAGGAAGTCATTAAAATCAAATTCCTGTTTTTTAATCTTTTCTTCTAATTCTTTGGCCTGTTTTTCATCAAATGCACCTTGTGCTTTTTCAATCAGGCTCAGCATGTCACCCATACCAAGAATTCTCGATGCCATTCTGTCAGGGTAAAACTGTTCAAGATCATCCAGTTTTTCTCCAACCGCTGCAAATTTTATTGGTTTTTGGGTTATAGCTTTTATTGAAAGGGCTGCCCCTCCTCTTGTATCTCCATCCAGCTTTGTAAGTATAACCCCATCTATTCCAAGTGCTTCATTGAAGCTTTGCGCTACATTTACCGCATCTTGTCCTGTCATTGAGTCTACTACAAGAAGTATTTCCTGTGGCATTACACTGGATTTTATATCCTTAAGCTCCTGCATGAGAACTTCATCAATATGAAGTCGTCCAGCGGTATCTATAAGCACTACGTCATTACCTAAAACTTTTGCTTTTTCCAGAGCTTTTTTGGCTATTTCAACTGGACTCTTGATTTCTTCATCGGCATAAAAAGCAATTCCCGCCTGCTCGCTTACCACTTGAAGCTGTTTGATAGCTGCAGGTCTATATACGTCACAAGCTACAGCCATAGGCATCTTGCCCTGGGCTTTAAGCATTTTACCCAATTTTGCAACAGTAGTAGTTTTACCTGCTCCTTGAAGTCCTACAAGCATTATTACAGTTGGAGGATTGCTTGCAAATGATATTTTGCTCTCCACTCCGCCCATAAGCGCCGTCAGTTCTTCATTTACTATCTTTATTACTTGCTGGCCAGGTGTAAGGCTTTCTGTAACCTCAACTCCCATGGATCTTTCTTTTATCTGTTTTATAAAGTCTTTTACTACTTTAAAGTTAACGTCTGCTTCAAGCAAAGCTAACTTAACTTCTCTCATTGCCAAATCTATATCTTTTTCGCCAAGTTTACCTCTGCTTTTAAGACCTTTAAAGGCATTTTGGAGTTTGTCTGACAAATTTTCAAATATCATTCCGATAGCTCCTTACAAATATCCCTGATGACTTGTATTCTGTCATCTTTAAGATTGTAATCTTTACTTATTTCATCCATAATACTGACTATTTTTTCAAGTTTTTGGTTCTCTTCAATTTCTTTTTTGAAAAGTCCAAGCTTTTGTTCATAATCATTAAGTATTACTTCGCATCTCTTTATAGTATCAAATACCGCCTGACGAGAAACGCTTATTTCTCCGCTTATTTCTCCAAGAGACAGATCTTCTTCAAAATAATAATCCAAAATTGTTGATTGTTTTTCTGTCAAAAGACTTTTGTATAAAATGAACAATTTATTTAAGTGAACAAACTTATCAATCTCCATTTTTCACAATCCTCTCTGTAAAGCATCTTTACTTTACAGTACTTATATTATTACAGTCTTGGATGTTTGTCAAGCCTTTTTACTTTACATCACTATATATTTTTTCCAAAAAGCGCTCTCGCAAAAGTTTTAGGGTCAAATTTTTGCAAATCATCTATCTGCTCCCCAACTCCAATGTACTTTATAGGCAGTGAAAGTTCTGAAATTATACCAAGGACAACCCCACCTTTTGCTGTTCCATCAAGCTTTGTAAGAATAAGACCTGTCAGAGGCGCTGCTTCTTTGAATACCCTTACCTGATTTATGGCATTTTGGCCGGTAGTTGCGTCTATTACAAGCAATACTTCTTTTTCTGCTTCTGGGTATTCCCTGTTTATTATCTTAAATATTTTTGCAAGTTCACTCATAAGATTTGCCTTATTGTGAAGTCTTCCTGCGGTATCACAAATCAGTATATCTATATTATTCGCTTTTGCTGATTTTATGGCATCAAATATCACTGCCGAAGGATCGGTCCCCTCCATGTGTTTTACAATAGGAACATCGGCTCTTTGCGCCCAGATTGTAAGCTGGTCTGAAGCTGCTGCTCTGAATGTATCTGCAGCTGCAAGCATAACTTTATTCCCTTCACTCTTAAGCTGTGATGCAAGTTTTCCGATACTTGTAGTTTTTCCAACGCCATTGACTCCTACCACTACCATGATCTTTGGGTTTTTGGCAGATTCTCCGATTTCTGATTCAGTTTCGGCTTCCGTATCTTTTACAATCAAGATTTCTTCGATTATTTTTTCCAATTCTTCCTGCAATTTATCTACTTCTTCTATCTTATTTTCTCGTTCTCTTTTTCTTAGTTCATCGGTTATCCTTAGTGTTGTTTCAAATCCAACATCCGCCGTTATAAGGATTTCTTCGAGTTCTTCATATATACTTTCTTCTATGGTCTTATAACCCTTAAAGAGATTATCCAGTTTTGTTGTGAAGTTCTGCGTTGTCTTTGACAGTCCTTCTTTAAGTTTTGCAAAAAAACCTTTTGCTGGAATTTCAGGCTCAGGTTCCTCTTCAATTTCGAGCTCAGGTTCTTCTTCAATTTCAGGCTCGACCTCTGTATCAGATATTTCTTCTTCAATTTCAGGCTCAACCTCTGTCTCAGGCTGAATCTCAATCTCTTCTTCAATGTCCAGCTCAACATCGGGCGCATCATCCTCAGAGTTATTTTCAAAAGACGTGTCAGAAATTTCCTCTTCATTTTGTTCCTGCTGAATATTTTCTTCTTCTATTTCTTTTTTCTTTCCAAATCCAAACAATTTTTTAAACATATCATTTCCTTTCAAAGTGTTGTTATATTATTACTGCTCAATAAAATCTGTTGCTTCTTCAAATTTCAGGCTCACAACCTTGGATACCCCTTTATCTTGCATGGTAACTCCATAAATATAATCCGAGGTTTCCATTGTACCTCTTCTATGGGTTATAGTTATAAATTGTATGTCCTGTGAAAGTTTTTCCAAAAATGCGTTAAACCTTGTAATATTAGAATCATCTAGTGCCGCATCAATTTCATCTAGTATACAAAAGGGCGCTGGTTTTGTCATAAGTATGGAAAACAAAAGTGCAATTGCCATAAGTGATTTTTCCCCACCGGACATAACAGATGTACTTCTAAGCTTTTTTCCATCTGGTTGTGCAACTATTTCTATCTCGGAGTTTAATACATCTGAAGAGTTTGATAAAACGAGTTTGCCTTCTCCACCCCCAAACAACTGAGAAAATACCTTTCCAAAAGTTTCATTTATATTGTCAAAATTTGACTTGAATTCTCTGGCCATATCTTTTTCAAGATCTGAAATTATTTCCCCAAGAACTTCAATCGACTGATTCAAATCTGATATTTGTTCTTTATACATTTCATATCTTTCGTTTAGAGCTTTATAATCGTCTATAGCATCTAAGTTTATATTACCCAAAAGATTGATTTGTTCTTTTATATAGCTCACTTTTTCTTTTGAAAAGTCACAGTCTTGATCCTGACACATTCTGGCCTCTTCAATACTTAGTTGATATTCTTCGAAAATCCTGTTTTTAACATTTTCTGTTATCACGTCTGTCTTTTCAATACGATTTTCAAGCTTATATTTTTCCTGAAGTTTCTTCATCATTTTTTCTTCTGCCAGTTTTTGCGATTTAATTACTTCGTCAAATTTATACTCTGATTTTTTTAAATCTGATATTGTATTCTCATATTCTATAAGAAGTTCGTCTAATTCTATCTGATTCAACTGAAGATTGGTCATGCACTGTGAGAGTTTTTTTTCTGCTTCTGATATTTCAAGTGTAATCTGTTTGAGTTCTTTTTGATTCTCTTGCTTTTGAAATTCATAATTAGTCTTTATTTCATTAATTCTTTTTTTCTCACTGGATACCCCTATTAAGCGGTTCTCTTTTCCAGAAAGTTCTATCTTCAAGTTTGATATGTGATTTTGTAAATTTTCCTGATTATCTTGCTCTGTTTTCTGATCTTTGTGGATTATTGCAATTTCTGATTCAATTTCTGAAATCTTATTAGAAATACCCTCAAGTTCTCCTATTAGAGTATCCTTGTTTTTTAATTGGTCTTGCTGAAATTCTGTTTTCGATTTACCTTCTGTAAGTATGTTTTCAATATTGTTGCTTATATACTTTCTGTTATTTTCTCTGTCATTAAGTTCAAAATTCACCTTTTCCAGTGATGATAGTTTTTCCTGTATTTTTACAGTGATTTCTTTATAAACTGATATCCTTTCAGTCTTTTCATCCAGAGTTTTCTTTAGCTTATCTTGCAGCTTTGCAAATTTGCCATTCAATCTTTCTATATCTTGCGAGTATTCCTCAATTAGTCTTTTTCTTCCCAAAATATTACTCTGCTTATAATAATGTCCTCCTGTTATGGAGCCACCCTGGTTAAATATCTCTCCGTCAACAGTAACTATCCTATATCTGTAATTAAGTTTTTTAGACAAAACTATAGCTTGATCTATGCTTTCTACTAAAAGAGTTCTGCCTAAAAGCGATTCTATTATCCCTCTGTATTTAGGTTCACTTTCAACAACAGATGATGCCGTTTTAACATTTTCTATGTCTATTGCAGTTCCTTTTACTGTATCCATTGGCAGAAATGTTGCCCTGCCTGATTTTGTTTTCTTTAAGAATTCAACTGCTCTTTTTGCAGATCCACTATCCGCAGTTACTATATTTTGAAGCGAAGCTCCAAGTACTGTTTCTATTGCTTTTTCATATTTTTTATCTGTTTTTATTATGTTTGCAACTATATCAACTATACCAGCGAGACTCTTATTTTCAAGTACAGTTTTCACGCTACGATTTATTCCTTCCATATCTTTTTCCATAGATACGTACATATTTTGCTTGACCTTTATTTCTCTAATTTCAAAAGATGTCTCTTCCACTTGTTTTTCATCGTCTTTTTGCAGGTCTGCAAGTTTTTGAATCATAAAGCTAATGTCTGATTCTTGTTTTTTTAAATGGTCAATTTCATTTTGAATTAGGTTTTTCTTGTTTTTTACACCCTCTATTTCATTGTCAATTTCACTTAGACTTGTTTGATATTTTTTAATCAGAATTTTGTTTTCCTGATTCTTTTTATTCTCAAATTCAATATTTTCATCTATAAACTGAATTCTAAGTTCTTTCTTGTTTTTTTCATCCAAAAGTTTCTGTCTGTTTTCTAAATAAAGCTGATATGCGTTCTTGTTTCTATCTATATTAGTTTTTTCCGAATTTTTTACAGACTCTTTTTCATATATTTCTCTTTTTAATGATTCAATCTGAGTATAAATTAGATCATTTTCACTTTCTGTTTCCCCAATTTCAAGATCGAGATCCGCTATTTTTTCATCTATAGATTTCACTATATTCTTGTTTTTTTCTCTCTGATTTTGCCTGGAGAGAATTTTTTCATTATTTCTTTCTATTTCATTTTCGGTAGAATTTTTTTCAAGTGTAAGTCTAGTCTTATTAGCTTCAAGCTCAAAAGTAAGCTCCTGGTTTTTTTTCTTTATCTCTTCATATATATCAAGATCTGTTTTTTTTTCAGCTATTTCTTTTTCAAGTTCTTCTATTTCTTGAGATATTTTTTCATGTATTTTTTGGTCTTGAGAGTAATTATTACTGACTGAATCATATTCATTTAATAAATTATTGATTTCAACTACTTTTAATTCTTCTTTAAGATTGAGAAATTTAAGTGCTTTTTCATTTTGTTTTCGCAATGGTTCAACTTGTCTTTCAATCTCAACATATATATCATTTAGTCTTTCCATATTAATTCTTGTGTTTTCAAGTTTTTTTTGACTATCTTCTTTTTTAAATCTAAATTTTGATATTCCACTGGCTTCTTCAAGAATTTTTCTTCTTTGAACAGATGTAGCATTTACAATCTCATCTATTTTCCCTTGCGATATTATGGAATATCCTTCTTTCCCTATTCCTGAGTCCATCAAAAGCTCTTTTATATCCCTTAATCTGCACTGTTTCCCGTTTATATAATATGCGCTTTCACCACTTCTATATGCTTTTCTTTTTATGCTGACTTCAGTAAATTCAATGTCTAAAACACTATCATTGTTATCAAAAAGTATCTCAATTTCACAAAAATTAGACTGATTATGAAGTTTGGTTCCTGAGAATATAACGTCTTCCATTTTTTCTCCACGGAGGTTTTTAGCACTCTGTTCTCCAAGAACCCATCTGAAAGCATCTAAAATATTACTCTTCCCGCTTCCGTTTGGCCCAACTATACTGATTATTCCATCTGGAAACTCGATTTTTGTCTTATGATAAAAGGATTTAAATCCTTTTAGATCTATCGATTTAAGTCTCACGATTACCTCTTCTTAAGCTAAAAATGATATATCTTCTTTCAAATCCCCTATTCTAAGGACCATACCTTTTTCAACAGCCACTATTTTAAGGTCTATACCATATCTGATTTTAAAATACTCTCTGTTAGATTTTTTGTTCCCTGAAATTTTTGAGATTTGACTCTTGGGTGCATTTATTTCAACAATTTTCCCTTTATATTCTTCTATGCCTTTTCCAATAAACATTTTTTCAATTATTTCTCTGTACACCATGGAATAAATCAGTTCTCCAATCGCCGGATGAAAAGGACCGGCAACAACATCTTTCCCAATCATAATATCTTGTGTTGTCTGCAATCCCATCCTTATTACCTTAATCTTATTTCTGGCGAATTTTAAAAAAATATCCTTGCACGCCTCAACTGTTTTTTCAACGCTCCATGGTTCATAAACCTTACTCTTAAAAAGTGATTCAAGTCCTGTATCTTTTATGACAAGAACTGGATATATCCTTACAAAATGAGGAGATATTCTGATGAATTCATCTGCTGTATAATTTACTTTTTCAATTGAATCTCCAGGTAATCCCAGCATCATCTGTAATCCTAATTTAAATCCATTTTTTAAAATAAGCTCTGATGATCTATACACACACTCACTGTTATGTCCTCTGTTGCTTTGCGCAAGGACATTTTCATCCAGAGATTGCACTCCAAGCTCAATAATTGTTACATTTGAAGATTTTAAAAAACTTATTATATCTTCGTCTATAGCATCTGGTCTGGTGGATATTCGTATGTCTTTTATGTTGTATTCTTTTTTATATTTGTTTGCAACATCGAGCAATTCTTTTTGTCTTTCTTTTTCTATAGCAGTGAAACTCCCTCCAAAAAATGCAATTTCAATCTCAGTATCAGCATCAATAGTCTTAAGCGATTCTATTATTACATTTTCTGCTTCTTCAGGCCCCACAGGAGTAGATACCCCTGTTATTCTTTTTTGATTGCAGAATATACAGTCATTGGGGCAACCACTGTGAGGCACAAATATGGATATTGTTTTCTTAAGCTTCATTCGTTTTTTCCAGAGCAAGTTCTGCCGCATTTTGTTCTGCCGCTTTTTTGCTCCTCCCCTTTCCAGTGGTCACATTTTTATCGTTTAACAAGAGACTGACTGTAAATATTTTTTGATGGTCTGGACCTTCTTCACTTATAACTACATATTCTATTTTACAATTAGATTTTTTTTGTATCATTTCCTGATACTGAGTCTTATAGTCTTTGAATAATTTACCCTCTATAGCTTTGTCTATAGTATCTCTCATTTGTACCAAAACAAAACTCTCTGCATTTTCATAACTTGAATCAAGGTATATAGAAGCTATAAGGGCCTCCATAGCATCTGAAACAATAGAACTTCTGCCTCTTCCACCGGTTTGTTCCTCGCCTTTGCCCATATATATATATTGGCTCAGGTTAAATTCATCCCCACTTATTTTAAGTGAATTTTCACATACAATTGTAGATCTTATCCTTGAAAGTTCACCTTCAGTAATATTGGAAAGATTTTTGAAAAGATAAGTAGTTATAATTAGACTAAGCACGCTATCTCCCAGAAATTCGAGTCTCTCATTGTGCTTTATCATCTTTTTCTTGTGTTCATTCGCATATGAAGTATGGGTAAGTGCTATCTTTAAAAGCTCTATATCTTGAAAATAATATCCAATTTTACTTTGCAATTCGGTAAGCTTTTTCATATTTACCTCCTTTCTTTATGTATCTTATACCAAAAGGCTGCATTAAATGCAGCCTTCTGGTATAAATAATTTTTATAACTAGTTTTCTTTTTCGCCTTCTATTTCATCTTCTTCAAAGTCCTCATCATCACAGGCATTTATTATTACCTGATCACAGCAAGGGCAAAGTATGTCTGACTCTTCGTCATAAAGTAAATCTTCATCAATCTCGATTTCTTCACCACAGTGTGGGCACATAACTTCAACATAACCCATCTCGTCTTCGTCATCTTCATCGTCTTCTTCATAAAAATCATCTTCAAGTTCTGAAAGATCTTCGTCGATCAACTCGGTATACTCTTCTAGTTCCTCTTGCTTATCAGATAGCTCGACGATTGCATCTGCAAACTCTCCAAGTATCTCAACAATTTCCTCAAGCACTCGGCCTTCCTTGGTTTCCTCAGAAATTCCAAGACCTTCACAAAGTCCTCTTAAATAAGCAACTCTTTCATATAAATATTCCATGGTCATGCCCTCCTTATACAAGTATATATTATGGGTTTCTACACTCTTGACATGTAGTCGCCTGATCTTGTATCAATTCTAATTTTGTCCCCTTGGTTTACAAACAGTGGGACATGTACGATAGCGCCAGTTTCCATAGTGGCAGCTTTTGTTACGTTTGTTGTTGTATCGCCTTTTACTCCAGGCTCACAATCGATCACCTCTAGCTCCACAAAGTTTGGCGCTTCAACTTGAAATGCCAGCCCCTGGTAAAATCTTATTGTCGCACTATCATTTTCTTTCAGCCATTTTATAGATTCTTCTACTTGGTCAAAATTAAGTGGAATTTGCTCAAATGTGTCATTATCCATAAAGTAATAAAGTTCACCATCATTATACAAATATTCCATTTCTTTCGTTTCTATAGTAGCCTTTGGGAATTTATCGTTAGGATTAAAAGTTTCTTCTCTCAAAACTCCCGATTTAAGGTTTTTGTATTTAGTTCTTACAAAGGCTGCTCCTTTTCCTGGTTTAACATGTTGAAAATCAATAATCAGGAATGGTTGACCATCCATTTCGAAAGTAATGCCTTTTCTAAAATCTCCTGCTGAAATCATTAACTAATCCTCCAATAAATTTTATAAAATTTCGTTTAACTACAAGCATATGCCGAAAATACAATTTTTTCATTAGTAACTATTATTATATATTCAAGGCAAATCTATTGTCAAGAAAATCAGTTATATTATTCGATTTTATGATCTTGTAACTCTACAATAAAATCTTTACTGTAGCCTATACCTGTATTTTCATATTCCAGATCCAGCCACATTCTGTATAAATTACCGTCAATCCTTGATATCATCATTTTGCTTATATGGTTTCCTACTTCAAAACTCGGTAAGTTTTTGTAATTTTGAGAACTGAAATTCAGCTTGGTCTGTTTAGAGATGTAAACCGGTTTTCTTACACTATTTTTATATTTCCCATCAATAAGAAATTCTTCAACATATCCACTATCATATAGCGTATACCTCGTTCTTTTAAATGAAATGCATAGAAACTGTACTGGTTCACTACCTATTATACTATGCTGGTTTCCCTCAATATCCAGATAATCCGTTATCTCTTCTGATCTTGAAAATTCTCTTTTTATTACTTGCTCCAGATAATCTGCCGATTCTATAAGTTCTTTTTTCATTATTGATATATTGCTCCTGTGAGATAATTCTGAAAACAAATTGAATGATATCGTAATGATAAAGGAAGCAAGCATCAATGATATTAAAACTTCGATTATAGTATATCCATTTTTTCCTGAGAAACTGGTGTTACTCAAAGGTTTTTGTCTCTTCATATTAAACCTACTCTCACAGTGAGTATATTTCTTAATAATTATACCACATAGAAACAGAAATTACATCTATAATTTAGTGTGATAATGTCCGCTATATTGTTAACATAGTCAAAATAATCTTAATTTTCTCCTATTTTGATAATTCGTAAAATTTGTTCAATTATTATTCTTGCGTGAATTATTTTCATAAAAATGAAAATAATCATGCTAATTATCATTTTTTTTCATTCTTTTAATAATAATTTAACGTTTTTTTGCCATTTTGTATTGTAAGCAATAATATTTTATGATATTATTGGCTATGTAAAATACAAATATTTAAAATTATAAAGAGGAGGTTTTATATAATGAACATTCTTGAAAGAGTATCAAAACTAAGACAACTCATGATCAAGCAAGGTGTAGATGCATACATAATACCATCTGCTGACAATCATCAAAGCGAGTATGTTGGAGAATATTTTAAGACAAGAGCATACATATCAGGATTTACCGGTTCAGCTGGTACAGTTGTTATCACCAAAGATGACGCCGGACTATGGACAGACGGAAGATATTTTATTCAGGCTGATCATCAGTTAGAGGGAACAGGCATTCGTTTATTTAAAATGGGCGAACCCGGAGTTCCTACTACAGAAGAATTTCTTTACAACAGCATCCAGGACGGCGGCAAGCTCGGCTTTGATGGAAGAGTTATAGCAGCTGAAGAGGGGATTTCACTTGAGAAAAAACTATCCGAAAAAAATATAAGCATTGTTTACGATACAGATCTTATTGATACATTCTGGACTGACAGACCTGCAATGTCTGAAAAACCAGCCTTTTTGCTAGATGTAAAATATGCAGGTGAAAGTTTTTCTTCAAAACTTGCGAGAGTAAGAGAAAAAATGAAAGAATCAGAAACTACCTGCCATATAATTACAAGCCTGGATGATATCGCGTGGCTTCTTAACATCAGAGGTGATGACGTTGCTTATTCACCACTTGTGCTTTCTTATTCAGTTATAACATTTGATACAGTTCACTTGTTTATTGATAAAAACAAGCTTGGTGATGATATAATGACAGAATTTGCAAAAGAAAATGTTATTATACACCCTTATAACGATATATATGATTTCATTAAAACTATAAGCAGTGACAACGTTGTTATGATTGATTCTAAGAAAATCAACTACGCTATATTCAACAATATTCCAAATGCGGTTAAAAGAGTTGAAAAAGACAACCCTACTATCATGTTTAAAGCTATTAAAAATGAAATCGAACTTGAAAACGTAAGGAAAAGTCATATAAAAGACGGAATTGCATTTACTAAATTCATGTACTGGCTAAAGCAAAATATAGGAAAAATAAAAATTACGGAGATATCTGCATCCGATAAACTTGAGGAGTTCAGAGCTCAGCAGGAAGGATTTATAGGGCCGAGTTTTGCTCCTATATCTGCCTACAAAGAGCATGCTGCAATGATGCATTACAGCGCAACAGAAGAAACTGATTATGAGCTTAAAGCCGAACATCTTTATCTGACAGATACCGGTGGAAACTATTATGAAGGTACGACTGACATAACTAGAACATTGGCGCTTGGAGAGATAAGCAATGAGCTTAAAATTCATTTTACAGCAGTAGCAAGAGGCATGATTAATCTTTCTATGGCAAAATTTCTTTATGGTGTAAGAGGATACAATCTTGACGTTCTTGCAAGACAGCCTATATGGCAACTTGGAATAGATTATAAATGTGGAACTGGACACGGTGTTGGTTACCTTCTCAATATTCATGAGGGTCCAAGTGGTTTCAGATGGCAAATAGTACCATCCAAAAATGAAACTGCTGTAATGGAGCCTGGTATGGTAATAACCAACGAGCCAGGAATTTATATCGAAAATTCACACGGCATAAGATTAGAAAATGAGCTTATATTCAAAAACGCGGAAAAGAATGAATTCGGTCAGTTTATGAATTTTGAAGTTGTTACATTCATACCTATCGATCTTGATGCTCTAGAACCATCTGAATTAAATAAAGATGAACGTGCTTATCTTAACTATTACCATCAACAGGTGTTTGAAAAAATTTCGCCATACCTTACAAATGAAGAAAAAGAATGGTTGAAAATATACACAAGAGAAATATAATTACATTTAACTTACCATTACTATGGTGTTTAAAGTAACTGCATTCTTTTGTAAAATTGAATGCAGCTGCTTTTTTAAATACAAAAAAAATTCAGGAGGAAAAAAAATTGGAAAATGTTAACAAAAAAAGACCCTTTGGTTTTTATGTATGCTCACTTGCTTTCACATTTGAAAGATTTGCATTTTATTCAGCTAAATGGCTAATCTCAGTATTCGTAGTTGCCAGTGTTATAAACGGGGGGCTTGGACTAACACCTGCAGATGCGGCTAAAATGTCTGCAAACCTTGTTGCTTTCACTTACCTTGCACCAATAATCGGAGCTTATGTATCGGATCGTTACATAGGGGCAAGATATTTAGTTCCAGTAGGAATGATTTTAATGGGAGTTGGTTACCTGGTAGGATGGCAAGCTACATCTGCTTCAATGGTAAACATTATGATCATCCTTGTTTCTATAGGAACAGGTCTATTCAAGTGTCAGACTAATGCTATCACAGGAAGACTTTTTGACGACCCAAGACAGCTTGACAGTGCATTCTCTACTCAGTATTCATTCGTAAACTTTGGTTCATTCTTTGGAACTACAATCCTTGGAGTGGTTGCTGGAGTAAAAGGATATTCTTTCGCATTCCTTATCTGTGCCATCATGATGTTCATAGATGCAGCATGGTTTACATTTGGATGGAGATACCTTGGAGATGCTGGTAAAAAACCATTTAAAATTGACGAGCGTAACAAAGAAAATTCAAAAACTAAAGAAGAAGAAGAGAAAAAACCTCTTACTCCTATGGAGAAAAAAAGAGTTGCTGCTATTATCCTAGTTTCATTCTTCTCAGTTATTTTCTGGGTATTCTGGTACCTTGCATATATGCCAGTTTATTACTACTGGGGTGGAGAAACAGGAGTTGCAAACTGGATGATAGGAAACTTCGAAGTTCCTACAGCTTGGTTTGACTCTCTTAACGCATTTATGTGTATAGCTCTTGGACCAGTTCTTGGATCACTTTGGACTAAACTTTCAAAGAGACCTAAAGGTGACCTGAGCATGTTCAAAAAGACGGCTCTTGGTATGATCCTTCTTGGCCTTTCATATGTAATATTTGCTATGGCTGATGTTACTAGAGCTGGAAAGCTTGCTCCACTTGCATGGATAATAGCATTTGGTGTTGTACTTTCACTTGGTGAAATGGTATTCTCACCACTTGGTAACTCATTTATAAGTAAATTTGCTCCACCAAGACTTCTTACATCAATGATGAGCGTATGGGTACTTGCAGTATTCTTCGCTGGAAAATCTTACGGATATCTATATGAATTTACTCTTAAATTCGAATTTGCTACAGCGTACTTTACAATCGCTGCAATCGCAATAGTATCTGGTCTTATACTTTGGGCTATGGACAAGACTCTTAATGGTCTTGTTGATGAAGACGGGGACACAGAAAACGTTGCTTAATAAAACAAAAAAAGGGGCTGTCGGAAAACAACGTTTTTTGACACCTGCACTTAAATAATTAAAAATCCTAGATTATTCAACATCTACAAAAATGTAGAGCACTGAATAATTTAGGATTTTTTTGTTTAATTTAATATTTATTGTATGACAAAAAAGCCATTTGATATTTTCTCATGACTTATAAAAATCCGATAGGATTAGGCTGTTTTTGCTTCGTAGGTTTTGATTTTTTCCTTCGCGAAGCGATAATATTTATTTAAATTTCTTCCTACAGCGTATAAAAGAAATTCTTT
>NZ_AUID01000019.1 GCF_000423525.1 Proteocatella sphenisci DSM 23131 | reverse complement strand
GCCAGGATCAAACTCTTAAATTTAATGTTTGACTGGCCGGATTAAACATCCGACATATCTATTTTTGTTATCTCAATTAATTGAAATTACGGTTTGTTTCTTTTTGTAGATGATTGCCTTGCGGCTCACACCTATAAATGGTTTGTATATTCTGCTGTTTAGTTTTCAAGGTTCATTATTTGATTATTCTGCCACCTTGTGGTGACTTTTATTAGTATACTCCAGAAAGTTTTTTTTGTCAATATTTTTTTTCAAGTATTGATTTGACTTTTCTGGCTGCCCGCTTAGCTCTGATGAGCTTTTTGGTGCTTTTTAATATTATCATTTTGTGCTTTCTTTGTCAACACTTTTTTCATCTTCAAGTCTTGAACTGCCTCATTCGACGATGGGTCTTTTCAATCCGTTTTTGAGGACGTATATTAATATACCATCTGGGATGCATTTCGTCAATATATTTTTTATGAGTTTTAATGAGTTTTTTTCGTTGATTTAATGCCTTTATTTTCCAAAAACAGGTTTTCTATACATAAAAGCGTCTATAACAAGGTTTTCACCAGTTATAAACGCTTTATTATTATGTTACTCAAAGTCCTGGTATAAGACAAGAATACGAGGGTCTTATACAGATTTGTATTCTTCTATATTTTTAACAACTATAGTAATGGTACCATCGCTGTTTGAAATTATTTCAATCTTGTCAGTATCTTTATAATAATCCACAGGAATAGATATTTCTATTCCATTTCCTGTGATAATTTTTTGTCTGTCAAATTTTCTGGCCATGATTTCGCCCACTTTTATTTCTGCTTTTTCGAGCTTGGCCTTCTTAAATGCTTCTTTGTAAATTCCTTTTACTTCCTGGTCGTCTTCAAACGCACGATCCAGGACTTTATCTATTTCAATAGTGCCTTCTTCTACAATTGTATCTGCTATGGCTTTTTTTATATGAGCTTTTTGCTGAATATCTTCTCCTATGAACTTTTCCTGAACTCTTTTATTAACCTGATTAAAGGCCTTAAGTTTTTCTTTTTCTGACATTGCGCTACTGAGCCCTAGTACTAGATCTCCAAAAAAACTCTGTTTTTCGCCTTTTACTGTGTAAGTTTTGTCTAAAAGTGCAATATCCATGAATTTAAGATGTACAAGAAATCCTTCTTCAGTTTTTGATTTAGGACTTAGATACAGATCATTGCTCTTTGTTATCATAGCTATAGAACCATCTCTTGTTTCTTCAAGTTTTCTGACAAGCAAATCTTTGTAATTGAATTTTATGCATGCAAAATACATCAGCTCATCCATCTCAAAGAGCACAAATGCTATGTCACAAGAAGTCAGGGCTTCTCTGTTTTCAAATATATTTTTATGAATCATATAGCTGAGATCCTTGGTTACTTCCATAAAGAGATTGAGGTCATCGTCAAGATTTTCCAGCATCTTTTCTACAATAGAGTTTTCTTTGAATGATGACCATTTCATTTCTGATGACCCATGTATTTTTTCAATATTTCTTTTTAGTATCTCAAATGTGAGTTCTTCTTCATGATCTATTTCGTAGGTAGAGCACACGGGATATTCGCTTTCTTTGCTAAATGTGTGTATTACTGCCTTGTACATTAATATCTTTCCTAAATCAAACATCTTGCTCCATTTCTATTATCAACTCTGGTCTTATAAAATTACAGATTTTTTCTTGACTCTTTAATTCTAACTAATAGTCTTTCTTTTCCAAGTAATGTCAATAATTTTTTTATATCCGGTCCATGCATCTGCCCTGTAAGGAGAACTCTGGTTCCCATAAAAAGATCCTTGCCTTTTATTGAGTTTTCTTTTTGAATTTCTTTAAACATAACTCCTACAAAGTCTTCTGTGATTACATCAGCCGCAGATATCTTTGCCTCAAGTGCATCAGAAAGTTGGGCCATATGATCTAATTTGAAAAACTCCATTGCGTCTGGCTCTATTTCACCAACGTGATCTTCAAGCAAAAGTTTTATCTTTTCAGGGAATATCATCAGATAATCCATTGATTCTCTTACAGTATCTACAGCAAGCTTTAACCAGTCTTTTTTTGAATCCGCTTCTTCTTTTGCCATGAGACCTGCTTCAACTACAAAGGGTATGCATAGCTCGGTGAGCTGGTCCAGATCATATGCCTTTATATACTGGTTGTTCATCCAGTTAAGCTTTGCCACGTCAAAAACTCCACCGCTCTTTGAAACTTTTTCCAGGTTGAAGGCCTGCTCAAGTTCTTGCATTGTAAATATTTCCTGGTTATCATCTGGCGACCATCCAAGAAGTGCAACATAATTAACAAGTGCTTCTTTAAGATAGCCTTTCTTTTTGAAATCTTCAACTGCAACGTCTCCCTGACGTTTGGAAAGTTTTTTCCTGTCATTATTGAGTATGTTTGGAAGATGGACAAATGTAGGCGCTTCCCAACCTAAAGCCTGGTACAAATATACATGCTTTGGTGTTGATGGCAGCCATTCTTCTCCTCTTATTACATGAGTCACACCCATAAGATGGTCATCTACTATTACTGCCATGTGGTAGGTGGGAAATCCGTCTGTCTTCATGAGAACTTGATCATCTATGTCATTAGTGTTTACTGTAACCTGGCCTCTTACTATATCGTTGAACGTTATATCATAGTTTTCTGGAAGTTTTAGCCTTATTACATGTGGTACATTGTTCTTAAGGTTTTCTTCAACTTGTTCTTTTGTAAGTGATTTGCAGTGACCATCATATTTGGCTGTGTTTCCTTCTGATTTTTGTGACTCTCTGAGGCTGTCTAGTCTGTCTTTAGTACAGAAACAGTAATATGCATGACCAGAATCTATCAGCTGCTTCATATATGTTTTGTATATTTCAAGTCTCTGAGACTGTATATAGGGTCCATTTTCTCCACTTTGATATATATTCTGATTTTCATCTATCATTACGCCTTCTGAGTGATCGATTCCTGCCCATGCCATAGCATTAAGCATTCCTTCGAGCGCGCCTTCTACAAGTCTACTCTGATCAGTATCTTCAACTCTCAGGAGATACTTGCCTCCTGTTTTTTTTGCAAAAAGATAGTTGTAAAGAGCGGTCCTCAAGCTTCCTATGTGAACAAATCCTGTCGGTGATGGTGCAAAACGTACTACATTCATTATTTATCCTCTTCTTTCTTTATTTTAAATATAATAAATTATTAAATCTGCAAAGTATCATTATACACTATTAGATGAATCTTTTGTATACGTACTCTGAATTAAATACGCTAAGGAGTGAACTGTAATTCATCTCAAAGCTCACTATGTCTCCAATACTGTATTCTTTGGTGCAAGGTGTAACATTAAGAATCATGTGGTCACTGCTCCCACCCATAATTTCTATTTCCCTGTCTTCAGGAGTAAGGCCATCGAGCAAAACATCCTGCCTCCCTATCCCAAGTATAAGCCTCTTTAGATTGCCTCTTTCTTTAAATACTGGTACATTCCCAAATGCATCAATACCTATCTGGCCCTTTGGAACTGAGGGTTTGGTCTTTTTTTCTATAACCTGGGCATGAAGCTTGTATACATCGCCATAGAGTCCATCTATAACGTCTCCATACTTGTCTTCTACTCCAAGGTTTATTGACTGACCTATCCTAAGATGGGTTATTCCCTCAGGTAGACTGCCCTCCCATATCATATGAAGATGAAGTGAACTCCCTCCTGTAATATGGGTAAATTTAAGATTTAGTTTTTCTTCAATAGTCTCTACATGATTCATAAAAGATTCCATGGATTCTTTATCAGGCACGACTCCTCCAAAGCATCCAAAATTCACGCCAAGTCCTACCAGTTCTACTCCCTTGCACTCTGCTATTTGCTGGGCAGTTGAAAATACATCTTCTTCATTAACCCCTTCTCTTCTGTCTCCCATATCTACCATAAGCACTATTTTATGCTTTTTGTCATGTTCCAGGCAGTAATCTGAAATGGCTCTTATAGTCTCTATCTCAGAATTGAGACTTATGTCTGCATATTCCACTAAAAGGTCTATTTCACTTAGCATAGGCAGTCTGATGAGTGCTTTTTCAACTTTTATGTCTTTGAGTCTTATGAGGTTTTGTATTCTTGCATCTCCTATACACTCTACTCCAGAATCTACCATCATCTGAGCCATACGGGTATTCCCCTGAAACAGCTTTGTTACAGCCATTACCTTTATATTGTTCTTTTTGCAGATTTCTATCACTGCTTTTGTGTTATGTATAAGTTTTTGTGTGTCTATTGTCAAACATGGGTATCTGTCTTTCATATCTTTTTCCTCCATATTTATATTTAAATTTTCGCTTTCTTTCGCTCTTCTCCTATTTTACATCAAATAAAGCATTTTTAACAAGATTAATTCATTATATTCTATTGTATTTTTCGTCCAGTCGCTGTAAAATTTATGTATAAGCACAGGGATTTGTTATATTTCCAATTTTTAATAAAAAGGAGTAGCCATGAAAAAATACGACTACAGCATTGAAATGTCCAGGGATCTCATAAGCATAGACACTTCTACATTTAAATCTATAACCTTATCCTCTGATGAACTCGCCAAAAGGATGAGCAGAAATCCTTCCTATGAAATTTTCATAAAATACATAAATGATGTTCCATCAGGCTTCATTTCCACAATGCATGTCTGTACCCCCCACTATGAGGCTCACTGGATAGATCTTATGGCAGTAAGTCCAGATTATCAAAACAATGGCGTGGCTACTGAAATGATTGGCTATGTGAAAAACTATATGAATGAATACCATCCGTCTTCAGAGTTTATCAGCGCTCTTGTAAGATCTTCAAATGTATCTTCACTTAGGGCTCTTGAAAACCAGGGCTTTAAAACTGATGGCCAAGGAAGCTTTGAACTGGTGTTTTTGGGATAATTATTTTTTATATAATCAAATGAGCCCCGAGGGTCTAGCCAGAAATTAGTACTGACTAGACCCTCGGGGCTCATTTTTATCCTGTATATTATTCAACCGTTACAGATTTAGCAAGGTTTCTTGGCTTGTCTACATCTATGCCTTTTGCAAGGGAGGTATAATACGCAATCAGTTGTGTTGGTATTACCGAAAGCACAGGTTTTAATATATCCAGTGTCTCAGGGATATATATAACCTCATCAGCAACCTTTTTTATTTCAGTCTCACCTTCAGTGGCGATGGCATACACATAGGCCCCTCTGGCTTTGACTTCTTTTATATTTGAAATCATTTTTCCCACAAGATCTTTTTGAGTAGCAATTGCAACCACAGGTGTACCCTCTTCTATAAGAGCTATGGTCCCATGTTTAAGTTCTCCTGCTGCAAATGCTTCTGTAAATATATATGAGATTTCTTTTAATTTTAATGAGCCTTCCAGAGCAGTCTGATAATCAGCTCCTCTACCTAGATAGAAAAGAGAACTTTTGTCTTTAATTCTTTCTGCAATAGATTTTTCAGCGTCAACATTTTCAAGAAGACTTTCCACCTTTGAAGAAAGCGTCTTCATCTCATCCAAAACTTCGAAATAAAGTTCTTTTGTTATAGTTCCTTTTTTAATTGCCATATTGAGTGCAACCATATAAAATGCAATCAGCTGCGTCGTATAAGCTTTTGTGCTGGCTACCGCAACCTCAGGGCCAGCCCATGTATAAAACACGTCATCTGATTCCCTTGCTATTGATGATCCTACTACGTTTGTTATCGAAAGAACTCTTGCTCCCTTTCTCTTTGCTTCTCTAAGGGCGGCAAGTGTGTCTGCCGTCTCACCAGACTGGCTGACAAGTATCAGTAGTGTATTCTTGTCTACGAAAGGATCAGAGTATCTGAATTCTGAAGCTATGTCTGTCTCAACAGGTATCTTTGCCAGTTTTTCAATAGCAAGTTTACCAATTTTACCAGCATGATACGCCGTTCCACATGCAACTATATATATTTTATTTATACTATTTAAATCTTCGGCAGACAGTTTTATATCATCAAGTTTTATATAACCGTCTTCATCTATTCTTCTTGTCAGGGTTTCTTTTATAGCTTGTGGCTGTTCATAAACTTCTTTGAGCATGAAATGCTCGTATCCACCCTTTGTTGCAGCCTCCACAGACCACTCCACAGTATGAACCTCTTTGTCTACGGGGTTTTTATCAAAATCGAAAATTTCCACTCCAGAAGGTTTTAGTCTCACAACTTCTCCATTATCCAGGAAGTATACATCTCTTGTATAATTAAGTATTGCAGGTACATCTGAAGCTATATAATTTCCATCCTCACTAAGCCCTACTATAAGAGGAGATTCTTTTCTTACAGCAATCATCTCACCAGGGCTGTCCTTGGCAATTACTCCAAGTGCATATGCACCCTTAAGTTTTTTGATAGCCTTAAATACCGCCTCCATAAGGTCTCCTTCATAGTAGTAATCTACGATATGGGCTATGACCTCTGTGTCTGTCTCAGACACAAACTGGTAACCCTTGCTCTGAAGTTCTTCTTTGAGGGTAAGGTAATTTTCGATTATACCATTGTGTACAACCGCTATGGTCTCTTTGTTGTTAAGGTGAGGGTGGGAGTTTATATCAGAGGGTGCTCCATGAGTCGCCCATCTTGTGTGGCCTATACCAACATTACCTGTTATCGGATTTTCTTTTGTGAAATTATCTAGCACCGAAAGTCTTCCTTTGAATTTTGCAGTATTTATACTGTTTTCATGAACCACTGCTATTCCCGAGGAATCATATCCTCTGTACTCAAGTTTTTCAAGCCCCTCTATTATTACATTTTGGGCTTGTCTGCTACCTACATATCCTACTATTCCGCACATTTTTTTGTGTCTCCTTAAATTATATTCCCAGATAGTAGACGCAACTATAGCATTGCTATATCACATGAAACATTTTTTGTCCTCCTGATTGCTCAGTAGTTTTGTGTGTTTCTTGGACTGTGAAGCCCTAAGAGCATCCGCCGAATTTTCGATAACTCTTATCCTCGTCAGCCTTATAAAAGGCTCTGGCGCTGTATTTTGCTGTACATATACTGGGTAGATTACATTATAACACATTTTTTTATTTACGTACATGGATTTGCTGTTTTTGAAAAAGAGCAAATAGTTGGAATTTTGGAGTCTTGTTTGACAAAAAATTAGTCTACTGATATCATTTATACTATGCAAGCAATTTATTTTATTTTACCAGGGAGGTTTTATGGAAAGGCTCATTTACGCATTTTCTGCCATTTTTAACAATTTATTTTACAGTATTTATGATTTCTTTGCAAGATACTTTGCGAATATTTTCATATTAATAATAGTATTCATACTCGCTCATATTTTTAAGAGCTATTTTGCAAACATCATAATTAATTTTATGCATAGATTAACGAAAAAAACCAAGTTAAATGTTGAAATATCTTCCATGTTTTTTTTGAAAAAGCCATTACGTCTTATATTTGTATCAACCTTGATGTTTATATCATTCATGGCTCAAAAAACTTTGATAACTGATTATCCTATGATGCTTGCTTTTGTAAGAAAATTTTACAGACTTGCTATTATACTGTGCGTAATATATTTTATATACACAGCAATTCCCATTATAATGGAAGCCTTCAGTCGGATTAAAAATCCAAGTTCTACTCTGCTCGATGA
This sequence comes from Proteocatella sphenisci DSM 23131, assembly GCF_000423525.1. Taxonomy (GTDB): domain Bacteria; phylum Bacillota; class Clostridia; order Peptostreptococcales; family Filifactoraceae; genus Proteocatella; species Proteocatella sphenisci. The sequence goes on along the minus strand of NZ_AUID01000019.1, from coordinate 50,045 downwards.
TACCCTTATGATGTTCTTTACAAAAATCATAAAAGTTGTAATTTTTGTAATTGCAATCTTGATAGTGCTTGGGGAATTTGGAGTAAATATAAATGGACTTATCACAGGAGTGGGACTCGGCGGTCTTACATTTGCTCTTGCCGCTCAAGACACTGCCTCTAATATTTTTGGAGGACTTGTAATCATATCTGATAAGCCCTTTGCTGTAGGAGACTGGATACAATCCGACTCTATAGAAGGCGTCGTAGAAGATATTTCTTTCAGGAGTACTCGCATAAGAACTTTTGACGATGCTATGCTCGTGGTTCCAAATTCCACTCTTTCAAGCGCCTCTATAACTAACTGGTCTAAGATGAACAAACGTAGGGTCAAATTTAATTTTGGTATCACATACGCTACTTCTCCTTCTCAGATAAAGAGCATCATCCATGATATACAGATGTATCTTGAAATTCATAAAGACATAATTACAGAAACAGCCTTGGTTAAACTCGACGAATTTGCCGAAAGTTCTATTAGTATCATGGTCACCTTTTATACAAATCAGACATCTCTCTTTGAACTTAAACGAGTAAGAGAAGAAGTCAATTATGAAATACTTGACATCTTGCAAAGACATAATTCAAGCTTTGCATTTCCTTCTACAAGCGTTTATATGGAAAACTTATAAAAACTTCTTTAATCAAAAAAAACCACAAGCTGTGGTTTTTTTTGATTAATACATTATTTTTGATATATCCATACTATTAGAATCCAAAATCCCCATCAATTATGATTACCTTTATCCTATTCTTTATTCTTTGAAACCCAGTGAGTACCTCTGTACAACAGATTCTTTTCTCAGATGCACAGTTTCTGCAAATTCCATCTATCGTGCACGGTGTCTCACAATCAAGTCTCATTGCATTTGCAGGTGCCGAAATCGCTTTTACACGTTTTCTTGCTTCTTCTGAGTCTCTGACTATTTTGTTTGAGCCGGTTATTACTATAACTTCTTTAGGTCCAAAAGATATTGCGGCAACGCGGTTCCCGTTTCCATCTATATTGAACAGTTCTCCATTTTCTGTTATGGCATTTGTGCTTGTAATAAAATAATCAGAAGTAAACGCATCTCTAAGAACCTGCTGCACTTCTTCATGCGTTATTCCAGATCTTTCTCTATCTCTATAGTCATATGCTCCGCTTCTTAACAAATCCATGATTCCTGTTTCAACACAGGACATAGATCCTCCAGCTGTGACAACTGAATTCTCTTTTACCAGGCTCCTGAATGTTTTTATAGCTTCTTCTGCATCTTTTGCGTAATATCCTTCAATATTGTTTTTATGTAAAGCTTTAATAGTTCTTTGGATCTTTAAATCCTCACATTTTTTTGCTGCGTCTTTAAAATTCATAATAAATACCTCCTTGTTAGTTATATTTTAGCACATAAAGCGTTTAATGTTAATCAAAGTCTATAACTTGACCAATTCCCAGTTCAATTGCTTTTCTGTAAATATTTTCTGCAGATACTAAATCCTGGGCAGATATTCCAACACTTTTAAATATAGTTATTTCGTCTTCGTTTTCTCTTCCTGGTACTTTCCCAAGTATGAGATCTCCAATTTCGCCTGTGTAGAAGTCCTCGCTTATTATACCCTGGTCAATCAGCTGGGTAAATTCTCCAGCTTCTTCAAGCATAGAATCTCTGTCATCAATGTATACTTTATCCGCAGTGAGGACAGTAGTCTTATCCATTTCACACATTTCTTTGGTATAAGAACCTACTCCAGATATATGGACTCCATTCTTAAGCAGATTCCCATCAAACAATCCCTTGGTTGATGTCGTTGCAAGTACTATTATATCAGCTTCTGCAACTGCATCATTCCCATCTTTATATGCAGTTATTTCAACATTTTTATGGTCTTCTTTAACTTTCATTTCCGGAATAAGTAAGCTCATCTTTTCGCAAAAATCAAGTGTCTTTTCGAAGTTTCTTCCCACTACTCTTATTTCTTCAAAATGTCTTGTAGCTATCATTGCCTCAAGTTGTTTCTCCGACTGACCTCCAGTACCAAAAAGTACGCCAATCTTAACATTTTCTCTTGCGAGTAATTTAATTGAAGCCCCAGTTGCAGCTCCCGTCCTCATCTTAGTTACGTAAGTCCCATCTATAAGAGCCTTTACTTCTCCAGTTTCAACATCCAGCATTACTATAGTAGCATTTACAACAGGTTTTCCTTTTGATGAATTTTGAGGAAATACAGAGACTATCTTAGCTCCTAAATAACCTTTCTCCTCTACCAGCCCCGGCATAAAAAGCGCATTACCTTGCACATGCTCTACTGTAAGCTTGGTTCTAACAGGTGCCTTTACCTTTTTAGAAGAACTCAGCGCAAACGCTTCCATTACCGACTCTATGCAGTCCTCCATCGTATAGAATTGATCAATATCTTTTCTTGTTAAAATTAGCATTTCTTACCTCCTCATTTACATACATTATAAGATTGAACGCTCCCGCCGCCTTTGTTCTCCTTAAAGCGAGAAGAGCAACTTAGAGCAGGGGTATTCTCAGAATAAAAGGATAAAAAAAGTTGCTGATTTAATCAACAACTTTTTTATATTATATCATTTAACAGCTATTATTTTAATATAAAATATTATGCAGTTTTTGAAGCTTTGAACATTGATATTGAAGTATAAGCTATAACACACACTACAAGCCATTTAAGAACTGTAAGCGGAAGTGATGTTACAAGGAATACAGCTATAAGAACTCCTACTACCCCAAACACAGCTATTGCCATTGATGCTTTTCTGTTATATGCTCCTTCTTTTATGAATTTCACTGAGCATATTGGCATAAGGTATGCACATGATCCCATCATTATTGGGAAAGCAACTGCTGGGCTCATTCCAAGAAGGTATACAAGTGCCATACATGGAGCATAAAGTCCAACTCCTGCTGTCATAAGAGCACCAAGTATCATATTACCAACAACTCCTATTACAAGAGCTACTCCTGTAAGACCAATAGCTTCTCCTCCACCTGGGAAGATTCCAAGCATCTGTGCAAGCATTACAAGACCTGCAAGTCCAAGTGCTACTGCCATTACTCTTTGCACTGTAGCTTTTGGAAGTTTAGACATAAATCCTGCTCCAAAGTATGATCCTACAGATGCTGCCACAAGCATAGATGTAAGTGTTATTGGCTCAACCTCTACAGCTCTTATAAAAGCAAATGCTTCTACTATAACTGGGATTGTACAAGCAACGTTAAGTGTTCCAGGAAGAACCCTGTCATCTATTTGCTTGAATGTTCTAAGAAGCGCTGTTGTAGGAGCAAATGATCCTATTCCCAGTGTATCGAAGAAGTTTACTACCATACCTATAATTCCTGATGTTACAAAATTTGTTTCTGATTCAAGTTGATCTTTGTGTGCAACATAATCTTTTACAAATATAAAAGAGAATCCTGCAAGAAGTAGAGCGAGTACGCTAAGTAGTACTAGTGATGCGTTCATAAATAATTCCTCCTAAGTAGTTTTTATATTAAAATTTTAACATTTAATATATCTTTATTATAGCATATTTTGTAAAAAAAACAAATACATATCGTCTTTTTTTTTATAATTTATTCAGTAAAATCAATGATTCCATTGTTTTTTAAACGCATTTAATACAGGTCTAATATTGTTCATTTTTTGTTAATTTTTAGTTAATCTCGAGTGTTTTTTATGATTCAAATTGCACTCGAGATTAACATAAGTTTTAAAACTTATCTTAAAATAAATCCATGCTTCAGAGGGTCGCACTCATCAATTACAAAGTGGTTGAATCCAGTAATATATGCAGATCCAGCTATTTTTGGAATTACTGCATCAAATTCTCCAACTTTTGTAGTCCCTACGATTTCTCCGTAGAAAAGTGTTCCAAGAATACTTTCATATACAAATTTTTCACCTACTGCTATTTCGCCTTTTGAGTGAAGTGTTGCAAGTTTTGCAGAAGTTCCAGTACCACAAGGTGATCTGTCAACTTGTCCTTGTCCAAATATAACAACGTTCTTATATGTTGCTTCTGGATGAGTAGGCTCATCATATATTTCAACTAGATCTACTGTCTTAATATGCGGTAGAAGTGGATGCTGAATTTCGATTTCTGCGTTTATTATATCTCTAAGTTTAAGCGCAATTTCTGTAAGTTTTCCTGTGTTTTCAGGCTTAATTTCAAGACCAAGTTGCTTAGCATGAACTATTGCAAAGAAACTTCCTCCAAAAGAAATATCAAAAGTGATCTCTTTTCCATCAAAATTAACTTTTTGCTCTTTTTTGTAGTGGAATGCTGGTACGTTTACAAAAGAAACACTCTTAACTCTGCCATTTTCCACTTGAGCTTCTGCTTTTATTATTCCAGCTGGCGCTTCAAGTACAACAGTAGTAATTGGCTCTACCATTGGAACCATCCCTGTTTCTATAGCAGCAGTAACCGCACCTATAGTACCATGTCCGCACATGTTAAGGTATCCGCCACCGTCCATGAATATAATTCCAAGATCCGCTTCGTCTGTTGTAGGTGCTGTGATTATTGAACCAAACATATCATTATGTCCTCTTGGCTCAAGCATTATAGCCGTTCTTAAATAATCAAGTTCTTTCTCAAGATACTCTTTCTTTTCTGGCATTGTTTTTCCTTTTATGTTAGGAATTCCCCCTGTAACTATTCTTGTTGGTTCTCCTGCTGTATGAGAATCTATTGCCTGTATTCCTCTTGAAAAAATCATAGTTATCCTCGCTTTCTCATTTTAAGTTTCAAAAATGCTGTTGCTTTTTTTGCATCCAGCGTGCTTGTTGTATTTTCACCTACTACCTCGGTTTCAATACCTTCTTTAGACTTGTTTATATCTACGATTGTATCCATGTATTTATTAGTTACAACAAATTTGGCCTGGACTCCGTTGAATGTTACTCCAACAAGTGGAATATTTCTCTTTCCTATTTCTTCGAGTGTATTCGCATAATCAACATGCGAATTTCCCCAACCGTCACAAGAAACTATACATCCATCCACTCTCATCGCTTCAAGCAACTGCGCTGCCCTTTGTCCAACTCTTTCTTTTTCTTTATTGTCTTGCGGTGTGCCTACAAGCATTATTCCTACAAGATCTATATCTGTATCGTTTGATAATATATCCAGTAATGGATCTCTAAAATGATGCAGACTTGTCTCTTTTGTCGATGGTCCTATACCCATTTTATACCTCCATTAGGTCATTGATCTGAGTGCACCATCTCGGTATTCATTAGGAGACAGTACAACTGGCATATTCGCCATATCAATTATTGAAATTCCACCAGTGTAACCAAAAGGTTGTTCAGGGAATAGCTGATTGTCATACATAGCTCCCTGTCCTGCAATCTGTTTTACCAGCGCTACTTTTTTAGAATCTTTTCTTATGCGATCATAAAACTCATGAACTTCGTCCGCTTCTCTTGGTTCAAGTTTCTTAAGCTCAGCTCTTATTGAATCTATAATCTCATCACATGCCTTGAATGCTGATATTGGCAATTTCCTATCGTAGGGTAGCCCACCTTCAACAAGTACATCCACATGGATAATATAATCAGACTTTGCTGGAGTCCCAGCTCTTCCAAATACCATCTGTTCACTAAGATTTCCTTCTGATGATCCAAATTCATGCATCTGTCTACCGTCGTCATCACAACCTGTCAACATAACATACGCACCTGTCATCGTATATGTAATGCCTTCTCCAAGGCTTCCAAGCACTTTAACTGACATAGGCACAATGTCCATAATAGTGTTTATTTCTCTATCATGGTCATAAGGATTTATGATTTCTATTCTTACGTCCTTGATTATTGGATCCTGAGCTATTAATTTATTTGTTATTTTTTTATCAATTTTGAGTGTGCCATTCAAAAACTCAAACTTATCAGCAAACTCGACTTTTTTTACGTGAAAAGATCTTATTACTAATCTACGCAAATCTACAGTTTCCATTTTTACACCTGCTTATTGTTTTATACACAGGAAAGGGAGAACCTCTCCTGTGTATATTTTTATATTGTGAGTTCTATTTATTATACGTGTGCGTGGTACTCGAATGGTAATGGTACTATCTTTCCTGCACTTGGTATTTTTATTAATTGCTCAAGCGTTGCTTTAACTATTGCTGTCTGCATTTCTATGTTGTTTGGCTCTCCTGCGTTTGCTCCCATTGGTACTAGTGGTGCAACTGCTCTTGGAGTTCCGTTTTGTCTAACTACTGGAGGTAGCGCTGCTATAATTATAGTAGGTATTCCAGCTGATTCGATTGCTCTCTGCACGATCACGGCAGAGCGGTGGCATGTACCTCAGCCTGCTGTAAGAAGAACTGCATCTACGTTTTCTGCTAATAGTTGCTTAGCGATTTCTGGGCCAGTCTCTTCAGTGAATTTCGCCTGGTCTCCTCCACCACCCATGAATCCGAAGTGCATCGGAGCAACTGCTTTTATAAATCCTTCTGCTGCAAGTTCTTGTAATCTTTCGATAGGGAACATACAGTTTACGTCTTTATTAACATCTCCGTTATCGTATCCACCGTGTGATACCATTAAATCTGTACCTTTTGTATTTCCAGGAATTGCTCTGAATGAGAAATCTCCTGCAAGATTAAATCTTTTATCTGTTTTCAGATGAACACCCGCTGCTGTTGCAAGGGCAACTACTGAATCTTTAAGTTCTTTTGTAACTGGAGTCCACACTGGTTGCGGAGTTACTGGAACAAATATTTCTGACTGAAGTCCTTTGACTACTGTAAGACTCATTATTATATTCCTCCTTTTCCTTATTTATTCTCTATTTTTTTTATGTTCTAAATTTTGAGCGTATTTTTCGTTTATTTCAGGTCCTATCACTTCAGGATAACTCATTAAGAATCCTACCTCTAGTCCTAATTGTGGTTCATAATCTGTTATGAGCATTCTCATCGGTACACTCAGGTGACCCAGTCTACCTTTAAGATCTATTCCTACAGAACCGTCTTTAACATCAACTATTACGCCTTCCACATATCTTTCCGTAGAAGTATATCTTAATTTATCCATCTAAGTTCTCCTTTATTGCTAGTTTGAAATTTTACGCTTCTACTTCGTAGATTTCTGCTCTTTTTTTACTCTTTACAAGTGATTGCTCATTATCTTCAAGAACTATTTTAATTCCCTGAGATTTTTCAATCAGTTCTACGTTGTTAAGCTTTACGTTTGCGTTCCATTTTCTTTCTGCAGTCTTAACTTCTTCTCCAGCCATTACATTTTTAAGCATTACAACTGCTCTTATTGCATCTTCTGGTGATAAAGTATTGTTTGCAAGTATCTCGTTTTCGATTCCTTGCTTAGACTTGTTGTTGTCTACCATGAACTTCATGTATTCGTTTCCAACAACTAGGGCTCCTTGAACTGCTGAGTAAGATACTCCTACTACCGCAACTCCTCTTGATCCTATTTGCTCGTGGTGAGATGCAAAGTCTATATGGTTGTTTCCGAATCCTTCAGTTGTTATGATAGCTCCGTCTACGTCCATAGCTTCTACCATCATTCCAAGTCTGTTTGATACATAGAATTTCTCTGAGTTTACCTGTGGTGATCCTATAAATATTACTCCACAAAGATCAAGCTCTTCATCTTGCATAGCCTTAAGTACAAGCGGCTCTCTGAAGTAATGTCTTGAACACTCTTTTGAAGCAGGTCCTATACAAGTAAGTGCATGGATTCCTCCATCAAGCACCTCAAGTGGTGAAAGAACTACTGGAAGGTTTCCAAGGTCAACGTTTGGCTTAGCTCCAAGTGTTCCTACTGGCTCAACTGGAAGGATAAGATTGTCATGCATTGCGCCCTGTCCCATTATTTCTTTTATTACTACTACTTTTTTCTTTCCTGGTCTTCTTTTTTGAACGAAAGTTTCTTCGTTTACACATAGGGCAGCATCCGCTGCTTTAAGTGCTTTTCTAATTTCATCAGTGATGAAGTCAGAAGCCTTGTGTGCTGCAAGAGGTCCTGGTCTTTCCATATTAGTATGTGCTTTTATAACAACTTCTGTCTTTATAAAGATTTCGCCTTTATCAGGAGCTCCTGGTCTTCCCCACATGATATTTCTGTCAAGTGGTCCTTCTGATGATCCAAACTCTCCGATTTGTACTCCGCCTTCATCTACTCCAGTTACCATCATAATAACGCCATCAAGCATTCTTGTAATACCTGTTCCTAATTCGCCTTCTTCTTTAGTTGCGATAGGTTGTACGTCCATTATAGTTTCTGAATGAGTATCATATTTGTCAGGAGTGATTATTTCTACTTTTAGTGAAACTACTAGATTCTCTGAATCTACAGCTTCTTTTTCGATTCCTTCTCTGATGTATAGAGTAGTTCCTTCTATTTTAGTTTCTGGTCCAAACTCAACTTTTTCTATTTTGAAGTGCTTTCTTGTAAGACTTCTAAGAACTTTTTCTTCTGCTGCTGCCGCTACTGCTGCTGGAGCTTCTACGATAGCCGCTGATGTCATAGCCGCTGGTGCTACACCCATTTGAGTTGCTACACCAAGAGGTATTTCAAGATCTATGTTCTTTCCTTCACCTATGTGGATTCTTACTGCTCCACCATTTGATAAAGGCATCATTTGTGGTGCTGGTGCTGGTGCTGCTGCAACCTCAGCCACCTCTTCTACTACTGGTGCTGCTGCTACTGCTGTTATTCCATCTACTACTGCTGCTGTAAGTGGAGTAAGAGCATCAACTGTTTTAGTTAATTTTGCTCCTAATGCTTGCTCGATTGTTAAACAATCATCTGATATATTAAGAAGTCCTGAGTCTTGTAAATCAGCAAATATTGCTGGGTCTTCAAGGTTTGATACTTCAATAACAGTTCCTGCTTCAAATCTACAGCAAGAAACTGCAGGGTCTTTAGCATGAGCCTTAGCTGTTTCTAAAGTTATTGACATTACACGTTCCTCCTTTTTGGATTTAATAATTTTTTGTTTATTTTATATAAAAAAGAAATTCAGTATTAGCTTTTCTTTTTTCTATACAATCTGTGTCCACCTGCTCTTAAAGTGTGATCTGAACTATGATATACGGCAATACCTAACCTAGGCGCCACTTCCATAACTGTATTAGTTCAGTCTTCACAAGTGCCGACAATTATTGCCTCTGCACCTTGTTTTCTAAGCTCAAGTACTTTTTCTGCCTGGCCTGGGCATATGCCAGGTAGGGTACAACGGAATCTCCCGTTGATTTCTTCCATTCTCTTGCATTTTACTGAGGCAACTACTGTCCCACCCATAGCTTCTGCAATTTCTGTAAGTCTTCCTTTTTCTGCTCCACATTCGCATTCTATCATTCCGAATTTTCTGTGGTCTACAGGGAATGGTATAGCAACAAGTATTCCTCCAAGAGTTTTTACTATTCTTGCTGACTCTTCACCATGTTTCCCAGTAAAGGGTCCTCCAAGAACAATTTCTCCATGAGGCTCTACATATCCACCCGAAAGATCTATATAGTCCTTCACCTGCATTCCTATTGGTACTTCTCTGTAAACGGAAGGTTTTGAAACTCTGCCGCCCACTGTTATATCTTTTGTAATTACTGGCATTTTTTTCTCAATGGCATAAGTTACATTTTTAAGTGTTTCAACGTTACTTACGACTGCGTTTGCTTCACTTGGAAGTGCTCCAAGCGGCAATTCGATTCCAAGAAGTTCTCTTACGATAACCCTCTCATCTCCTGCAGGATACATATCAGAAAGGAATTTAACCTCCACGCCTTCTACATTTTTACATGCTTTGGCAACTGATATCATAGCTTTTTGATGTTTTGTCTTTATAGCTATATAACCATGAGTAGCTCCTGTAATTTCCATTACATATTTAATACCTCTTACTACAAGCTCTGGCTCATTTTCAAGAAGATGCATGTTGTGTGCCAGTAAAGGCTCACATTCTGCTGCGTTTGCAAGTACATATCCACCTTCTAATTTAGCCTTGAATTTCACATGTGCTGGGAAACCAGCTCCACCAGAACCTACTATTCCAGCTTCTTCTATAAGTGACAAGTTGTCTTGTGATGTCAATCTCACATACTCATCCTTGTTGATTTCTCCTGTCGCTTCTATAGCGATTTCATTTTCACTAACTTCAACTATTTTTCCATTAGCACTGGCATGAATGTTCGCACCAAGACCAGCTGGTTTTGCTATCAACTGACCACGTTTTACTTCATCGCCAACTTTGACAACTGGTGTGCAAGGTGCACCAACATGTTGTTTTAACGGTAAAACTAACTTCATATTTCCACCTCCTGTTATTATTTTTCATATAGAACATCAGTACATTTCCTATATTTATATTGATATTGATATTGATATTTATAAATGATTATATTTGATTTCTCTATATCAATTATATGATAAATAATTATTTAACGCAAGTGTTTGTTTTTCGACACATGATCGTTATCAGGTTTTGTTCATGTATTATAACCCTTGCAATTAAACAACTTTCGCTGTGGTCGTATATTTTACACGAGTTGTCGCTTTTTCGACATAGTCGGATATTAGACAGTTTTGCTTTTCTTTGTTTTTCTTTCTTTTTTATCTTTTATACCATACAGGTCTATTTTATATATTAGTGTAGTTCTTGGAATATTAAGCATCCTTGCCGCCTCAGATTTGTTCCAGTCAGACTTTTTCATAATGTTTTCTATTATGTCTCTTTCAAATTCGCCAACACTCTTTGCAAGGTCATTTACCTGAATATTAGCCCTCATGTAGGTTTTAACGCTTTCTTTTATGGAAATTGGCAACATATCGGTAGTTATAGTCTTTCCTCCACTCATTACAACTACGTGTTCAATAACGTTTTGTAACTCCCTTATATTTCCCTTCCAACTATATTGCATTAGTATATCAACTACTTCAGAATCCAGTTTTGGTATCTCCAGATTGTATTTGTCACACATTTCTTTCATAAAAAGATCTGCAAGAAGTGGTATATCTGATTTTCGTTCTCTTAAGGAAGCAACTATGAGCTCAATTACATTGAGACTGTAATACAATTCTTCAAGAAAAGTCCCTTCTTCTATCATTTCTTCTATGTTTTTATTAGTGCCACTTATAATTCTTGTATTTATCTTAATATGTTTTCCATCACTGGCTCTTACAATTTCATTTTTCTGCATCAGATTAAGCAATTTAGCTTGCATATTTATGGGCATATCTGTTATCTCTCCAAGAAATATGGTTCCCTGATCCACTATTTCAAAAAGACCCGGTCTGTTTTTACCTGTATTTATATCTGTACTTCCAAAAAACTCGCTTTCAAAGATTTCATTTGGAATAGCTCCGCAGTTTACATGTACAAAAGGGCCTTTTCTCTGACTCATTTCATGTATACGTCTGGCAAGAGCTTTTTTACCCACTCCACTTTCTCCAAGTATCATTAATGGCGTATCTGTTTTTGCGACCTTGCCAGCCTTGTACATGAGTTCTTCCATTTGTATGCTGTTTCCAGCTATCATTGTACTTTTGTTCATTTCAGCTTTTCTTTGTATTTCAAGGTAGTTAATCTTATCCTTAAGCTTGTCCACCTGTATGTTAAGCCTGTCAATCTCGCTCAAGTCTTTGTCTACACAAAGTGCTCCAACTTTTTCTCCATCTATATATATTATCTTGGCATTTACAAGTATGCTGCACCCCGTCCTGGTAGACTGATATATATTCTCCATGTCTTCTCCGGATTCAAGGACTTTTATTATCACGGTATCTTTAAGTACCGAATCCATTTTTTTCCCAATCAGTTCTGCTTTTTTTACATCATATATTTTTTCTGATTTTTCATTCCATACATGCACAATCCCATCATTATCAACTATACATATGGCTTCGTCCATAACGTCCAGTATAAAGTCTCTTGCCGCTGTATCCAGGAACACTTCAAACTTTTTATTCATCAAAACCTCCGCGCTATATAAATTTATTTAATCCTTGGGACAATTATACCACGGATCAAGTTTTTATATAAATTTATCCCGGTCTTTTTAAAGAAGAATTTATTTATACCTTACAGTAGTTTGATAAACAAACTTTCCGTTTTTCACTTTTAGTACTACCACATCTTTTATTGCATCTCCATTTTTATCAAGACTTATCTTCCCCGTCGTTCCTTTGAAATTTTGGGTAGATGCAATAGCCTGCCTTAGTTTTTCACTGTCTTCTGCAGTGCCTGCTCTTTTTATAGCATCTATTATAATCCTGTATGAATCAAATCCAAGAGCTGAAAGTGAAAGTGGTTTTCGGCTGTATCTCTTGGTATATTTGGATATAAAGTCTCTGGATGCCCAGTTTGCGGGTTTTTCAGCGGAAAACGAGGTTGTTATCATAGCCCCTTCTACTGACTCTAAGCCCACGTTTAGGAATTCAGGATTCTCCCATGTGTCTCCTCCCAGAAAATCTGTTTTGATCCCCATTCGCCTGGCTTGTTTTATTAGCATTGCCGATTCTGTAAAATTGCCTGGCGCAAATATTACATCTGGATCTTGAGCTGCAACTTCTTCAAGAATTCCAGTAAAATCAAGGGTTCCCTGGTCATAACCTGTTACAGCCACTACACTTGATTTTTTTTCAGTCAGCTTGACAAATTCATTTTCAAAGAAAACTGCCAGGCCCTGTGAATATTCATTGGATTTTTCGTATATTATAAATGCCGTCTTAGCTTCTAATCTTTCGTATGCCATTTTTGCAAGGACTTCCCCTTGAAAAGGATCTATAAAACATGCTCTAAAATAATAGTCGTTGTCCTTTGTGACTTTGGGATTTGTAGCTGAAGGTGCAATCATAGGAATTTTCGCCGCTTTAATAACCTCTCCTGCTCCCATGGATAATCCAGATCCCCATGAACCTATAATTGCTGATACTCCATATTCATTTACCAGCCTGTCTGCAAGCTGTGCAGATGTTTCTTTGTCTGATTTATTATCTGCTATTACCAGCTGTACTTTTCTTCCAAGCACTTTTGGGTACATCTCGTTTGCAAGCTTTATTCCTTCGAGCTCGAGTTTCCCGCCCTCTGCATTTGCTCCACTTAGGGGTTCCAGAACCCCTATTTTTATCACTTCCAATTCTGAGTCTTCTTGAATGTCAGCTTTTATATTGCACCCATTAATAATAACCATTACTGAAAGAGCCATGGTTATTATTAATATATAGTTTTTTATTTTTACTCTCATAATCTTTTCTCCTTGATATAGTGTTCCCGCTGGTGTAAACTGACAATATAACTACATTGGAGGAAACAATTTTATGCAAAGTACTATAGAATCTTTATTCCCAACCACGATAAGGTTAAACAGGAAAAAAAACAATTTTGATAAATTCATAATACCTTTATGTATTCTTTTGGCTTTGACTTCCTTTATATATTCTTATTTTATAATTGATACAGGTATGTTTTTATCAGTTATCGACGCCTTTAGAAAAACCATTCTTTGTTATGTAACATATCTTATAATGGTAGAACTTTCTCCAGACAGCGTGAATATATATCTTCCATCTTTTATACTTACCAGTCTCTTTATCATTGGGATAAGAGAAGTACACCTAATGACCACTTTTTTCTTCCTCTTTACTATCCGCCTTCTTATAAAAAGCAGCGGATACAGGTCTTCTCTTGCTGAGTTATCTGCAATGACTATATTTACTATAGTCCAATATTTTATTTCGCCATTTATCTATCCGCTGTTTTTTGGCACGGCTTTATTTGTTGATTACAAGTTAAAGCCTGATAATAAACAAAATTTACCTTTTATAGTAATATCTTTTATGATGTCGCTTTTATGGTTCTTCAGAGGATTTGGTGTTATGACTGTTTCTCTTGATGCTTTCTCATCAATGATGGTCCTTATTATTGGCATTGCATATATCCTGAGACTTTCACTTTTAAAAGCCATACTTTCTATGAACGACCTTGAAACGAATCTTATAAGCCCAAGAAGGGTAAAGGCCTCTGCTTTACTCCTTCTCATATCCCTTATTATACTGGCTGTTGGCCATGGCATGGTCACCGAATTTTTAAACCTCTGGATCATGGCAGCATGCATAAGCTTTCCCTTTTTAAAAGATCTAAAACATGTCATATCGGGCTAATTGAGTTTTACTGAATCTTTGTGCTTATTCCTTTATTTAGCCAGTATATATATGTTTCTTTGACTTTTTCTTTATATATGCTCTCCAGAGCGTCTTTGTACATTTGCAGCTGGGGACCATATTTTTGCGCATCTGGCAATTCGTCAGTTTTGTAATCTATTAGCACTATACCATCTTCTTCAAAGAAAAAACAGTCTATTATACCTTCTACTATAGCGTCTTCATAACGCATGAGGAACTGCTTTTCTCTGTATACTCTTTTTGAATCTATCATTCGCTTTCCAATTTCACTTTCAAAGAATTCTGCTACCAGCAAAGCGTCTGCAACCTCAGCTTCTTCAGCGGTTAACAATTCTAAATCTACCAGTTTCTTTATTTCTTCTCCTACTGATTCTATGGTATGAGGCCTTATACTTATCTTTTCCATTACCATATGGACAATTGTCCCTATGTCTGTTTTGGAAAACATCTTTTTTTCTTGCATGAAAAGTGGGATTTTATTTAGTTTTATATCTTGGGTATGATACTGAGCATCTTCTTTTATATAGGATTTAGTTATATCTGTTACTGATCTTTTCCCAGGTGTTCTGGTATCTTCTATATATTTATACTCAAAGTCTTCTATATTCTTAAATTCACTATATCTGTTACTGCCTGCATCTTTGTCTCCATATATCTTTTCTTTGAGTTCTTTTAGGCCTAGATCTGGCTGTAGTCCAGCCTTTTCAAGATCTTCTGCTCTATATATGCTTATGTTGTATTTAAGTCCTGAGTCGAACATTTCTTCTTCTGAAATTATGTTCTCACTGATACTTCTAAGTGCTGCTCCGGCCCTGTCTCTGACTAGTACACTTCCTATCCAGGCCAGATAATTCTTATGCTTTCTGATATTAGCGTCTATATCACCCTTCATTATTTTTGTGACAAATTTTTCTGCATCAGCAACCATTCCTGTGAGGTATAGCCTGTCTACTGCTCTTGTAAGGGCAACATAAAGTATCCTTATCTCTTCTGATATATTTTCCAGACTTTTTCTTATTTTAATTTGATTCCTTGGTATTGAATCCGACTGTATGTTTTCATCAGTATTTTTATATTTCATTCCTATCCCAAGTTTATTGTGAAGGATTATGTCAGATCTTATATCTGCTTCATTTATTCTTTTGCCCAGGTCGCAAAGGAATACTGTATTAAATTCGAGTCCCTTGCTCTTGTGAACGGACATTATGGTAACCGCGTCCTCTGATTCTACAAGCACACTCTTCTCCGGGCTGTCTCCTTTTTCTTTTAGTATGCGTTCTACCTGCCTTAGAAATCCAAAAAGGCCCATAGACTCACTTTCTTCATATTCACTGGCCTTTTCTATAAAGCTCTTTATATTTATCATGCGCTGTTTTCCATCTGTCATACCTGATACATAGGTACTGTAGTCTGAATTTTCAACTACATACCATATGAAATCTGCAAGTCGCCACATATTTTCAAACATTTTCAAAGTATCTATTTTTGAATAGAAATCATTGAGTTTTTGTGAAATATGATCTTTTTTTTCATAAGAATAATCCTGAGTAGCACTGTAAAATGAAGCATTTGGATATGATGTCCTGATTTCAATAAGTTCTTCTATCTCAAATCCTCCAAAGACAGAACTCATTGCTCCTATTAGAGCCTCGTCCTGATTACGATTGTCTATTATTCTAAGATAATCAAGCAGACATTTTATCTCAACTTTGTCAAAGCTGGAGCTCCTGAAATCCACATAACAAGGTATGTTAAACCTGCTTAAAACTTTTTCAAACAATTTAGCTTTGGCTTTGGGAGACCTCATGAGTATAACTATATCTTTATATCTTACCTTCCCTGTAGATACCAGCTTTGATATCTTTCCTCCGCAATAAATTGCTTCAAGTTCATCTTTATCTATTACAGATTCTTCTCCAGATGAAAAACCGTCTTCATCGTCTGCATAATCACTGGTGTCTGAAGCAGAGTTTTTCTCTATTATAGCCAGCTCTATGTTGTTATCATAATCTGCTGCATCTTTTCCCGCAACCAGCTGATGTGATATATGACTATAGTCAACTTCTCCAAGTTCTTCACTCATTATATTGCTAAATATCAAATTGCAAAAATCGAGTATTTCTCTTCTGCTCCTGAAGTTTTTTGACAGGTCTATTTTCTCTGATTCTTCTGATGCTTCTTTTGCATACACCTTGTACCTGTTATTAAAAAGCGTAGGGTCAGAAAGCCGGAATCTGTATATAGACTGCTTGACATCTCCTACAAAAAATAAATTGTTCTCTCTTTTTATAGCGTTTATTATTGTTTCTTGAACTAAATTGCTATCTTGATATTCATCAAAAAAAATATGTTTATACTTATTTTGGAGACTTTGTCTTACTCCATCGTCTTCGAGTACTTTGAGTGTGAAATGCTCAAGATCTGAAAAATCTAATACTCCATTTTCTTTTTTAAGGGCCATCAATTCTTTGTCAAATTCTAAGACAAGGTCTGTGAGGCTAATAACATGTTTATGCATATATCCTATATCATCTATAAGCTGGATCATACCTGCATCTGCAAATATCTTAGCTATGCTCTGCAATTCTTCTTTTATGCCATTTTTTCTTATGTCTTTTATACGATCTAATATAATCTGATCATAGTTATTCTGCTCTGCACTCTTTTTGCTCACTGTTTTCAGTCTGGTCTGCTTGAAATTTGTAATTTGCTCATGAAAACCCATCCAATCTTCAGACTCAAGACTCTTTATAATTTCGTGTATAATTAATTGGTCATCTTCTATGTTTTCTATATATGCAATCGGATTTTCATATTTCTTACACAAATATATTGCCTTTTCGCATTGCCCCAGAGCTCTTCGCATCTGTATTAGGCTGTGATGCTTCATTTCATGCGCCCATATGCTTTTTGCAAAGGCCTCTGTTTTTACATCTTCGCTTTCATCTATGTCTGCCATCTTGTAGTTGTCAGCCTGGCTTTTAAGCCACTTTTGAGGATAGGGATGGGCCTGTATAAAGCGGTGGAGCTGAAACATCTGATCTAGCAATCCTCGGTCACTCTTGGCCCCTCCAAATGCATCCACAAGGTCCAAAAAACCCTGGTCTTCTTTTTCATACATCTTGTCGAATGTGTTTTCTGCAGCTCTGTTTTTCAGCATCAGAGCCAGTGATTCGTTTGCAATTTTAAATGACGGATCTATCCCTGCCATTTGAAAGTTCTGTCTCAATATGTCTATGCAAAATGAGTGCACTGTACTAATCGATGCTCTGGATAAGTTTTTTATCTGTTTTTTAAGAAAAATCGCTTTTTGCAGATCCTCATCGCTCAGGTCTTTGCCTCCCCTGGTCAAGTCGCCTATCCTGCTGTGAAGTTTTTTTTGTACCCTGTCTTTCATTTCTTTTGCTGCAGCATTTGTAAAGGTAACAATGAGCATGGAGTCTATGTCCTCACGGTCATTTTCCAGCATATTAAGTATTCGTTCTACTAAAACCGCTGTTTTTCCTGAACCTGCGGCTGCCGAAACCAGTATGTTTTTCTCTCTTATATCTATTGCTCTTTGTTGATCGCTAGTCCAGTTGTTACTCATTTATCTGCTCCTCTCCAAGTTTATTTATTATCTCTTCATTGCTGTACTGAGGTATCTTTCTGTAATTATTTGTTTCCAGCTCTTCATCAAATCTGCATATTGAACTGTATCTGCAGTAATCACATGCCTTTGCCTTTGTTTTTGGGATAATAACAGGACTCGCCTCTATAATACCCGCTATCATTTCCTCAAGATAATTGCTTATGTTATTTTCTACCCTTGAAATCAAGGCATTAAATTCTTCAAGTTCAAGCATATGTTCTGTTTTGGTTTTTCCTTTTGTTTTTACAGCATCATCTCCGTCTTTACCGTTTATGGCTTCAATTACTTTTAAATCATGGAGCACTATCCCATCCATCTTCATCTGAGATTTTATGAGTTCTTCTATCTTTTCCTTGTCTCTTGTCTGTGTATTTATTAAAGGGTTTATCACTGGAAAATAAAAAACGCCTGCTGGATAGGTCTCATTTTTTATAAAAGCCTTGCTTTTCATTGCTGCCTTGAGATATATCATAAGTTGTATATCTAATCCATTGTAGGCATCAGAAAGGCTAAAAGACTTAGACCTGGTCTTGTAGTCTATGACTTTTATGAATTTTCTTTCCCCATCTTCGAGAACATCGACTCTGTCTATGGTTCCTTCAAGGATTATCTTTTCACCATCTATAACAAATACCACAGGTGGAATTTCACTTCCTTGCGCAAATTTTTCTTCCTGGTACATAAGCTTGAAGCTGCCTGTCCTTAACTGCTCTAAACAGCTGTAGCCTGCTACAAATGCTGTTTTTTTGAGTTTCCCAAGTATATGCTGATTTCGTTTTTCTTTAAGATCATGTTCTTTGAATAATTCCTGAGCTGATTTTTCAAAAATTTCTCCTATGATAGCATCTGATTCTTCTCTGGTCAAAGTCCCAAGCTCAGGAAGATTTTCTTTTAGCTTTGCTATAAATTCTTCTACTGTAAGGTGGAGCACCTGACCCATTTCTGCGGGGTCTATCTCATAAACTCTTCTAGGTCTTGCCTTCAGTCCATATTTTATAAAATGGCTAAAAGGGCATCTGGCAAAGTTATCAATTCTGGTTGTGCTTACTTTGAGAGGGGCCTTGTAGAGGTCTGATGCAAGGTTTTTACCTATTGGCAGTCTAGTGTTATCATAAAATATTCCTGAAAGAGCCGCGCTTACTCTTTTACCATGAATTTCATTGCTTAGATAATATCTTAAAAGATCAAACCATATCTCTTCCACGTCTTCTCCATATACATAACGTTTTATTTCTCTTGCCATTATGGATATGGTTGGATCAGGAACTGTAATGTAATATGATGCATCATAATCTCTCATATTATTTATCTTCACTTTTGGATATATCACACTTATCTGATTCATGATGCTTGAAGGGATTGCGCTTCCACTTCCAGTATCGGCTGCAAAGCTCATGTATAAATGATGGGATGGTTTTGTAATAAGGTTATATATAAGAAGTGCTTCATTGCTATCTATATAATCCTGATTAGAAGGCAGCTCTATCCCCTGATTTACGAGTAATTCTTTTTCTTCTTTTGAAAGAAGTCCATTTTCTTTTGAAACTCTTGGCATACCTGAGCTGTCTGCCCCCAGAACATATACTATCTTCTTATCCATGCTCCTGCTTCTTTCGATGTCTCCTATTACCACCTGATCTTTTGAAGGAGGAATAACTGAAAGCTGATAACTAACCATTCCCTGCTCAAGTATATCCTTGTAGTATGAGAAACTTATTTTTTCATCTCCAAGCAGGTCTACGCTCTGGTCTGCTATTCTTAAAAAGACATTCCATATCTGTCCGTTTTCATTTGCCTCATCATAAAACTCTCTTTCCTTGAGATTTTCGACAAACTTCTGTAAGTTTTCTGGCAGCCTTATATCAAAGAGGATATCAAATATCTTTTTTGCGAATTCTTTTGCTGTCATATTTATCTGTGAAGTATTTCTAAGTGGTCCAAAAATTAAGCACAGCTGATTTCTTACCGATTCCACTGTTTTTCTTTCTATTTCATCTTCATAAAAATATTCAGGTTCAAAATATTTATCTTCAAAAAACATCTCCCCCTTTAATTTTCTTTTTATGATATGATTTTCAAAAATATTAATTTCATTTTCGCTAATTTCACTGAAACCACTCTTTAGAAACAGGAGTATGTCTTCAATCCTGAATTTAGTGTCTATAAGATTAAGCACCGAAATTATAGTTTTTATAACAGGACTTGACATTATACTTCTTTTTTCATCTATAAAAAA
This sequence comes from Proteocatella sphenisci DSM 23131, assembly GCF_000423525.1. Lineage (GTDB taxonomy): Bacteria > Bacillota > Clostridia > Peptostreptococcales > Filifactoraceae > Proteocatella > Proteocatella sphenisci. The sequence continues at coordinate 29,983 of NZ_AUID01000019.1, read as the reverse complement.
AGGTATTGCATATTCTTTAAAAACGAATTTTATATTGTTGTTATATCTTTGCAGGTCACACGGAACAACTGTTATATCCATGTAACGATAGCCCTCATTCATGATTTTGTGGCTTATATCTATGGCGGTTCTTCTAATCTCCTCTTCTACATTGTGTGCATGATATATATCAATACTAGATGGAAGCGCTTGATTTACATCTGGAAGTGTCTTGAATATATTATCTCCCAAATACCTTATTTCATTGTTTTTACAAAGTCCTTCTTCAAGTTTTACTGCTTCATAATTCAAACCTGTTTCCTGGCACATAGCAGTCAGCTTTTTTAGTGTATTTTTTGTGATTACAAAGGTATCATCAAGATTATCATTTAAATGTTCATAATCCATATTAAGAAACACCTCTACGTCAAGACCTGATTCTAACATGTTTTTAATAACCTGATTCTCTATCTCTGTAAAACTGAAAAAACTATAAAAATAAAGCTTTGTGCCCTCAAGATAGGTCATATCCCCAGTGTCTGCAAGCTGGCCTATGCGATCTTCATTATCTATGTACTTTCCACTAAGGGCTGCTTCAAATTTTTCATATATAAGTGCCAGTTCCCTTAATTTTTGTGACATAAGAATATTATTACTGTTTTCATCAGAGGCCTCTATGAGCTGAGCCGGACTTATCATTGTCCTTTTCATTTCTGATATGAGTTTTACAAGTGATGTCACAAATCCTTCTTTATCAATACTTCCTTTGTAAAGCATAAGTTGCGAACTGTCACTTTGAAATATGCGCTTTACTGCCATCGCTTTTCCTATATCATCTAAAAATTTCCGTTTAAGCCCTCCCGATATGTTCATAGCTTCTATTGAGAGTCTGTTAAAACTCATTATCCGAATGTCCATTACTGCTGTTATATCCAGTGCTTGCATTAGCTTTATCTCATTTTGAAGCGTAAATTGTTCTGGTACAACTATATATGCTTTATTAGCTTCACTATGATCTTTTCTGGCTCTTTCAAAAATCTCATTTTCTATATCTCTTACATGCTTTGACATTGTTATCTTTAGCATAGAAATTCCTCCGCTTCAATTTGTTCTTATTCATAATTATACAGTAGAGTTGCTATAAAGTGGACTGTTTTTGCAAAAAAACATCCACAATCTGGAATACTCAATACCAGATTGTGGATGTTTTCTTATTTTATTATTATTTTATTATATTACATATTCGCTTTCAGTATTTCTCCAAGTTTCTTTATACCTTCTACGATTCTTTCTTCAGTCATATTTGAGTAGTTAAGTCTAAATGTATTGTCTACTCCCCCATTTGGATAGAATGATCCACCTGGAACATAAGCTACATTTCCTTCAAGACATTTAACCATTATATCTTTTGTATTGCAATGCTCTGGAAGAGTAACCCACATAAACAGGCCGCCTTCAGGATGCGTAACACTTATATTTTCTGGGAAATATTTCTTTATGCCATCTAACATAAGGTCTCTTCTTGATCTATATACTTTGATTATTTTTGCTATGTGAGCATCAAAGTCATACATATCTATGAATTTTGAAAGTTCTCTTTGTGAAACAGTCGAAGACTGAAGGTCTGCACTCTGTTTGATTATGATATATTTTTCTAAAATTTCATTTGAAGCTGCTACCCAGCCAATTCTAAGTCCTGGAGCAAATGTTTTTGAGAAAGTTCCAAGGAATACTACAAGTCCCTTAGTGTCAAGTGATTTTAGTGATGGAAGCATTTCACCTTCAAATCTAAGTTCTCCATAAGGATTGTCTTCTATAGCTACTATATTGTGCTTGTTTATGATCTCCATAAATTTCTTTCTTCTCTCAAGAGGCCATGTTCTGCCTGTTGGGTTTTGGAAATCTGGAATAACATATATCATCTTAACTCTATCGTTAGCTTCAAGTATCTTTTCAAGTTCTTCCATTATCATTCCGTGCTCATCTGTTGGTGCTTCTATAAATTTAGGATCATATGATTTAAAAGCGTTTATAGCTCCAAGATATGATGGGCTTTCGCATATTACTATGTCGCCTGGATCAAGGAATACTTTTCCTGAAAAATCAAGTCCTTGCTGAGATCCATTTGTAACAAGTATGTCGTCTGCTCCTACATTTGTAAGCAGCTTAGAGTTCATTCTTTCAGCTATCTGTTTTCTAAGCGGTGGAAAACCTTCTGTTGTTGAATACTGAAGTGCGTCTTGTCCTGACTCTGTCATAACAGCTGCTGATGCTGCCATAAATTCTTTTACTGGGAAGAGTTCTGGTGCAGGAAGTCCACCTGCAAATGATATAACTTCTTTTCTTGCTGTAAGTTTTAATAGTTCACGAATCTCTGATGCTCCCAGCTTGCTCATTATGCTTGCAAATTCTACTGACATTTCATTTCTCCTTTTTAACTCTGTAAACTAAATATGTTATCATAATCCTAAGCATTTTCCTGTACTGTATCTTTTTGAATCATTTTATCTACTGCTACGAATATAAGAGACATTGCTATAGCAGGAACTACCCATCCAAATCCAGCTGATGCAAAAGGCAGCGAGCTTTGAATAGATACAAGCATTGGAGATTTTGCTCCTACACTTGTAAGAAATTCTAAAAAGCTTACTACAAATGCTCCAAAAACCGCTCCTGCATATGGAGCTCTTGATGTAATTCTCTCTCTGAGAAATACTGTCATAACTATAAGTACTATTACTACTGGATAAACCAGGCATAATATTGGAACTGAGAAAGATATAATCTTTTCAACTCCCATACTTGCAATAAGCGCTGATGCTACTACAGTTGTTATAACAATAGCATTATAAGAAAGTTTCCCCTTGCTCAGGTCATTGAAGAATTTTCCTGCTGCTGCAGTAAGTCCAATTGATGTCGTAAGACATGCAAGTCCTATTGTAACTGCAAGTGCATATTTTCCAAAGCTTCCAAGAATTGCTTCTGTGATAACTATCATAAGCGTAGTTCTTTCAACGCCTGCATCAAATGCTCCTGATACTGTAGATCCTACATACATAAGTCCTACATATACTATAGTAAGGCCAACAGCTGCTATTATACCAGCTTTTATCGTCATGCCTACTCTCGTCTTTTTGTCTGTATATCCTTTTGCCATTATTGACTCAATTATTATACTCGCAAGTATAACGGATCCCAGGGCATCCATGGTCTGATAACCTTCTGTAAAACCTCTTGAAAAACCTGCGCTTTCTGGAAGCTTAGCTATTTCGCCTATAGGGCTTATTATACCTTTTCCTATTATTATAAGCAATACTACAAGCAGAATTGGAGTCAATACTTTTCCTATGTTGTCTACTACGCTTGCCGGTTTTATTGCAAAATAAAGTGTTATTGCAAAGAAAATAATTATAAATAATAGATTACTAAATCCTGGCATAGTTGGTACTATTGCAATTTCAAACGTAGTTGCTGCTGTACGCGGTATTGCAAAAAGTGGTCCAATTATTATCATTATTACAGATCCAAGTATTGCTCCAAATTTAGGATGGACCCTGTCTGCCATATCGTTGATCGATGTCCCTGAAATAGCTATTGCAACTATTCCCATTAGTGTAAGTCCAATTCCTGTAATCAAAAATCCACCCATAGCAAGTGGCCAGTTACTTCCAGATATAACTCCCAGATAAGGCGGGAAAATCAAGTTTCCCGCTCCAAAAAACATTGCAAATAATGCAAATCCTACAACTACAACATCGCTCTTTTTATTCACATATACCTCCTCGGCCATAAGACCCTACTGTTTATCAGTTTACTCTACAGTCACTGTTTCCATTCAAGATAACGTCTTGTACGTTTTCAATTGCCTTACTAACTATATTTTCAATCGCAGTTTCTGTAAAGAATCCTACGTGTGGAGTAACTATTACGTTCTCCATTTTTTGTAGTATGTCAATCGCACTTCCATCAATCATTTCATGAGTTACAGTTTTGTTAATAAATACACCTTCATTTTCCAGTGTATCCAGTCCTGCGCCAGCTATTTCTCCATTTTGAAGTGCTTCTAATAGATCTTGTGTGTTTATTACATCTCCTCTGCTAGTATTAATCAGAAGTGCACTTTTTTTCATAAGCTTAAGTCTGTCTTTGTTTATCATATGTCTTGTAGAGTCCAAAGATGGTGTGTGTATACTTACAAGATCCGCTTCTTTAAGAAGTTCTTCGATACTATCACAATATGTAAGCACTCCTTCTGCATCTTTAGATTTGAAAACATCGTAACCAATTACATTTGCTCCAAAGCCTTTAAAAAGTTTTGCTGATGTCATTCCTATTTTTCCAGTCCCGATTATACCTACATTAAGGCTTCTAATCTCTCTTCCAAGAAGGTCTGCTTTCCATCTAAAGTCATTCTTTTTCATTCTTTCGTCAACTTTATCACATTTTCTAAGAAGATTAAGAGAGTGTGAAACAGCAAGCTCAGCTATTGCATTTGGTGAATATCTAGGCACATTCGTTACTATTATACCATTTTTTGATGCAGCTTCCAAGTTTATCATGTCAACCCCTGCAGTACGCGAAGAAATTACTTTTATTCCATACTCTTTCAGCTGCTCAAATAGTCTTTCGTCTTTTACTTCTCTTACCTGTTGAATTGATATCCCGTCATACCCCTTCGCTTTTCCTATAGTATCTTCTGTCAGGTCTTCCTTAATCATGTCTGCGTTCATATCAGCTGATTTCAGGCACTCTTTCATTACTTCTTCTTCGTAGTCTCTCACTCCGTATATTAATACTTTCATCTTACCCACCTTTTCCCTTTCAAAATGTATTTTAATAAATTATTTAATTTATTATGTGGCTAAATTTTTTTCATGCTAACATCGCTCCCTGCCGGAGCTCTAGACCGGCAGAGGTGATGCTACATAAAAATATTACTTTAACTTAGGATTCTGCTGATTTTATATTTATTTATCCTCTTACACTATCTAACTGGCTTATGATCTGTGGAACTACCTCAAACAGGTCTCCTACTATACCATAATCTGCAACTGAGAATATTGGAGCGTTTGGATCTTTGTTTATAGCAATTATTATGTCTGACTGATTCATTCCTGCAAGATGCTGGATTGCTCCTGATATACCACATGCGAAGTATATGTTTGGCTTTACAGTAACACCAGTTTGTCCAACCTGATGAGAATGATCTATCCATCCCTTGTCTACTGCTGCTCTTGATGATCCTATAACTCCATCAAGCTTTTCTGCAAGTTGCTTAAGAAGATCAAATCCATCTGGAGACTGAAGACCAAGTCCACCTGATATTATGAAGTTTGCATCTATAAGAGAAACTATTTCTTTGTCACTCTTAACAATTTCAAGAACTTCTGTTCTTATATCTTCTTTTTTAATTGAGAAGTTAAGAGGAACTATATTTCCTTTTCTTGAATTGTCTACATCTGCCTTGTCCATAACGCCTGGTCTTACTGTAGACATCTGAGGTCTGTTCTCTGGACAAACTATAGTAGCCATTATGTTTCCGCCAAATGCTGGTCTTGTCTGCTTTATTTTTCCATCTTCTGGATCTATTTCTAGTTTTGTACAGTCTGCTGTAAGACCAGTATCTACTCTTGATGCTATTCTTGGAGCAAGGTCTCTTCCTATATGTGTAGCTCCTATAAGCATAATTTCTGGTTTATACTCATGTATTGCCTCAGAGATTATTTTTGTATAACCGTCTGTAGTATAGTTTTTAAGAAGTTCATGATCTGCTGTATATACATTTTGAACTCCGTAAGCAATAAGTTCTTTTGTCATTTCTTCTATGTTTTCTCCAAGAAGTACTGCGTTAAGCTCTACATTACGTTCTTTGGCAAGCTTTCGTCCTTCTCCTACGAGCTCAACTACTACTGGCATTAATTTTCCATGGCGTTGCTCTGCAAAAACCCAAATATTTTTGTACTTATTTATATCTTGCTTTCCCATATTGTTCTCCTTAAATTATATTCTGTTTTTTATATGAAATGTTTACTTTTTAAGTGTCCTAGAAGTTCTAAAGCTGCTTCTTTTGGCGCTTTGTCTATCATTACTCCTGCAGTTTTCATGTCAGGTGAGAATGAACGGAAAACTCTTGTAGGAGATGCTTTAAGTCCAACATCATCTGTTGTTATATCTAAATCATTTATTCCAAGTACTTTTATTTCTTTTGTATATGCTTCAAATATTTTGTCAAGTGCCATGTATCTAGGCTGATTTAACTCTTTTACTGCTGTAAGTAGTACTGGAGTTTTTACCTTTATCATTTCATGTCCATCTTCAAGTTGTCTTTGTACTATTACTTCTTTATTTTCTTTTATTTCAAAGTTTTGTACATATGTTACCTGAGGTATTCCAAGTTTTTCTGATATCTGTGGTCCTACTTGAGCTGTATCTCCGTCAATTGCCTGTCTTCCTGCAAATATTATATCAAACTCGCCTAAAGTCTTTATTCCAGCAGCTATTGCATTTGATGTAGACCATGTATCTGATCCTCCAAACGCTCTGTCACTTAGAAGAACTGCTTCATCAGCTCCCATTGCCATACACTCTCTAAGCATTTCTTCTGCTTGAGGAGGTCCCATACTTACTACTGTAATGTGAACATCCTTATTAGCATCCTTCATTCTTAATGCTTCTTCAAGCGCATTTGCATCATCAGGGTTTAGTATGCTTGGTACTCCGTCTCTTATAAGAGTTCCTGTCTCTTTGTTTATCTTAACTTCTGTTGTATCTGGTACTTGCTTTACGCAAACAATAATCTTCATGTTTAACTTTCCTCCAATTTTTATTTCAATAAGCTTCCTGCTATTACCATTTGTTGAACTTGAGATGTTCCTTCATATATTGACATGATTCTTGCGTCTCTGTATATTCTCTCGATTGGATAATCTTTTATAAATCCATATCCTCCATGTATCTGAAGCGCATCGTATGCAACTTCATTGGCAACTTCTGCAGCCATGTATTTACACATTGCAGATTCTTTTGTTATAGACATTCCTGCTTCTTTCATCTCTGCTGTCTTGTAAAGTAGAGCTCTTACTGCGCATATTTTTGTTTCCATATTTGCAAGTTTAAATTGAATATCCTGGAATTTTGAAAGTGATTTTCCAAACTGTACTCTTTCTTTTGAATATTTTACAGCCTCATCCATAGCGCCTTGAGCTACACCAAGAGCTTGAGCCGCAACTCCAATTCTTCCTGTGTCAAGAGTATGCATAGCTATCTTGAATCCTTGACCTTCTTTTCCAAGTATGTTTTCTTTAGGAACTTTTACATTTTCCATTATAAGGTCTGAAGTTTCTGTAGCGCGTATTCCCATCTTGTCTTCGTGTGCTCCACATGATACTCCTTCAAGATTCATATCTACTATAAATGCTGAAGTTCCTTTAACGCCTTTTCCTCTTTCTGTAACTGCAATTACAATTGCAAAGTCAGCTATTGGAGCGTTTGTTATAAAAGTTTTTCTTCCATTAAGTACGTAGTTATCTCCAACAAGTACTGCGTTTGTAGTCTGTCCACTTGCATCTGATCCAGCGCCTGGCTCTGTAAGTCCAAATGCTCCTATAGCTTCTCCAGATGTTATTCTTGTAAGGTATTTCTGTTTTTGCTCTTCTGTTCCGAAGTTAAGAAGAGGACTTGATACAAGAGATGCTGCTGCTGTTGTGAATGTTCCTGTAGATGCGCATTTTTTGCTTATCTCTTCCATTATAATCACATATGATGTATAGTCAGCTCCTGCTCCACCGTATTCTTTTGGAACTATCGGACTTGTATATTTGTATTTCGCCAGTTTTTCCATTAAATCTCTGGAAATCGCTCCCTCTTTCTCTCTTTCAGCTGCATAAGGTTGCACTTCCTCTTCTGCAAATTTTCTTACTGCCTTTTGCAGTAACAGGTGTTCTTTCTTGAATATCATAGTTTCCTCCAATTATAATGTTTTTTATATATTTAAAAATATAACTACCTAAAAATTATTAGCCAAGTATCTCAGCAAAAGTCTGTATTCTTGTTCTTACCTGCTCGTCATTGGTTGTCTGCTGATCTATCTCGATGTAAAGATTTGGTATTCCAGCTTGATCTATATCTTTTTTGATTATTGGATAATCATACTCTTCTGGATCACAGAATTTCATCATGGCATAAACTACACCGTCAATTTTTCTCTTTTTAACATCCTCTACTATTATCTGTCCTCTTTTTTTCTTTGGATCATATGCCAGTGAGCAGCCTTCTATGTCTCTCCATTGCATTGCAAGTCTTTCCAGCGCTGTTCCTCCTTGAGGCACATCTGTCCTAAACTGTCTTGTCTCCTGTGCTAGGTTATCGTATGCTATTCTTATATTGTTTTCTTCAAAAATATCCAGCATTTCTTTGGAATCCATTGAAATTCCAGTTACAAGTACAGTTTTTCCTGAGTATTCTTCTTCAGGCATAGATTTAAGCATATCATTAAGTTCATTAACAAGCACTGTATGATCTTCTTTTCTCATGAAATATCCACTTTTTATAACGTTGCTTCTCATAGTTGAATTAATTGTGTTAAGGTGAGTTACTGTAAGTTCAGTAAATTCTCTCATCGCTGCTCTATGTTTGTTGTATACATCTATACTATCTATAAGTTCTGCTTCAGTTATTTCGCATCCTCTTATCTCTTCAATTTTCTTTTTTACACTCTTATACTCTTCAGCAAGATACTCTACTCCAGCTTGAATTTTTCTGTTTTGTGGATGAACAAAAGTTATCATAGGAATATCTTTTATTCCCGATTTCCAGTTTTGTCCCATACATATAAGGGTGTCACACATTCCTGGTATTATAACAGCTGAAAGATTAGAATATGATCCTCTTAGTCCCAGCTCCATACAAGACTGCATTATTGAACATGCAAATGCTGGAAAATATTGTTTTGCAAGATCTACCTCAGTCTGTCCTCCCCACATTCCAACTGGAAGCATTCCAGCTGCATGAACTATTTCTTCTGGTGTATATACTGGGAAACACCCTATTGCCTTGCTTTTAGTCTCTTCAATATATTTATCTACATGTTTTGAAGGCGCTTCTGCTATTTCTTCAAATCTGTCGAACATTTTTTTGATATCCATTACTTAACACCTCCCTGATTTTTTCTTTCTTCCATTACTTCTACAAGTCCTTGTACTCTTGTTTCAAACTGAGCATCTGTAAAGTTTCTTGGGTCTGCCTGGTCTCCGTCAAAACCTGAATACGGAATGCCTGTTATTTCCCCTACTTTTCTCTGCATTTCATACTGAATGAAACTCATAAGTTTGCAGCTTCTGTTCATATGATAAAGTGCTCCATCGCAGTTTCCATCGATTAGTGAGTTAACTCTGTAATCTATCATAGTTTCGATATTTACATTGTTAAACATCATTGTGTAAGCCTGTGCCATGCCATCAAGGTCGTTTACTTCATATTGAAGAGCCCATGCGTGTGGATAAACGCTTCCTGTCATGTTGACTCCATATTTTGCAAGAGTCTTCATCTTGTATCCTATATATGGCCAGCATGGAATTCCTTCCATCATAATTCTGTATTTTTCTTCGCCTCTGAAGCTCGTATTTCCAGTTTTTACATTATCTTCTAATTCTTCAACAAGTAGTTTGAAAGCTTCTGTAGTTTCTTTTTTTCCTCTTGCACATACTATTACAGCCATGTATGAGAAAAGATCGAATCCGTTCATTGGTGATGGATATGAATTAGAAGGAAGGCTCATTGAATATTTCCACAGTCTTCCATTTTCTGCAGATATTTTCATTACTTCCTCAAGCTTCTTTGGATCAAATGTTTTTCCTGAAATTATTTCAAGCTGCTTTATTGCTTCTTCAAACTGTCCTCTTAAATATTTTATCCTGTTTTCTGTGGCCATAGTTTCATTGTTGTATGCAGTATCAACCATTATAAGAGGTATATTCAGTTCTCTTGAAATGTTTTCATACCACTTAATTACCTCGTTGCATATGTTGTTACAGCAGCATAGAAAATCTGGTGTTGGCATAGGCAATGCATCTGAGTGTCCTTTTATAAGTAACCCAAAGTTTGTTCTTGCATATGCGCACAGGTCGTTTGAATATCCCTGCTCTTCTGCAAGCTCACAAAGCTCCAGTGATTCTTTTTTTGCAGCTACCCCAGCTGCATGATTTTCCGGATAAAGAAGACATAGATCAAATGCCTCAGCAAGTTCCTGTGGAAAAACCGAAGTTGACCAACCTACTGGTATACCTTTTTCTTTTGCCTTAAATGCATTATCATACTGCTCAGCTAAAAGTTCATTTATGACTGTTTTTGCATTCTTTTTATCGCTCATTTTAACTCTCCTTATTTTTTATTTATTTCATTGTATGCATATATTGCTGCTCCAAGCGCTCCTGTGAGCTGAGCATTTTCAGGAACTATTATATCCATTCCTATAGCATTTTTCATTGCCTCCACAACCCCTTCGTTTCTGGCAACTCCGCCTACCATGACAACCTTATCTTTGATCCCTGCTCTTTTTGCAAGACTTGAAACCCTTTTTGCTATCGAATTGTGAATACCTGCTACAATATCTTCTGTCGCTTCCCCTGCTGAAAGATGAGATATTACCTCTGATTCTGCAAATACTGTACAAGTGCTGCTTATAGAAACTTCTTTTGTAGACTTGGAAGAAAGCTTTCCGAGCTGCGAAACTTCTGTTTCAAGCACTTTTGCCATAACATCCAAAAATCTCCCTGTTCCTGCTGCACATTTGTCATTCATTACAAAGTTTTGAAGTATTCCTGACTGGTCCAGTACGAGTGCCTTAGCATCTTGACCCCCAATGTCTATGATAGTTCTAACTCCCTCTACAAGAAAATTTGTTCCTTTTGCATGGCAGCTAAGTTCGCTTATCTGTTTGTCAGCATCTTTGTAATTCATTCTTCCGTATCCTGTAACTACTATTTTTTCGATGTCTTCTATTTTAATAGAACTTTTTTCCATAAGCTCTATCCTGACTTTCTCCGGTCCGCTAGTTCCTGTCCCAGAAGCTACTACAGATGTTGCTACTATTTCTTTACCATCTTTGAGAATAACTCCTTTAGAAGCCGTTGATCCTATATCTAATCCCATTGTATACATTAAATTCACCCTCATCTTTAAACTTACTTTATTACACCACTGTTTTGAAGCTCTGAAATTTGATCAGCTGTATAGCCTATATTTTCAAGAATTTGTGCTGAATGCTCTCCCAGCTTTGGTGCAGGCATATATTCCTTTATTCCCATTGTTTCAAATCTTACTGGAGTATCTACAAGGATACCTTCGTTTCCATTTGAGTATTTAGTTTTGAACAGATAATTGTTTGCCCATGCCTGTTCACATTCTAGTATGTCATTAACTGTCTGAAGTTTTTCAAATGGAAGGTCTGCTTCTTCAAGTAACGCTGACCATTCATCCAAATTCTTCTTCATCATTTCTTTTTCAACTATTGAAACCAACTCGTCTGTGCAGTTTACTACCGCTGTTATAGTGTTGAACCTGGTTTCATTTATAAGGTCTTCTCTGTCTATTACCTTACAGAATTTCGGGAACCATTTGTTGTACTGTATAAGTGCAAGCTGTATCCATCTTCCGTCACCGCACTGATATGTTGTCATAAGCGGATTATTTGGAACTTTTCTTGATAAAGGCATTTCATTTCCATATTGAGAAGTAGTTATCATAAGACCCATACCAAAAAGAGCTGCGTGATAAAGACTTAATGTAACTCTTTCTCCCTGACCTGTCTTAGCCTGCTTGTAAAGCGCTGCCAGGATACCTGCTGCAAGACCCATCCCTGCATAGTGATCTCCAAAACCTGCTGCAGTATTTGCTGGAGAAGTGCCCTTTTCCATAAGTGACATACTTACTCCACCTCTTGCAAAATAAGCAGTATAGTCAAATCCTGGCTTATCTTTTAATGGTCCAGCTTCTCCGTAACCAAGTATATGTGCATGTATAAGCTTTGGAAATTTATCTTTAAGCTGACTATATGAAAGTCCACTCTTTGCAAGCGACTGTTCTCTTATATTTGTTACAAAAACATCAGCATTTTCAAGAAGTTTAAAAAGTACTTCCATACCTTTTTCGTCTTTAATATCTATTGCGATTCCAAGTTTGTTTCCATTTTCAAGCTCATACATCGGATTTTCATCTTCAGTCATAGGCGAATTGAAAGTTCCTCCCATGCCTCTGATTGCATCTCCAAAAAGAGCCTCTACCTTTATTACATCAGCTCCCCAGTCTGCCATTAGCTTTGTACAGCTTGGTGCTGCAACAAACGTCGCCAGTTCCACTACCTTGACACCTTTTAACATCAATTTTTCGTTTTCCATTATAAAAGCCTCCTAAAATTATTATTATTTATGAATATATATCTTAGCGATATATTTCTTGCGTATTAATGTTTTTCTTAAGCAACTGTTTTTTTCTTTAATTCTATTTCAAAGCGTTTATTCTTTATTCTTCCAACTATTATACAAGGTAAGATAACCGCAAATATACCTACTATTCCAAGATATCCATATCCTATTTGTACTATCTTGGTAAGGCCAAACAATGATACTCCCATAGAAACTATCATCGCTATAAGAGATATTATTCCTCTTCTTTTTTTAATGTCACTAGGCTTTGTAAACACATTTTCAAATCTTGCTACAGCCCCGAAAATACAACTAATTCCAGTTGTAACAAATGCTGCAAAAAGTACAATCGAATATGCATTATATAACCATGCTATGTTTAACTGTTTACATATATATAAAATAGGAAGTGTCTCATTTTCAACTGCAGGCATCCATGACAAAAGCATTGCACATGCAAGAGTTAACATTATACCATTCATTATTACTCCTAATATAATAGTCCAGTTAACATCCCTGTCCGTTTTTAAAGAATCACTCGCACTTAATATTATTGCGATTACAACCGATTGAAACCCTGCGTATTTTAACGCCATATATAATGATTTACCTATCGAAACAGGCTGATAACGAGTGGATACAATATTTTTGAGATTTTCAAAGTTTGCCGTTATTCCAACTATGCATAAGGTCATCAATACTACAAAGATAATTATCGTCAAAATACTCGATATCTTTCTTATCAATCCCGCTCCAAATATTGTTAATATGTAGAATATTGCTCCGGTTAAGATTACTCCAGCTATATATGGGAGTCCCCATTCTTGCATCAAAGCTGCAGATCCAGCTATAGTACCACCGGTCCCAAGTAAAACAATTACCAGATAACACATTTCAAATAGTACTGCAAAAACTTTGTCATAGGGTTCATACATCTTTATTGCCCATGACCTGTAATTATAAGTTTCGTGGTTCCTGGCCATTATGAGCGATTCTCTATATGAGAGCCCTAAAAATATGACCGCTATAATTGGTAAGAAAAGTGACATCCAGCCGAATTTAACAAAAAAGTTGACTTCTTGACTGCCTGTTGCAAATCCTCCTCCAACGTGTGCACCAAACCATACCGATGCTACCGAAAAAGATAATACTAATGAATTCTTTTTTTGTGTGTTCATCACCGCACCTCCTTCTTGCCCATATATATTGCAATTGTCGTGCCAACTTTCAAAATAAATCTTATTTTTTTATATTGTTTTTTAATTAACATTCATTTATCAATGTTCCTGCGCTCTATAATCTTGTTAAAAAATAATCTATATGAGCCTTATTTGTTTATTTTTTAATTATCAAGTGTTTTTGGATCAAAAAATGCCATTGCAACATGCAAGTGTTTCTTGCATGTTGCAATGGCATTTTGACACAGTTCTATATTTCTATCTGACCACTTTTTATTTTTCTGTGTATTGTACTAGGATCTATTCCGATTGCCCTTGCTGCTTTTTGGATACTTCCATGTTTGTCGATTGCATCCTTTATCATTTTTTGTTCAATATATCTTATAGCTTCATCAAGCATTATATCTGAGTTAATAGTAATAGGTTCTCTTGATACTTCTTCAAAATCATGAATGTTTATATCCTTTATATTGTTAACGGATTCGTTTTCTTGCATCATATTGTCCAGATTCATAAGTATTTGAAGCTGATCTTCACCTACCAGATCTTTGTTAGAGAGTACAACCAGTCTCTCAACAAGATTTTTCAGCTCTCTTACATTGCCATACCATGGATTGTTTGTGAGAATATCTCCCACTTTCTTGGTTATCCTTATGTTACGTTGATATTTTTCATTAAATATCTCAAGAAAATGATTGCACATGGGAACTATATCGTCTTTTCTGCTTCGAAGCGGTGGGACTCCAATAGGGATCACACTTAGTCTGAAGTATAAATCCTGCCTGAATTTTTTGGGATTGTGAAGTTCTTCTGATGTTATATTGGTAGCACTTACATATCTTACATCTATTTTTTTAGGTTTAAGGCCTCCGACTCTTGTAACTTCATTTTCCTGAATTACCCTTAGTAGTTTTTTCTGCATATCGTAAGGGAGTTCTCCTATTTCGTCCAGAAAAAGTGTACCTCCGTCCACCAGCTCTACAATTCCTTCTTTTCCGCGTTTTCTTGCTCCTGAAAAAGCGCCTTCTTCATATCCAAACAGTTCCGATTCTATTAATTCAGCTGGAATGGCTCCACAGTTTACAGCAATAAAAGGTTTCTCACTTCTAGAACTATTATTGTGTATATACCTTGCAACAACTTCTTTTCCAACTCCCGTTTCTCCTGTTATAAATATTGATGAATCAGACCTTGCTGCTCTGAGTATTATTTTCTTTACCTTCTTCATTTCTTTACTTACGCTGACATACTCTTTGGCTTCTTGAACCTCTTCAATTTCAACATTATCATTTTCATCATATCTCTTTACTACATCAAGTTTTGCAATCCTTGAAATGTCTCTGCCTGTCAAAACTCCCCCTTTTATATTTTCGTCTGAATCAAATAAGGGGATAGCCGTATATGCAATCATTTTACCACTAGGGTATATAATGTTTTTGTATACTTTCTTTTTTGCTTCGAGCATTTTAATTATTACAGGTTCACTCACTTCTCCAGAATCCATGAGCTCGTATATGTCTTTTCCAATTACTTCAGCTCTGGTAAATGGCAGTATTTCATCGCATACTGAATTCATTTTCTGGATTTTTCCATTTTCATCAAATATCACAACTACCTCATCAATATGTTCAATAAGGCTTTCTATTAGGATTTCTTCTTTAATATACTGATTGAAAACATACAGAAAATAAGTTTTATTCTCAGGGGCTGCAACTTTGCACCTCAACCCACTCATTTTAACAATACTCGAGTAAAACTCCCCGCACAAATGAAGGTCACTGTCAAAAGAGTCATCGATTTCTTTTATATGCCTGATCTGGTCTATTCCAAAACTATCTAAAATATCTTTAATTTTACTATTTTGAGTCAGTATTTCGCCGTCTTGTGAAACAATCATCGAAGGTGGTGTGAAGTTTGACAACATACCATCAAAAGATTTTTTTAAACTTTCTTCAAACATTCTTATTCCTTTCTAAAAGCCTTTTTGCTATCTTATAAAAAACATCAATATTATAGGAAGAAATATGGCAGGAAGAAGATTGGCAACTTTGATTTTTTTAATTCCAAGTATTGTAAATGCTAATGCTATTAAAAGTATGCCCCCACTTGCACTCATCTCCGTTACGACCGCCGGGGAGAGATATGGGCTTACATACCCAGCAAGTACTGTCAGTATCCCCTGATATATAAATACGCTTATGCCCGAAAAAATAACACCAGTCCCCAGAGTAGACGCAAAAAATATAGCAGAAATTCCGTCCATCAAAGCTTTTGTATATAAAATAGTATGATTGTTATTTATTCCACTCTCAATAGAACCCAATATCGCCATAGATCCTACGCAGTATATGAGTGTAGTCGAAACAAAAGCTACCGAAAAATTTGCATCTTTGCCCTTTATCCTGGACTGTATTTTTGTTCCAAAATCATCAAGTTTCTTATCTATATCAATCCATTCTCCAATTATACCCCCAATTACAAGACTCACTATAACTATAAGTATATTAGAGCTTGCCATTGCAAATTGTACTCCCAGCACCATTACCACTATGGGTATAGCGCTCATTATCAAATCTCCAACCCTTTGTGGTATAGCCTTTTTAGCTATTACTCCTATAAGTGCTCCTGCTATTATTGCAATTGTATTGACTATTGTACCTGTTAACATATCTTCTCCTTATAATTATAACATATTATATATTTATTGTTATTTTTTTATTTTTTAAATTTTGATAATTTTCAATAAATTTCTTCTCTCCTGTGTTTTAGCAGTGGAAGCTGGTCTCTTATCTGGTCTATGTAATCTAGATCTATCTCTGTAATCATCAGTTGCTCTGATTCGCCCAGCCTTTCAATCACATCTCCCCACGGTGATGTAACCATCGAATTGGCGTAAGATACATATACTCCATCATAGTCTCTGGCAGGTGCAACCCCCACACAAAACACCTGATTATCGACTGCTCGCTGCCTGAAAAGCAATTCCCAGTGAGCGGGTCCGGTTGTCATATTAAAGGCCCCTGGTACTATAAGTATTTTTGCTCCTTCCATTGCCATTTTTCTTGAAAACTCTGGAAATCTAAAATCATAACATATTGCAAGTCCTATCTTCCCAAATTCAGTATCGATAACGCTATGACTGTCCCCCGGAGAAAGAATATCTGATTCCTTGAAATACTGACCATTTTTAATATCAATATCAAAAAGATGAGCTTTTCTATGTTTTCCTATCTGCGTACCGTCTTTTGAAAAAACAAAAGATGTGTTGTATATATTACCTTTGTCTTTTTCCGGAATAGATCCAGCTATAAGAGTGACCTTGTTTTTTAGCGAAGCTGCGGACATTCTTTGCCAGGTCTCTCCACCTTCTTTTTCTGCAAATTTTGGAAAGAAGGCTGTATTATATGGACATGAAAACATCTCTGGAAGGATCACCATATCCGCTCCTCCAGATGCAAGTGATTCTATTGCATTTTCGGCTTTTTTAATATTATCTTCCTTTATAAGAGATACATTTATCTGGGCCAAGCCAATTTTAAATTTCATATTTCCCTCCTTATTACTATTCTTTAATCATTTTATTATACTTTATTTTCTATAATATAGATATGTTTGTATAAAAAAAGAAGGAAAAATTCCTTCTTTTTTTATACAAACATATTCATTTTTTCTATTCTGTCAAAAGCTTCCGAAAGCTTTTCAATTCCAACTGTACATGAAATTCTGATATATCCTTCCCCGCACTCACCAAATGCATTGCCAGGAAGCACGAGCACATGGGCTTCTTGCATTATAAGCCTGGTAACTTCTTTTGAGGAAAGTCCAGTCGACTTTATATTTGGGAATACATAAAAGCTTCCTCCTCCATCGAGCACACTCATATTATTTATTCCCTCAATCCTCTTTTTGCAATATTGCACTCTTGACTTAAACTCCTCTACTATTGCAGGCTGTATCTCATGTCTCATTTTCAGTGCGTGCAAGGCAGCTCTTTGAGAAATGGAAGGAGTCGTAAATACTACATTCTCATTTATCTTTTGAATTGCCTGGATTACCTCTTCTGGACCTATTATGTTAGCTACCCTGAATCCTGTCATAACGAAATTCTTGGAAAAGCTGTTAATGGTTATTGTTCTCTTTCTCATAGACCCTATTTTCATAATTGGTACAAATTCTGTATCAAATGAAAAAGCTGTATATATATCATCTGCGACAACCAAAATATCATGCTTTTCACAAAAATCTGCAATTTTATTCATAGTCTCCAAGCTAAGACATGCTCCTGTAGGGTTGTTTGGAGTGTTTAGTATAATTGCTTTGGTCCTGTCTGTCACAAGTTTTTCAAGTCTTTCAATATTTATCTGAAAACCTTCTTCTTCATAGGTTGAGAGCATTACCGCTTTTCCTCTTGCTAGTTTTACCTGGGATGGGTATGGTGCAAAATATGGGTCTGGTATTATTACCTCATCTCCATCATCAAGTATGGCTTCCATAACAAGGTACATGCTTACGCAACCTCCAGTTGACACGAATATCTCAGAATCTTCAATTTCAACTGCATATTCTTCCTTGTAGAACTTGGCAATTTCTGCTCTCAGCTCAGGATAACCTCTATAGTCCGTGTACTTGGTATGCCCGGCTTTTGCATCCTCTGCCATCTTATCAATTACTCCTGAGTCAGTTACAAGGTCCGGGTCTCCAATGCTCAGATTTATTATATCATCATATTTTTCAAGAAAATCAAAGACTTCTCCCATAGCTGTTTTTTCAGTTTCCTGGTATCTGCGAGATATCATATTCTTCATATCTTAGCCTCTTTCTATATGTTTAAATCCTCTATTCTTTGACTTTTGGAATAACCGTCCCACCTTTTTTTATTATATAAATGCTCTTGTCTTTGAGATCGAGATTTTCCATAAGCTCTTGCGCTGTCTTGAAACTAACAATTCCCATAGGCTCCAGCAATTCGGGATCTATACTGGAGATCATATATATTTTTATTCTTTCGGCTATTTCACAATTCTGGTAAAAAATGTATCCAGGGATAGTAAAGTTCTTTCTCAGCTCTTCATCGAGCCTCCCCTTTTCAATATGCTTACTCCATCCAAAGTACTCATCAGGCCCGCCGCCGTCTATACACTGTGAAATAAGTATTATTGTCCCTCCTGGTTTTACGGCTGATTCTACGTTATCAATTACCTTCGTTGACTGATACATGGACATGTCTTTGGGATAACCTCCACAACCGGCAAAAACCACATCAACTTTTTCGGGTATTTGCACGCTGTACATTTCATCTACATATTTACAACACTCCAGCCATGAGTTCATCCAGTTTCCAGAAAATATCCTGCACAGCTTGCCTTCTGGATTCATGGCAAGATTTATAATAAAAATCGGATTTACCATGGCGGCTGCTTCACACATGTCTTCGTTGAGAGGATTCCCGTCCAGCTTACTGTTGCCTATGAGTGGATTTGAGCATGGTTGATTTGGAGAAAGCGCGTGAATATGATTCTGCGCTATAGACTTCCCTGATGCTACACCTGGGAGTATACTCTTTCTTCCTCCTCCAAATCCCGCCATCAGGTGATGCGCAGCCGCTCCAAGGCATATAGTCTTTTGATTTACCACAAGTGGATTAAGCTCTACTACTGTTCCTCTTGAAGTTTTTCCAAGGCATACAAGATCCTTTGCCTCGCAGTAATGATTTATCACTTTTACTCTCTTTGCAATTTCTTTTGTTACAAGTATTTCTATATCTGACAGCGGTGCGGGCAGATGCGTCCCATTTGCAATCAGAATGCTTATGTCCCCATCTTTTATTCCGCATTTATTAAGATAGTTTATTACGTGAGGAATGACAAGGTCTTGTCTCATCCAAAATCTTGTCATGTCGCTTATTACAAGCGTTATCTCGTCTCCGCTCTTTACAAGGTCTTTTAGAGCTTTACTGTCTATTGGATTTTCAAATGTATTATATAACTCCTCTTTAATGTCTTCAAGTGGCAGCCTGGTATTTCCGCTCAATTCTCCAATTATATTGCCTTCCTTGAGTTCAAGGTCTATCTTTCCTTTGCCGTAATCAAAGATGTATTTTGACATATTTTTCCATCCTTTCTCTAGAGTACCTTTGAAAGAAACTCCTTTGTTCTTTCATTATCAGTCTTTTCAAATATATGTTCCGGAGTTCCTTCATCCACTATCAGCCCATCTTCCATAAAGATAACATCATCAGCTACTTCTTTTGCAAATCCCATTTCGTGAGTAACTACTACCATTGTCATTCCGTCTCTTGCCAGTTCTTTCATTACAGAAAGCACATCTCCCACCATTTCTGGGTCCAGCGCCGATGTAGCTTCATCAAAAAGCATGACTTCTGGGTTCATTTCAAGCGCTCTTGCAATTGCAACTCTTTGTTTCTGGCCTCCAGACAGTGAATTAGGATAAACATCTTTTTTTTCGGTAAGACCCATTTTTTCAAGCAGTGCTATTGCCTGTTCTTCTGCTTCTTTGTATGACACCTTCTTGACTTTTAAAGGCGACAGCATTATATTTTGAATGACAGTTTTATGTGGAAAAAGATTGAAGTTTTGAAACACCATTCCCATTTTTTCTCTTACCTTATCCACATTTGCATCTGGAGCTGTGATTAACTCATCATCTAGATACATGTCTCCACTGTCAGGTTTTTCTAAAAGGTTGAGGCATCTGAGAAGAGTACTCTTGCCACTTCCCGATGGTCCTATTATTACCATCACTTGACCTTGTGTAACCTGGAGGTCTATTCCTTTCAGGACTACTTTTTTTCCAAAGCTCTTTTTTAAATTATTTATCTTAATCACTCTGCTTCATCTTCCCTTCTAGAATATTTACTGCCTTTGAAAGTCCAAATGTCAGTACAAAATATATGACTGCTGCTATAAGGAGAGGTTCCAGAGGTTTAAAGCTTATTCCCCTTACAATGTTTACATTGTACATCAGATCGGTCACTCCTATTACCGAAACTATGGATGTTTCTTTTATTACAGTAATAAATTCATTGCACAGGGATGGCAGAATGTTTTTTACCGCCTGTGGCATCACTATCTCCTTCATAGTCATTCCCTGCGACATTCCAAGGCTTCTTCCCGCCTCCATCTGACCCTTGTCTATTGACTGTATGCCCGATCTTATTATTTCAGCAACATATGCCCCACTGTTAAGACTAACCGCTATTATCCCCGCAACGAAGGGATTCATATCCAGCCCAAAGAGCACATAAGATCCGAAGTATACTATAAAGAGCTGGGTTATCATAGGAGTTCCTCTTACGATTTCGATATATATTGCTGATATCCATTTCAAAGGTTTGTGCTTTGAGAGCTTCATCAGTGCCAGGAGCGACCCTATGATGGTCCCTATAAAAACCGAAATTATTGATAATCCCAGTGTAGATTTTAATCCTGTTATGAAATATGATGAATATTTTATTAATATTTCGAGCATTTATTCCTCCATTGTCTTTAGTTAGCAAGTTTTTCAGCAAGCATTGTTGCGTCTGCTACAAAAGTATCTATTTTACCTTCTTTTATAAGCTTTGCTATTATCTCATTTACGGCTGCCATAAGTTCTTTTTCCCCTTCTGCTGTGATTACTGATGATCCACCTTCCATTTTTTCAAAAACTACTTCTTTTACTGCAGAAAGATCTTCATTCTGGTTTGCATAAGAATTTGCAACTGGAAGCTCCAATATTACTGCGTCAATTTTACCTGTCTTAAGTTCAAGTATAAGGTCTGTTACTTTTCCAAGAGATTTCACTGTAACACCTTCTATCTCCTGAGCAACTCCTTCTTGAAGTGTTCCTGTCTGAGCTCCTATAACCTTGCCTTTAAGGTCTTCTTGTGATTTATACTGAGAAACGTTCTCTGATTTTACAACGATTGTGTGGCTGGCTTTATAATATACATCACTAAAGTCCATTGCAGCTTCTCTTTCTGGTGTAGGGTTTATTCCTGCTACTCCAAGGTCTATCATTCCCGTTCCTACTCCGGCAAGCACTGCATCAAATGCCATATCTTTTATTTCCAGCTCCACTCCAAGACCCGCTGCTATCTCTTTTGCAATCTCTACATCAAATCCTACTATCGTATCCACTCCATCTATTATCATATGAAACTCATATGGCGGATAGTCTGCGGATGTTCCCACTATCAATTTACCTGCTGATTTTATCGCTTCAAGCTTGTTTTCTGGTTCTGTTGCCTGAGTGCTTCCACACCCTGTCATTAATGATAATGCCATGATTCCTGTAATTATAATACTTAGTAATTTTTTCATTTTTCTCTCCTTATTTAAAATAAAATTAAAATTTACATATTTTTTTAAAGATTATGATCTTTTTTTGCCAATAAAAAAACTCGCCCCTATAAAAGAGACGAGTATTATAACCCGTGGTACCACTCTAATTAGTTATTATCTGTTTTAAAAATCATTCAGAAAAATAACTCACTTGATTACATTTAACGCATGCCGCGTGATCGATACTTGCCGAAGCTTTGTCGATTCAATCTCAACAGTCCTTTTCGCTCATGTTTGTAATGCCAGTCTTACACCTTCACTGGCTCGCTTTGATTACTAGCATAGCTACTCTCTGTATCAACGATACTTGATATTAAGTTTTTGATTTTACTGCGCCTGTTTTGCCTGTAGCTATACCTCATCGCTGATACCTCCTGACTGTTTTTATAATTATATTTTTATTTCTTTTTCGTAATCAATACTATAAAGGCAAACAAAATAATTGTCAACACTTTTTTGATTTTTTTCAAAACTATTTTCAAAGAAAACATTTTCCCGCTATAAAAGACCTTTTAGAGCGACGTAAATTGCAGCAAAAAAATCCTCTGTATATAAACTTGCTACTCTTGCCGCGGATATTTCATCGTCTTCATCGATTATACGTCTTATTTCTGTGGCCATATTCTTGAGCCTCTGCTTTTTATCTACCAGTGCCAGAGTCTCCAAAAATGATTTTAGACGCTTTGCTCCCTTAGCTTCACTGTCCATAGGGTATGCTTCTATCTTAGAAAGTTCTTCTTTTATCTTATCGTCGATTCTTTCAATCGTATAAATTTTGGAAGGGTCTATACCAAGTATTTCCGCTGCGAGTTCTCCACTTACGAGTATCTCTGAAATCCTGGATCCTTTTCTGGCCGCCCTGTCATTAATTATCTTCTTCCATTTTGCGGATAAAATATTGTCTGCTATAGAATATCTGCTTTTACCAGAATATATTCCCAGTTTTTTTTCAAGATTTCCATCTTTTTTAAATTCTGCGTCAATCTCAATAGTACTGTTTTTTACAAAGGTATAAGCATATCCGTCAAAAACTCCAAAAGCCTTCATGCAGTCAAGATATCCATAGCGCTCTATCTGTTTTATCTTAGGTCTGTCAAATACAAGCGTTACTCCAAGATCCCAGTAACTCTTTATATATATAAGGTCCTCTACTGAATCGAGTACATCTTTTTTGACTTTTCCAAAAGTCCCCAGATCTACTGCAATTACTCTTTGTGCTCCTTTTTTAAGTGCCATATGAACTGGAATGTTATCATGATAGGTTCCATCTATAAACTCTCTTCCGTCTATATTATATGGTCTTACTGCGGGAAATATAGACGCGCTTGCAAGGACAAAATCTACAAGTCTTCCCTTTGGTATATCTTCTATAAACATTTCCCATGGCTTAAGATTGCTTTTTTCGACTGTGACAAGCCCATATTCGATATCTGATTTTCTGATTGCATCTTCATCAAAGTACTTTTCCAGTGTCGCTTTAAGGGGGCTCGTATCAGTCCCGCCTTGAAAGAAATCTTTGGCAAATGTCCCGTATGTCTTTACCACCTTTTCCATAAGTTTCTGGTCTTCTGTCACAGGTACTGCAAAAACTCCACTTGTATCCACAGTATCCCACATTTTCTGCGCTTGCAAAAAGTCACCTTGAGCTATCATTGCTCCATTTATTGCTCCAATAGATGTCCCACACACGATATGGATAGGTACATCAAGCTCTATCAATGCTTTCCATACTCCCATTTCATATGCGCCCCTAGCTCCTCCTCCACCAAGAACAAGTGCAGTTTTTTTCATGGCTATACTTCCTCCTCAACGATTTGTCCATTATCTCCAAATCGGGTTAAAAGTTGTTTTTCTAATGGTTTTATAAGCTCTATTGCTTCTTCTTTTGATCCTGCTTTTGCCGTTATCCTAAAGACCACACTGGAGTCTCCTGCATAAGATGCTATGGTTGGATTTGTCTGGTTTTCTATAAGATCCATAATAAGAGTTTCTGCTGTGGATTCTCCAAGATTATACACTCTGATTTTTGAGCATACTACAACTTCATTTGAATATTTCATCAAAAAATCAACCACATATTCATCCATCAAAGGATTTACTTCTCTTGGAGGTCCCGGAAGCAGTATAACAGTCTTTCCTTTTTCTTCTAATATACATCCATTGGCTGTACCATTATCATTTTTTAATATTAAGGATCCTTCTGGAAAATAAACCTGCCTAAGATTATTTTGAGTCATTATCCTGTTTCTCATGGCAAACCTTTGTTCAAGGTGTATTTTACTGTCTTCATCCATTATCATTTTCCTGCCAAGGTAATCTGCAAGAATGTCTTTTGTCATATCATCTTGTGTCGGTCCAAGACCCCCAGTACAAACCACTATGTCCGCTCTGCCAAGTGCTGTCTCAAAAGCCATCTTCATCCTTTGTGCATTGTCTCCTACAACGGTATGAAAGTGAACATCTATGCCTATTTTCGCAAATTTTTTACTAATATACTGTGCGTTTGTGTTTACAATATCTCCATGTAAAAGTTCAGTACCTACTGCCAATATTTCTGCATTCATCTTGATGCCTCCAAATCTCAAAAGTTATATTGTAAATATATCATATATGAGTTTTTTTTGCATCATAAATTAATATCACTCCACGTCCTCACACTTTTGACGCTTCTTTTCATCACAGTTTTCACTGAATTTCTTGAATGCATCTTTAACTTTCTCATCTATTTTTGCCATTGAAAGCCCGGTCAGTATCTGCAAGCCTTCTTCAACATTACTTATTGCGTATATATCAAACTGTCCATCTTCAACAGCTTTTATTATGTCGTCTCTGAGCATGAGATTCTTCACGTTTTGGATGGGTATTATTACTCCCTGTTTTCCTGTAATCCCTTTTATTTTGCAGACATCATAGTAACCTTCTATCTTTTCATTTACTCCTCCTATTGGCTGTATTTCACCCTTTTGAGACATGGATCCCGTCACGGCAATCCCTTGACTTACTGGTATTCCTGCTATACTTGAAATAATAACATAGAGTTCTGTTGAAGATGCGCTGTCCCCATCTATGCCCGAATAATTCTGTTCAAAAGTTATTGATGTAGTTATAGCGGGTATATCCTCTTTTGCATACCTGTTCCCAATGTATCCATTTAATATGAGGACTCCTTTGTCGTGTATGCTTCCCGAATGTGCTACTTCTCTTTCTATGTTGAGTATCCCGTATCTACCTTTATAGCTCGATGCTGTTATTCTTGAAGGTTTTCCAAACATAGATTCACCCACCTGCATTACTGCAAGCCCATTTATCTGTCCTACTTTTTTACCATCAACATCAATAAGATAACTTCCATCTTTGTACATTTCATTCATTCTGTCTTCAATTTTACTGTTTCTTATTCTCTTTTTTTGAATAGCCTTTTGTACATCTTTTACCTTTATAAATTCTTGGCTTTCATCACAAAGAGCATTAGATTCATATATAATCTCTGTGATTTTATTAAATCTGGCGCTTATCTTGTTTTTTTCTGACGCCAGCTTGATTGAGTATTTTAAGGTTTCTATTACTGCTTCTTTTTCGAAATGCTTAAGATTTTTGACTTCACAAAAATCGGCTATAAATTTGGCGAATTTGATCTCATTTTCGTTGTTTTTTTCTATTTCTATGTCAAAGTCTGCCATTATTCTAAATAGTTCTCTAAAGTCGTCGTCATAGTAATAAAGAAGTGAATATATGTGCATGTCCCCAATAAGAACTACTTTTATATCAAGGTCTATGGGTTCAGGTTTAAGCCCTGTTGTCATTAGAGCAAGACTTTGTTTGAAAGGATTCTCTATCATTATCTTTTTTGTCTTGATGCTTCTTTTAAGTCCCTCCCAGGCAAGTGTATTCATTAGCATATCTTTTGCGTTTATAATGAGAAATCCTCCGTTAGCCTTGTGGAGAGCCCCTGGTTTTATACTCATGAAGTCCGTCGTGTACATTCCATTTTCGTTTCTGTATTCTGCAAAACCTATAATGTTGTAATAGCTTGGATTTCGTTCAAGGACTACGGGAGCAGTTTCTATATTCGTATTGTCTATGAATAGGTTCACATCATATCTTGTGATAAACTGTTTAGGATCTTCTCTTCTGAAGAATGCCAGTGGATTGGCTGTTTCTTCTTTCTCTTTTCCTTTAAAAAAGCTTGTGTGATTAATTATATCTTCCTGTAGTTCATCAATATAGTCTATTACTTTCTTATTATCAGCATGTTTTTCTTTCATGTCTGAAATGTAATAACTTACAATTTTATCCACTACCTGCTGTTCAAGATGGGCTATTTTGTCAGATATCTTAAGATCCAGTTCTTTCATCTTGGTCATATATTCGTTAAAATCTTTAGAAAGAGTTTTGCTATTTTCCTGAATTTCTTCTACCTTTTCAGGTTCAAGTGTCTTGTATTCTTCTTCCTGATAAATACTTCCATCTTCTTTTATTGGAAATGACATGAGCCCTTTTGGTGAGGGTACAAATTTTATTCCTTTGTCCTGGGCTACAAGGTTAAGTTCTGCTATATAAGCAGTACTCAGTTGCTCAAATTTCATTACTATATCCTGATATCTGGATTCATATTCAGAACCAGAAAATGACTTTGGAATTTCTTTTATTATTCTATTTATAAAAAATTCCATATCCTTTTTAAATATTTTTCCCTCTCCTGGAGAGAATGAAAGAGCAATGGGTTCATCCGGTTTTAGAAAATTGAATACATAAACATAATCTTTATGGATTTTTTTGTTCTTTGCAACTTTTTCTATAAGGGATAATGAATAACTCTTTCTTCCTGTTCCTGATTCACCAGAAACATATATGTTATATCCGTCATTTTGAATATGAATCCCAAAATCAAGGGCTTCTACGGCTCTTACCTGCCCTATTATACCATTGAGTTTTTCTATCTCCTTAGTTGTTTTAAAATCAAAATTCTCGAATTTTACGTTAATTTCCATGTCTTCTTTACTCAGTTTCCACTTGCTTGCATTGCTCATCTTGCACCTCCATGCATCCAATTTTCCTAAGTATCATTTCTATTTACTATACCCAATTACTTTTTTTTTATTCAAACAGTTAATTCATACAAAAAAAACTGACTGGATCATTTGCTATAAATGTCCGTCAGCTTTTTTGTAATTTCCTATCTTCCAAATACTTCTTCACCTTTTACAAAGACTCTTACAGTTGATGCCTGAAGATCCAGAGGATGAAGGTTCCATATTGCTATATCTGCATCGAGCCCTTCTTTTATAGAGCCTTTTACATGGTCTATACTCAGAGTCTGGGCTGGGTTTAGTGTTATTGCCTTTAGTGCTTCGAATTCATCCATGCCTGCTTTTACAGCCATTGCAGCACACATATTAAGGGACTGCTGTGGTATAACTGGATGATCCGTTATAATTGAGACTTTTACCCCTTTCTCACTGAGGATTTTAGCTGTTTCAAAACTCTTGTTTGTAAGCTCTGGTTTTGTCCTTGAACCAAAAGTAGGTCCTACCTGGGCACTAACTCCCTCTTGGGCTATATAGTCCGCAATGAGGTGGCCTTCTGTACAATGTTCGAGAGTCAGCCTTATATTAAATTCTTTTGCAATCCTTATAGCAGTGCATATATCATCGGCTCTGTGAACATGGGCTTTGAGAGGTATTTCCTTTTCTATTACAGGGCACATGGCCTCCATTTTAGGGTCTATATCGAAATGTTCGCCTTTGTACTCTGCGTCTTCTTTTCTGGCAATATAATTTTCTGCTTTAATAAGGGTTTCTCTCAAAATTGCAGCAACTCCCATTCTGGTCACGGGCGCTTTTCCCTTCTGACCATATACACCTTTGGGGTTTTCTCCAAAAGCACATTTCATAGATGCAGGATTTTGAATTACCATATTATCTACTATGTTCCCATAGAGTGAAATTGTCGTAAAACTTCCTCCTACCACATTTGCACTTCCAGGACCTGTTGATACTGTGGTTACTCCACCTTCAAGCGCTTCATCAAATGCAATATCAAACGGATTTATTCCATCAAGTGCATTCATATCTGGAGTCACCGGATCAAATTCTTCATTTCCATCTTCGCCTTCCCATCTTATGGATTCATTGAAAAGCCCTATATGTGAGTGAGCATCAATGAGTCCGGGAGTTATGTACATTCCTTCAGCATCAAACTCCTCAGTATTTGAGTCATTGGAAAGATTTTTTCCTATTCGTTCTATCTTTCCACCTTTAAATTCAATATCTTTCTTTATAAAACCTTCATTCTCGATTAAAAAAACTAATCCATTTCTGATTATCATGTCTGCTCCCTCGAAAAAAGAAATCATAATATTACCTTATAATGATTTTATTACAAAATGTAGATTTTGTACAGTTTAATGTAGATTTTGTACAGTTTAATGTAGAGTATTTTTACTATTTTTTATATTACTTGAAATTAATCATTTATTGTAATATAATATAATTAGTGAAATTAATATCATTGTTCATTTATTTTTATTTATTTATTTAAGGGGGTATTGTCATGGATATTATGGAAATTGTAGTTTCCATCAACAAGGTTCTTTGGGGACCTTTTATGCTTTTCCTGTTACTTGGTACAGGGATTTATTTCTCATTAAAAATGCGATTTATCCAGGTAAGAAAGGTAAAATTAGCATTTAAGCAAACTTTTGGTTTCCTTTTTGAAAAAGAAAAAAAAGTGAAGGTAAAAGGTGAGGTTTCTTCATTCCAGTCACTTGCAACTGCAATAGCTGCTCAAGTTGGAACAGGTAACCTTGCCGGAGTTGCCGGAGCTATTGTTTCCGGTGGACCTGGCGCAGTGTTCTGGATGTGGATAAGTGGGTTCTTTGGAATGGGTACAATCTTTGCTGAGGCTGTAATAGCTCAAAGGTTTGTACAAGTAAAAGATGGTGAAAAAGTCGGAGGACCTGCATATTACATACGTTACGGACTTAACAACAAATTTCTTGCCGCTTTTTTTGCAATTGCAATAATACTGGCACTGGGACTTATGGGTAATGTGGTTCAGGCAAACTCTATTGCTGCCTCTGTCTACACAGCTTTTAAAATTCCCAAGATTGTGACTGGTGTTTTTGTTGCAGTACTGGTAATGCTCATTGTGGTTGGGGGTGTAAGCAGGATAAACTCGGTTACTGAAAAGGTTGTTCCTTTTATGGCCCTGTTTTATATCATAGGAAGCTCTATTATTATAATATTAAATGCCGATATGATAATCCCAGCTTTTAAAATGATATTTGTTGGTGCATTTAACCCTAAGGCTTTAGGTGGTGGTATTATTGGTGTGAGTATAAAAGAAGCCTTCAGATACGGGGTTGCAAGAGGTCTGTTTTCAAACGAGGCTGGTATGGGTTCTACTCCTCACTCTCATGCTCTTGCAAAAGTTAACCACCCTGCCGAGCAAGGCCTTACTGCAACTCTTGGTGTAATAATAGATACTGGCATAATATGTACTATGACTGCTCTTGTAATTTTAACAACAGGTGCGCTCGACAGTGGATTTACAGGTGCTGAACTTACTCAAGCTGCTTTTACTTATGGTTTTGGTAGTTTTGGTACAAAGTTTGTAGCTATATGCCTTTTCTTCTTTGCTTTCTCTACAATCATAGGATGGTATTTCTTTGGTGAAGCAAATGTTAAATACTTGTTTGGCAAAATAGGTATCCTTCCTTATAGAGTGCTTGTTAGTACTGTTATAGTATTTGGTACAGTTATAAAGGTACCTCTTGTATGGGAACTTGCCGATATGTTTAATGCCCTTATGGTTTTCCCAAACCTTATAGCACTCCTTGCAATGGGATCCTTAGTATTTAAAATAGCTAATGACTTTGAATGTAATTTCTTGAAAAACAAGGATTCAGAATATGAAAATGAAAAAATCAGTTAAAATTAAATATTTATTTATTATCTTTATCCTTTATCTAAGGGGCTGTCGGAGAATGACGTTTTTTGACCCCTAAACTTTAATAATTAAAAATCCTAGATTATTCAACATCTACAAAAATGTAGAGCACTGA